>NZ_JBIAVX010000035.1:0-46770 GCF_042894725.1 Streptomyces sp. NPDC001480 | reverse complement strand
GACACCACCTTTTCGACCATGACCGACAGGGGGAGCAAGTCATACCGGACCCGGAGACCGGGAACCCCATTACGGGGCCACGGAGAAGGTAACTGGGGAGGGCGGGCGTGGTGTGGTGGAGCGGCCGGGGGATCGGGCGCCCTCAAGGGGTGTTGCGCGTCGGCGGGGCCTCCGCGCTCAGCGCGTGACGAGTTGGCGCGCCATGAGGGCCTGGCGCCAGCCGGGCGCAGCATACGGGAACAGAGGCCAGTCATCCTGGTTCTGGCCTTGCTCGAACAGGATTCTCTGCGGGGATCTTCCAGTGCTTGCGTCGGACTACTTTGCGCAGGTGGTTGTTGGTTTCTGGTCGGGCAGGTAGACCGAGTGTTCCTGTGGGGTCAGGTCGCGGGCGATGGCGCGGCAGATGGTGCGGATTGCCGCGGCGGGGGAGGGGAGGGTCGCGTTCCACTGGCGTACGGTCTGGTCGGCGCTGCTCGTGGTCAGGGTGTGGCCGTCCGGGCTGAACGTCATCGCGAGCACGGTGCCTGTGTGTCCGGAGAGTGTGGCGAGTGTGCTGCCGGTGTTGGTGTCCCACAGCCGTACAGTGCCGTCGTCGCTGCCGATGGCCAGGGTTCGACCATCCGGGCTGAACACCATGGAGCCCGCCTGACCGGTGTACCCGGGCAGGCTGCCGCGGCTGCTGCCGGTATTGGTGTCCCATAGCCGTACTGTGCGGTCTTTGAGACCACCGGTGGCCAGGGTGCGCCCGTCTGGACTGAATACCACCAGGGTCACTTCACTGTCGTGCCTGGCAAGGTTCCCCCGGTTGCGGCCAGTGCCCGCATCCCAGGACTGCACGGTGCCGTCGTCGCTGCCGGCGGCGAGGGTGCGGCCGTCCGGGCTGAAGCCGATCGAGGTGATTTCACGCCCTGCCTTCGCAGGCAGGTTGCTGCGTAGCCGGCCGTTGGCGGCGTTCCACAGTTGCAGTCCGGCGTCCGTGCTGGCCGTGGCCAGGGTGTGTCCGTCGGGGCTGAACCCCATTGCCTTGACCGAGGCGGTGCGGGCCAGCGTTCTTCGGAGGCGGCCCGTGCTGGTGTTCCATAACTCCGCCCCGGACTTGTAGCTGTTGGCGGTGGCCAGGGTACGGCTGTCCGGGCTGAAGGTCATCGAGTCGGTTTCCCTGGTGTGCTCGGCCAGACTTATAGGTCGGCGCCTGGTGGCCATGGCCCACACTTGTACTGCTTTAACACCCAAGTTGGCGGTGGCCAGGCTGCGCCCGTCCGGACTGAATGCCATGGAGTCCGCTTTGAGGGGCCGGCCGACGAGGACGGGCCGGGGCTGGCCGGCCGTCGTGTCCCACAGACGTACGGTGCCGTCGTCGTCGCCGCTGGCCAGGGTGTCCCCGTTGGGGCTGTATGCCAGTGAGCGTACGCCGTGGACGTGCCCGGCCAGGCTCCGTTGCAGGCGTCCGGTGCGGGTGTCCCACAGCCGCAGGGTGCCGTCATCACCGCCGGTGGCCAGGGTGTGCCCGTCCGAACCGAATGCTACCGAGGCGACGCCCGATGCCCCCTTTGAGCCCGCAGCTGCAAAGTCTGCGTCCAGCCTTCTTCGCAGGTGACCGGTGCGCGTGTCCCACAGACGTATGGTGCCGTCGTCGCCGCCGGCCAGGGTGCGCCCGTCCGGGCTGAACGCCAGCGAGCGTACGACGCGTGTCTGCCCGGCCAGCCTTCTCCGCAGGTGACCGGTGCGCGCGTCCCACAACTGTGCGGCGCCATCATTGCCACCGGTGGCCAGAGTGTGCCCGTCGGGGCTGAACGCCAGCGAGTGTACGCCGTGGACGTGCTTGGCCAGCCTCTGTTGCAGGCGGCCGGTGCGCGTGTCCCACAGCCGCAGGGTGCCGTTGTCGCAGGCGGTGGCAAGAGTACGGCTGTCCGGGCTGAACGCCAGCCAGGCGACGCCCATGGCCGCGGTGTCCGCGGCCTCGGAATCGGCGGCCAGGCCTCTTTGCAGCCGGCCGGTGCGAATGTCCCACAGCCGCGTGGCCCCGTCGTCGCGGGCGGTGGCCAGGCTGTGACCGTCCGGGCTGAACGCCACCGAAACCGTAGCGCCCGCCCGCTTACCAGAACCTCGTCTGAGGCGACCGGTGTGCGTGTCCCACAGCCGCAGCGTGCGGTCGTCGCCAGCGGCGGCCAGGGTGCGCCCGTCCGGGCTGAACGCCACGGACAGCACCGCCCCGGTGAATCCGGTGAATCTGTGCCGCAGAGGCACGGCGAAGGCGGCATAGAGGCTGTCCATGGCCTGGGTTGTCGGGCTGGTGCGGTAGGCCTGGACGGCAAGCAAGGACGCGAGATCGGGATTGGTGTTGACGAGGGCGGCGGACTGGACTGCCAGTTGTCGGGACAGTGCCACCTGCCGGGCGGCCTCGGCATTGTGCCGTTGCTGGTCGCTGATCCGGCTCTGCTGCCAGGCGAGCAGGCCCGCGGTGACGGCGAGGGCCAGGAGGACCGACAGGGTCACGGTGAGGCCCCGTAGGCGCCGGGTGGTGCGCGCCGAGGCCTGCTGCTCCTGTGCGTGTGCGGTGATGCTGGCGGTGAGGAAGGCGCATTCGAGGCTGGTGAGGTCGGCGGTCGGCCGGGAGCCGAAGTGTTCCCGGGCGGTGGCCAGGCGGGTGCCGCGGTACAGGGCCCCCGGGTCGCGGCCCAGTTCCTCCCAGGCGCGTGCTGCTTCGGTCAGCGTGCGGTGTACGCGTAGGCGTTCGCGGTCTTGATCGATCCAGCGGTGCAGCCGTGGCCAGGCGGTCAGCAAGGCTTCGTGGGCGAGGTCGACGGTGTCGTCGTCCGCGGTGAGCAGCCGCGCGCGGGTGAGGGCGTCCAGGACCTGTACGGTTTCGTGGCCACCGATGTCCTCCAACTCCACGCCGTCGGCAGGTCGCCGGGTGTCGGGGGTGCCGTCGCCGGGGGTGACCAGGCGCAGCAGAAGGCGGCGCGCCGCGACTGCCTGGGCTTCGGTGAAGCGGCCGTAGACCTCTTCGGCGGTCTTGGCGATGGCGCCGGCGAGGCCGCCGGCTGCTTCGTAGCCGGTCACAGTGAGTGTCTTCCCGCGGCGGCGGCGCCAGGTCTCCAGCAGCACGTGCGAGAGCAGCGGCAATCCGCCCGGTGCGTCAGCGACTTCCTCGATGAGACGGGTGGTCAGCGCCCGCTCCACGGTCAGGCCGGCCATGGTGGCGGGTTTGACGATGGCCTCGCGCAGCTCTTCCCGGCTCATCGAGCCGACCAGCAGGTGGGCGTCGCGCAGCGCGTCGGTCAGATTGCGGTGTTCGGCGCAGCGACCGTAGAAGTCGGCGCGCACGGCGATGAGCACTCGTAATCGGTTCTCAGGCCGGCATGCGGCCAGGAGCAGGCTGATGAAGCGGGCGCGCTCCGTGAGGTCCTGGCAGAGGGTGAAGATCTCCTCGCATTGGTCGACGATCACGAGCGTGTCCGCACCGGCGTTACCGGAGCCGGGTCCGATATCGCTGGGATCGAACACGTGGGCGTGAGTGCGCGCCGGGCGCTCTCCGGGCGTGAGGATGCGGATCGCGGCCGGACGTAGCCCCGTTTCCTGGGTGTGCTGGAGGGAGGGGATCAGGCCGGCGCGCAGCAGGGAGGACTTGCCGCTGCCGGACGGGCCGAAGACCGCCGCGAACCGTCGGCGGCGCAGCAGCTCCAGCAGGTCGACGGTGAGGTTGTTGCGGCCGAAGAACCGGCCGTGGTCCCCTGTCTCGAACCGCGCCAACCCCTTGTACGGCGACTCTTTCCCTTCGTTGTCCGCCGCCGGTCCGGAGGCGGCGGCCTCCGCCACGGCCTCATTCCACCGGGCTTCCCACTCCAACGGGTCGCCCCCACACGCCCGGGCGTAGGCCAAGACCACCGGCAGTGTCGGCAACTGCTCACCAGCCGCTGCCTGCGACAGGGTGGTGATGGAGTACCCCGCCCGGTCCGCCAGCACCCGGTAGGTGATCCCGCCCGCCTCGGCGCGCAGCTTGCGCAACTCGAACGCGAACCGCTGCACCGGACCGGACCCCGGATCCAACGGCACCTCACGGCGACCCGCCACACGCCACCCCCGGCAGCTGCCCCTGCACTGGACCAGCCAGCCACGCTACGGATCCACCACACACCCGCAAAGATCGCGTCCGGCCATTGTTCGGCCGCCTGACCAGCAGTGCCAAACAATGCGTCGGCCGGTGGAATCGGTGGTGCGAACCCCAGGAGCGGTTCGGGCGACTGCCGGACGGCCGGGGGATTCAGCTCACCCGAAGCGCCAGGCGCGTTGGAACACGCACCATCCGGCACCAAGGGCACCGGGTCAGGTCCGCTGTTGAGTGACCAGGGGGAGGCCCGGCTGCTGTGTGGGGGCGGACACCCGTCCGCCCCACACAGCAAGTACAGCGAGCTCAGTGCGTGCCGTGACAGGCGCACCCTGCTGCATCGCGCATGCGGCTGCCAGACCATCCACACGAACGGAGACATCATCGTGCGCATACGAACCCTTCTCGCCGGGGTCACCATGGGCGCTGCCCTTCTCGCCGGCGGGATCACCGTTCCGGCCCAGGCGGCATCCCAAGCCGCCACGACAACGGCGGCCTCGGTTTCCGGCACCGCATCGGGCCAGACCGTCGTCGTGGCGGAGGAGGGCTGGACCAATGCCCTCAGGGCGGGTGATCCGGTCAGGGACGACTACTACTCGACCGGCTCCGTGCTCTGGCGTACCTCCGCCGCGGGCCAGCCCCTCCACTACTACAGCAAGAAGATCAACCGGTACGGAAACGTCTGGTACCAGCTCAACTCTCCCCAGTGGGGCTGGATCTACTGCGGGAACGTCGCGGCACCCTGCTGACCCGCCGGCTTCACTCTGCGCGGCGAGAGCAGCAATCCCGCTGCCGAGAGCCCGCAGACGGCTGTGGCTCCCAGGCACTCGGCCCGGGAGCCACAGGCTGAATTGGGCGCAGCTCCGGCCTGCCATCAAGGCCGGAGCTGTCGATGCGTCGGGTTCAGGTTGCCGTGGCGCCCTGGCCGCGTCGGATGCGGCCGAGGAGGTCGCGGTGGTAGGCGGCGAGGCCTCCTTGAGGGATGGGGGCGGGGCTGCCGGTGAGGGTGTACCACTCCTTGGCGCCGGTGTACTGGATGGTGACGCGGGCTGCGTGGCCGTCGGGCAGGAGGGTGGTGGCGATGGTGAGGTCGCCGGTGATGATGCCGACTTCGTCGGTCATCGCCCCGCCGGGGCCGGCGGTGACGGTACTGGTGTAGGAGTTGGTGTCCGGGCTGGTGTTCATGCGGGGCAGGTGTCCAGCATCTCGTCCAGTTTGTTCTTTCCCGGTTCGGTGATGTTGAGGTCGTAGACGTACTTCACGTGGGTCCAGGCCCGGGCGTAGGTGCACCAGTAGGAGCGCAGCGGCGGTGTCCACTGGTCGGGGGACTGGTCGCCCTTTTGCCGGTTCGAGCTCGCCGACACTGCGATCAGTTGCGGGTTGGTGAGGTCGTTGGCGAACTGGCGGCGCTTGGCGGTGGTCCATTCATCTGCGCCGGAGCGCCAACCGTTGGCCAATGGGACGACGTGATCGATGTCGACCTCGGTGGACGGCCTGGTGGAAACCTTCCCGTCGTAGGCGCTGTACCAGGCCCCCGAGATTGCGCGGCATTGTTCGTCCTGGACGACGCCCTGGCCGTCGCGGGCCAGGACGACCTCGCGGGTGTCGCAGGTGCCGTACTGGGTGATCCAGTGCGGGAACTTCGCGCGCGAGTAGCCGGTCATCGGGTGCGGGGCGGCGATGGTGAGTTCATTGAGTTCCTTACGGACGATGTCGGCCGACGGCGGCTCGGGAAGATTCCGGCGCACGCTTGCGGCACCGGCCACGCGCAAGGCGGGCACTGCGGATGCGGCCGCAGCCGCGGGAGCGGAGCTGACGGGTGCGAGCAGTGCGGCGACCGCCGCGGTGACCAGGGCAAGCTTCGCGTGGAACGGATGCATGCGCTCATCTCTCTCGATCGGCAATGAAGCTGATCAAGACAGGTAGCGGCCCGGATGCGCCGGTGCGGGCGTACCGTCGCGGCATCACTCGGATGGCGGGTGGGCGTTCACCGGAGAAACGAACCCCCAACGGCTCACTGCTTGAGGCGGCTGCTCGCCCGCGGGGGAGTAATGGCGTCGCTCACTGCCGGGAACATGATTGATTCACAGCGACGCGCTGCCTGTGCGGGCCTCGATGGCGCGCTGTTCGGCCTGAGCTCGGCTTCCTCGAGCGCGGTCGTGCGGCTGAGCTCTCTCAGTTCCCAGTCTGCGGCGTCAGCTGTACCCGGGAGCCCGTAACGGTCCCGGCAAATCCACAGCCACAGCGTCGCTTTGAGTGATACGTGCTGCGTGTCTGCGGTGCGTGAGGTATGAGAAAGGGGAACCGTCCCCGGCGTGCGGCCCGCATATGCCCCTCATCCCTTGGAAGTAACTCATATTTTGTGTGCTTGTAGGGTGGAAGTAAGGGCATCCGGTGGCCAGGAGGTTGATAACGATGGTTCCCCTGCTTCTGGTTCTTCTGCTGGCTCTGATCCTCTTCGGCGCGGGCTTCGCGCTGAAGGCACTGTGGTGGATCGCAGTGATCGTGCTCGTCGTATGGCTGCTCGGCTTCGTCGTCCGTACCGCCGACAGCGGCGGCCGCAAGGGCCGCTGGTACCGCTGGTAGACCAAGACACCCGGCGCGAGGAGCGCGCCACGCGTGAGCAATGAGTGGGCCCGGCCGGCACGCACGGCCGGGCCCACTGGCGTGAACAAGATTCTCCCTTGCGGCGGTTGGGAGGGATGGGGCTTATCGGACGCACTGCAGGGTAGGTGAGTCATGCACCGGCCCCGCAGACTCAGCAGTGGAACCCTGCTCCTCCTGTCTGCGCGGCCGGTGCCCATCGGACTGGCATCTGGGTCGGCCGGGCGGCCAGGCCACGCAGTTCGGCCCCGGCGACCATGTCCACAACACGCCCTCCATCCCGACCGGCGCCCCCGTCGGCCACTCGCGCACGGTGTCCGCCTCGGTCGGACCCGTAGTACGGCACTCGGCATCCGTGGTCGGGGGTCAGCACCGATGGGGCAAGCCTATGCAACAGGCGTGCCCAGCATGCTCATCAACAGTCCTGGTGGCACGGGCTGCGCAGGACATTGCCCTTCGGGGTGTCACGGGTGAGGGCGGGAGTGTGCGACGGTGGGAAGACCCCAGACCGACCGGCACCCGCGGGTGCCGACCTTTCGGGGAGTCGGGCTTGCCCCCATCCCGGGCACCCGGCCCCCTGCCATCGTCGTAGACCCCCTCCCTTCGGGGGTGCTTCGCCTTATGATCGGATCTCAGCCGAGAAGCCTTGTTGCCGCCCTGCCCGAGCCGCTCGTGCCAGTGCAGGGCACTCCGGTTCTGCCCACTGCACCCCGGATCACTGAGGCGGCGTGTATGCACAGATCGATGGCCCGGCTGCAACGTACAAAGAGCCATCCAGCGCCATGGCTACGCAGCGGATAGGGAGGAGGTGGTCTGCCACATTCACCTCGGTTCCTTCAGCGTCCCAGATCCGCACCGCGCAGTCGTCGCCGCCGGAGGCGATGATGTCGCGGCCCCCAGCCTGACCGATAGCGACCGTCCGCACTCTCCCGGTGTGAGCGGTGAGGGGGTGGCCGATGGGCTCGCCGGTGACCGCATCCCACACCCGCACCATGCCATCGTCGCCGCCGGAGGCGATGATGTCGCTGCCTCCAGCATGGCCGATAGCGATCGTCCGCACTCTCCCGGTGTGAGCGGTGAGGGGGTGGCCGATGGGCTCGCCGGTGACCGCGTCCCACACCCGCACCATGCCATCGTCGCTGCCGGAGGCGATGATGTCGCGGCCCCCGGCCCGGCCGATCGCCACAGATTCGATGGGATCGGTGTGGAGGTTCGCGATGGGCTTGCCGGTGACCGCATCACACACCCGCACACCGTGCCAGCCGCCGGAGACGATGACGTCGCGGCCCCCTGCCCGGCCGATCGCAATCGAGGCGATGGACCACATAGGCCCTGAACCCGGATAGGCCGGGAAGCTGACAATGGACTGGTGAGTGAGCGCGTCGCAGACCTGCACGCGTGAGTTGCTGTTGACACTGGAGGCGATGATGTCGCGGCCTCCAGCCCGGCCGATAGCCACAGCCCGGACGCTGCGGATGAAACTGGTGTGGCCGGTGGGAGGAGGGGCGATGGGCTCGCCGGTGACCGCATCCCAGATCCCCATGCCATCGTTGCCGCCGGAGGCGATGATGTTGCGGTCTCCGAACCGACTGACCGCAAGAGAGTGCACGTTGTCGGCATGGCCGGTAAGGGCGTTACTGATGGGCTGGGGGGCGGCCAAGTCCCAGATGCGAACCGTGGGGTCTTCGTGTATGGCGGCGATGATGTCGCTGCCTCCAGCATGGCCGATAGCGATCGTCCGCACTCTCCCGGTGTGAGCGGTGAGGGGGTGGCCGATGGGCTCGCCGGTGACCGCGTCCCACACCCGTACCATGCCATCGTCGCCGCCGGAGGCGATGATGTCGCGGTCCCCAGCCCGGCCGATAGCGACCGTCCACACTCTCCCGGCCTGGCCGGTTAGAGGAGGGTAGACGGGCTCGCCGGTGACCGCGTCCCACACCCGTACCATGCCATCGTCGCCGCCGGAGGCGATGATGTCGCGGTCCCCAGCCCGGCCGATAGCCACGCACTCCAACGCATCATCATCACTGTCCGGGTTGGCGATTGGCTGGCCGGTGGTCGCGTCCCAGACGCGCAGCCCATCGGTCCAGGTGACGGTGGCGATGATGTCCCGATTTCCGGCCCGGCCGATTGCCACTGCCCGGATCCAGGCCGTGTGGCCGGTGAGGGGATTGCCAATGGGCTCGCCGGTGACCGCATCCCACACCCGCAATGTGCCCGAGTAAGGGGCGCGGGCAGCGAAGATGTAGCGGCCTCCGGCCCGACCGATCGCCGCACACTCCACGCCGTCAGTTTCTTCGCTCGGATCGGGGTTGGAGATGAAGATGTGCGGGTTGGCGATTAGGCCGCCGGCCGCGTCCCAGACCTGCACGGTATCTTGACCTTTAGCGCAGGCGATGATGATGTCGCGGCCTCCGAGCTGACCGACCGCCACTGCCCGGATCCAGCCCATGTGCCCGGTAATGGGGTGGCCGATAGGTTGGATGGTCGCCGCATCCCAAACCCGCACGCCATCGTCACCGCCGGACGCGATGATGTCGCGGCCTCCGAGCCGGCCGACTGCCACCGCCCCGATAAACGAGGTGTGGCCTGCGAGTACTCGGTGTGACGTCCCCAGCGAGTGTGCCCAGCGGGGCACAGTTCCGTTATGGCAGACAGTCGCGAGCTCATCGCGCAGTTCAGCTAGACCGCTGTGCGCTGCAACGAGGCAAAGCAATCGTGCTCTTCGCGAGGAAGGCAGTTGGTTCGCTGGGGCGGCGGCCTGGCGTAGCACGGCGGTAATGGGGACGAGAGACAGGTCCGGACGTTGCGGCAGGAGGCTTAGGAGCCGGACAAGGTCGGCGACGGCCAGGAACTCCGGGTCGCACAGGAGGAGCGGTAGTCGACCACAGGCGGAGGCATGGTCGGCTGCGTGATGCCGAGCGTATGCACCTGCTTGTGTCCAGCCGCACTCTGGTCGGAGAACGTTGAGTAGAGCCTGCTCGTCGCGAGGCCGGTGCCTACGCCTTAGTAGTTCGTCGGCGAGAGCCTGGTGAAATAGCCGAGAGACCGGTCCGCCTTCGTCGGTGTCGGTAGCCTGGATTAAGAAGTCTGAGGCTGAGGAGTGGTGAAGCTCGTCGATGTCTTCGAGGCTGGCTGTGTACCCCAGAGCCGCGGCGAAGTCGAGCCACAGCCGATCGTCGATGCCTGTGCCGCGGCCATAGCCCAAGGCGGTCAGCAGTCCGCGTACCCGTAGCTGGTGGTCTCGATCCATCCCGTCGAGATGCTTATCGATCGCATCGCGGACGCTGGTCGGAATCGTGGATGGATCGAACCCGGGGTCAGCCGGGTCTACCACATCGGCCTCGGTGGCCAGTCGATCCGCGGCCATCGCGGCGACTAGGTAATTTCGGTCGGCCTGTGTGGCAATCACGGACGCTAGCCGATCGCATAGGTCGGAGTCGGCTCGATAGCGGGATGAGGCCGAACCGGGGATGTCCCTGCCCAACTGCGTGAGCAGTGCAGCAGCGTAATCACGAATCCCGGCACGTTCGAAGTATCGGTCGTCGTCCAGATCGATCAAGTGGGGGCTGTCTGGAGAAGTGATACCGAGATCGGGCAGTAGACCGCCGAGTTGGTAACGGCTTTCAGCGAGGCTGGCGGTCAGCGCGCGGGTGGCCACTGCTACTCGCAGCGAGGGGAGCGCTGCCAGCTCGGTGAGCAGTTTCGTGATCTCTCGCCGCTCCGGGGTGGTGGACACCTCATCCAGCGCGTCTAGGACGACCAGCCAAAGCTCGTCACGTTGTCCCTTAAGTGAGTTCACGAGGTCATACGTGGAGTCGGCGCGGTCCGCTCCGGTCAGGTCTGCGACTGCCGTCAGCAGGTCGGTGTGCGTGGCCCCGCGGGCATGGAAGGCCACACCGGGCCCAATCTTGTCGGCCTGCAGATTGAGGACGGTGCGAGCGATGACCGCGGACTTCCCCGCGCCGGGCTGCCCCGTGACCACCAGGGGAAAGCCCGGCGCATCCGGCGCCGTCAGTTGTTTGCGCACCTTGGCCAGGGCTGCCTCACGGCCGCGGAACAGGTCACCGCCGCGGGCCTGGCTGCGCTGCCCATATGCCCGCAGGTGGAAGTGCCCCACCGATTCTGGCCCGCTCAGCAGCCACGGCCGGGGCAGTTGGGGCCAACAGTCGACGATCAGGGCAGCTGGCACGAACCGGTCGAACCTGCCTTGAGTGGAGCCTTCGACCAACACCCCCGCCACCATGTCGGAATAGCGGTCGAGGACGGGGCCGCCGCTGTGGCCACGGAACGTACCGACCGGGCGCATCCAGTCCAGCTGCACCGTCCCGGCCACGGTCGGCCCAGACACCTCAAAGTCATCCCAGACGCCGGAAAGTTTGTCTTGTCGAGGGAATCCGAACACGCGAACCCTTGTCGGTGTTCGCCGCTTCGGGGACAGCGTCAAAGGCGGCGGCACCCAGTCGGGGGGGTCCTCGCCCAGGTCGAGCACTGCGGCGTCCACTGCTCTGCTCCCCGGTGTCGCCAGGACCCGCCGGACTCGCGTGCGCGCCTGCTGCCCGGCCGGAAGAGCGACAGCAGGGAGCACGACCTCGGCATGGTTGGCGCCCCTTAGCACGTGATCAGCAGTTAGCAGGTACCGGCGGTCGACCAGTACTGCCGATCCTTCGCGACGGCCGTCGATGAGTACTACAGCCGTGGCCCGTACCGTCTGGCTGGTGTGAGTCATGCCGGTTCCCTTGCGTGAGACGGCGACGCCCAGCGCATGTTGACTTCGATCGTCCCCTCAGCCTGACTCTTGGCGAAGAACCACCAGTTCAGCTCTCCGGCCACTTTCAAACCAAACTTGAGCTCGATCTCATCTGGCGCCAACCGTGATCGCAACGATGCGGCCACCTGCTCCGCTGCTACAGACACTGACTCCAGTCGAGTCTGCAGCTGACCGCCATTGACCACGTCGGGCTGTCCGCTGTGCAGTGCGACCAAGTCACTTTCCGCCGACTCAAAGATGACCTCTGACCCGTCATCCAGGATGTACTTCACGAAATCTGTCATATCAGGCGAAAATACAAGCTGGCACGCCCCTGCGCGCCGCATGCGACGCGTGTCGGAAGCAAGGAGCACACATAGAGGTCGAACTCTGTATGAGCCGCGCATAACAGACGGCTCATGCTGGGAGTGGATGAACAACCCGGCTTCGCCTGATCGGGCGGCTCGAACCCGGTCGGCCCCCCACTGAGTGAATCTTGCGCCGGGCTCCGTGCACCCAGGAGCCGGGCAGCGGCTTGCTCGGGTCCGGGCGGGGTGTCGGCGGCGACCAGGTCCGCCAGGTCCTCGCGGCGACAGACCTCCGCGACCTGGCCGGGGTGGTGCAGCGTTCCTTGCGGGTTCGCGCTCAGGTCGACCAGCAGGCCACGGTCGACGGGATTGCCGCAGCAGTACCAGTGCACGTTGCCCCACTCGTAGTCGTGCCACAGTTCGCGCTCGGGACGCGGACGTAGTCCTTCCACAAGCGCACGGCTGCGCTGACGTCGCCTGGCTGCAGATAATTCCGGGTGCGCTCGAGACGGTAGATCTCTGACAGTGCACGCGAGGACAGGCCGTCGATGACGGGGTTTGCGTCTGGTGTCCGGTGGCCGCGGGAGATGCCAGCCCGGATGTGTCCTGGCCGTCTACGCGGCATGGACCTTTCAGTTCGTCGTCATGCCGGACCTGGTGCCATGACTCCGAACGACACCTCGAACGGGTTCGTTCGTCCGGGGATTCGCCGGGCAGGCGGACGGCCCTCGCATGATCCTGCGTTCCGCCACGGAATCAGAATTCATACGAAGGCCGCAGAGGTGAGTGTGCTGGACCACGATGCCCGGCGGGACGCGTTCGACTTCACGTCACACTTCCGGGAGGGCCTGTACGCGTGCCTGACCCGACGCGGTGACACCCTCTTCGAGCTCACCGACGCGATGTTGTGCGACGGCGGGCCGGTGACCTCGCCGGTGGACCTGACGCTGCTGGCCGAGCACCGCCGTGGTCACGGCGCGTTGTATGACGCGCTGAGCTGCGGCCGCATCGACGCGGACGCGCTTCGCCACGCCCTGGCGGTGCTGCCGCAGCCCAAGGCGGCCGACGACCGCATCGTCCTCGCGGTCGACGTCACCAACTGGCTGCGCCCGGACGCTCCGTGCAGCCCGGAGCGGCTGTTCTGCCACGTCTACGGACGCAGTGGACGCTCCAGTGACCAGTTCGTTCCCGGCTGGCCGTACTCGTTCGTCGCCGCGCTGGAAACCGGTCGCACATCCTGGTGCCAGTTGCCGGACGCTTTCCGCCTCGGCACTGATGACGACGTCGCCGAGGTCACCGCTGCCCAGGTCCGCCGCGTGGTGACTGACCTGATCGAGGGCGGCCAGTGGGAGTCGGGGGATCCCAACGTCCTGATCGTCTTCGACGCCGGCTACGACGCCCCGCGCATGGCCTACCTCTTGGCCGGGCTGCCCGTCGAGGTCCTCGGACGGATGCGCTCGGACCGTGTCATGCGACGGCCGGCACCCTCGCCCAAGGAGTACGCCGGGCGGCCCGGGCGACGCAGCTGCTGCGGTACAGCCGTGCCGCCACGGCGCGAGCCTGGCCGCGCTGCGCGGCCGGGCCCTGAAGTGGTCTGTGGTGTTCTCGATTTTCTGCTGAGCGTCTCGCCGAACCGCCCGGCTGTCATCACCCACACGGGTGCCGCCTGCTCATACCGCGGCGGCCTCCTTCTCCTGCTGCTTGCCCTTCACCAGGGCGGTGAGTGGGGAGCGCCGGCCCTTATCGAGCAAGGTCTGGGTGTGCCGGCCGTCTGTTTTGCGTACCCCGCATGGCCCGCAGATGAAACGAATTGATGTCCGTATGCCTGTCAGGTCATCCTTGCACCAACCGCGCGGCTCTGGACCGGGGCCGTGGCCAGACTGTTGGAGAAGCTCATGGCAACAGGTGCCCTGTCGGAGGCCCATGTGGCGGCGCGGCACCGCGCCAATCTTGCGGCGTTTGTGTTGCGTGCTCGTCGGGTGGAAGCGCACTCGCTCGCGGCTGATTGGGACGCTCTAGTTGCTCTAGCCGGAGCGCCGTATTCGGTGACCGTCCTTGAGAACGGTGAGGCACGCTTCCGGCAGGACTTTCCAGCCGAAGAGCTGGTCGAGTCGGCTGCCGCGAGGATCAGGCCTCTCCTGCTGGAGACCGACGCCTGTTCATATCTGAAGGCTTTGGCAGGTGTGGGGTACTTCTGCCGGTCGATGCCGGACGAGAAGAAGTGGGTGAAGGCGGCGCGGGCTGAGTGGCGCGCGAGAGCAGGGGCGACACCCTCGAGTGAGATCGGGTACCAGGTCATGATCGGCAACACCATCACCGGCCAGGCTGACAATCTCGACGACCAACGGTTGGCGATGGCATGGATCTACGGTGATGTCGTTCACCACGACAGTGAACGGCTCAAGGAAACTGATCCATTTGGCCTGTCCGAACGGTTCCGTGCTGCAGTGCCTCTAGTCGCCTGGGTCATGGTCAGCGCGATTGAACTACTCAACTACGTTCGGGTCCTTCAGTCCGCCGGGGTCCTTGAGCTCCAGCCTGAGCTGTTCGGCCAAGAGGTCGTGCTGAAGTCGACGTCGTGGGAACACACAGGACGGGTATACAGCGCGCCGGTCGGAACGCCCGCTCCCGCCAATGCCCTGGCCCCCATTGGCGAGGGATGGACCCCGCTATCGACCAACGCTGTCCTCCAACGAGCGGACGACTGACTTCCACTGGTTGGGCTGATCGTCCAGAAGCAGAAATACGTGGCACCTGCCTCGGGCAGATAATTGATACTGGCGACCTGGCCCGCTTCGAACGGACCGGCGACACTCCCTGACCGTCCCGGCTGACTCGCCCTTCGAACTGGCCCGAGGCACGCTGGAAGGCGTGACCAGCGCGCCGATCGTCGTGCACCGGCCCTCCACCCCGGGCGGTCGGAGAGGCACCGTGCACAGCGGCGGCTGAGACGAGATTCTCGGCAGCGCCTACAGCGACCACGACCTGGTCGTGTTCCTCGAAGGCGCTGGCGTCGCGGATCCCGAGGCCATCTTGGACGATCCGCAGTAGGTGGTGTGGCGCGGGAGTCCCGCCCAGGAGCTCAGCGCCGCCTGACGTCCGAGAGGCCGCGGGGTCGGGCAGGTCGATCCTGCCCGACCCCGCCAGCTAGTCGATCAGGTTGTGCAGTCCTGCTGTGCAGCCCCCGGCAGCGAGGACACCGGCGATGACCGCCTTGGGGTAGGACTTCTCGGCAAAGAAGGTCAGTACGCCGATGCCGATGCCGACGCCTATGGCTATGAAGAGGATCAGCGCGGTGCGCTGCGACAAGGCTCTGTTCTCGTATAGCTACGGCTAGGTGGCGTGTAGCCCTGCGTGACGTTCGGGGCCGCGGTCCTGGACGGCCGCTTCAGCGCTGGATGTCGGCCACGAGGATGTTGACGCGATTCTCGTACTCGCTCTCTGTGCCGGAATGGCCGGGGTGCCGTCGAGGGGCTGGCAGCGGGCTAGGAGCTGGCGGTGGACCGTGGGCACGGCGCTCACTCGCAGGGTGTAGCCCTGGCCGCGTCGTACGGTCACCCCGTGATCGAGCGCGGCCCGCTCGGCGTCGTCCAGCTCGGTGGCGCGGAGGAAGTCGGCGACCTTGCCCGGCATGTCGAGGGTGACTGGCAGCTCCGGGGCCGGGCTGTTCTCGTCGGCGGCGGTGTGCTCGGGCATGAGGTCGGCGACGGCCGTGCGGATGGCGCCGCGGCTGACGCCGTGTTCGCGAGCGAGGGCTGCGATGGAGCGGCCTTCCAGGTACGCGGTGCGCACGGCGTCGGTCTTCCCGGCCGGGACGGCCGGGCGGCGCCCGCCCTTGCTGCCCTTGGCCTCGGCGGCACGCAGCCCGTCGTACGTCAGCTCCCGCTGGAGGTCACGCTGGAGTTCGCCGGCGGCGGCGAGGGTCTGCACCATGAACTTCACCGTGGACAACAGCTCGCCTGTTCGAGGGTGGCGGGCGGTGAGGTCCATCGCGGAGAACGCGCCGTCGTGGATGCGCAGGGCGAGGCGGTCGGCGTGCAGGACGTCGAGCACGTCGAGGATGTGCCCGGTACCGCGTACGAGGCGGAACATCTCGGAGATGTGCACGGTGTCGCCCGGCCGCGCGTAGGTCAGCAGCTCGCGGAACTTCGGGCGCTGGAGGGGATGGAGGCGGCTGGAAGTGCCCGGGTCCTCCTCGAAGACGACCGGGCCCTCGATGCCGGCCTCGTCCAGGACGAGGTTCTGCCGAGCCGTCGACTGCTGGTCGGTCGACACCCGCTTGTAGACCAGGTTCGCCACCGAAGGCCCCCTTCCGCGCGGAGGATCGGACCCTATCTGTCGTCAAACCCTGTCAGCAATCACCATCGGATCTGATTGGATCAGCACCACCCCGGAGTCCCGGAATGTCCGGGTGGCGAGCTCAAGCGGTCAGCGCATCACCGCTGTTCAGAAGGTCAGCGTAGACTTCCGCCGGAGTGCGGTAACCGTGGGTCTTGCGCGGACGGTGATTGAGCTCGTGAGCGATGGCGTCCAGGTCGGCCTGGTTGAACGTGCGGAGGTCCGCTCCCTTGGGGAGGTACTGCCGTAGCCGCCGGTTGGTGTTCTCGTTGGTGCCGCGCTGCCACGGGCTCCGTGGTTTGCAGAGGTAGATCGGCATCCCGGTCTCGGTGGTGATGGCGGAGCCGCCGGCCCCGGGCCAGATCGCCCGGCTGGTGGGCAGGGCGGTCAACACCTTCGAGGAACGGTTCTGCGCGGCCACGGTGGGCCGGCTGTCGGCGGCGACCCGGTCCCGGCTGGACGACCTGATCGCCGAGGACGCCGGCACGGATGAGAGCGCGGGCGGCGGGGGCACCTTCTTCACCGAACTGAAGGCGGACCCGGGCGCGCTGGGGCTGGACAGCCTGCTGGCGGAGGTGAACAAGCTCCAGCGGGTTCGGGCGCTGGAGTTGCCGCCGGACCTGTTTGCGGACGTCTCGGAGAAGCTGGTGGCGGCCTGGAGGGCGCGGGCGGCGAAGGAGTACCCCTCGGACCTGCGGGCGGCGGCCGGGCCGGTGCGGTACACGCTGCTGGCCACGCTGTGCCATGTGCGCCAGACGGAGATCACCGACTCGCTGGTGGAGCTGTTCATCCAGCTCGTGCAGAAGATCAACACGCGGGCGGAGAAGAAGGTCGAGGGCGAGTTCAACAGGGAGCTCAAGCGGGTGCGCGGCAAGGAAGGCATCCTGCTGCGGCTGGCGGAGGCGGCGGTCGCGGAGCCGGGCGGCACGGTCCGTAAGGTGATCTATCCGGTGGCAGGGGAGTCCACGCTGAAGGCGCTGGCGGCGGAGGCCGCAGCGAACGAGGCGCGTTACCGGGCCCGGGTGCGCACCGTACTGCGCTCGTCGTACTCCAACCACTGGCGGCGGATGCTCTCGCCGCTGCTGAACGCGCTAGACCTGAAGTGCAACAACACCGCCTACCGGCCGGCGATGGACGCCATCGACCTGCTCAAGCGGTACCTGGACCAGCCCATCGCCAAGGAGGGCGCGTTCTTCGACGAGGCGGAGAAGATCCCGCTGGGCGGCGTGGTCCGTGAGGAATGGCGCAAGGCGGTGGTGGACGAGCGCGGCCGGGTCGAACGCATCCCGTACGAGCTATGCGTGCTCGTGGCGCTGCGGGACGCGCTGCGGCGGCGGGAGGTCTGGGTGCCAGGGGCGAACCGGTGGCGGAACCCGGAGGACGACCTGCCGCCGGACTTCGAGGACAACCGCGATGTGCACTACGACGCGATCCGCCAGCCGCAAGACCCGGAGAAGTTCATCGGGGCCCTTCAGAAGAAGCTGCACGAGGCCCTGACCCGCTTCGACACCGCTCTGGAGCTGGGCACCACGGGCGGGGTGGACATCGTCAGGAAGCACGGCGAGCCGTGGATCAAGGTCTCGCCGCTGGGCAAGCAGGAGGAACCGGAAAACCTCGTCGCGCTGAAGGCGGAGATCGAACGCCGCTGGGGCACCATCGACCTGATCGACATGCTCAAGGAGGCCGAGTTCGCCACCGGCTTCACGTCCGAGTTCACCTCGGTCGCCACCAGGGAGGCGGTGCCGAAGGCGGTGCTGCGGCGCCGCCTTCTGCTGGTGCTGTTCGCACTCGGCACCAACATGGGCATCAAGCGCGTCGCGGTCACCGGCAAGCACGGCGAGAGCGAGGCCGTCCTGCGCCGGGTGCGGCACCTGTTCGTCAACCGCACCAACCTGCGCGCGGCGCTGGTGCGGCTGGTCAACGCCACCTTCGCCGCCCGCGATGCGGCGTGGTGGGGCGAGGGAACCGCCTGCGCCAGCGACTCCAAGAAGTTCGGCTCCTGGTCCAGCAACTTCATGACCGAGTGGCACCAGCGCTACCGCGGCCCCGGGGTGATGATCTACTGGCACGTCGAGAAGAAGTCGCTGTGCGTCTACAGCCAGCTCAAGTCCTGCTCGGCCTCCGAGGTCGCCGCGATGATCGAGGGCGTGCTGCGGCACTGCACGGACGTGGAGATCGACCGGCAGTACACCGACACGCACGGCGCCTCCATCGTCGGGTTCGCCTTCGCTCACATGCTCGGCTTCAACCTGCTCCCGAGGCTGAAGAATGTCGGCTCGGCCAGGTTGTACCGGCCGGCGGCCGGGGAGGACGAGAAGTGGCCGAACCTGGCGCCGGTGCTGTCGACCAAGACGATCGACTGGGACCTGATCCGCCAGCAGTACGACCAGATCGTGAAGTACACCACCGCCCTGCGCCTGGGCACCGCCGAGGCCGAGCAGGTCCTGCGGCGCTTCACCCGCGGCGGACCCAAGCACCCGACGTACCGGGCGATCGAGGAACTCGGGCGGGCGGTGCGTACGGCGTTCATCTGCGACTACCTCGCCGACGCGGACCTGCGCCGGGAGATCAGCGACGGGCTCCAGGTGGTGGAGAACTGGAACTCCGCCAACCATGACCTGTTCTACGGCAAGGACGGCGACCTGACCGGTTCCGACAAGGAGTCCCAGGAGGTGTCCATGCTCGCCCTGCACCTGCTTCAGTCGGCGTTGGTGCACGTCAACACTCTGCTCCTTCAGGACATCCTGAGCGAGGAGAAGTGGCAGAAGCGGCTCACCGACGCCGACCGGCGGGCCCTGTCCCCGCTGTTCTGGACCCACGTGAACCCCTATGGCCGGTTCGAGCTGGACATGAACAGCCGCCTCGATCTGGACCTGTCCATCCGGACGACGGTGCCCGGCCCCCGCACCCCGCAGGGAGAGACAGCCGCGGCCCCGGCATGACACCTCGGGCCCTGTGCCTGGCCGGATCCCGAGGCGCCTCGGCCGCGTCCGTGTGAACCGCTCGCCACCCTCGCCCGCCCCGATGCGTTTCGGGTGATGCCGTCCGGGTGGTCAGTTGTGGTGTTCGCGGGCGGGCATGTCGCTTCGAGTGGCCCGTCGTTCAGTCGGGTGTCTCTGTCGAGTCGGCGCGTTTCGAGTCGTTGGCCGGCGCGGACCGCTCGATGTCCTCGTTGTCCGTGGCCCAGCTGGCCAGCAGGTTCAGGGCGTCCTGCGAGGGTGAGTGGGGTTCGGCGGTGTAGGTGAGGAGGAACTGGCTGGGGTCGCCGCCCACCGGGAAGGTTTCGAACGGTAGGTCGAGGTCGCCGACGACCGGGTGGTGCAGAAGTTTCACGCCGGTGGTGTGCATGCGGACGTTGTGGGCGGCCCAGCGGTGACGGAATTCCGCGCTGCGGGTGGACAGTTCGCCGATCAGGTCGGTCAGCCGCCGGTCGTAGAGATCGCGGCCGGCCTCGGCGCGCAGCATGGCGACACAGTCGCCTGCGACCTGGTCCCAGTCGCGGAAGAATTCAGTCGCGCGCGTGTCGAGGAAGACGAACCTGGAGTTGTTGGGCGGGCGCACCGGGTCGGCGTAGACCGGGGAGTACAGGGTGCGCCCGAGGTGGTTGGCGGCCAGGATGTCCCCGCGTCCGCTGAGGATGAAGGCGGGTGTGCCGGTCATCGAGTCGAGGACGCGCTGCACCGTGGGCCGTACACGCTGCTGGGCCGGTCGGCGGCGGGGCGGACGGGTAGTGCCGGCGCCGCGCAGGAGGTCGAGCAGGTGGATGCGTTCGGCCTCGTCGAGCTGCAGTGCTTGCGCGATGCCCTCGATGACGCTCTCGGAGACGCCGGTGGCGTTGCCGCGCTCCAGCCGCGTGTAGTACTCGCTGGAAATGCCCGCCAGCAGGGCGACCTCCTCGCGGCGCAGCCCGGTGACCCGTCGGCGCTCTCCGCCGTACAGGGGCAGTCCGGCCTGCTCGGGGGTGACCCGGGCCCGCCGCGTGCCCAGGAATTCCCGGATCTCCGCGCGGAAATCGGCACGAATGTCGCGGTTGCTGCCGTTGGGGTCGTTTCTGCCTGCCATGCGCTTCACTCTACGAGCGCGTCCGCCGGGTTGGGGGTCCCTGTCAGTGACCCCCTCAAGAGGGACTCCCACACTCCCGTGACAAGCGGTTTTGTTGGTGGTGCACCGCCCACGGCGGTGTGAACCGCCCGGACAGACGGCGCTCGTACCGCCGGTCCCAGCCCCCTCCGCGGCGCTGCATGCATCACCCCCGCACACACCAGGTGCCGGATCACGGCGTCTGAAAGGAAATTCCTCATGAGCAAGGTCATTCTCGTCACCGGCGCCGGACGCGGCCTGGGCGCCGACATCGCCCGCGAGGCCCTCGCCGCCGGCCACCAGGTCGTCGCCACCGGCCGTCGCCCCGACGAGGTCGAGAAGGCCCTCGGCGGACCGCAGGACAACCTGCTGGTCGCCGAGCTGGACGTCACCAGCCTGGAAGACGCCGAGGCCGCCGCGCAGGCAGCCGTCGACCGTTTCGGCCGTATTGACGTCCTGATCAACAACGCCGGGTATCTTGTCGCCGGCTACTTCGAGGAGATCTCGCCCGCGCAGATGCGCCAGCAGTTCGAGACCAACCTCTTCGGCCCGATGAACGTCACCCGCGCCGTCCTGCCCGTCCTGCGCAAGCAGCGCGCCGGGCACATCATCACCATCACCTCGACCGCCGGACTGGTCGGCATGGAATTCACCTCCGCCTACGCCGCCTCCAAGTTCGCGGAAGAGGGCTGGATGGAATCCCTGCGCTACGACGTCGAGCCCTACGGGATCCACACCACAGCCGTGGAGCCTGGCTACTTCCGCACCGAATTCCTCGTGGACGGGTCCCCCACCTGGCCCGAGCTGTCCATCGACGACTACGCCCCGCGCACCGCCCCCAGGATCGAGGGCATCAAGAGCATCAACGGCAAGCAGGCCGGCGACCCCGCCAAGCTCGCCCGTGCCCTGCTGATCATCGTTGACCAGGACAAGCCCCTGCAGCGCTTCGTCGCCGGCGCGGACGCCATCGAGGCCGCCGAGGCCAAGGCGAAGGAACTCCTCGCCCAGGCCAACGCCTCCCGCGAACTCGGCGACAACCTCGCCTACGACGACGCCCACGCCTGAGCACCACACCCGGATCCCGGCTGAGGCGCAGGACCGCCCCGGGTGCGTTTCGACAGCACGGAGAGAGTCAACATGCCCCTCAAAGGCGAGTACGAGCCGAGCAAGGCGCAGTTTGTACGGGACCAGGTGGAGCTGTACGAAAGCTCCGGCGGCACGCAGGGAACGACGCTGAGCGTCCTGGTCGCACGGAAGGAAGACGAGAGACTGCGGGACCTGCCCGTCGTTATCCTGACCACCCTGGGCGCGAAGAGCGGCAAGATCCGCAAGACCCCGGTCATGCGGGTGGAGCACGACGGCGTCTACGCCGTGGTCGCCTCCATGGCAGGAGCCCCCAAGCACCCGGTCTGGTATCACAACGCGGTGGCCGACCCCCGGGTCGAGCTTCAGGACGGCCCGGTGCGCCAGGACATGCTGGCACGCGAGGTGACCGGGGACGAGAAGGCCCTGTGGTGGGCCCGCGCGGTTGAGGCGTTCCCCGACTACGCCGATTACCAGAAGAACACGGACCGTGAGATTCCCGTCCTCGTTCTGGAGCCGGCGGCCCACGAGCACTGACCCGACGCAGCCCGCGGGCCCACCGCAGCCTGGCCCTGGTAACCCCAGCGTCGGACCCCACCTGACAGCGGCCAGCTCGAATCCCCCATGGCCCGCCCGGCCGCCTGGACGAAGCACATCACAGACGACCGCGGCATCGATGTCCTCGGCAGCCTGACCTTAAGACGACACCCACGCCTGAGCACCATGCCCGGCCGAGGCCGGAAGCCGCCGGGGGCGCCCACGGCGCTGACCCGCTACTCGGGCAACGACGCCCACGCGTCGTCAGCGCGCGGATCACCCCAGCACGGTCCGCCAACGAGTGGCGCCCCACCACTCACGACCACCGAACGGCCTGACGGCCGGCACGACAAGGAGTACCTGATGAAGCACGTATCCCTGGGCGGGCTCGATGTCTCCCGCATCGGCCTGGGAGCCATGACCATGGCCGGCATGTACACCACGGGCGGAGGGCTCGACGACGCCGAGTCAATCCGCACCATCCACCGGGCGCTCGACCTCGGGGTCACCCACATCGACACCGCCGAGATCTACGGCCCCTTCCACAGCGAGGAAATCGTCGGCAAGGCCATCAAGGGCCGCCGCGACGACGTCGTCGTGGCGACGAAGTTCGGAATCGTCTCCCACGCCGGCGACGGCCCCGGCGTCATCGACAGCAGCCCGGCCAACGTGAAGACCGCCGTCGAAGGCTCGCTCAAGCGGCTCGGCACCGACCACATCGACCTCTACTACCAGCACCGCGTCGACCCGAACACACCCATCGAGGAGACCGTCGGCGCGCTGGCCGAACTGGTCGCCGAAGGCAAGGTTCGCCACATCGGACTCTCCGAGGCCAGTCCCGAGACGATCCGCCGGGCACACGCCGTGCACCCGGTGGCCGCGCTGCAGACCGAATACTCCCTGTGGACCCGCGACGTCGAGGCCGAGATCCTCCCGCTGCTGCGCGAGCTCGGTATCGGATTCGTGCCCTACTCGCCGCTCGGCCACGGCCTGCTGACCGGGCAGATCCGCACCGTCGACGACTTCGCCGACGACGACTGGCGCAAGACCAACCCGCGCTTCACCGGCGAGAACTTCCAGCGCAACCTGCGCATCGTCGATGAAGTACAGGCCATCGGCGCCGAGATCGGCGCCACCCCGGCCCAGACCGCGCTGGCCTGGCTGCTGACCCGCGGCGACGACATCGCCCCCATCCCCGGAACCCGCCGGGTCTCCCGCGTCGAGGAGAACACCGCCGCCGACGGCATCGAACTCAGCGCCGCCCAGCTCGACCGCCTCAACAACCTCACACCGGCCGCGGGCGAACGCCACGACGAGGCGAACATGGCCACCATCGACCGCTGATCCGACGCCCCGGCGATGTGCTGACCCGTCGCACCCGACCAACCCGCATCCGCTCACCCATCTCCCTGATCACTGAAGAGGTCTTCTCATCATGTCCAAGGTTCTCCTTGTCGTAGCTCACCCCGACCTGTCCCAGTCGAAGGCCAACGCGGCTCTGGTGGACGCCGTTCGCGATCTGCCCCATGTCACGGTGCACGATCTCTACGCCACCTACCCCGACTTCCAGATCGACGTCGACGCCGAGCAGGCCCTGCTGGCGGAGCACGACGTGATCGTCTTCCAGCATCCGGTGTTCTGGTACAACACCACCCCGCTGTTCAAGCTGTGGCAGGACAAGGTCTTCACCTTTGGCTGGGCCTTCACCCTGGACGGTTCTGCCTCGCAGCTGGCCGGCAAGAAGGCCGTCGTCGCCGTCACCGCCGGTGTCCCCGCCGATCACTACACCCCCGAGGGCGCGAACAAGGCCACTCTGGAGACCCTCCTCAACAGCTGGGAGGCGACCCTGCGGCTGTGCCAGCTCGACTTCCAGCAGCCGATGGTCAAGGTGTACGGCACCGCCTTCGGGCTGTCCGACGAAGACCTGAACACCGCCGCCAAGCAGTACAACGAACTGCTCGCCTCCTTCGCCGCCTGACCGCACTCTCACAACAACAGCCGCCCTCGCTGATCGCAACGCCGCGGTGATAACCCTGCCAGTCTCCGGTCACTCCTCGCCGGATCAGTGCCAAGCGACTGGAGACTGGTAGGACCACCCGCGCCGCGGAGATCTACGAGGAACTTGCAGCTCGCTGGTCGGCCGCTCGCGAAGGATCTCGAAGTCGTGCCGCAAGCGAAAGCAGCATCGAGGCCCTGCTTAGCGAAGAACAGCCCCTCTCATAAACGGTCCTTTGCGCGAGCAAGATCAATACTGGGCCTCCGGACCCCCGCCGATCCCGGATTCGTTCTCAGAACCCGTTCTCAATCAAAAGCGGGACGGACCCTCTTCTGAGACTTGCATTGTGCGAAAATCCGGGCCCATGACGGCCCCTCAGCAGCCCTCCCCGTCCGACCGGTCGGACGCGGGCGACGTCGAACAGCACGCCTGTCCGAAGTGTGATGCTCAGCCCGGCTCGCCGTGCCGCTCGCGCGGCGGCGCGGTCGCCTCCGCCTACCACACCCGCCGCTTCACCCAGGTGCCCCGGCTGAAGAAGGCGCTGCGTGTGCCGACCCCGGCCGACCGCGGACCGGGCCGGCCGTGGCGGCCGGGCACCCTGCCGCCGGCCCCGATCGACCCGGAGCTACCGAGCGCGGACATCCGCATCGGCTACGCCCGCTGCTCGACCCTCGGGCAGGAACTCGACTCCCAGCTCGACGCGCTCAGCAAGCACGGCATCCCGAGAGACAAGATCTTCAGCGAGAAGATCAGCACCCGCGTCCGGGTCCGCCCCCGGTTCGAGGAGGCGCTCCGTACAGCTCGGGAGGTCAAGGCGCACGCCCCGCACTGCCGCGTCATCTTCACCGTGTACGAGATGAAGCGGCTCGGCCGCGACGCCGCCGAACTCACCGCGCTCGCCGACCACCTCACCGCGCACGGCCTGGTCCTGGAGATGCTCGCCGGCCCCCTGCCCGGCATCTACGACCCGACGGGGCCGGGGAAACTGCTGTTCGCGTTCTTCGCGGCGATGGCGGAGACCGAGCGGGAGAACATCCGGGAGTCGACGCTGGAGGGGCTCGACACCGCGGCCCGCAAGGGCAAGCACGGTGGCCGGCCGCCGGTCATCACCGGTGACATGCTCCACACCGTGCTGAGGCGCCGTGCGGGCGGCGAGTCCGTCGAGCAGATCCAGCCCGACCTGATCATCCCCACCGGCAAGCGCAAGGGACACAGCCCCTCCGTCGCCAGCATCTACCGGGCGCTCGCCGAACACGCCAAGCGCGAGGCATACCCCGAAGCCGTCGACCAGGCCCACGCCGACTTCACCGTCCTTCAGGTCGGCGAAGTCCCCGGACCCCGCCCTGCTTTCCCCGACCGAGCGTCACTCTGATTACAGAGAGCTACTTGTCACTTCGCCGTAGCTTCGGGAGAACAGGGCCATGACGACGGGGGCGATCCGGACTAGGCCCTGTACTGCCCGGAGTTCCTCGACGCGCTGCTGCAGGAACTCGCCCACACATAAGCCCGGCACCAGCCCATCGGCCGCATCGGTGAGATTGATCTTGAACGAGGAGGGGACAACGCCGCGAGGGGCAACCGGGTCTCGGCTGCTCCTCGCGGTACTTCGTAGTGGGAGTGGTGTCTTTCAGGTCAGTCGGCGGCGGATCCACCAGGCACAGAACCCGGTCAGGGCCAGTGCGAGGCCGAGGTAGAGCCCGGTCTCGGCCCATTGAAGGGTCCAGAAGTTGCCGGCGGGCTGGTAGGAGACCTGCTGCCGGTACCCCGCCTTGGTGAGGTTGGCAGCGCAGTCCGCCATGGAGGAGCAGTCGGTCAGCGACTCGGGCAGGGTGGCAGGTCGGCCGGAGGCGTTGACGGTCTGTTCGGACAGGATCCAGGCGCCCGGCTGGCCGAAGTCCACCGCGCGCACGGCGTCGACGCCGATGTTCACCGGTTTGGCCTCGGTGAACGACAGCGTGGCATCAACGGACGGGGCCAGGTGGGGCCGGCCCCACAGGGGCATCGCGATCTGCACGACGGCGTACGCGGCGAGGGTGGCGGCCATCGCAGGCACGGTGCGACGGATGAGCACACCAAGGGTGACGCCGAGGATGAAGGCGAAGGCGGCATAGCCGATCGGGACGACGCCGCGCCCACCGAAGACCAGGGGATCGATGCGCGGGTAGAAGGGGTCCGCACCGGTTCCGCCGCTGTTGACGGCCTGGTCGATCGGACTGCTCCACCAGGTCACCGCGAGGGAGGCCAGGGCGGCGGCGGCCATGGTGGCCACGCTGGTGAGGGCGAGCTTGGTGGCGAGCCAGCGGGTACGGGTGATGCTCTGGTTCCACGCCAGGCGGTACGTACCGGTCTCCAGCTCACGGGTGATCAGCGGTGCACCCCAGAACATGCCGATCACGGCCGGTACGAGGAGGACGACTGCGAGGCCGAGGTAGTACACGCTCTGGTCGGCGCTGGTGATCCGGCCGAACAGGTCGTCCCCGGCGCTGGCGTAAAGGTCGGCCAGCTGCGGGCCGGTGACCGCGAGGAGCACGGCGAGGAAGGCCAGGGCGAGATACACGACCGTGGCCTGGGTGCGGAACTGTCGCCAGGTCAGCCAGATCATCGGAGCACCTCAAGGGCGGGTCGGGAATCACGGAACGCGTCCGCGGGGCGGGTCATATAGGCCAGGACGATGTCTTCCAGACCGAGCGGGGTCACGCTCCAGGATGGATCGTGGACCGCGGTGTCGGTGCGTACCAGGAGGGTGGTCTGCCGGTCGGTGTGGCTGGCGGAGATGACGTGCTGGCCCGCCGGGAGCGTGTCCGGGTCACGGCGCGGGCCGGTGAGCCGGTGGTGCGAGGCGACCAGGTCGTCGATGTCGCCGGCCACCTGCACCCGGGAGTCGACGAGGACGATGACGTAGTCGCAGGCCCGCTCCACGTCGGAGACGAGGTGGGAGGAGAGTACGACGCTCATCTCGTGTTCGGCGACGGCCTCCATCAGGTCCTGCATGAACTCCCGGCGGGCGAGCGGGTCGAGGGCGGCGACCGGCTCGTCCAGGATGAGCAGCTCCGGGCGTTTGGCGATGCCCAGGGTGAGGGCGAGCTGCGCGCGCTGCCCCCCGGACAGTTTCCCGGCCCGCTGTTTAGGGTCCAGGCCGAGCCGACGGATCCGGTCCCGCGCCACGGCGTCGTCCCAGTTCGGGTTGAGTCGCTGGCCGAAGTCGAGGTGATCGGCGACGCTCAGGGACGCATATGTCGGGGTGTCCTGGGCGACGAAGCCGACCTTGGCCAGCTGTTCCACGCCCTCGGCGGGACGGCCGCCGCACACCTCGATGCTGCCGGCCGTGGGGGTGAGCATGCCGGAGGCCAGGTTCAGCAGAGTGGACTTGCCTGCCCCGTTGGGTCCGACCAGGCCCACCACCCGGCCGGCCGGGACGTCCAGGTCGCAGTTCTGCAGAGCCCAGCGCTGCTTGTACTTCTTGCCCAGTGCCTGGGCTCGTAAGACGGCGCTCACGCTACGTCCTCTCCGGCTGCGTTGTGAAAGGTGTTCATGAACAGTGCCTCGATGCTTTCCTCGTCGAGTCCGGCCAGGCGGGCCTTGGTCAGCCAGCGCTGGAGGTCCTTGCGGAGCGGGCCGTGCGCGGCGAGCGAGGCATCGGCCAGCGTCCTCGTCACGAACGTCCCGACACCGGGGCGGGCAGCAACCAGGCCGTCGTGCTCCAGCTCGCGGTACGCCTTGAGCACCGTGTTCGGGTTGACCGCCATCTGCTTCGCCACATCCTTAACCGTCGGCAGCCTGTCCCCCTCCTTCAGCAGACCCAGGCGCAGGGCGTGCCGCACCTGCTGGACCAGCTGCTGGTACGGGGACAGGCCGGACCGACCGTTCAGGTGGAACTCAATCACCGGTTCCTCCATTTACCTAGTTGCCTAGCACTATAGCCTTCCGGGTCGGCCGTTCGGCAAGGGAGACCTCCGCCGCGCGAGGTTGGTGCCCGTCGGGCCCGCTCGCCTGTCGGCAAACGAACGAATGACGACAGGCTCGACGGGCGTCCAATGAACCCAGGTTTTCCAGGGCCTGGCGACGGCTCAGATCCAATGAGATCCGATGGCGGTTGACGACAGGGTTAGATGACATCCCGGGTCCGATGGGGCGGCAGAAGCGAGGGACAGCGTGGCCAATCTCGTATACAAGCGAGTGTCGACCGACCAGCAGTCGACCGACCGTCAGAACCTCGTCCTGGCCGAGGCCAGGATCGAGGACCCGGTCGTCTTCGAGGAGGAGGCCGGCACCTCCAGCCGCCTCCACCCGCTTGAGCGCCCGAAGTTCGGCGAGCTGCTCACCTACGCGCGGCCGGGCGACACCGTGCACATCTCCGAGATGTTCCGCCTGGTGCGTGGCACCGGTCACATCCTCGACGTGCTCGACGTCCTGCACCGCGACCGTCTCGCGCTGCGCATCCACGACGGCGCGTTCTCCGGCATGGACCTCACCGCCCGCCACCCGCGCACCGGGGAACTGCTGTCCACGGTGAAGTTCATGGTGCAGACCCTCGCCGCCGCCGGCGAACTCCAGCGTGACCTCCAACGAGAACTGACATACGACGGGCTACGGGCCGCCGAGGCCAAGGGCAACAAGGGCGGGCGACGCCCCGCCCTCGCGGGCGAGACGGTCGCCGACGTGCGCACCGCATACCTGGAGGGCCAGTCCATCGCCGCCCTGGCTCGCGAGCACAGCGTCAGCCGCGGCGCCGTGCGCACCGCCGTCGCCGACCTCCTGCCGGAGCACGTCGCCGACGAAGTTGCCCCGGCCCCGGAACTGCTCCTCACCCTCGACATGCCCGGCAAGGTCGCCGACTTCCTCCGCACCACCGAGCTGGACGACGCCGAGCAGGCCGCGCTCGACAACGGCCACGCCGTACGACGCGGCACGGGCTACACCCTCCGCGTCACCGCCGTGCCCGCTGTCCACCGCCAACTCCTCGTCCGCTGCCAGGTCCTCGACGGGGTCGGGGCGATCCCCGCCCAGCGCAAGGCCCGCCGCGAGTACGAGAACCGCGTCAGCGCGCTCGGTCGAAGCGATCCTTCTCAAGGACCCTGAGTTCGTGGCCGTCGACTATTCCGGCGACACCAACGCCCTGCGCCGGGCCGTGGTCAGCCGGATCTACGGCTTCGACATCGGGATCCACAACTCCTTCGGCCTGGAGATGTACCTCTTCCACCAGAGCGCGATGCTCCTGGTCTCCGCGTGCCCGGCGATCCCGATGGGTGCCGTCAACGGCTCCACGCAGAACATCAACGGCATCGCCACCCGCATGCTGATCGATTACGACTTCGGGAAGAAGGCGGACACCATCGGCCTGGACACCATGTACGGTCTCGCGACCGTCAAGGAGGACCCCGACTTCGCCGTCCGGGGTACCGCCAGCGGCGAGAAGTTCGTCCGGGGCCTGAAGATCAGCATCACCGAGACCGCCTCCGTCGGGCGGCTGATCCCTCTACGCGCAGGAGCCCCGAGGCGCGTCCGCCTCGGGGCTCCCACTTCGAGGCGGCTACGCCTCGCTGTCGTAGTAAAAGTTAGCTGCTAGCGCCTTCTGAAGAATTCGTACAGCCCGACAGTGGCAACAAAGAATGCCAGAATTGAACCCATTGCAACTGCCGCAGAGTGGACCGTGTCCGACCAGCTATCCTTAGCTGCAATACAAATCGCCACCTGAACGGCAGCTCCAGCAATAGACAATGCGATAACGGCAACGACAGCAAGTAGAGCAGAAATTCTACGTTCGGTATCGTTGGTGCTCATGGCGTTTTCTCCTTCGAGTCCAGTGAATGTGCATGTGAATCACCTTTTCTTCAATCTCTGGCGACTGCGGCCACAGTCGCCTTAATTCAGGAATTGCCAGCCGACAGGCCGGATATTTTGATCGCCGGGTAGGCAACACCTCCCACATCAATTCGTGGGAACTAAAGCGTTTGCCCTGATGGGGGGCCCAGGCCAGGGGGGTCTCTCATGACTCTCCTCCTTGCATTCGACAACAGTTGGATCCAAACGCCCCCAGAGTTTGGGGGTGACCGAACTCGCCCGTCGGCGAGGGCATCGAGGGTAGCTCACCGCCCCCTCAGACAGGAAGACGTTCAGCCCGTGCAGGGGGTTCCCCCATTCACCCATTCGTGGCCTCAACGCTACCTACCTGCACGATTATGGAGATGCATATGCCAGTAGCAACTTCGAATGACATAGCCGATCGACTGGAGCGGTCCCTGGATGACGATGAGCGTCGCAGCCTGCATCCGCGTCGGCATTTTCTCCCGAGCCGTTACTCTTGGCGCTGACTTTCCTGGCGCAGGCACTGGGCGCACAGGCCATAGGGAGGATTGGGGTCACAGGTACGTGCCCCACAGCCCCAGCAGTGCCCGTGATCGCGGGCGGTGCACGACCCGGGGCACTCCTCCGGATCGGGCTTTCCGATCATGGGGTCGTCTCGGTCCACGACACCAGCTTGCGTCGGCCTGAGGCCACCCGCACCGCCAGCCACCGACCAAAAACGACTCTGGGGCGGTTGGAGGAGATGCGCGCATCTCCTCCAACCGCCCTGTAGGACGGCGGATACTCCCGGCACACACGCCACCACGTGATCCGCAGCCTTCAAGATCATCCCGTGGCCCCTTTTGGGCTTACCTCGGCGATCCCCCCCGCAAGGCCCGCCGCGAGTACGAAAACCGCGTCACCGGCCTCGGAACTCCGGCCTGAACAAGATCACCGGCTTAGCGTTAACCGCTGTACCGATGTTCCCCGAGGCCGGTCACCAGGAAACTGCCGTCGCAGCCATCCCGCGATCTGCTCGGGTGACCAGCACAGAGCCAGCTTGGCTTCCACCAGGGCGCGAGGAGCAGGCCGTTGGGCGAGCTTTGCCCGCTTGGGCCGGCGTCCCCGCTTGTAGGCGGCTGCATCGGCCGGGGCAGCTCGGTAGCGGTCCCGGCCGCCGTTGCGGCGATCTCGCGGGAGACGGTCGAAGGAGATCGGCCCAGCCGCTTGGCAAGCTACCGGGCCGATTCCCCGGCGGCGATACCGCGGGATATCTCCTCACGCTCACTGCCGCTCAGATGCCGGTCTGACCGCGTCTGCGAGGTGAGGCGGACACCGCCGCTCTGGTACAGGAAACGGCGGGCGTGCTGCATCGGAGCCCCGAGTGCTCGCCCGATCAAGCTGAACGACTGCTCTTCGCGCCAGCGTCTCCAGATCTCATCCTGTTGAGCTGGTGAAAACCCGTAGTCACGCACCTGTGCCTCCACGGTCACATGATCATCTGTGGGTGGTGCGTTGATCACTTGAGGGTGCCTTCGTTTGCCGACACGGCGGGCGGAACCGTGGAGGGGGGCTGACCGCCCGGCACCGGGGTCGGGCGCTCGTTGTACTGCAAGATGCCTTGCCGATCGGTGCGGGCGCTCATCCCAGGCCCCGCACTCTCGGCCGACCAGGTGGCTACACCCACCGTCTCGGCGGGATCCGGCATGGACCGAGCGGCCGTCGCCGGCAGGGAGTCACACCGGGTCCGGCAGGTCCATGAGCGCGAGTTTGGCCGGGTCGGTCACGGCGGTGATCTCGGTGATACGACCGGCGGCGACAGTGAAGGCGAGGAGGGAGAGCGGGGTGCCGTCTTCACTCCAGGAGATGACGCCGGGGAGACCGTTGACGGTGGCCGCATGCCCCCGTGCCGCGCCGGCGGCCACTCTTGCGCGGGTGGCGACTTCGGTGGCTCCGAGCGTGACGAACGTGCCGTTCGGCGTGTGGACGGTGAACTTCACCTCGGGGTGAAGAACCTCCAGCAGCTGCTCGAACTGCCCGTCGCCGGCCGCGGCCAGGAAGGCTTGGACCACCTTGCGTCGCTGCCGTCCGGTGCTCGTCGGCTGCTGGGCGTTCTGCACCTTCCGGCGGGCGCGGCTGGTGAGCATCTTGGTCGCGTCGGTGGACTTGCCGAGAATCGTGCCTATCTCCCCGTGAGGCACGGCGAACACGTCGTGCAGTACGAACGCCAGCCGCTCGTCCGGACGCAGCGAGTCGAGGACCGTCAGGAGCGCGAGGCCCACGGAGTCCCCGAGCGCCACGAGGTCTTCCGGAGCGGGCGCGTCATCCAGCGTCACGGTGACTTCGGACAGCTGGTCGTCCAAGGAGACCTCCGGGCGGGTCCGGCCCGACCGGAGGACATCAAGGCTGATGCGGCCGACCACGGTGGTCAGCCAGCCGCCGAGGTTGTCGATGGTGCCGGTGTCCTGGCGGGAGAGACGCAGCCATGCCTCCTGGACCACGTCTTCCGCATCGGCGTGTGATCCGAGCACGCGGTAGGCGACGCCTCGGAGCCGGTCGCGATGGGCCTCGAAGGCGCCGACGATCGGATCCGTGGGATGGGTGCCGGACATGTTGTTACCTCTCTCAAAGCTGCTCCGTCATAGGGGTGACGGGCACAAGCCCGGGAACGTAACCCCGATCAAGGAGAGCACTCTCGCATGGAGAACCGGCTCAAGAACAAGAACACGAACAACCCCGACCTGTGGACTGCGATCAGTCACCTCCACAAGGCGATCGCCGCCGGAGGCGTCGACCCGAAGCTGCTGACGCTGGTCCATCTGCGAGCGAGCCAGATCAACGGCTGCTCGGCGTGCGTCTACGCCAGTGTCACCGGAGGGAAGAAGGCCGGTGAGACCGATGAGCGGCTGCACAATGTGGTGGCGTGGCGCGAGGCGCCGTTCTACACCGATGCGGAGCGCGCGGCACTGGCGCTGGCCGAGGCCGCCACCCGGCTGCAGGACGGTGCGGAGGGCGTCACCGACGAGATCTGGGAAGAGGTCAACGCCCATTTCACCGAGGAACAGATCGGCGCGATCAACCTGGAGATCGCGCTGACCAACTTCTTCAACCGGATCAACCGCACCATCAAGGAACCGGCCGGCCAGACCTGGGGCTGAGACCAGCGTGGCTCTTACCCACTGACCGAGCAGTGGTGACTGAGCTCGTCGGGAGATCGGGGCCCCACCTCCTCACCCCGAGGCCGCAACCGGTCTGCCCTCGGGGGTGCGCGGCCCGGGCACGGCCTCCCGGGCGGTCAGGTCCAGGTCGAGGCGTCTGTTCATGTCCAGTTCGAACCGGCCGTAGGGATTCACGTGGGTCCAGAACAGCGGGGAGAGCGCCCGCCGGTCCGCGTCGGTGAGAGTATCGGCCCACTTCGGGTCGGCGAGGACCTGCTGCATCAGCAGCGTGTTGACGTAGACCAGGGCGGACTGGAGTAGGTGGAGCGCGAGCATGGACACCTCCTGGGACTCCTTGTCCTGCCCGGCCAGGTCGCCGTCCTTGCCGTAGAAGAGGTCCTTGTTCGCGGAGTTCCAGTTCTCCACGACCTGCAAGCCCTCGTGGATCTCCTGCCGCAGCTCGACGTCGGCGAGGTAGTCGCAGACGAACGATGTACGCACCGCCCGGCCCATCTCCTCGATCGCCTGGTAGGTGGGGTGCTTGGGGCCGCCGCGGGTGAAGCGGCGCAGGACCTGCTCGGCTTCGGCGGTGCCCAGGCGCAAGGCGGTGGTGTACTTCACGATCTGGTCGTACTGCTGGCGGATCAAGTCCCAGTTGATCGTCTTGGTGGACAGCACCGGCGCCAGGTGGGGCCAGTTGTCGTCCTCCCCGGCCGCCGGGCGGTACAGCTTCGCGGAGCCGATGTTCTTCAGCCTGGGCATCAGCTTGAAGTCGAGCATGTGGGCGAAGGCGAAGCCGACGATGGACGCGCCGTGGGTGTCGGTGTACTGCCGGTCCACCTCCATGTCGGTGCAGTGCCGCAGCACGCCCTCGATCATCGAGGCGACCTCGGAGGCCGAACAGGACGTGAGCTGGGAGTAGATGCACACCGACTTCCGCTCGACGTGCCAGTAGATCATCACTCCGGGGCCCCGGTAGCGCTGGTGCCACTCGGTCATCAGGTTCGAGGACCAGGAGCCGAACTTGCGGCTGTCGGAGGCGCAGGCGGTGCCGGTGCCCCACCACATCTCGTCGCGGGCGGCGAAGGTGGCGTTCACCAGCTTCCGCAGGGCAGCGCGCATGTTGGCCCGGTTGACGAACAGGTGCCGCACTCGGCGCAGCGTCGCCTCGGACTCGCCGTGCTTGCCGGTCACTGCGACCCGCTTGATGCCCATGTTGGTGCCCAGCCCGAACAGCACCAGCAGCAGGCGGCGCCGCAGCACGTCCTTGGACAGGTTCTCGCGGGTGGCCACCGAGGTGAACTCGGCGATGAAGTCGGTGTCGAACTCTGCGTACTTCAGGATGTCCAGCAGATCGATGGTGCCCCAGCGTCGCTCGATCTCGCCCTTGATGGCGACCAGGGACTCCGGCTCCTCCTGCTTGCCGCGTGGCGAGACCCTGATCCACGGCTCACCACGCTTCTTGACGATCGCAACCCCACCCGTGGTGCCTTCCGCGAGGGCCTGCTCGAACCGGTCCAGTGACGTGCGGAGCTTGCGCTGGAGCGCGGTAATGAACTCGCCCGCATCCTGCGGCTGGCCCAGGGCCGCGTAGTGCACGTCACGGTTGTCCTCGAAGTCGGTGGGCAGGTCGTCCTCCGGGTTGCGCCACCGGTTCGCCCCCACGACCCAGATCTCCCGCCTGCGCAGCGCGTCCCGCAGCGCCACCAGAACACACAGCTCGTACGGGATCCGTTCGACACGGCCCTTGTCGTCCACCACCGCCGCCCGCCACTGATCGGGAACCACCCCCTGAAGCGGCACCGTCTCCGCCGGATCGAAGAACGCGCCCTCCTTCAGCGGCTGCTCCAGGTACCGCCCCAGCAGGTCGATCGCGTCCATCACCGGCCGGTACGCGGTGTTGTTGCACTTCAGCGCCAGCGCCTTCAGCAGTGGCGCGAGCATCCGTCGCCAGTGCGCTGAGTAGGACGACCGCAGCACCGTGCGGACCCTGGCCTTGTAGCGGGCCTCGTTCGCCGCGGCCTCCGCCGCGAGAACCTTGAGCGTCTTCTCCCCGCCGACCACCGGGAAGATCACCCGCCGCACCGTGCCGGACGGCTCCGACAGCGCCGCCTCCGCGACCCGCAGCAGCATGCCCTCTTTACCGCGGACCTTCTTCAGCTCCGCGTTCAGCTCCTTGTCGACCTTCCGTTCCGCACGGGTGTTGATCTTTAGTACGAGCTGGATGAACAGGTCCACCAGCGAATCGGTGATCTCCGTCTGCCGGACATGGCACAGCGTGGCCAGCAACGTCAGCCGCCGCGGCGGCTTCATCCGCTCCAGGTTCGCCGGGTACTCCTTCGAGGCCCGCGCCCGCCAGGCGTCCACCAACTTCTCCGACACGTCCGCGAACAGATCCGCGGGCAACTCCAGGCGCCGCACCCGCTCCAGCTTGTTCACCTCGGCCAGCAGACTCTCCAGAGCCGGGGCACCGGGGTCGGTCTTCAACTCGGCGAAGTGCGACCGGCCGCCACCAGCCACAGAGCCGTCGCCATCGGCCTCCTCGTGTGTGTCGCCCACGATCAGATCCTCCAGGCGAGAGCGGGTCGCGTGACTGAGCCGGTCCAGCGTGCCGCGGCAGAACTGCGCCTCGAAGTCCTTGACCGCCTTGCCGACCAACCGCCGAACTTGCCCCGGTGCCGGCGGCTCGACGTGGTCGTTGCGGCACCGGGCCACCACCGCCGCAGCGAGCCGGTCGCGCGAAAGCTCCACCGGGCACAACTCGGCGGCCAGCCACCCGGCCAACCGCTCCTGGTCCTCCTCGGTGATCGCCCGGAACCCGTACGCCGCCCGGATCTCCTTGCGATGACGCTTGATCCGGTCACCCTGCCAGTCGTACGCCGCCCACGCCTCCGCCGGCACCTTCACCTGCTGAGCCAGGTACTCCACCGCGGCGGCCGGAACCTCCCTGGCCGCCTCCGGGAACCGGGCCTCCACCTCGAAGAACTTCAGCAGCAGCGCGAACCCAAGCCGAGTCGCCCCCGACTTGTTCCGCACCTTTTTCATGTCGTCTTCGAGCAGCGTCCAGACCTCGATCAGATCCTCCGGCTCCCAGTCCTGCCGCAACCGCCCCGCCCTCTCGTCGAGATCACCCATTCAGCTCAACGAGACGGCCGGCGAGGGGAAACGACAGCCCGGAACATGACCCAGCGTTACTCGCCACCTGGCCGTAGCTATACGAGAACAGGCCCGACAAGAGCGCCGGCCTCGCGGCGGGAACTGATCCGGACGTGCTGGGTGGATCAGGGTGTGCGAATGCAGGGGAGTGCTGGTCCCGGGACATCGGGATTCTCCTGGAAGGCGGAGGAGCAGAGACGGCGGACACCTGTGGTGGTGTCGTCCGCGTGGGGGTGGCGCGCGCCTCGCGGTCGGCGGTCCTGCTGCTCTCTGTATGAGAGCGTCCCTGCTGGCCTTCGGCCCTGGCCCAGGGTGGCGTGTTCAGCGTAGCTGCGATCGGTGCGTGCGTTCCCCTGGGCGTCTGGCGGGTTGTCATCAGTGCTACCTCCTGGGCGACTATTCGAGCCCAGCCCCGGCCGGTCTCCTGCACAGAGCGAAAAGAGGCATACGGAGCTGCACTGGGGTGGACCTGCACCCTTCTTCAGCTAGCGTCCAACAAACTTCCGCATTCTTCCGTGATCTGCAGAGGATGCTCTCTAACCTGGGCAGACGGACTGGTGGAGCTGCCGCCGTATACGAGGACTGGGGGCGAGGTGCGCACAGCCGGAGGCGACTTCGGACGGGAACTGAAGCTCGCTGCTGCAGAATTGCGCACGCTCAGGGCACGGCACGGTGACCCGACGTACGAACAGATCGCGGCCCGAGCCCCGCGGGGCCAGCGACTGTCCCCGTCCGGGATCAGCGCGGCCCTGCGGGGCCGCAGCCTGCCCAGCCGCGATTACTACCTCACCCTGGTCCGCGTCCTGCTGGCCTACGACACCAACAAGGTGGCCTCGCTTCAACATCCGGAGATACCCCAGTGGCGGGATCGCTGGCAGCGGCTGTCTCTGCTGCGCCACGCACAAGGCAGCCGTGACCCTGCCTCCCTGCCGATCGAGCACCATGCCGCCCTGTCCGAGCAGGTCGTGCTGGCTGCGCTACGGCGGGGCCAGCACGTACAGATGCCGCCGACCGCCGTCGACCTCGGCGGGGTCTGGGCAGTTACGTTCTCCCCGGACGGCCTTCTCCTGGCCACTGGGCACGGCGCCAAAACAGCGCAGCTGTGGGATACCGTCGAACAGCGCAGGGCAGGACCGGCACTGTTCGGGCACACCGATCGAGTGACGAGCGTCGCCTTCTCTCCCGACGGCCGACTCCTGGCAACGGGAAGCGAGGACGGAACCGCCCGGTTGTGGGACGTAGAGAGCCGGACCCTCATCACAGAACCCCTCGATAGCGCTGGCTTCGTCGACAGCCTCCTCTTCATTCCCGACGGCCAGTCCCTCTACCTCCAGGGGCGCACGATCCGCCGATGGGACATCACCGACCCCACCCACCCTCGCAAGGCGGAAAAACACTTCGCCAGCAACCTCACCTGCGCCCCAGTCCTTTCCACCGACGGCCTGCTGATCACCGGCCACGCTGGAGGCACCGCCCAGCTCTGGGAAGCGCAAGAGCAGACACGGATTGATGCACCCCTGCGTGGACATGCCTCGGACGTCACAGCCCTGGCCCTTGCACCGAGCGGCGACGTGCTCGCCACCGGCAGTGATGACGTCCAGCTCTGGGATATACGGACACGTCAGATGATCCACGAGCCTCTCGAATGCTCGGGTGACATGGTCACAGAGATGGCGTTCTCCTCGGATGGGCGGATTCTCGTAGCTATCAGCGGTGACCGGGTCTCCGGGGCTCCGGAGGAACCGGACTTCAGCTTCAACACTTGGGAGACAAGCACCTGGACGGAGCTGCCCAGTCCGCACATCGGCCACATCGGCCACGTAACGGCATCAGCGTTCTCACCGGACAGCAGGCTCTTCGCCACGGGCGGCATAGACGGCCTTCTACGGATCCGAACCCTGCCTACGGCACTGGGGGAGCGGCCGGTGACCTGATGCTCTTAGCGACACTCAAACGCTTCAACAGCAACTCCGAGCCCATTGCACTCAGTTAGAGCCGCCCCAGGCTCGACAGTTCGGCACGGAGCAAGCCGGCCGTCGTCGTGCCCCGGTCTCTACCACTACGTCCAGCGCATGCCGATGGCGGATAGTTGTTTCCACCGCTCTGGGGATAGCGTCGAGGCCCTGCTCCGCTGGTTCCCGATCCATGCCCCAAGGCGGAGCTCCCGCTCCTCCTGGTCCGCGCCGACGGCGATGGTCTCGATGTGCTTCCTCGGCACCCGCAGGTGCCCCTCGCGCTCGTAGAACTGCTTGGCGGCCTCGTAGTTCGTCGCCCATTTGCCGGCTTGGGTGCGGCGCGAGCGCGGCTGCTCGTCTTCGGTCGCGGGTGTAATCCCGAGAACCTGCTTGAGCAGCCACTGCTGCACGGCGGTGAGCTTGTCGAAGCCCAGGCGTTGGGTGCGGACCCATCGTCCGAGGTCTTCGCCCTGGTGTACGACGTCGCCCGGCGAGGTGGGTAGTGTGCCGCCGTCGTCGAGGTGTTGTCGGGTGAGGTGAAAGGTGCGTTGCCATTCCACGGGCCAGGCCGGGCACCAGGATGGGTCGATCTCGTCCAGTTGCTCGCGCCGCACCTGAGATAGGGCGCCGGCGGACGACGCCACCGGTAGTCCCCCGGCGCGTCGCTGTTCGGTCTCGATGGCCTTGCGGGCGGCGGCGCGGGCGTTCTTGAGCCAGATGCCGACCTTGTAGCCCTGGTGGGTGGCGTTGGTGGGGGCGAGGAGGTGGCCGTGTGCGGCGGCCCACCCGCGTGCCGCCGACAGGCCTTCCTCCCATGCGACGTCGTAGTGGGACCAGATCATCCCGAGCGTCTCCAACTGCTCTACACGCTCTTCGTCCAGGATGCCGCGGGCGTAGAAGCGGCGGGCGTCGGTGATCCACTGCCCGGACGGGACGCGGTAGGTGAATGGCACGCGCAGGTCGCCGTGGAGCCGGTTGTAGATGACGGCGGCTTCGATGCCGCGGCGCCAGTGTTCGTGTTCGGGGTTGAGGACGCGCAGGTTGATGAACGCGGCAAGGGCGGCTGGGCCGCGGGGTGTGCTGAATTTCAGCAGTTCTCGTGATGGCGCTGACAGTCCACGGTCGCTTCGGTCGCTCTCGGCTTCTTCGTTCTTCTGGTCTCCGGTGCGGGTCTGTACGCCGCTGGAGCGGCTGGGGACCGGGAACCAGCGAGCGGTGGGTGCCCCACCGGTGCGCGACATGTCTTGGCTGGCCCCACCATATTGCGCTGCCGGCTATGCCCGCGGTCGAGCCGCCCGGCCCCTACTGGCTACGCCCCTGTCGCGGTGACCGGCTCGTCCCCCGTACTGCGCTGCGGCAGTTGCTCGACCAGTTCCAGCCGAGCCCGGCGCCCCCGAAACGGTCATCGCCTCCGTGTTGAGGACGATCTCTTGATCCCAGCGTGCGGGCAGGGGCGGCTCTCGTCCGGCTGTGGTGGGCTAGTGCTTCCAAGGATGCGGGAGCATGTTCCACAGGGTCTTGAGCCAGTCGGGCGGGTGGGAGAGGAACTTGTCCACCATGCGCGCCGTGATAGAGCGGGCGGCGCCCTGTGCGGCGCCTTGGAGTGTCGCGGTGGGAACGGTGACGCCGACAGTGGGCTGCTGAGGGGAGTGCGTGGGGCTGGGCGGCTGGATGGGTGCGGGGAGGTTGTCCCGGATCATGTTGCTGCTCCTTGACCAGGAGGATGAGGGAAGTGGCTCCGGAGGCCGTGGTGCAGGCGGGAGAGGTGACCGCAAGCACCACGGCTCCTTGTCTGGGGCTTGAGAACTGCGGGATGGGAGACCAGCAGATACCGAGGAACAGTCGGCTGCGGTGGCCCGAGCGCAAGCCGGTGTGCGCCGCACGCCTTCCTTCGAGACTGCGTCAGCGGGTTTGTCCCTGGCTGCTTTGGCTTTGGGGAAGACAAGGCAGCGGCGCTCGAGACCATGCCGAGTTTCGACCGGCCCGTAGTTTTCGTTTCAGGCCATGCTGACAGCGCGCTGGGCTTCCGCCTCGAGCCGTCGTTCGTGCAGCCGGGTGTGCACGCTCCACAGACCGGATGAGTCCTGCTTGACCAGGCCGTTCTCTGCTGCCTGAAGAAGCACGTCTTGGTGCCGCTCGCCATGGATCCCCAGAAGGGTTAGGACAGCTGTCTCCAGCCCCGCCCCTTCGCCCACCACACCAGCGTCGATGGCATCGGCCAGCATGCGGTAGTCCGGGTCCTGCGGTGTCTCGTCGTACACCCATTCCCAGAACCGCTGCCGGGCCATGCTGCCCAGAACGCCCAGCAGCAGGGCCACGCTGATCACTCCGAAAGCGATGCTCTGTGCGCTCCACCCGTGTACGGCACTAACCGCGCCAGTCAGCGCACTGAGCACACCTATCACCGACAATCGCATACGCAACGCGAGTGTCTTCCGTAGGTGATTCAGTGCTCGTTTGGTGTGAGCAGCCACGCTACCGGGGGCTACACCCATCTGCTCGGCCGTTTCCTGCTGCGTCTTGCCCAATGCCTTGGTGTTCCAGACAGCTTCCCGTTGGCGGGCTGGCAGCTTCTCCAACGCCTCCTGTACATCGAATCGGATGCCGACCTGATCGCTGAAATCAGGCTCTGAGCCCCGCTCCAGCCACCTGGCCAGCACCTCTGGCCTTTGCGTCTTCCTGTACTGCTCGGCAGCGCCCACAACAAGGTGCTTGATTACCGTGTAGAGGTACCCAGGCTTGTTGAGGACTTCGGCGGGATACCTCACAACCCTGCAGAAGGCCGTCTGCACAAGGTCCTCTGCGTCAAGAGCTGAGGCAGGCACACCCTCGCGCCACAGCATTCCTCGCGCCAACCTGAGCAGCCGCTGCCCATGCTGCTCGAACACCTCTTCCCAGTCAGATGCATCACGCAGCTGGCTTGTTCCGTTCACCCTTTCCCCTCCCCATTGACGCACGCCGAGCTTCCGCACAGCCCACGTACTGCCGGCCACTGCACAGGTGGTGCGCTCAACCGCTGCCTGGCCCATTGGGCCAGCAGGCCACGCTCGCGCTCAGTCTCTTATTGCGGCCCTACATAGAACCGGTGTCGCACTGATGGCCGCCATCCCCACACCTCCTCATACGCTGAGCCACCTGAGCCCGGTCAAGGGACGAACCGGTTCAGGACTTACACCTATACAGAGCGATCAGCGGTCGAAATTCTTGACACGTTGTCCTTGATTCTTTTGCATCGCATAAATCGGTATAGACAGCCCTCTTTCGTAGTGTTTCACCCGCTGGCTTGCGGCCGCTTGGCCACTCCCTCAGACACGCACTCACAGGGCACCTCGAGCGCCGTGGGGCGGGCGCGGGCCTAACAACGCTTCACCCAGAGCACGCCAGTGGCGACACCGCGCATCTCGGCGAGATGGGGCAAGCAGAGCCTGACGTCGTGGCGGGGTGAGTGCAGGTGCCGTCGATGCGACGGCCCCTGCACTCACCTCGGCCGTGCGGTGGTGGGCGGGGCTGGGGGTTAGTCGTCGTGGAGGGTGGTGCTGTGTTTCATGCTGCGTTTGAGTTTTTGGCGGCTGTGTTTGAGCTGGGCGCGGACGGTGGCGGGGTTGATGTCGAGCATGTCGGCGATTTCGGCGGTGGTGAGGTTGTCGACGTAGTGCAGGACTAATGTCTGCTGTTCGCGTGGGGTGAGGGCTGATCTGATGGATGCGGTGAGGGTGTCTATCTGGATGTTGCGGACGGCTGTCTGTTCGGCGGATTCCTCGAGTTGGGGCTCTATGAGGTCGAGGAGGTCGGCGCTGCTGGGGAGGACTTCGCGGTTGGTGTGCCGCCATGAGTTGACGACCTTGTTGCGCAGGATGCCGCAGGCGTAGCGGAAGGGCGGGGTGGGGTCGGCGAGGACCTCGCGCCACTTGGTGTACATGACCTCGAAGGTCTCGGCGACGAGGTCTTCTGCTGTCCAGGCCGGCACCCGTACTTTCGCTATCCGGGTCAGCTTCGCGTGGGTATCGGCGACGAAGTCCTCGAACATCGCGGTTCGTTCGTCCATGGCAGCCCGTCTGTCGGCATGGGGCGGCCTCCCCCCGCTGGTGTGCGGGGGGAGGCCGTGGTGCGTGGTGGAGCCCATCAGACCTCGTCGTTCGTGTCGGTCCGTGACCTGATGTCGTTCAGCCAGCGTTCCCAGCGCGAGCGGATCTCGCTGCCGATCTGGGTGATGCCGTCGAACAGCAGCACCGAGAGGACCACGGCGAGCAGTTCTGTCTGGAGCGACTGCAGGTCGGTCAGCCACTGGGCGGCGAGCAGCCCGCCGCTGAGGAACCGCCCGGTGATGCGGAGCTTGGGCAGGGACGGCATCGAGCGCAGCACCACCCGGGCATCGAGCGCCAGGTCGCCGTTGTGGTCCGCGCGGGCCATGAGGGGCTCGACCTTGACCGCTTTGCGGAAGGCCTTCGCCACGGCCAGGAACCGACCGATGGTCTCGCACAGGATGTCGAAGACCAGGATCACGACGGCGGCGCACCGCAGGCCGGGGTGGAGTGACTCCGTGCCGGGCACCAGCGAGATGCCGGTCATGGCCGCGCCGACGAGACGGGCGAACAGCCGGGAGCGCATCCACGGCGCGTCCTGGGGCGCGGGCTGGGGGAGCGCCGGTACCGGAGCGGTGATGCCCGAGGGCTTCTGGATCGCCGGTCGGTCGGGGACCGCCTGCTTCGGGGCGGAGGGCTGGACCGGCTTTGCCCGGTCACCCGCGCGGCGCTCTTCCTTCCGCGCGCGGGTGTCCTTCTGGTGCCGGTCCTTCTTGGAACCCGACGGAGACTTACCGGTCTTGGGAACGGCGGACTGGTCCTTCGGGGGACGACGCGTCACGACGCTTAACCTTTCAGGTCGTTTTTTCAGGTGCATCGGAGTGAGGCCCGGGCGGGCCTCGACGACTCCGGTCGTCGCTCGGCGCGGCAGGTGGTGCATTGGGATGGGCTGCGCATCACGACGTTGAACGCATCTTCTCCGGTCAGTTGTGCATCCGTCCAGCACGGACAGTGTGCAACTGCTAGACAGATAGTCATATTTATGACGCAGTGTTAAAATTCACCTACGTAGAGTAATTTTTTACTGTGACCTCGGTCACATATCACCTTCGGAACCAGTGATTCCGGCAAGGTATTAGCGAGACGCGTTCAGGTGCGTCGGAGTGAGGCCCGCCATCGAGGCTCCGGGATGGGCAGAGATGGCGGGCTTTCACCCCAGGTCACGGATGGTGGCAGGCGTCAACGTGAGTTGTCGCTGGGGTCCTTGAGGTACAGATAAGCCTCTCAGTGATGTGATGTCGATCACATGTAATGAGCGTTCTTTGTTTCATTCATGTTGGTCGCGAGGTTCATGCCAGTAAGAAGTCATGCGCCCGCTTCAAGGCGAATGCGGCGCTATAGGTAGCAACCTCCTGCTTCGCATCTCCAGCCACAGTGGCCGCGGCCCTACGCAGGTCCTTTACGGCTATGTCCAGCGCATGCCGATGGCGGACAGCTGCTCCACCCGCTCCGGGGTGAGCGTCGCGGCCCGGCTGCGTTGGTTGCCGATCCATGCCCCGAGCCGGAGCTGCTGTTCCTCCTGGTCCTCGCCGACGGTCCGTTCGATGTGCTTTCTCGGTACCCGCAGGTGTCCTTCCCGCTCGTAGAACTGCTTGGCGGCCGCGTAGTTCATCGCCCATTTGTCGGCTTGGGTGCGGCGTGGGGGCGGCTTTTCCTCGTCGGCAGCCGGCTCGATCCCGAGGACCTGTTCCAGCAGCCACTGCTGGACGCCGGTCAGCTTGTCGAAGCCGATCCGTTGGGCGCGCACCCATCGTCCGAGGTCTTCGCCCTGGCGCAGGACGGTGCCGGGTTTGGTCGGAAGTGCGCCGCCTTCGTTGAGGTGTTGTCGGGTGAGGTGGAAGGCGCGTTGCCATTCCACGGGCCAGGCCGGGCACCACGCCGGGTCGATGTCCTCCAGCTGCTCGCGCCGCTCGTCCGACAGCGCCCCGGCCGCCGACTGCACCGGCAGGCCCTCGGCTCGCCGCTGCTCGATCTCGGCAGCCTTCCGGGCAGCCGCTCGCGCGTTCTTCAGCCAGATGCCCACCTTGTAGCCCTGGTGGGTGGCGTCCAGTGGCGCGAGCAGGTGCCCATTCACCTCGGCCCACCCACGCGCCGCGGCGAGACCTTCCTGCCACGCGACGTCGAAGTGCGACCAGACCATGCCCAGCTTCTCGAGCTGCTCGGCACGGTCTTCGTCCAGGGTGCCGCGTGCGTGGAAGCGGCGGGCGTCGGCGATCCACTGTCCGAGGGGGAAGTTGGCGAGCGTGGCCGGCCACCCGTCGGCTTCGGCCTCCTGGTCGTCGCGGCCGGGCATGCGGTAGGTGAATGGCACGCGCAGGTCGCCGTGGAGCCGGTTGTAGATGACGGCGGCTTCGATGCCGCGGCGCCAGTGTTCGTGTTCGGGGTTGAGGACGCGCAGGTTGATGAACGCGGCGAGGGCGGCGGGGTCGCGGGGGGTGCTGAATTTCAGCAGTGCCCGTGCCGGCGCCGACAGTCCACGGTCGCTTCGGTCGCTCTCGAGTTCCTCGTCGTCCTGGCCCCCGGTACGGGTCTGTACACCGCTGGACCGGCTGGGGGCCTGGGGTTGGGCCAGTTGTTCGACGATGCGGGTGTCGTGCGCGCGGAGTGCCTCGAGCAGTTTCGCGAGCCCGCCGTATGCCCTGCTGGTGAGCATGTTGTCGGGGGTCTCGCCGGGGCCGAGGAGGACGGGTACGACGAGGGAGGCGGTCTTGCCTTCGCCGGGCTGCATGCGCAGTGCGCGGCCGACGGCCTGGACGAGGTCGGGCATGGATCCGCGGACGTCGGCGAAGTACACGGAGTCGCAGTTCTTCGTGTCGACGCCCTCGCCCAGCACCCTCACCGACCCGAGGAAGCTCTTCTCCACGACGGAGCCGTCCGTGGCGATGCCGTCCGCGAACTCGCCCAGGACGCGGCGCCTGTGGGATGGCTTGTGGTCGCCGCACAGCCAGTCGGCCCAGACCGTCTTCGGGTACAGCCCGGGGTCGTCGTCGTGGAGCCGCTCGGCGGCGTGGGGGAGGCCGGCCGCGAAGGCTTCGGCCTCCTTCACCATGTGGTGGAAGACGAGGGTGCGGCGGAGATTTTCTTCGGCTGCCGCCTTGAGCAGCGCGGTCTGCAGCGCGGCGAGCCTGGCCCCGCGCACGGCCTCGGACCGGCCGTCCGCACCGAGCAGCAGGGCGGCCTGGAGCTCGGTGTCGGTGACGTCGACGCACACGACCTGGTACGGCGCGCAGATACCCCGGTCGATCGCCTCCGACAACGTCAGCGTGTAACAGCGCGCCCCGAACGGCCCGCCGGCATCGTCGTCCATCGACGCCACCAGCTCACCCGGCACGCCCTGCTGCGCCTGCTCTTCGTCCAGCTGCCACAGCCGGGGCGTGGCGGTCATGTAGAGGCGGCGCAGTGAGGGGATGCGGGTGTTGTCGTGGACGACCGCCCAGGGCTTCCCGATCCGTCCCGAGGTCCGGTGCGCCTCGTCGACGACGATGAGGTCCCAGCCCGGAAGGTCGGCCCGGTGCGCGTGCTCCAGCGTGCCCAGTCCGAGGGAGGCGTAGGTGGCGAAGACGGTGACCTTGTCGAACGGACGCACCCAGGCGACCAGCTCGTCCACGTCCGTGGTGTTCGCAAAGCCCGCCTCCTCCCCGCGCAGAGACGAGACCCCGATCATCGGTCCCGTCCGGCCGCCTTCACGCCACGCGGCCTCGGTCTGGGCCAGCAGATCCAGCGAGGGCACCAGCACCAGGACCCGGCCGGCCTGGAGCTCCTCCGCGCTGCGCACGGCGACGAGGGTCTTCCCGGAGCCGGTCGCCATGACCACTTGAGTCCGCAGTCCCCGCTCGGGCACTGTAGATCTTGCAGGGAATTCCAGTGCCTGGAGTACGGCGTCCACGGCTTCTCGCTGGTGGGGCCGGAGTTTCTGCGCTGCCATGTGATCTGCCTTCTCCTGGGGACCGAGTGAGGGGTGTCGGGCCGACAGGTAGCGGGAAACCTGCACGTAGATGACGTTCCATCGGCTAGAGTCCAAGCATCGTGGTCGCACGCCCGCGTCTGCTCGTTTCGAAGTAGACGCGTTCCGGAACAACTCCCCTTCCTTCAAGGGTGCCACTGTGTAAATCCAGAGTCTATCTCGACTCCGGAATGAAGCAAACGATGTCCCTCCCTTGACTCGTTTCCTATGACTAGTTTCCTGATGGGACGTCAGGGCATCCGGATTTCATGTATCACGACGAGATGCTGCGTGCTTCCTCCGGAGGCGGCGATGCCAGCCCTGCCCTCATTCCGGTCTTATGCCTCTTCCTGATCATGGGGCTGGTCCAGGTCATACGCCCGCAGCTGCTGTGGCGGTTGAACAGTCGCCTGCAACGGGGCTGGGTGAAGGATCCTGACGCGGCCGAGCCCACCGGCAAGGGCTATGCGATGCAGCGAGTGACCGGGGTGGTCTTCCTCGCAGTTGCCGTGTGGATGCTGGTCCAGCAGATCTGACCGGAAGCCAGACATACGGGGCCGGTGGCACGCCCGGCGCGAGCAGCAGACAGATCGCCCCTAGCAGCGCCCGGCCCCCTCCTCGCTGCTGCTCGCCCGAAGGGCGCCGGCCTGGAGTAAAACGGCCCCGCACTGAAGGCCCGGAGCGAAGCGGAGGACCGTTTACGGAGACTGGGCCCACCACCGCTCCGGGAGCGCAGCGGACGGAGCGTCAACCTGCCTGCGAAGCAGGCAGGTTGTGCGGGCCGCGCAGCGGCCCGCTTGCCCTCCCGCTCCGCGGGAGGGCAACGCCCGCGCGCAGCGCGGGCGTTCGCTTGCATCGCGCGCAGCGCGATGGGACCCGCTCCGCGGG
>NZ_JBIAVX010000034.1:0-53388 GCF_042894725.1 Streptomyces sp. NPDC001480 | reverse complement strand
GGCCGCACCCAGGCCACCCTCTTCGAGTACCTGCGGATGATCGCCGTCGCCCGCCTCTTCCTCGACAACGTGCGGCACATCCAGGGCTCCTGGCTGACCACCGGCAAGGAGGTAGGTCAGCTGTCGCTGCACTACGGCGCGGACGACCTCGGCTCGATCATGCTGGAGGAGAACGTGGTCTCCTCGGCCGGCGCCAAGCACCGCTCCAACCGGCTGGAGATCATCGACCTCATCAGGAAGGCGGGCCGGGTCCCGGCGCAGCGCGCGACGACGTACGAGCACCTCGTCGTCCACGACGACCCGGCGAACGACCCCGTCGACGAGCGCGTGATGTCGCACATCTCGTCCACGGCGATCGCGGGCGGCACCGCCCACCCCGAGCTGAAGCTGCTGGCGTCCAACTAGAGCCGACCAGAGCCGAGCAGGGGTTCCGTGCTGACACTTCACGTCGCCGAGCAGTCGCCGGAGGCGGCGGTCCTGGTCGACGGGGCGTCCGTCGCCGCCGTCGGCCCCTACCAGGAACTTGCCGACGCCCACCCGCGGGCGAGGGTGCGGCGCTGGCCCGGCATCCTGACTCCGGGACTGCTGAACCCGTACGGCCCGGAGCTCCTGGAGGCCACGTACCACCCCGACCCGCGCGAGGCAGACGCCCTCGGTACCGAGCCCATCGGCGGGGAGCGGGCGCGGGAGATCTTCCGCACCGACCCCGCCCGCCTGGGCGCGAGCGCGCGGCGCGGGGTGCAGCGGATGCTGGCGCACGGCACGGTGGCGGTGGCCGGGGAACTGCGGTCGCGGGCCGTGGCCGACGCGGTGCGCAGGGCCGGGCTCGCGGTGGGACAGCGGCCGGACCGCCTCCCAGGCCCGGCGGCGCTGTCCCCGGCCCCGCTGATCCTGCTGCCCAGGCTGGTGCCGGGCGGTCCCGCCCGATTCGCCGTGTTCGACGTCGCGGACCGCGCCGAACTGGTCCGGCGTGGTGCCGGGACCTGCGTGGCGACCGTGATCGGCGGCCGGCTGGTGTACCGGGGTCGCTGATCACGGCTCGTGCCGGGGAACGCCGGCTCAGCCCGCGAACGCCTTCCCGAACGCCCCCGAACTCTGCTTCACCCCGCTGCAGTCGGTCGCCGCGTCGTCGGACGCGGAGTCGTCGTCGCATTGCTGGTCCCGGAAGCCGGCCCACATCGACACCCAGGCGATCTCCTTCTCCTCGGCGAACGTCCGCACCTGGGCCGCGTCGAAAAGGGTGAACGTCTCGTTGTCGACGTCGTTGACGCCGATCATCGAGGTCAGCGCCATGCCCCGCCAGGCGTTCGCGTCGGACAGGCCGAAGACCTTCTTCAGCTGGGTGTGGGTGGCCCTGGCGGCGGTGAGGGCGTAGTCGCCCATGTCGCCGGTGTACGACTCGCCGTAGTTCATCGTCATGATGTTGACCGTCGAGACCTGGACGTCGTACTCGTTCGCGGACTCCAGCAGCGCCAGGCCGTCGTCGTCCAGCCCGGAGGGCATCACGGGAAGGGTGAAGGAGACCGTGAGGTCGTCGCGGTCCTTCTGGAGCAGGGCGATCGCCTTCGAGCGCAGGGCGACCGAGTCGGAGTCGGTCAGTTCGTCGCCCTCGATGTCGAAGTCGGCCTCGGTGGCGCCCGCCGCGTCCAGCGCCTCGGCGTAGGCGGCGGCCAGCTTCGACGCGCTGTCGCAGGTGGCCGCCAGCTCCTTGCCGGAGGCGCCGCCGAAGGACACCCGCACCGTGGCGCCGTCCTGCTTCAGCTGCGAAATCCGGCTCTTCACCGCCGAGTTGCCGATGGCGTACTCGTCGTTCCACTTCGGTGTGCAGTCGCTGCCGTCGGCGATCACGAAGGCCAGGTTGTACGTCGTCGGGGAGCCCGCGGAGTCGTTGTCGGAGGCGGTGGTGGCGCTGACGTACGGGGCGTAGGAGGTGCTCGAAGCGGCCGCGGCCTCGGTGCTCGCGGCACTGCGTTCCGGGGGCGCGGGCGCCGCGTCCGACGTTCCGCCGGAGCCCGAGGAGCACCCCGTGACTGCCATGGCAAACAGGCATGTGAGCCCGGCCGCCGGCTTCAGGAAACCCCTCATGGCTACTGCACCCGCTCTCGTGATTTGTGTCTCAGCACTGAAACAAAGTCTCCTTCAAAAGGAAAACGTCTCATGCGAAGCCGATGTTCAATTCGACGGAGAATGCACAGGCAATGCATGGGTCGCAGGGTGCGAATCGGGCCAACTGGGCTGCCTGAAAGGGTTGTTCGCGGATTTTCCGCCCGTGGTGGCGTTGCGCAGGACTTCACAGAATCTCTCAGGAAACAGATAGCTTGGGGCGTTTCTCATGGCCACTTCACAAGAAGAAGGGGTGCGGACACATAAAGAGTCCCTAATATCCGGGGAATGCATTCCGAGACTGCCATCGAAAGCGCCGCAGAGGGGCGCGGTCGCCGTCGCAAACGTGGCAACGGGTCCGCCGAGGGGCCCGTGTTCGTTGACAACTCCGGACGTCGGTCCAGAGTGCTGCGCCGCATCGGCCTCGGCGTGGGTGTCGTGTGTGCCGGCTACGCCGTCGTGCTCGTCATGGCCTTCATGGGCTGGGGCACCTCGCTCACCCCGTCCTCGCTGCTGCCCTTCGCGGGCGGGCGGAGCGGCCAGGCCCCCGGCGGCTACGCGCCGCAGGGCGGCATCGGCCGCCAGGCCGGCCTGCCCAGCGGCGCCCCGTCGGCGCCGCCCACGCCCAGGGGCACACCCGCGGCCACAGCCACGGTCGCACCCACGGCCACGGCCACCGCCACCTCGTCGGCCACCGCCACCTCGTCCGCGTCCGCCAACTGACGGGAGCGCAGCCACCCTCATGACTACTTCGACACCCGCACGCCGCAGACGCCGAGCCCCCACCCGCATGGAGCGGGCGGCCGGCAAGGCCGCGGCCCTGCAGAAACCGCGTGTCATCCTCGCCCTGCTGCTCCTGCTGGCGCTGACCTGCGTGATGCTGCTCGACGGCTATCTGCGCGCCGAGGTCGGCGGCGACCAGCGGGTGCGTACCGGCGCCAGCTCCAGCAAGGTCCCCGACAAGATCCTCGACGGCGACCCGATCCTCACCTTCCGGGGCGGCCGGGCGACCACGGTCTCCGTGCCGGACAAGACCATCGCGCTCACCTTCGACGACGGGCCGAACCCGACCTGGACGCCGCAGGTGCTCAAGATCCTCCGGGAGAACGACGTGCCCGGCACGTTCTTCCTGGTCGGCTCGATGGTGTCGCGCTACCCGAGCATCGTGAAGACGATGGTCGGCGAGGGCAACGAGGTCGGCATCCACACCTTCACGCACGTCGACCTGTCGTACCAGAGCGACGCCCGCGTCAACCGCGAGATGCAGCAGACACAGCTCGCCCTCGCGGGCGCGGCCGGCATCACGACCACGCTGTTCCGCGCGCCGTACTCCTCGGAGACGGACGCCATCGACAACTACAGCTGGCCCGTGTACGAGAAGCTCGGCAAGGACGGCTACACCAGCGTCTTCGTCGACACCGACAGCGACGACTGGAAGAAGCCGGGCGTCTCGAAGATCGTCAAGTGGGCCACGCCGAAGGGCACCAAGGGTGCTTCCGTGCTCTTCCACGACGCGGGCGGTGAGCGGTCGCAGACCATCAAGGCGCTGCCGCAGTACATCAAGAAGATGAAGGCGAAGGGCTACACCTTCACCACCATCAGCGGTGTCGTCCAGAAGCAGAACGCGGCGGAGCGGCAGACGACGGGTGGTGGACAGCCCGGGAGCGGGCCCGGTGCCGCGCCGGGCGGTGAGAACGGCCGGGGTGGTCAGGGCAGTCAGGGTGGCGCGAGCACCATCGCCCGCCTCCAGGCGGCCCACCGCACCGCCACCGGCATGACCCTCTACGAGGGCAAGGCCCTCATCGTCGCCGTCGCCGTCGCCGAGTGGACCGTGCCCACCCTGTCGTACGGGCTGCTGGTCGTGGGCGTCGCCGTCATGGGCCGCTTCGGGATGATGCTGATCCTCGCCCGGCGCCACTACAGACAGCGCAACAAACGCCGCTTCAGCTGGGGCCCGACGGTCACCCAGCCGGTGAGCGTGATCGTCCCGGCGTACAACGAGAAGGAGTGCATCGCCAACACCCTCGAGTCGCTGGCGCAGAGCACTCATCCGATCGAGATCATCGTGGTCGACGACGGTTCGACCGACGACACGTCCCAGATCGCGCGCGGCGCGGCCGAGTCGCTCGGCATGCGCAACGTCCGGGTCATCCGCCAGGAGAACGCCGGCAAGCCGGCCGCCCTGAACAACGGCGTCCGCAACGCCAGTCACGACATCGTCGTGATGATGGACGGCGACACCGTCTTCGAAGCGGACACCGTACGGCAGTTGGTGCAGCCCTTCGCCGACCCGGAGGTCGGCGCGGTCGCGGGCAACGCCAAGGTCGGCAACCGCGACACGGTCATCGGCGCCTGGCAGCACATCGAGTACGTGATGGGCTTCAACCTCGACCGGCGCATGTACGACCTGCTGCGCTGCATGCCCACCATCCCGGGCGCGATCGGCGCGTTCCGCCGGGACGCGGTGCTGGAGGTCGGCGGCATGAGCGAGGACACCCTCGCCGAGGACACCGACATCACCATCGCCATGCACCGCGCGGGCTGGCGGGTGGTCTATCAGGAGCACGCCAAGGCCTGGACGGAGGCGCCCGGTTCGCTCAAGCAGCTGTGGTCGCAGCGCTACCGCTGGTCGTACGGCACCATGCAGGCGCTGTGGAAGCACCGCAAGTCCCTCACGGACAAGGGGCCCTCGGGGCGCTTCGGCCGGGTCGGCATGCCGCTGGTGGTGCTCTTCCAGATCGTCACGCCGGTCTTCGCCCCGCTCATCGACGTGTTCACCGCCTACTCGATGATCTTCATCGACTTCCAGGCGGCACTGCTCGCCTGGCTCGCGGTGCTCGCCGTCCAGCTCGTGTGCGCGGCGTACGCCTTCCGGCTGGACCGGGAGAAGTACCGCTACCTGCTGATGATGCCGCTGCAACAGCTGGCCTACCGGCAGATGATGTACCTCGTCCTCATCCACTCCTGCATCACCGCCCTCACCGGCGGCCGGCTGCGCTGGCAGAAGCTCAAGCGCACGGGCGAGGTCGGGACGCCGGCGGGGGTGAGCGGCTGATGAGCTGGGAGCAGCAGCAGGGATACGGGCAGCCGTATCCGCAGGGGTACGACGGCTACCGGTACGGGGAGCAGCTGTATCCGCAGCAGTATCCGCAGCAGTATGCGGACTACGGGCACGTCGCGGCGGCGGAGGCCACGGCGACTGAGGCCACGGTGGCGGAGGCCACGGCGCCGCTGCCGGTGGTGGAGCCGGCTCCCGAACCGGACGCCGGCCCCGAACCCCGGCCCGAACCGGACCCCGGCCCCGAACCCCGGGCGTCCGCCGCCGAGGAGCGGAGGCCCCGGGCCAAGTCCAGGCCCACGGGCCGCGACCGCTACTTCGACACCCTCCGCGCCGTCGCCCTCATCCGCGTCGTCACCTATCACACCTTCGGCTGGGCCTGGTGCGGCATGGTCTTCCCGTCCATGGGGATCATGTTCGGCCTGGCCGGCACCCTGATGGCGAAGTCGCTGGAGCGCCCCGCGGCCAAGGTCCTGAGGAGCCGGCTGCGCAGACTGCTGCCGCCCTTCTGGTTCTGGGGCGTCTTCGTGGTGCTGGCGATGCTGATCCACGACTGGATCCCCGACTGGCAGATCGTCTACTGGATCGTGCCGCTCGGCGACCCGCCGGGCAACGCCTGGGGTGAGCAGGCCTGGGAGATCCTCTGGTACCTGCGCACGTATCTCTGGTTCGTCCTGCTCTCCCCGCTGCTGCTACCGGTCTTCCGGCTCGCCCCGGTCCCGGTGCTGGCGCTGTCCCTCGCGCCGATCCTGGTGCTGAACTTCGTCTGGTCCGGCCCGGACAACCGGCTGGGCAGCGCCCTGTGGGACCTGTCGACGTACCTCTTCTGCTGGATCCTCGGCTTCGCCCACCGCGACGGTGTGCTCCAGCGGATGAAACCGGCCCCGGTGGTCGTGCTCTCGTTCGCCGCGCTCGGGTACGGCGGCTGGTACGCCTTCTCGCACCAGGCCGACTTCGGCACGTACGACCTGGACGAGAACCCCCTCGCGCAGGCCTTCTGGTCGGCCGGGTTCGTGATGCTGCTGATGTGGGCGAAGGTGTACTTCCGGATCGACTTCGCCTGGCTCACCCGCTTCAAGCGGCTGGACCGGACGGTCACGGTCTTCAACGCGCGCGCGGTGACGATCTACCTCTGGCACGAGATCGCGCTGGTCCTCGCCGTCCCGCTGATCGACCAGTTCTGGAACGTCCCCGCCTTCGAGAAGTACCTGCCGCTGGACAGCCAGTGGTTCATGTTCGGCATCGGCTGGGTCCTGATCGCGCTGTTCGTCGTGCTGTGCGGCTGGGTGGAGGACGTGGCGGCGAAGAAGAAGCCGAGGCTGCTGCCGTGACCGGCCGAGGGTGCTGCGGCGGGGTCGGGGGCCCTGCTGCCACAATGGGCCCGTGACCCGCGCATCCCTGGACAAGCAGCCGCACGAAGTCGCCTCGATGTTCGACAACGTGGCGGAACGGTACGACCTGACCAACGACGTGCTGTCCCTGGGGCAGGACCGGCGCTGGCGCAAGGAGGTCGCGAAGGCGGTCGACGCGCGCCCCGCGCAGAAGGTCCTGGACCTCGCCGCGGGGACCGCCACCTCGTCGCTGCCGTTCGCGCAGACGGGCGCCTACGTGGTCCCCTGCGACTTCTCCCTGGGCATGCTCCAGGTCGGCAAGACGCGCAATCCCTGGCTGCCCTTCACGGCCGGCGACGCCACGCGGCTGCCGTTCAAGGACGACACCTTCGACGCCGTGACGATCTCCTTCGGCCTGCGCAACGTGCAGGACACGGACGCGGCGCTCCGTGAGATGTACCGGGTGACCCGGCCCGGCGGGCGGGTGGTGATCTGCGAGTTCTCGCACCCGGTCTGGGCGCCCTTCCGCACCGTCTACACCGAGTACCTGATGCGCGCCCTGCCGCCGGTCGCACGGGCGGTCTCCTCCAACCCCGACGCCTACGTCTACCTCGCCGAGTCCATCCGCGCCTGGCCCGACCAGCCCGCGCTGGGCGAACGGCTGCGCAAGGCGGGCTGGTCCCGGGTCGCGTGGCGGAACCTGACGGGCGGTGTGGTCGCCCTGCACCGGGGTTTCAAGGAGAGCTGAAGCCGACGACGGCGTACGGATCGCCCGGCTCGTCCAGTTCGCGTTGCATCCCGCCCCTGGGCGGCCTCGGGATGCGAGGCTCCCGCACGCCCCCGCCGCCCTCTCCCTCACCGAAGTCGAACCACACGTACACCATGGACTCCCGGGGCACCTCGGCCCCGGGCTGCGGGTACTGGCGCACGACGTAGTCGACGACGGTGTGGGGGAAGTCCGGCCGGTCCGGGGCGTTGAGGAACAGTCCCCACGCCTGGGCGGTCTCGCGCGCGTCGACGGCCATCAAGCCGACGAGACGAGGTACGCGCACTTCGGGTGTTTTGGGTGTTATGCGCACAGATGTCACCCCCAGTGGTACTGGAAGGGTAACCCCGTGCGCACGGCAGCCGGAAGCTTTAAGTGTCTTTCTGTGACAGTCGATTACGCTAAGTAATCAATTTCCGGGTCATTTCGGGTCAACGGGTCATTTCAGGTCAGAACGAGCCGGTAGCAGAGCGCGGGCACGTCCAGCCTCGGGTGCGTGTAGGTCTCAGCGGGTTCCATGCCCAGCCGCCGGGCCACCGCGGCGGAACGCTCGTTGCCGGAGCTGATCACGGCCACCACCTCCGGCACGCCCGCCGCCCGCACCCGGTCGAGCGTCTCGCGCGCCGCCGCGGTCGCGTACCCCCTGCCCCAGTGCGCCCGCCCGATCCGCCAGCCGATCTCTATCTCGCCCTTCGGTCCCCACTCCCGCGGCCACGGCTGGGCGCCCGTGAAGCCGATGACCTCGTCGTCCTCGCCGAGCAGGGACCACAGGCAGAAGCCCCGCTCGGCGTCGTGCCGGCGCTGTCGGGCGGTCAGCTCCTCGTAGACCGACAGGGCCGCCGGCGTGCCGCCGAAGAACTCCATGACCTCGGGGTCGTCGAAGGCCCGGTGCCAGGCGAACGCGTCCTCGTGGGTGGGGACGCGCAGTCGTACCGCGGGGAGAGGTCGGTTCACGGAGGCAGCCCTTCAGCCGGGTGATCAATGCTGCTGAATAGACTGCCCATGTCCAGTGCCGGTCGGCACGCACATTACGAACCTTGGGGAGATCCCGCCGTGACCGAGCCCCTCTCCGACAACACCGCCGACGTGATCGTCGTGGGCGCGGGGCCAGCCGGCTCCACCACCGCGTACCACCTCGCCAGGGCCGGACTCGACGTACTCCTGCTGGAGAAGACCGAGTTCCCGAGGGAGAAGGTCTGCGGCGACGGCCTGACCCCGCGCGCCGTGAAGCAGCTCGTCGCGATGGGCATCGACATCTCCGAGGAGGCCGGCTGGCTGCGCAACAAGGGCCTCCGCATCATCGGCGGCGGCGTCCGCCTCCAGCTGGACTGGCCCGATCTCGCCTCCTTCCCCGACTACGGACTGGTCCGCAAGCGCGACGACTTCGACGAGCAGCTCGCCCGGCAGGCCCAGAAGGCCGGCGCGCGGCTGTACGAGCGCTGCAACGTCTCCGGCCCCATCGTCGACGACCGCACCGGCCGCATCACCGGCGTCACCGCCAAGCTCGGCGAGGACAAGCGCGAGGTCGCCTTCCACGCGCCGCTCGTCGTCGCCGCCGACGGCAACTCCACCCGCCTGTCCCTGGCGATGGGCCTGCACCGCCGCGAGGACCGCCCGATGGGCGTCGCGGTCCGCACCTACTTCACCTCGCCGCGCCACGAGGACGACTACCTGGAGTCCTGGCTGGAGCTCTGGGACCGCCGCGGCCCCCAGGACCGCCTGCTGCCCGGCTACGGCTGGATCTTCGGCATGGGCGACGGGACGAGCAACGTCGGCCTGGGCGTGCTCAACACCTCCGACTCCTTCAAGGAGCTGGACTGGCGCGAGGTCCTGAAGGCCTGGTGCGCCTCCATGCCCGAGGACTGGGGCTACACGCCGGAGAACATGACCGGCCCGATCCGCGGCGCCGCCCTCCCGATGGCCTTCAACCGCCAGCCGCACTACACCAAGGGCCTGCTGCTGGTCGGCGACGCCGGCGGACTGGTGAACCCCTTCAACGGCGAGGGCATCGCCTACGCCATGGAGTCCGGCCAGCTCGCCGCCGACGTCATCGTGCAGGCCCACGCGCGGCCCACGCCCGGCGGGCGCGAACTGGCCCTCCAGCGCTATCCGCGCGTCCTCAAGGACACCTACGGCGGCTACTACACGCTGGGCCGCGCCTTCGTGAAGCTCATCGGCAACCCGAAGGTCATGCAGATCGCCGCCCAGCGCGGCCTGACCCACCCGATGCTGATGAAGTTCACCCTGAAGCTCCTGGCCAACCTCACCGACCCGACGGGCGGCGACGCGATGGACCGGATCATCAACGGGCTGAGCCGGGTGGCGCCGAAGGCGTGAGCCTCCTGACGGCAGCGTCCTGACGGCCCGGCGGGTGGACACGTCCTCCCGCCGGGCCGTTCCGCGTCCAGCTGACGACATGTCCGACATGTTGGGCAACTGGGCCGTTATGGACAACTGGGTCATGCTGGACGACTGAGCATCACGGGGGACGCCGAAGGGCCGCTGCCCCCGAGCGGCTGCGGCCCTTCACGCGTGGGTGGGGTGCGGTCAGAGCACCCGCACGGCACCGGTCGGCGGGTCGTAGGAGAGCGGGTGCTCCCCGACGCCGCTGGAGGGGTTCTGCGCGCCGACGAACATGCCGTCGCCCACGTACACCGCGACGTGGTACGCGCTGCCCGCGCTGCCCCAGTACAGGATGTCGCCCGGCTGAAGGTTGCTCAGCGACACCTGGGTGCCGGCCGTCGACTGGTCCTGGGAGACACGCGGAAGGCTGATCCCGACCTGCTTGAACGCCGTCTGCACCAGACCGGAGCAGTCGTAGGCGGACGGGCCGGTGGCACCGGAGACGTACGCCTTGCCGATCTGCGCCTTGACGAACGCGACGACCGCGGCGGCCGAACCCGTGGCCGTCGACGAGGACGTGCTCGTGGAGGTGTTGACGGTCGCCTTGGCGGAGAGGGTGGTCCGCTCCGAGTTGCGCGAGGCGCGGGCGGCGGCCTCCTTGCGGGCGGCCTCCTGCGCGGCCTTCTTCTTGGCCTCCGCCTTCTGCTTCGCGTCCGCGAGGTCCGACTTGGCCTGCTTGGCGGCCTTTGCGGCGGCCGCGTCACGCTCGGCCTGAAGCTGGTAGTTCGCGGCGGCCTGCTGCGTGGCGTCCGCGGACTGGGCGACCTGGGTGGCCACGTCGGCCGTCAGCGTGGGCAGTTCGAGCGTCTGAGTCACCGGCTCGGCCGCGTTGGCCGCGCCGGACGCCCCGGCCACTGCCAGGGTGCTGAGGACGCCACCGGCAACTCCGGCCCGCATCGCGATTTTCGACGCGCTGCGGCGGGGTTTCCGGTGGCTGCGTATGTGAGCGGTGTGGGACATGGGGATAAGCGGTACCAGGGGCTCCTTCATATCTTCAAGAAACGTGTGCTGCGCCACATTTACTCAACCGAGCCCCTGAAACCCGCGCGTGTCGTTCCTTATTGACGCCGTAACGGACATTGCGGACGCAGGTGATCAGGCCGTTGATCATGGGTTTTCATGATTACGTCCGAATTGCCCTCCGCCTACCATTGGTTGCGCTCGGTGGCCAAGCCCGGTTCTCAGGCGCCTCTCATGGATGTGGCGGAGGTCACGGAACGGTCACCGGTGGGGCCGCGTCTCGCGCGTAGATCACGACCGAATTACAGCCGTGTCACGCGACGGACTTCGTGAACGCGTGCACGCGTCCACATTCCGCACCGCACCTCCCTCCGATGTGTGAACGCGAGCCTCTAGCAGGGCATGACGTCCAGCGCGAATTTGCATGCAAGGGAAGTCTCTTGATATTGAGACGCGCCTTCCGGCCTGCGGTGACGAGCGAAAATGTCACTTCTGGTGATCACTCGGACGCTTCCGGTGTGAAGATCACTGCTCATCCGACTTCATGATCGTTCGTCAGGTGGTGGAGATCACAAAGCTTGTGCCAAACGCCGTGTCGCAGATCACAGAGCGGCGGGCATAAGATGCGAGGCAGTCGGGCTTGTGACCTGCTTCACATGTTCTCGATCTTCGCCCGGGACGAGCGGGGTTCGTGGCACCTGTGAGGCGGATGGTCCGACGCAACCGCCAGCAGTCAGTGCCGACTGAGAGGAGCGAGGAGCGGTGAACGCGTATGCGCCCATCCTCGTACTGGGAGCCCTCGGGGCAGGCTTTGCGATCTTCTCCGTGGTCATGGCCACGCTGATCGGTCCGAAGCGGTACAACCGCGCCAAGCTCGAGGCCTACGAGTGCGGTATCGAGCCGACCCCCACGCCGGCCGGCGGCGGGCGCTTCCCCATCAAGTACTACCTGACGGCGATGCTCTTCATCGTCTTCGACATCGAGATCGTCTTCCTCTACCCCTGGGCCGTCACCTTCGACGCCCTGGGTGTTTTCGGGCTCGTGGAGATGCTGCTCTTCGTGCTCACCGTCTTCGTCGCCTACGCGTACGTGTGGCGGCGCGGCGGCCTGGAATGGGACTGAGGGGCCTTTAGGACATGGGACTCGAAGAAAAGCTGCCGAGCGGTTTCCTGCTCACCACCGTCGAGCAGGCCGCGGGCTGGGTGCGCAAGGCGTCCGTCTTCCCCGCCACGTTCGGCCTCGCCTGCTGCGCCATCGAGATGATGACCACCGGAGCCGGCCGCTACGACCTGGCTCGCTTCGGCATGGAGGTCTTCCGCGGCTCACCGCGCCAGGCGGACCTGATGATCGTCGCGGGCCGGGTCAGCCAGAAGATGGCGCCGGTGCTCAGGCAGGTCTACGACCAGATGCCCAACCCGAAGTGGGTGATCTCCATGGGTGTCTGCGCCTCCTCCGGCGGCATGTTCAACAACTACGCGATCGTCCAGGGCGTCGACCACATCGTCCCGGTGGACATCTACCTGCCAGGCTGCCCGCCCCGCCCCGAGATGCTGATGGACGCGATCCTCAAGCTCCACCAGAAGATCCAGTCCTCCAAGCTCGGCGTGAACGCCCAGGAGGCGGCCCGCGAGGCGGAGGAGGCGGCGCTCAAGGCCCTGCCCACGATCGAGATGAAGGGGCTGCTGCGGTGAGCGACGCGAACGGCACCAACGGCGTGAACGGGTCCGCGAACGGGGTGAACCCCGAGAAGGACCTCGCCGCCTCCAACCTGCCCGGCCACCGCGGCCAGGGCGGCGAGGAGATCCGCGTCCAGCGCGGCATGTTCGGCGCCAACAACGGCGGCGACACCTCCGGCTACGGCGGCCTGGTCCGCTCGGTCCGGCTCCCGGGCCCGGCGACCCGGCCCTACGGCGGTTGGTTCGACGAGGTCGCCGACGAACTCGAGGGCGCGCTGGAGGAACAGGGCCTGCTGCCCGACAACGCGATCGGCAAGACGGTCGTCGACCGCGGCGAGCTCACCTTCCACGTCGAGCGCGAGCACCTGCTGCGCGTCGCGCAGACCCTGCGCGACGACCCGGCCCTGCGCTTCGAGCTGTGCACCGGCGTCAGCGGCGTCCACTACCCGCAGGACAAGGGCCGCGAGCTGCACGCCGTCTACCACCTGCGCTCGATCACCCACAACCGGCTGATCCGCCTCGAGGTCAGCGCTCCCGACGACGACCCGCGCATCCCGTCGCTGGTCTCCGTCTACCCGACCAACGACTGGCACGAGCGCGAGACCTACGACTTCTTCGGGATCGTCTTCGACGGTCACCCGGCCCTGACGCGGATCATGATGCCGGACGACTGGCAGGGCCACCCGCAGCGCAAGGACTACCCCCTCGGCGGCATCCCCGTCGAGTACAAGGGCGCCCAGATTCCGGCTCCGGACCAGCGGAGGTCGTACTCGTGAGCACGCAGTCAGCAGCCGCGTCCGCCTCGGCGCGCGAGACCACCGAGGGCACCGTCTACACGGTCACCGGTGGCGACTGGGACGAGGTCGTCCAGTCCGCGGCCCGTGCCGACGACGAGCGCATCGTCGTCAACATGGGTCCCCAGCACCCGTCCACCCACGGGGTGCTCCGCCTGATCCTGGAGATCGAGGGCGAGACGGTCACCGAGGCCCGCTGCGGCATCGGCTACCTCCACACCGGTATCGAGAAGAACCTCGAGTACCGGACATGGACGCAGGGCACCACGTTCGTGACGCGCATGGACTACCTGACGTCCTTCTTCAACGAGACCGCCTACTGCCTCGCCGTCGAGAAACTCCTCGGCATCGAGGACCAGATCACCGAACGGGCCAAGATCATCCGGGTGCTCCTGATGGAGCTGAACCGGTTGTCCTCCCACCTGGTGTGCATCGCCACCGGCGGCATGGAACTCGGCGCCACCACGATCATGATCTACGGATTCCGTGATCGTGAAATGATTCTCGACATCTACGAGCTCATCACGGGCCTGAGGATGAACCACGCGTACATCCGCCCCGGCGGACTCGCGCAGGACCTGCCGCCCGGCGCGGTGGACCACATCCGCGAGTTCGTGAAGAAGATGAAGAAGAACCTCCCGGAGTACGACAAGCTCGCCACCGGGAACCCCATCTTCAAGGCCCGCATGCAGGACGTCGGCTACCTCGACCTGGCCGGCTGCATGGCCCTCGGCGCCACCGGCCCGATCCTCCGCTCCACCGGCCTGCCGCACGACCTGCGCAAGACACAGCCGTACTGCGACTACGAGACCTACGACTTCGAGGTCCCGACCGCGGACTCCTGCGACTCCTACGGCCGCTTCCTGATCCGCCTGGAGGAGATGCGCCAGTCGCTCGGGATCGTCGAACAGTGCCTGGACCGGCTCCAGCCGGGCCCGGTCATGGTCGCCGACAAGAAGATCGCCTGGCCCGCCCAGCTCGCGCTGGGACCGGACGGACTCGGCAACTCCCTCGACCACATCAAGAAGATCATGGGCACCTCCATGGAGGCCCTGATCCACCACTTCAAGCTGGTCACGGAGGGCTTCCGCGTCCCGCCGGGACAGGCGTACGCGGCGGTCGAGTCGCCCAAGGGCGAGCTCGGGGTGCACGCCGTGTCCGACGGCGGCACCCGCCCCTACCGGGTCCACTTCCGCGACCCGTCCTTCACCAACCTTCAGGCCATGGCGGCGATGTGCGAGGGCGGCCAGGTCGCCGACGTCATCGTCGCCGTCGCGTCCATCGACCCCGTGATGGGAGGCGTCGACCGGTGACCACCTCTTCTTCGGAGCGGGGCGTCAGCCTCGGCATGCCCGAGCTGCCGGCGCCCGGCTACCCGGACGACGTCCGAGCCCGGCTGGAGGCGGACGCGCGCGAGATCATCGCCCGCTACCCCGACTCCCGATCGGCCCTGCTGCCGCTGCTGCACCTGGTGCAGTCGGAGGAGGGCCACGTCACGCGCACCGGGATGCGGTTCTGCGCGGACATGCTGGACCTGACCACGGCCGAGGTCACCGCGGTCGCCACCTTCTACACCATGTACCGGCGCAAGCCGTCCGGTGACTACCAGGTCGGCGTCTGCACCAACACCCTCTGCGCGGTGATGGGCGGCGACGCGATCTTCGAGGAACTCCAGGAGCACCTCGGCGTCGGGAACGGCGGGACCACCGGCGACGGCAAGATCACCCTGGAGCACATCGAGTGCAACGCGGCCTGCGACTTCGCGCCGGTCGTGATGGTGAACTGGGAGTTCTTCGACAACCAGACCCCGGCCAGCGCCACCCGCCTGGTCGACGACCTCCGCGCGGGACGGCCCGTCGAGCCCACGCGCGGGGCACGCCTGTGCACCTTCAAGGAGACCGCCCGGATCCTGGCGGGCTTCCCCGACGAGCGGCCAGGGGCCGTCGAGGAGAGCGGCAGCGCGGGACCCGCTTCGCTGGTGGGCCTTCGCCTGGCAAGGGGAGAGGCCGCACCCGCGCGGGTGGTGCATCCGCGGGACGGCGGACCGCACGACGAACCGCAGGACCGGGCGGCGCACGAGCCGTCGCCGGCCGAGCACCTCAGTTCGCATGACGCGCCGCAGGAGACATCGGCCTCGGACCCGTCCCACCCGGCAGGGCCTACCGCCGAGGAGGGTGAGTGATGAGCGTGGCCGCCGAACTCAAGGACACCAGCCCGGAGAAGCTGCTCGCACCCGTGCTGTCGGCCTTCTGGGACGAGGACAGGTCCTGGACGCTGGACGTCTACCGGAGGCACGAGGGGTACGAAGGGCTCCGCAAGGCGCTCGCCATGTCGCCGGACGACCTGATCGCGTACGTCAAGGAGTCCGGTCTGCGCGGGCGGGGCGGCGCGGGGTTCCCGACGGGAATGAAGTGGCAGTTCATTCCGCAGGGTGATGGAAAACCGCACTATCTAGTTGTCAACGCCGACGAGTCGGAGCCCGGGACCTGCAAGGACATCCCGCTCCTCTTCGCCAACCCGCACAGCCTCATCGAGGGCATCGTCATCGCGTGTTACGCCATCAGGTCTTCGCATGCCTTCATCTATCTGCGTGGTGAAGTCGTCCCCGTTCTGCGGCGGTTGCACGAGGCCGTGCGCGAGGCCTACGCGGCGGGCTACCTCGGCGAGAACATCCTGGGCAGCGGACTCGACCTCCAGCTCACCGTGCACGCCGGCGCCGGCGCGTACATCTGCGGTGAGGAGACCGCACTGCTCGACTCGCTCGAAGGCCGCCGTGGTCAACCGCGGCTGCGTCCCCCCTTCCCTGCCGTCGAGGGCCTCTACGCGTGCCCGACTGTTGTGAACAACGTCGAGTCGATCGCGTCGGTTCCCGCCATCCTGAAAAACGGCAAGGAATGGTTCAGGTCGATGGGCAGCGAGAAGTCCCCGGGCTTCACGCTCTACTCGCTCAGCGGCCATGTCGCCAGCCCCGGCCAGTACGAGGCCCCGCTCGGCGTCACACTCCGCCAGCTCCTCGACATGAGCGGCGGGATGCGCCCCGGGCACCGGCTTAAGTTCTGGACGCCCGGCGGCTCCTCGACACCGATGTTCACCGACGAGCACCTCGACGTCCCACTCGACTACGAAGGAGTGGGCGCCGCCGGCTCCATGCTCGGCACCAAAGCACTCCAGTGCTTCGACGAGACCACCTGCGTCGTGCGGGCCGTCACCCGCTGGACCGAGTTCTACGCCCACGAGTCCTGCGGCAAGTGCACGCCCTGCCGCGAAGGGACCTACTGGCTGGTGCAGTTGCTGCGGGACATCGAGGCCGGCAAGGGCGTCACATCCGACCTCGACAAGCTCGCCGACATCGCCGACAACATCAACGGCAAGTCCTTCTGCGCCCTCGGCGACGGCGCCGCCTCGCCGATCTTCTCCTCGCTCAAGTACTTCCGCGAGGAGTACGAGCAGCACATCACGGGCCGGGGCTGCCCCTTCGACCCGGCCAAGTCGACGGCCTGGGCGGACCGCCCGGAGGTGAACGCATGACCGTGACCACCAGCGCTCCCACCGGAGGAGGGCAGGCGGCGGTCCCGCCGGAAGACCTCGTCACGCTGACGATCGACGGCATCGAGATCAGCGTGCCCAAGGGCACCCTGGTCATCCGGGCCGCCGAACAGCTCGGCATCGAGATCCCCCGCTTCTGCGACCACCCCCTGCTCGACCCCGCCGGCGCCTGCCGCCAGTGCATCGTCGAGGTCGAGGGCCAGCGCAAACCCATGGCCTCCTGCACGATCACCTGCACGGACGGCATGGTGGTGAAGACCCAGCTCACCTCGCCGGTCGCCGAGAAGGCCCAGCACGGTGTGATGGAACTGCTGCTCATCAACCACCCGCTGGACTGCCCGGTCTGCGACAAGGGCGGCGAGTGCCCGCTCCAGAACCAGGCGATGTCGCACGGCAACGCCGAGTCCCGCTTCGGCGGGAAGAAGCGGACGTACGAGAAGCCGGTCCCGATCTCCACACAGGTACTGCTCGACCGCGAGCGGTGCGTGCTGTGCGCCCGCTGCACCCGGTTCTCCAACCAGGTCGCCGGCGACCCGATGATCGAGCTGCTCGAACGGGGCGCGCTCCAGCAGGTCGGCACCGGTGAGGGCGACCCGTTCGAGTCGTACTTCTCCGGCAACACCATCCAGATCTGCCCGGTCGGCGCGCTCACCTCGGCGGCCTACCGGTTCCGCTCCCGCCCCTTCGACCTGATCTCGTCGCCGTCGGTCTGCGAGCACTGCTCGGGCGGCTGCGCGACCCGCACCGACCACCGGCGCGGCAAGGTCATGCGGCGGCTCGCCGCCGACGACCCCGAGGTCAACGAGGAGTGGATCTGCGACAAGGGACGCTTCGCGTTCCGTTACGCACAAACGAAGGACCGGCTCGACACGCCGCTGGTGCGAAACGCCGAGGGCGAGCTCGAACCGGCCTCCTGGCCGGAGGCGTTGCAGATCGCCGCCCAGGGACTGCTGGCCTCGCGCGGCAGGACCGGCGTCCTCACCGGCGGACGCCTCACCGTCGAGGACGCCTACGCGTACAGCAAGTTCGCGCGCGTGGCCCTCGACACCAACGACATCGACTTCCGCGCGCGGGTGCACAGCAGCGAGGAAGCCGACTTCCTGGCGGCCCGGGTGGCCGGGCACGGCCGTGACATCGACGGTACGGGCGTCACGTACACCGCTCTCGAAAAGGCGCCCGCCGTCCTGCTGGTCGGGTTCGAGTCGGAGGAGGAGGCACCCGGCGTCTTCCTGCGGCTGCGCAAGGCCTGGCGCAAGCGCAAGCAGCGGGTGTTCTCGCTGGCCACACACGCCACGCGCGGCCTGGAGAAGGCGGGTGGCACGCTGCTGCCGGCCGCTCCCGGTACCGAGACGGAGTGGCTGGACGCGCTCGCGAGCGGTGTCGGCCTGGAGGATGCCGGAACCCTGGCCGGCGAGGCGCTGCGCACCGAGGGCGCGGTGATCGTCGTCGGTGAGCGGCTGGCCTCGGTCGCCGGTGGCCTCACCGCCGCCGTACGTGCCGCGTCCGCGACCGGAGCGGGGCTGGTGTGGATTCCCCGGCGGGCCGGGGAACGCGGCGCGATCGAGGCGGGCGCGCTCCCGTCGCTGCTGCCGGGCGGGCGTCCGGCGACCGACCCGCGCGCGCGTGAGGAAGTCGCCGCGGCCTGGGGGCTGGCCGAACTCCCGCACCGCTACGGCCGCGACACCGGCCAGATCGTCGAGGCCGCCGCGAGCGGTGAGCTCCAGGCCCTGCTGGTCGCGGGTGTGGAGGTCGCCGACCTGCCGGATCCGGCACGCGCGCGTGAGGCGCTGCAGGAGGCCGGGTTCGTGGTGTCGCTGGAGCTGCGGCCCAGCGAGGTCACCGAACGCGCCGACGTCGTCCTGCCGGTCGCCGCGGTCGCCGAGAAGGCGGGCACCTTCCTCAACTGGGAGGGCAGGGGCCGCCCCTTCGAGGCCGCGCTCAAGCCCGACCAGATGACCCGCCGTCTGGCACCGGCCGACGCGCGGGTGCTCCAGATGCTGGCCGACGCCATGGACGTACACCTCGGCCTGCCGGATCTGCGGACCGCGCGTGCGGAACTGGACCGGCTCGGCGCCTGGGACGGGCCGCGGGCCTCCGAGCCGCTGGAGACGGCGCGTGCGCTGCCGCGTCCGGCCGCCGGGGAGGCCGTGCTGGCCGGGCACCGGCTGCTGCTCGACCAGGGCGTGCTCCAGGAGGGCGACGAGGCGCTCACCGGAACCCGGCACGCGGCACGCGCGCGCGTGTCCGCCGCGACGGCCGCCGAGGCGGGCGTCGCGGAAGGCGACCTCCTCGCGGTGACCGGCCCCGCCGGGGTCGTGGAACTCCCGCTCCAGGTCACGGAGATGCCCGACCGGGTGGTCTGGCTCCCGTTGAACTCCGTCGGCGCCGGTGTCGCCTCCGACACCGGGGCACAGCCCGGCGCCCTCGTCCGTATCGGCCCGGCGGCACTCGCCGAAGAGGCCCCCAAGGAGGTGGAGGCATGAGCCCGTACCTCGCCGCTGAAGACCTCTCGATGTTCGGCCGCGACCCCTGGTGGCTGGTCGTCATCAAGGCCGTCTTCTGCTTCGCCTTCCTGATGGTGACCGTACTGTTCTCCATCGTCTGGGAGCGCAAGGTCGTCGCCTGGATGCAGCTGCGCATCGGCCCCAACCGGCACGGCCCCTGGGGCATGCTCCAGTCGCTGGCCGACGGCATCAAACTGATGCTCAAGGAAGACGTCATCGTCAAGCGCGCGGACAAGGTGGTGTACGTCCTCGCGCCGATCGTCGCGGCCATCCCGGCCTTCATGGCGATCGCGGTGATCCCGTTCGGACCGGCCGACAACGAGATCTCGATCTTCGGGCACCGCACCCCGATGCAGCTCACCGACCTGCCGATCGCGATGCTCTACATCCTCGCGGTCGCCTCGGTCGGGATCTACGGCATCGTGCTGGCGGGCTGGAGTTCCGGATCCACCTATCCGCTCCTCGGCGGCCTGCGCTCCTGCGCGCAGATGATCTCCTACGAGATCGCCATGGGCGCGGCGTTCGCCTCCGTGTTCCTCTACTCGGGGTCGATGTCGACGTCGACGATCGTCGAGCAGCAGCAGGGCCGCTGGTACATCCTGCTGCTGCCGGTCTCCTTCATCCTCTACATCGTCACGATGGTGGGCGAGACCAACCGCGCCCCCTTCGACATGCCGGAGTCCGAGGGCGACCTGGTCGGCGGCTTCAACACCGAGTACTCGTCGATCAAGTTCGCGATGTTCATGCTCGCCGAGTACGTCAACATGGTGACGGTCTCGGCCGTGTCGACCACGCTGTTCCTCGGTGGCTGGCGTGCCCCCTGGCCGATCAGCACCTTCTGGGAGGGCGCGAACCACGGCTGGTGGCCGCTGCTCTGGTTCGTGATCAAGGTCCAGCTGCTGCTGTTCTTCTTCATCTGGCTGCGCGGCACACTCCCGCGTGTCCGCTACGACCAGCTGATGAAGCTCGGCTGGAAGGTCCTCATCCCCGTCTCCGTGACGTGGCTGATGCTCGTCGCGACCGTGCGGACCCTCAGGAACGAGAACTACGACTTCGCCGACATCACCCTCTACGTCGGCGGCGCCGTCCTGGCCCTGCTCCTGCTGTCCTTCGTGGCCGACATGTTCCGCGACAAGGCCAGGAAGGCCGAGCCGCCCGCAGCCCAGCCGGCCGGGTTCGACCCGATGGCCGGTGGATTCCCGGTGCCGCCGCTGCCCGGACAGGAGCTTCCGCCGGTGCCGAGGCGTCGCTCGCACCGCGACCGGGAGCTGATTGTCAGTGGTGGGGCGGACACTGTCAGTGACGGATCTTCGGATGGAAAGGAGGCGTCCGATGGCTGAGGAGCCCCAGGAGGCCGGGCAGGCGAAGCCTGGCTTCCAGAACCCCGTGGCCGGCTTCGGCGTGACCTTCAAGGCCATGTTCAAGAAGCGGCTGACCGAGCAGTACCCGGAGCAGAAGAAGACCACGGCTCCGCGGTTCCACGGACGGCACCAGCTCAACCGCCATCCGGACGGCCTGGAGAAGTGCGTCGGCTGCGAGCTGTGCGCCTGGGCCTGCCCCGCCGACGCCATCTACGTCGAGGGTGCCGACAACACCGACGAGGAGCGCTACTCGCCGGGCGAGCGGTACGGCCGCGTCTACCAGATCAACTACGCCCGCTGCATCCTGTGCGGCCTGTGCATCGAGGCGTGCCCCACGCGCGCGCTCACGATGACCAACGAGTTCGAGCTGGCCGACAGCAGCCGCGCCAACCTCATCTACACCAAGGAGCAGCTGCTCGCCGGACTCGAGGAGGGCATGGTCGACTCCCCGCACGCCATCTACCCCGGCATGGACGAGCAGGACTACTACCGGGGCCTGGTGACCGAGGCCGCGCCCGGGACCGTACCGCAGGTGGCCCGCTCCAAGGGCGAGGTGCCGCAGGAGGCCGCCTCGACCTTCGGTGCGGACGAACCCGCCTCCCAGAAGGTGATCGGCCGATGACCGCGCAGCTCGCCGCCTACTCCACCTCCACCGGAGAGGCCTTCCAGTTCTGGGTCCTCGGCACCGTCGCCGTGATCGGCGCCCTGTGCACCGTCTTCATGAAGAAGGCCGTGCACAGCGCGCTCTGTCTCGCCGGCACGATGATCGTCCTGGCGGTGTTCTACCTCGCCAACGGCGCCTACTTCCTGGGGATCGTGCAGATCGTCGTCTACACCGGCGCGATCATGATGCTGTTCCTGTTCGTGGTGATGCTCGTCGGCGTCACGGCCGCGGACTCGCTGAAGGAGACCATCAAGGGCCAGCGCTGGCTGGCCCTCCTGTGTGGGGTGGGCTTCGGCATCCTGCTGCTCGGCGGCATCGGGAACGCCTCCCTGAAGGAGTTCGACGGCACCGGCCAGGCGAACGCGAACGGCAATGTGGAGGGACTGGCGTCCCTCATCTTCACCAAGTACGTCTTCGCCTTCGAAATCACCGGCGCCCTGCTCATCACGGCCGTCGTCGGCGCCATGGTCCTCACCCACCGCGAGCGCACCGAGCGCGCCAAGACGCAGCGCGAGCTGTCCGAACAGCGCGTCCGCGAGGGCAAGTACGTGCCGCCGCTGCCCGCGCCCGGCGTGTACGCCCGGCACAACGCCGTCGACATCGCGGGTCTGCTGCCCGACGGCACCCCGTCGGAGCTCACGGTCAGCAAGACGCTGCGCGAACGCGGCCAGATCCGGGACGTGTCGACGGAGGCCCTCAACGACCTGCGGGCCCTGGAGCAGCGCGCGGAGGAGCGCCTGGAGCGCACGACGATCGAGCCGGCGAACCTCAAGCGGGCCGAGGAGGCGCAGAAGTGAACCCCGTCAACTACCTGTATCTCGCGGCGCTGCTGTTCACGATCGGTGCGACCGGCGTGCTCATCAGGCGGAACGCGATCGTCGTGTTCATGTGCATCGAGCTGATGCTCAACGCCTGCAATCTCGCGTTCGTCGTCTTCTCCCGGATGCACGGCAACCTCGACGGCCAGATCATCGCCTTCTTCACGATGGTCGTGGCCGCCGCCGAGGTCGTCGTCGGTCTGGCGATCATCGTGTCGCTGTTCCGCGCCCGCCACTCGGCCTCGGTCGACGACGCCAGCCTGATGAAGCTGTAAGGGGTCGGGATAATCGTGGAGAACCTGATCGCGCTGCTGATCGCGGCGCCCCTGCTCGGAGCGGCCGTCCTGCTGGTCGGCGGCCGGCGCCTCGACGCCGTCGGCCACTGGATCGGCACGCTCCTGTCGACGGCCTCCTTCGTCTTCGGCGTGATCCTCTTCGCCGACCTGCTGGGCAAGAACGCCGAACACCGCACGCTCACCCAGCACCTGTGGACGTGGATCTCCGTGGGCAGCTTCCAGGCGGACGTCACCTTCCGCCTCGACCAGCTGTCGATGACGTTCGTGCTGCTGATCACCGGCGTCGGCTCGCTGATCCACCTGTACTCGGTCGGGTACATGGAGCACGACGAGCGCCGCCGCCGCTTCTTCGGCTACCTGAACCTGTTCCTCGCGGCGATGCTGCTGCTGGTCCTCGCCGACAACTACCTGCTGCTGTACGTCGGCTGGGAGGGTGTCGGTCTCGCCTCCTACCTGCTGATCGGCTTCTGGCAGCACAAGCCCAGCGCGGCCACGGCCGCCAAGAAGGCCTTCCTGGTCAACCGCGTCGGCGACATGGGCCTGTCGATCGCGATCATGCTGATGTTCACCACCTTCGGGTCCTTCGCCTTCGGCCCGGTGTTCAGCCACGCCGGCGACACCTCCGAGGGCAGGCTCACCGCCATCGGCCTGATGCTGCTGCTCGCCGCCTGCGGCAAGTCCGCCCAGGTCCCGCTCCAGTCCTGGCTCGGGGACGCGATGGAGGGCCCGACCCCGGTCTCGGCCCTCATCCACGCGGCGACGATGGTGACCGCGGGCGTGTACCTGATCGTCCGGTCGGCGGCCGTCTTCAACGCCGCGCCCGACGCGCAGCTCGTGGTCACCGTGGTCGGCGCGGTCACGCTCCTGTTCGGTGCGATCGTCGGTTGCGCGAAGGACGACATCAAGAAGGCGCTGGCCGGCTCGACCATGTCGCAGATCGGCTACATGGTGCTGGCCGCGGGCCTCGGCCCCATCGGCTACGTCTTCGCGATCATGCACCTGGTGACGCACGGCTTCTTCAAGGCCGGGCTGTTCCTCGGCGCCGGTTCGGTCATGCACGGCATGAACGACGAGGTCGACATGCGCAAGTACGGCGGCCTGCGCAAGTACATGCCGGTCACCTTCGCCACCTTCGGCCTCGGCTACCTCGCCATCATCGGCTTCCCGGGACTGTCCGGCTTCTTCTCCAAGGACAAGATCATCGAGGCGGCCTTCGCCAAGGGCGGCACCCAGGGGTGGATCCTCGGCGGCGTGGCCCTGCTGGGCGCGGCCATCACCGCGTTCTACATGACGCGGGTGATGCTGATGACGTTCTTCGGCGAGGAGCGCTGGCGGAACCAGCCCACTCGTTCTCCCGAGGCCCCGAGCGCCGAGCCCGCGGCCGAGCACCACGGCGAGCACGCCGAGCCGCACCCGCACGAGTCCCCGAAGGTCATGACGATCCCGATGATCGTGCTGGCCGTGGGCTCGGTCGCGGCGGGTGGTCTGTTCAGCTTCGGCGACCGCTTCCTGAAGTGGCTGGAGCCGGTCACCGGTCACAGCGAGGGCGACTCGCCCCTCAGTGCCGGCGCGGTCACCGGCGCGACCATGGTGTGCCTGGTCATCGGCGTCGGCATCGCCTGGGCCCAGTACGGCCGCAAGCCCGTCCCGGTCGTCGCCCCGCGCGGGTCGCTGCTCACCCGGGCCGCCCGGCGCGACCTGCTCCAGGACGACTTCAACCACGTCGTCCTGGTGCGGGGCGGCGAGCACCTCACGCGCTCCCTGGTGTACGTCGACCACACCCTGGTCGACGGGGTCGTCAACGGCACCGCGGCCTCCTTCGGGGGCCTGTCCGGACGGCTGCGCCGGCTCCAGAACGGCTTCGTGCGCTCCTACGCGGTCTCGATGTTCGGCGGCGCGGCACTCCTGGTCGCCGCGACCCTGCTGATGAGGGCGGTCTGATACCGATGTCCTTTCCTCTGCTGACAGCGACGGCGGCGCTCCCGGCCGTCGGAGCGGTCGCCACCGCCGCCGTACCGGCCGCGCGGCGCACCGCCGCCAAGTGGCTCGCGCTGCTGTTCTCGCTCGCCACGCTCGTCCTGGCCGTCGTCGTCCTGGTCCGCTTCGACCCGGACGGCGCCCGATACCAGCTCACCGAGTCCCACGCCTGGATCCCGGACTTCGGGGTCCGGTACGAGCTCGGTGTGGACGGCATCGGGGTGGCGCTCGTCGCGCTGACCGCCCTGCTGATCCCGTTCATCGTCCTCGCGGGCTGGCACGACGCCGACCCGCTGGAGACCGGCAGCCGCCGCTGGCGGCCCACCCAGGGCTTCTTCGCGCTGATCCTGGCCGTCGAGGCGATGGTGGTCATCTCCTTCGAGGCCACCGACGTCTTCGTCTTCTACATCTTCTTCGAAGCCATGCTGATCCCGATGTACTTCCTCATCGGCGGCTTCGGGGACCGTGCCCACCAGCACGGGGAAGAAGTGGCGTCGACGCAGCGGTCGTACGCGGCGGTGAAGTTCCTGCTCTACAACCTGGTCGGCGGTCTGATCATGCTGGCCGCGGTGATCGGCCTGTACGTGGTCGCCGGGAGCTTTTCGCTCACGGAGATCGCGCAGGCGCGCGCGGGCGGCTCGCTGCACATGGCGACGAACACCGAGCGCTGGCTGTTCCTGGGCTTCTTCTTCGCCTTCGCGGTGAAGGCGCCCCTGTGGCCGCTGCACACCTGGCTGCCCAACGCCATGGGGGAGGCCACCGCCCCGGTCGCCGTGCTCATCACGGCGGTCGTCGACAAGGTGGGCACCTTCGCGATGCTCCGCTTCTGCCTCCAGCTGTTCCCGGAGGCGAGCAAGTGGGCGACGCCCGTCATCCTCGTGCTGGCGTTGATCAGCATCGTCTACGGGGCGCTGCTCGCGGTCGGCCAGCGGGACATCAAGCGCCTGGTGGCCTACGCGTCGATCTCGCACTTCGGCTTCATCATCATGGGCATCTTCGCGATGACCAGCCAGGGCCAGTCCGGGGCGACGCTGTACATGGTCAACCACGGCATCTCCACGGCCGCGCTGATGCTGGTCGCGGGATTCCTGATCTCCCGGCGCGGCTCGCGGCTCATCGCGGACTACGGCGGGGTGCAGAAGGTCGCTCCGGTGCTCGCCGGCACGTTCCTGATCGGCGGTCTGGCCACCCTCTCGCTGCCGGGACTCGCGCCCTTCGTGAGCGAGTTCCTGGTGCTGGTCGGCACGTTCACGCGCTATCCGGCGATCGGGATCATCGCCACCTTCGGCATCGTCCTCGCCGCGCTCTACACCCTCGTCCTCTACCAGCGGACGATGACGGGCCCGGTGAAACCGGAGGTCTCCGCGATGCCGGATCTCCGCGCGCGTGAGCTGGTGGTCGTGGCCCCGCTGATCGTGCTGTTGATCTTCCTGGGCGTCTACCCGAAGCCCGTCACGGACATCGTCAACCCGGCGGTCAAGCAGACCATGTCCGACGTACACAAGAAGGACCCCAAGCCCCAGGTGGAGGCGGTCAAGTGAGCGCAACAGCCGTCCACAGCCTGTGGACAACGGCGGCCGACCCGATCTCGAAGATCGACGCGCCGAAGATCGAATACGGACAGCTGTCGCCGACCCTGATCGTCGTCGGCGCGGCGATCATCGGGGTGCTGATCGAGGCGTTCGTCCCCCGCAAGTCCCGTTACTACGCCCAGGTGTTCGTGTCGACGGTCGCGCTGGCCGCCGCCTTCGCCGCGGTCGTCGCCCTCGCGGCCGACGGCTACGGCACCACCAAGGCCCACATCGCGGCCATGGGCGCGATCGCGGTCGACGGGCCGTCGCTGTTCCTCCAGGGCACGATCCTGCTGGCCGGGCTGGTCGGCCTGTTCACCTTCGCCGAGCGGCGGCTCGACCCGGCGGCGCACGGCAACCGGGTGGACTCCTTCGCGGCGCAGGCCGCGTCCGTGCCGGGCAGCGACAGCGAAAAGGCCGCCGTCAAGGCCGGTTTCACCACCACCGAGGTCTTCCCGCTGCTGCTCTTCGCGGTCGCCGGGATGCTCGTGTTCCCCTCGGCCAACGATCTGCTGACGCTGTTCGTGGCCCTCGAGGTCTTCTCGCTGCCGCTGTACCTGATGTGCGCCCTCGCCCGCCGCAAGCGGCTGATGTCGCAGGAGGCGGCCGTCAAGTACTTCCTGCTCGGCGCGTTCGCCTCGGCGTTCACACTGTTCGGCATCGCGCTGCTGTACGGCTACGCGGGCTCGGTGTCCTACGCGACGATCGCGCAGGTCGTCGACGGCACGGTCACCAACGTCGACCCGGCGCTCGCCGGCACCATGGGCAACGACGCGCTGCTGCTGCTCGGCACCGCGATGGTGGTGATGGGCCTGCTGTTCAAGGTCGGCGCGATCCCCTTCCACATGTGGACGCCCGACGTCTACCAGGGCGCCCCGACCCCGGTGACCGGCTTCATGGCGGCGGCGACCAAGGTGGCGGCCTTCGGTGCGCTGCTGCGGCTGCTGTACGTCGTGCTGCCCGGCATGCGCTGGGACTGGCGGCCGGTCATGTGGGCCGTCGCGATCATCACCATGCTGGGCGGTGCGATCGTCGCGATCACCCAGACCGACATCAAGCGGCTGCTGGCGTACTCGTCCATCGCGCACGCCGGGTTCATCCTCGCGGGTGTCATCGCGACCTCGAAGGACGGTGTGTCGTCCGTCCTGTTCTACCTGGCCGCGTACTCGTTCGTGACGATCGGCGCGTTCGCGGTGGTGACCCTGGTGCGCGATGCCGGCGGTGAGGCGACGCACCTGTCCAAGTGGGCGGGGCTGGGCCGCCGGTCGCCGCTGGTGGCGGCCGTGTTCGCGGTGTTCCTGCTGGCCTTCGCGGGCATTCCGCTGACCTCCGGGTTCGCGGGGAAGTTCGCCGTGTTCAAGGCGGCGGCGGAGGGCGGTGCGGTTCCGCTGGTGGTGATCGGTGTGATCTCCTCGGCGATCGCGGCGTTCTTCTACATCCGTGTGATCGTGCTCATGTTCTTCAGCGAGCCCAAGCCCGAGGGTCCGACGGTCGCCGTACCGTCCCCGCTGACGATGGCGGCGATCGGCGTGGGCGTGGCGGTGACGCTGGTGCTCGGTGTGGCACCGCAGTACTTCCTGAACCTGGCGAGCCAGGCGAGCGTGTTCGTGCGCTGACCGGATGCGTGGGGCCCCGGCCCTCCCTGGGGAGGCCGGGGCCCTTCCGCATGCGCGGGCCTGTGGATAACTCCGGTGTTGTCGGTGCGGAGCCCTATCGTGGACGCAGTGGTCGAGAGACGACGTACGGGGGGCACGACGATGGGCGGGACGGGCGGGATCGGCGAGATGCCAGGGACGACGGACAGCGAGACGCTGGCCACGCTGCACCGGGTCTTCGGATACGAGGCCTTCCGCGGCGAGCAGGAAGCGGTCATCGAGCATGTGGTGGCGGGCGGTGACGCCGTCGTCCTCATGCCGACCGGCGGCGGCAAATCGCTGTGCTACCAGATCCCGGCCCTGGTCAGACCGGGCACGGGAATCGTGGTGTCCCCGCTCATCGCGCTGATGCAGGACCAGGTGGACGCCCTGCGGGCGCTCGGCGTGAACGCCGGGTTCATGAACTCCACGCAGGACTTCGACGAGCGCCGCGTGGTCGAGGCGGAGTTCCTGGCCGGCGAGCTGGACCTGCTGTACCTGGCGCCGGAGCGGCTGCGCCTGGAGTCCACGCTCGACCTGCTCTCCCGGGGCAAGATCGCGGTCTTCGCCATCGACGAGGCGCACTGCGTCTCCCAGTGGGGCCACGACTTCCGCCCCGACTACCTGGCCCTCTCCCTCCTGGGCGAGCGCTGGCCGGACGTCCCGCGGATCGCGCTGACGGCGACGGCCACCCACGCCACCCACCAGGAGATCACCCAGCGGCTGAACATGCCGACGGCCCGCCACTTCGTGGCGAGCTTCGACCGGCCCAACATCCAGTACCGGATCGTGCCCAAGGCCGACCCCAAGAAGCAGCTGCTCGCCTTCCTGCGCGAGGAGCACGCGGGCGACGCGGGCATCGTGTACTGCCTCTCACGGAACTCGGTGGAGAAGACCGCGGAATTCCTCTCCCGCAACGGCATCGAGGCGGTGCCCTACCACGCCGGCCTGGACGCGGGCACGCGCGCGGCGCACCAGGCCAGGTTCCTTCGCGAGGACGGCCTGGTCGTGGTGGCGACCATCGCCTTCGGGATGGGCATCGACAAGCCGGACGTGCGGTTCGTCGCACACCTCGACCTGCCCAAGTCGATCGAGGGCTACTACCAGGAGACCGGCCGGGCGGGGCGGGACGGCCTGCCGTCGACGGCGTGGATGGCGTACGGCCTCAACGACGTCATACAGCAGCGCAAGCTGATCCAGTCCGGCGAGGGCGACGAGGCGTTCCGCCGCCGGGCCGCCGCCCACCTGGACTCGATGCTCGCCCTGTGCGAGACGGCCCGGTGCCGCCGCGGCCAGCTGCTCGCCTACTTCGGCCAGGACCCGGACCCGGCGGGCTGCGGGAACTGCGACACCTGCGTCACGCCTCCGGAGACCTGGGACGGCACGGTCGCCGCGCAGAAGGTGCTGTCGACGGTGGTGCGGCTCCAGCGGGAGCGCGGGCAGAAGTTCGGCGCGGTGCAGATCGTGGACATCCTGCTCGGCAAGCGCACCGGCAAGGTGATCCAGTTCGACCACGACCAGCTGTCCGTCTTCGGCATCGGCGAAGACCTCTCCGAGGGCGAGTGGCGGGGTGTCATCCGGCAGCTGCTGGCCCAGGGGCTGCTCGCGGTCGAGGGGGAGTACGGCACGCTGGTGCTCACGGAGGCCAGCGGGGCGGTGCTGCGGCGGGAGCGGGAGGTGCCGCTGCGCAAGGAGCCGAAGAAGCCGGTGACCCAGCGTGCGTCGTCCGCCGGATCGTCCGGCCGGGGCGACCGCAAGGCCAGGACGGCCGCGGCCGAGCTGCCCGAGGAGCTGCTGCCCGCCTTCGAGGCCCTGCGCGCCTGGCGCGCCGAGCAGGCACGCGAACAGGGTGTTCCGGCGTACGTCATCTTCCACGACGCCACGCTGCGGGAGATCGTCACGGTCTGGCCGGCCTCGGTGGCGGAGCTGGGCACCGTCGGGGGCGTGGGAGAGAAGAAGCTGGCGACGTACGGAGAGGGTGTCCTCGAAGTGCTGTCCGCCCTGGACGCCCCGGCCGCGGGCGGCCCGGCCACCGGCCCTACGGCCCCGGCCGCCGCGGACGACGACTGGCCGGAGCCGGACGAGGAGCCGGAGCCGGAGCCCGACTGGATATAGAGGCGGAACGCGTCACAGGCCCCGCGCCGCGTACGCCCTGACGTCCGCGTCCGGGTCCGACGTGACCGTGGCGAGGGCCGCCCGGGCCTCCGCCGTGCCGTTGTGCCGGGTCAGGGCGAGCACCGCCGCCTTGCGCACGTCGGCGTTGGGGTCGGCGAGCGCCTTGGCCAGGGCGGGGACCGACACACCGGGGTCCGCGGAGCCCAGCGCGGTCGCCGCGCCCGCCCGGACCTGCCACGCCGGGTCGGCCAGCGCGGCCACGGCGCGCGTGGCGAGCGGGGCCGGGCAGCCGACGGTGGCCAGCGCACCGAGCGCCGCGCCGCGCACCAGGGGGTCGGTGTCCTCGGTGAGCCGGTCCAGGGTGCCGGTGAGCAGCTCCAGGGCGCTCGCGGCCAGGGTCGCCGCGCTGACGGCGGCCAGTGCCTTGGCCACGGTGACGCGGACCTCCCGCGAGGGGTCGGCCGCCGCACCGGCCAGTGGCTCGACGGCGTCGACCGAGACGAGTGCGCGTACGGCCTCGATGCGGACGGCGATGTCGGGATCGTGCAGCGGCCCGGCGAACAGGCCGGCGTCGCCCAGGCGCAGGGCGCGCAGCACGTCGAGGGCGGCGGCGCGCACCACGGGGTCGGCCTCGGCGACCGCGGCGGTGAGGGCGGCACCCAGGGCGGGTTCGGGCGGGAGGGTCTCGACGAGCTCGCGCAAAGAGGCCGCAGCGGCGGCACGCACGTCGGCGTCGGGGTCGCTGAGGGCACCGGCCAGGGCCTGCCCGGTGCCGGGCGGCACCGTCTCGGTGAGGACCGAGACCGCCGTCCGCCGCACGGCAGCGTCGAGGTCGGTCAAGTAGGGCTCGATCGCGGCGAGTTCCGGCTGTTCCTCGGCCAGCTCCAGCAGCTCCAGGAGCCGCGGCGAGGCGGTCTCGCCCGAGCCGCGGTCCACGGGCCCGGGGACGGGGGCGGAGGCCGGTCCCGTGGCGACCGGTGCCACGCCCTGGGACCCGGCGGTGGCCACGTCCTCGGCGCGGACCTCACCGAGGTGCCGGGAAGCGCCGCCGACCGGAGTGAATTCATCGACCGGAACCAGATAGGGAGCCACGGGACGGGCCGTGAACTCCATCGCACCCAAGGGGGACTTGTGCAGATCGAGATGGTGGAACCAGGAGGCGTCGTCGCGCTCGGGATGGTCGAGGCGGTCGTGGTAGAGGCCCCAGCGGGACTCCGTACGGGCCAGGGAGGCGCGCGCCGCCATCTCCGCGCAGTCGCGGATGAAGGTGACCTCCGCGCACCGCATCAGCTCGTGCGGGGTGCGGGCACCCATCGCGGCGATGTCCGCGCGCATCCGCTCGAAGGCCTCCAGGGCCAGCGACAGCCGGGCACCCGACTTCGGTGGGGCCACGTAGTCGTTCACGAAGCGGCGCAGCTTGTACTCGACCTGGGTCTGCGGAGGGCCGGACGGGTTGCGCAGCGGGCGGTAGATCAGCTCGTGCGCCTCCCGCAACTGGTCCTGCGGAAGCTCCCCTTCGTACGGGCGGTACTGGGCGGCGTCCGCGCCGGCCAGGTCGCCGAAGACGAAGGCGCCGATCATGTAGTTGTGCGGCACGCAGGCCAGGTCGCCGGCGGCGTACAGGCGCGGGACGGTGGTGCGGGCGTGGTCGTCGACCCGTACGCCGGAGGCCGAGTGGCCGCCGCACAGGCCGATCTCGGAGATGTGCATCTCGATGTCGTGCGTGCGGTAGTCGTGACCGCGCCCGGCGTGGAAGGTGCCCCGGGTCGGGCGCTCCGTGGAGTGCAGGATCGACTCCAGCGCCGAGACGGACTCCTCCGGGAGGTGGCTCAGCTTCAGGTACACCGGCCCCCGGTCGCTGGCCACCTCGGCCGCGAACTCGGCCATCATCTGGCCGGACCAGTAGTCGGAGTCGACGAAGCGTTCGCCGTGCCGGTTGACCTGGTAGCCGCCGAAGGGGTTGGCGACGTACGCGCAGGCGGGGCCGTTGTAGTCCTTGATCAGCGGGTTGATCTGGAAGCACTCGATGCCGGTGAGTTCCGCGCCCGCGTGGTAGGCCATGGCGTAGCCGTCGCCCGCGTTGGTGGGGTTCTCGTACGTGCCGTACAGGTAGCCGGACGCGGGCAGGCCGAGGCGGCCGCAGGCGCCGGTCGCGAGGATGACGGCGCCCGCGCGGACGGTGACGAACGCACCGGTGCGGGTGTGGAAGGCGACCGCGCCCACGGCACGCCCCTCGGCGGTCAGCACGCGTACCGGCATCAACCGGTTCTCGATCCGGATCCGCTCCCGCATCTCGCGCCGCCGCAGCTGCCGGTACAGCACCTTCTTGACGTCCTTGCCCTCCGGCATGGGCAGCACGTACGAGCCCGAGCGGTGGACCTGGCGGACGGCGTACTCGCCGTGCTCGTCCTTCTCGAACTTCACCCCGTACGACTCCAGGCGCTGCACCATCGCGAAGCCGCGGGTGGCGGTCTGGCGGACCGTGGACTGGTCGACGATGCCGTCGTTGGCGCGGGTGATCTCGGCGACGTAGTCGTCGGGCTCGGCGCGGCCGGGGATGACCGCGTTGTTGACGCCGTCCATGCCCATGGCGAGCGCCCCGGAGTGCCGGACGTGGGCCTTCTCCAGCAGCAGGACGTTCGCGCCGTGCTCGGCGGCGGTCAGCGCGGCCATCGTGCCGGCGGTGCCGCCGCCGATGACGAGGACGTCGCAGGTGAGTTCCTCGGCGTCGGCGAGGGCGGGGATCTCCAGGGGAGTGTCCGTGGGGGTGGCCGCGGAGGCGTCCGTGCGGGTTTCGGTGCGGGTGTCCGGGGTGTCCACCGTCGTGCCTTTCAGATGCTCAGTGAGGTCAGGACGTCGCGCCGCAGTGCCGCGCGCGCGGGATCGTCGTGCGCCGTACGGTCGCGGGGGCGCGGTACGTCGCGTACGGCGGTCAGCCGGCCGGAGCTCAGGAGGGCCACGCGGTCGCCGAGGAACAGGGCCTCGTCCACGTCGTGGGTGACGAAGACGACGGTCGCTCCGGTGCCGCCCAGCACCTCCACCAGCAGGTCCTGCATCCCGGCGCGGGTCTGGGCGTCGAGGGCGCCGAAGGGCTCGTCCATGAGGACGGCACGCGGGCTGCCGGCCAGGGCTCGGGCGAGCTGCGCGCGCTGGCGCTGGCCGCCGGAGACGCGGTGCGGCAACTGCCGGAACTGGTCGGCGAGTCCGACGCGCGCCAGCCAGGACTCGGCCTGGGCACGGCGTTCGGCCCGGGGCAGCCCCTTGATGGCGAGCGGGAGTTCGACGTTCGCGCGCAGGCCGCGCCAGGGCAGGAGCGCGTCCTCCTGGAAGATCAGGGCGCGGTCGGCGCCGGGGCCCGTCAGGGGACGCGCGTCCTGGACGACCTCTCCGGCGAGCGGTGACAGCAGCCCGGCCAGCGTGCGCAGCAGCGTCGACTTGCCGCACCCGGACGGGCCGACGACGGTGAGGATCTCGCCGGGGGAGATGTCGAGGTCCACCTGGTGCAGCACGGGCGCGCCCGGCCGGCCGAGAACGGCGCCGCGCAGGGCGAGTCCCGCACCGGTGCGGGACGGCGAACGGACGTCAGACGAACTGGTCATGGGGCACGTCCTCCTCGGTCCTGGGGCTGATCGGAGCAGGGGTCGTGGCACCGCGCGCCCGCCGCGGGGCGCGCACACCGGGGTCGTACGACGTGCGGGGCAGCCAGCGGGTCAGCCGGCGGCCCAGCAGTTCGACGAGGGTGGAGGTGACCCAGCCGAGCACGCCGATGGTGACCATGCCGACGAACACACCCGGGTAGTTGACGACCGTGTAGTCCTGCCAGGTGCGGTAGCCGACGCCGTACTGGCCGGAGATCATCTCGGCGGAGATCACGCAGATCCACGAGACGCCGATGCCGACGGACAGGCCGCCGAAGATGCCGGGCAGCGCTCCCGGCAGGACGACCGAGCCGAGGATCCGCCACCGGCCGCCGCCCATGGTGCGCACCGCCTCCTCCCACACGGGGGTCAGCGCGCGGACCGAGTGCCGGGTGGAGACCAGCACGGGGAAGAAGGCAGCGGTGCAGGTGATGAAGACGATGCCCTGTTCGTTGGACGGGAAGAGCAGGATCGCCACCGGGACGAGAGCGATCGCCGGGATCGGGCGGATCACCTCCAGGACCGGGCCCAGCAGGTCCTCGGCGAGGCGCGAGCGGGCCACGAGCACGCCCGTCGCCACGCCCAGGACGGCCGCCAGTGCGAAGCCGAGGAGGATCCGGGTGAGGCTGTCGGTGAGGTCGGTCCAGTAGTCACCGCCGGTGACCCGGTCGGCGAAGGCGTGGGCCACGTCGGTCACCGTGGGGAACTGCGAGAAGCGCAGCCACAGGTCGATGTCCAGGCTGGTCAGCAGCTGCCAGAGACCGAGGGCGGCGGCCAGGGACGCCACTCGCAGCGCATACCGGGCGAGCGGGCGCCGGGTCACGAGGCCAGTCCGAGCGCGTCGGTGTACGAGACGGTCCGGGCACCCGGGTGCGCGGCGGCGTACGCCTGGGCGGTCGCCGGGGCGACGAACGGGAGCAGCTTGTCGCCGTCGGCCACCCACACCGCCTTGTCGGCGAACCAGAGGGTGCCGGTGGTGGCGTCGGGGACGTATGCGGCACGGATGCCGTTCTTGTGCCCGGCCACGTAGGCGAGCAGCTCCTTCGGGGACTTGAGGCTCGTGGTCTTCTCGGAGCCCTTCGTCCACACCTCGCTCGCGGCCGGCGCGGGGGGCGCGGCGAGCTGCTTGGCGTAGGAGGAGCCGAGGGCCTTCTTCACGTACTGGTCGTCGACGAACGAGTCGACGTCGACGTCCCCGACCAGCTTCTCGGACTTCAGGACCGACACGTCCTGCTTGAGCGCGGAGACCAGCTGCGGCTTGACGGCGGGGTCGAAGGTGGAGATGCCGTGGGCGCCGTTGTAGAGGTAGACGGCCTCGGCGGGCAGGCCGGTGGCCTCGGCGACCTTCTCGGCGGCCGCGACGGGGTGGGTGCCCAGGTAGTCGGTCGCCTGGGCCTGGGCCTTGAGGAAGGCGCCGAGGATGGCGGGCCGCTGCTTGGCGAAGTCCTCGCGGGCGGTGACGCCGTGGAAGGTGGGGAGGTTCAGCTGGGCGCCGTCGTACAGGGCCTTCGCCTTGCCCTGGTAGGTGAGCAGGCCGGGCCAGGCCACGAACTGGGACAGTGCGTCGATGCTGCCCGCCGACAGGGCCGAGGCGCCGACCGCCGGCTGCTGGTTGAGCTTGGAGATGCCCTTGTCAGGGTCGATGCCGGCCCGCTGGAGGGCTCGTACGAGGGTGCCGTCGGCGGCCGAGCCGACGCTCGTGGAGACCTTCTTGCCCTTCAGGTCCTTCAGGGAGGTGAGTTTCGAGTCCGGCGCCGTGACGATGGTGTTGAGGCCGCCGCGGAGGTTGTAGCCGGTGACGGACACCAGGTGGGTGGGCTGCCCGAGCTGCTTGCCGCGGGCCGCGTTGAGCAGCAGCGGGAAGTCGCCCATCGAGCCGATGTCGATCTTCCCCGCGGTCATCTGGGCGGTGATCGGGGCGCCGGTGGCGTAGTCCTGCCAGTCCACCTTGTAGGTGTGGCCGTCGTGCAGGGCGTTGAGCTGCCGCTCGAAGTAGCCGAGGGAGCGCAGGAGGGTGCCCGCGGTGACGGTGTTGATGGTCTTGGACTGGTAGCCGACGGTGACGGTGACCGTGTGTCCGTCACCGGCCTGGGCGTCGCCGCCGCAGGCCGACAGGGGAAGGAGCAGGGAGGCCGTGGACACGGCGATGATCGTGCGTTTCACGGGACGCTTCGTGGGGTGCTTCATGGGGTGCTTCATTGGAGTCGGGCCTTTCACCGGAGCAGGTAGGGCATGTTGACCGTGACGGCTCCGGTGGGGCATCGGGCCGCGCACGGGCCGCAGTACCAGCACTCGTCGACGTGCATGTACGCCTTGCCGTTGCTCTCGTCGATGGCGAGGGAGTCCAGCGGGCACATGTCCACGCAGAGCGTGCAGCCGTCGATGCACTTGGACTCGTCGATGGTCACGGGCACATCGGCCCGCTGGGGCGCCAAGGGCATGGCTGTCTCCAGGAAGGTCGAACTCTTGGGAAGCGGGAAGCGGGTGGGTCAGAGGGAGCGGTGCAGGAGACCGCTCATGGTGATGCGGTCGCCGCGGAACCGGATGAACTCCAGGTCGACCGGACGGCCGTCCGCGAGGTGGGTGAGCCGTTCCAGCATCAGGACGGCCGCGCCGCGCGGGGCCTCCAGGACGGTGGCGGAGTGGGTGTCCGCGTTCACGGCCTCCAGCGTGATCTCGGCGTGGCCGAGGCGCTGGCCGGTGATGGCTTCCAGGAGGCGGAAGACGTCGGTGTTCTCCAGGTCGGCGTCGAGCAGGGCGGTGCCGATGTCGAGCGGGATGTAGGTGAGGTCGAGGGAGAGGGGGAGGCCGTTCAGGCGGCGCAGGCGTTCGATGTAGAGGACGTCGGTGCCCGCGGGGACGCCGAGGCGTTCGGCGACCGGGGAGGGAGCGGGGGCGGGGCCCATGGTGCGGACCTCGTTGGTGACGCGGCCGTGTTCGCGGAGGGTTTCCGCGAGGCCCATCAGACGGTCGAGCCCGTGCGGGTACTTCTGGGCGACGACCACCGTGCCCACGCCGGGCAGGCGGTCCACCAGTCCCTCGGCGCGCAGCAGGTCGAGTGCCTGGCGCACGGTGTTGCGGGAGGCGCGGTAGTCGTCGGCGAGCGTGGACTCGTGGGGGAGTGCGCCGTCGGGGTGGGCGCCGGTGAGGATCTGGTGGCGGAGGAGATCGGCGAGCTGCCTGGCCTGGTCCGCACGCAGCCGGCGACGCGTGCGGTGGGCGGCGACGGTGGTCGCGGCGCCTTGACCGGCGTGGTCTCGGATGCGGTCGGTGGGTGGCATGCCGTGAACCATACCGAGGCGGTAGGAAAAGTCGTGTTGCCGGAGTGTTGCGCCATCTGACACACCACCGGCTGAGCCGCTGAGCTGGGGGTTCGCCGGCGACTGGGGGAAGATCTGCCACTCAGGACAGTGCCGACAGGCCCGGCGCGAACGTGATGAGCAGGGGCAGCAGCGGTACCAGCGCCGCCACCGTCGTGGTCAGCGCGCGCTGCCGCCGCAGCAGCCGCGGCGGGGGCTCCAGGAGGCGGTCGACACGTTCGCCGAGGAGGCGGCGGCTGGAGGCGCAGGACAGGACGCCGCGGTGCTGGTTCAGCTCGATCAGGGCGAGGGCGGTGGTGAGGTGACCGCAGCGGCGGGAGGCCGTGTCGTCGGCGGCCAGTTCGACCAGGCGGTGGGTCTGGTCGCAGAAGTGGGCGAAGAGCGGCACGCGGGGGAAGCCGGTGGCGAGGGCGGTGGACAGGTGCAGCAGCCAGTCGTGGTGGGCGCGGGCGTGGCCGCGCTCGTGGGTGAGGACGGCGTCCAGCTGGTGGTCGGTGAGGCGTTGCAGGGCGCCGGTGGTGACGACCAGTTGGGGCGGGTGCCCCGGCATCCACCAGGCGTCGGGGTACTCGTCCTCGAGCACCAGCATCGGGCCCCGCGCGGCAGGCAGCCCGGCGGGCAGCTCGGGCGCGCGTTCCCGCAGGTGGGCCCTGGTCTGGCCGCGGCGACGGCGGGCCTCGACGAGTTCGCGGGCGAGCATCGCCGTGGTCCACGCGGCCCCGCAGGCGAGCAGCGCGGTGAGCGTGACGGCCCAGACCGGGGCGACGGAGAGGTCGTACGCGGCGGTCACGGCCGGCGGCGCGGGGGCGAAGACGCGGTCGCGGACGGTGTGGAAGACGGCGGCGGCGCCCAGCACCAGCGCGGTCAGGCAGCACAGCAGCACGGTGGCGACCAGGCACTGCCACACCCACAGCGCGACGACCGGGTCCCGTTCGGGCCACGCGGCCCGGGTCAGCGCGCGCGGCACCGGCACCGCGGCCGTCAGGGCGACGACGCTCAGCAGGAGCAGGCAGACGGTCATGCCGGGGGCTCCGTTTCCTGGTCGGAGACGGGGGCGGACGAAGGGCCGGCCCGGGTGGCGCTTCAGGTGGTGCACGCTGTTACGCCAGTATGACGCCGACGGGCGCCCGGAGTCAGGCGTCGACGACAAACACGACCCGCTCCCGGCCCTTTCCGCCCCCTTGCTCCCGCAACGCTCAACCGCCCGCTACGACACGCCCGCTGACCTCCCCGAGACCCACCCGGCCCCCGCCCGCCCCAGGCGCCCACGCCGACAGCGTGACCACGTCCCCGTCCTCCAGGTACGTCCGCTTGCCGTCCGGCAGTTCGAGCGGATCACGCCCGTTCCAGGTCAGCTCCAGCAGCGAGCCCCGCTGCCGCTCCTCGGGCCCGCTCACGGTCCCCGACCCGTACAGGTCCCCGGTGCGCAGCGAGGCCCCGTTCACGGTCATGTGCGCCAGCTGCTGCGCGGCCGTCCAGTACATGGTGGAGAAGGGCGGCTCGGACACCGTGTGGCCGTTGACGGCGATGGAGATCCGCAGGTCGTAGCCGCCGGGCTCCTCACCGGAGTCGTCCAGGTACGGCAGCGGCGGGTGGGTGCGCTCGGGCGGCGCCACCAGCGCGTCCTCCAGTGCCTCCAGCGGGGTGATCCACGCCGACACCGATGTGGCGAAGGACTTGCCGAGGAACGGGCCGAGGGGCACGTACTCCCAGGCCTGGATGTCACGCGCCGACCAGTCGTTCAGCAGGCACAGCCCGAAGACGTGCTCCCGGAAGTCGCCCAGCGGGACCGGCCTGCCCCGTTCCGAGGGGACACCGACGACGAAACCGACCTCGGCCTCGATGTCCAGGCGGACGGAGGGCCCGAAGACGGGGGCGGGGTCGGTGGGGGCCTTCCGCTGGCCGGAGGGCCGTACGACGTCCGTGCCCGACACCACGACCGTCCCGGAGCGGCCGTGGTAACCGATCGGCAGGTGCTTCCAGTTGGGGGTCAGCGGATCCTCGGCGTCGGGGCGGAAGATGCGGCCCGCGTTCCTGGCGTGGTGCTCGGAGGAGTAGAAGTCGACGTAGTCGGCGACCTCGAAGGGCAGGTGCAGGGTCACCGAGGACAGGGGGTGGAACAGCGGTTCGATCGTCTCCCGGTGCGCGGGCACCGTCACCCAGGCCGTCAGGGCCCGCCGCACGTCCGACCACGCCGTGCGGCCGGCGGCGAGCAGCGGGTTGAGGGTCGGGTGCGCGAGCAGGGAGGCGTACGGCGAGCCGATCGCGCGCGCCGCCGCGCCCGCGTCGAGCACGTGGTCGCCGAGCCGCACGCCGACGCGCCGCTCGGTCGAGCCGGCGGGGGAGAAGACGCCGTAGGGGAGGTTGTGCGGGCCGAAGGGGTCGCCCTCGGGGACGTCGAAGGGGGGCATGGGGTGCTGCCTCGCTCTCATCCGGTGCCATCGCTGCGGGTCGTGGCATGTGGTCGGGCCACACGTTACGGGTGAGTCGCAGGTCCTGGGCAGAGTGCCGGGTAGTGTCTAAAGAGTTCGCAATGTCCCAATAGGCCTTGTCGGAGGGGCTAATTCCGGCTTAGCGTCCCTTTGGGGGACACGGACGGGGTGGGTCCGGTCCGTAGGGGGGACACGTGGGGGGACCCGTGGCCAGGAATTCCGTCGGTGTGCCTTTCGTCGGTGTGCCTTTCAACGCGGACAGGGACGTACCGGGGCTGATCGTCAAGTTCGGCGACTATCCCCTGCACCACGGCGGTGTCGGCGCCATCCGCAGCCTGGGCCGCCTGGGCATCCCGATGTACGCGATCACCGAGGACCCCTACACGCCCGCCGCCTCCTCCCGTTACCTCACCCGCGCCTTCGTCTGGTCGACCAGCGGGGCGGAGGAACCGGAGTACCTGGTGGAGGGGCTCAGGCGGATCGGCCGGCGCATCGGCCGCCCCACCGTCCTCATCCCCACCGACGAAGAGGCCGCCGTCCTGATCGCCGAGCACCAGGACGACCTGACGGACCGCTTCCTGTTCCCACGAGTCGACCCCGGCCTGCCGCGTCGGCTGGCCAGCAAACAGGGGCTGCACGAGTTGTGCGCGGAGCACGGCGTCGCCAGCCCGTCGGCGGCCTTCCCGGAGTCCTACGAAGAGATCGTCGCCTTCGCCGACACCGCCCGCTTCCCGGTGGTGGCCAAGAACCGCGAGGCGTTCGTCCGGCGCCGACGGCCCGCTGTGAACGGCACCACCAGGATCGCCACCCGGGAGGGCCTGCTCACCCTCGCCCGCGACTGGGGCGAGCACCCCGGCGTGATCCTCCAGGAGTACCTGCCCCGGGAGGACGCCGAGGACTGGATCGTGCACGCCTGCTTCGACGCCGACTCCACGCCGCTCGCGATGTTCACCGGCGTCAAGGTGCGCTCGTGGCCGCCGCACGCGGGCATGACGGCGAACGCGTACGTCGTCGACAACCCGGAACTCGCCGACCTCGCCGCACGTTTCATCAAGCAGATCGGCTTCAGCGGCGTCATCGACCTCGACCTGCGCTTCGACCGGCGCGACGGACAGTACAAACTCCTCGACTTCAACCCGCGCATGGGCGCCCAGTTCCGGCTCTTCGAGAACGAGTCCGGCGTGGACGTCGTACGCGCCATGCACCTGAATCTGACCGGCCGCCCGGTTCCGGAGGGGGAACAGCCGGCGGGCCGGCGCTACATCGTGGAGAACATCGACCTCCCCGCCCTCCTCGCCTACCGCCGCAGCGGCTACACGACGCCGCACGCGCCGGCCCGGGCGAGCGGGACGGAGCTGGCCTGGCTCGCGGGTGACGACCCGCTGCCGTTCCTCACGATGCTCGCGCGCTTCGTGCGACCGGGCGCGAAGCACCTCTATCAGCTGTGGCGGACCAACCGCCGCGGCAGCGGCACCGGTTCCGGCGGCTAGCCCGCCCTGGGCGACCCGTCCGGACCGGCGCATCGTTCACCACCACGAAGTGACGGAAAACACGTCCTGGGGAGGGACTTCGTGATTCAACCGGTTGCAGTCATCGGTGCCGGGCCGTTCGGCCTGTCCACCGCCGCCCATCTGCGGGCGCGCGGCATCCCCGTCCGCGTCTTCGGCGATCCCATGGTCAGCTGGCGCGACCACATGCCCGCCGGAATGCTCCTCAAGTCCACCCCGGCGGCGTCCAGCATCGACTGCCCCCAGCCCGGCCACTCGCTCGCCGACTACTGCGACGCGGCGGGCATCCGCCGACTGGTCACCGACGAGGACATCATCCCGGTCGAGACCTTCATCGACTACGGCGAGTGGTTCCAGCAGAAGCTGCTGCCCGACCTGGAGCGGGTGCGGGTGGTGTCCGTGGACCGGGGCCCGGGCGGCGGCTTCGAACTCAAACTGGACTCCGGGGAGTCGTTCACCGCGCGCGCGGTGGTGGTCGCCACCGGCCTGTCCGGACTGGCCCACCTCCCGGCCGAGCTGGCGTCGGCGGCGCCCGACGGGCCCGGCCTCACCGGCCCGGTGTCCCACAGCTCCCAGCACCACGACCTGACCAGGTTCTCCGGCAAGGAGCTGATCGTCGTCGGCGCCGGCCAGTCCGCGCTGGAGACGGCGGCCCTGGCAGCGGAGGCCGGCGCCCGGGTACGGGTGGTGTCACGGGGCCGCGGCCGGGTCGCCTTCGGGGCCCCGCCCTGGAACCAGCCGAGGCTGCGCCCCGAGTCGCCCTTCGGCCGCGCCTGGTCCCTCTGGGCGCTGAGCTACTACCCGCACCCCTACCGCTTCCTCCCGGCCCGCACCCGCCACTACCTGGTCCGCCGCGTCCTCGGCCCGCTCGGTGCCTGGTGGCTGCGCGACCGCTTCGAGGGGAAGGTCGAGGTGGAGGAGGTCGAGCGGGTGGCCGGCGCGGACGCCTCCGGCGGCAGCCCGGTCCTCACCGTCCGCACCCGAGCCGGGCAGACCACCCGGCTCGCCGCCGACCACGTCATCGCGGCCACCGGCTACCGCGTGGACATCGCGGCCATGGACTTCCTCGGCCATGAGCTGCGCACCCGGCTCACGGTGAGCCGGGGCGCGCCCCGGCTGGGCGCGGGATACGTCTCCTCCGTCCCCGGTCTGTACTTCACCGGCCTTCCGGCGGCGTCGTCGTACGGCCCGGTGATGCGCTTCGTCTGCGGCACCGAGTTCGCCTCGCCGCGCCTGGCCAAGCACCTCGCGGCGGCCCACGGCTGACGTACTACCGCTCCTCCTCCGCCGCCCGCGCAGCGGGCGGCGGAGGAGGAGCGGGACGCGCCCGCGCGCCTCGACACCGCCATCTAGGAGCCCGTGGGCGCCAGTTGGGGCTGAAAACAGTGGTGAGTCGTGGGGGCGCGGTGTCCGTATTCTCTGATCATGGCCGCACCCCCCGCATATTCCCCCCCGACCTCCCCTGCGTTCTCGCTCGTCGCGACCGATCTCGACGGAACGCTCCTGCGTGGCGACGACACCCTCTCCGACCGCTCCCTCGCCGCCCTCGCCAGGGCCGGGAGAGCGGGTGCCCGGCACCTCGTGGTGACCGGGCGCCCGGCACCGCGGGTGCGGCCGCTGCTCGACGACCTCGGCTGCACGGGGCTCGCGGTGTGCGGACAGGGCGCGCAGGTCTACGACGCCGGCGCCCACCGCCTGCTGTGGTCGGTCACCCTGGACCGGGAGCTGGCGGAGGCCGCGCTCGGCAAGATCGAGGCCGAGGTGGGGGAGGTGTACGCGGCCGTCGACCAGGGCGGGGTGGATGGGCTCACGCTCATCGAGCCCGGCTATCTGATGCCCCACCCCACACTGCCCGCCGTACGGGTCAGGCGGCGCGACGACCTGTGGTGCGAGCCGATCAGCAAGGTCCTGCTGCGGCATCACGCCCTGTCGGACGACGAGTTGGCCGCCACAGCCCGCGCGGCCGTGGGATCGCTGGCGACGGTCACCATGTCGGGGCCGGGAACCGTCGAACTCCAGCCGTGCGGCGTCAACAAGGCGACCGGGCTGGCGCTGGCCGCCGACCACCTCGGGCTGAGCGCCGAACGGGCCGTCGCCTTCGGGGACATGCCCAACGACATCCCGATGTTCGACTGGGCCGCCCACGGTGTGGCGATGGCCAACGCCCACCCCGAACTGAAGGCGGTGGCCGACGAGATCACTCTGTCGAACGAGGACGACGGCATCGCCGTCGTCCTCGAAAGACTCTTCCCCTGAGCGGCCCGCTCCCTCAGGGGAGCGGAACGGTCAGTACGCGCCGAACACGTTGTCGATCGAGCCGTACCGGTGGGCGGCGTAGTTGCAGGCGGCCGTGATGTTGGCGACCGGGTCGTAGATGTTCCACGAGGTGCCGGCCACGTGGTAGCTGGCGAACGTGGGGTCGATGACCTGGAGCAGGCCCTTGGACGGGATGCCGGCCGCCGCGTTGGAGTCCCAGAGGTTGATGGCCACCGGGTTGCCCGACGACTCGCGCATCACATTGCGGTAGATGCCGTTGTACGTGCCCGGGATGCCCTTCTCCGCCATGATCGCGAGCGACTCGCGGATCCAGCCGTCGAGGTTGTTCGCGTACGTGACCGCGGGGGCGGCTGCGGGGGCGCTCGTGGTGGTGGCCGCGGAGGCGCTGGTCGCGCCGATCAGCGGGAGGGCGAGCACGGCGGCGCCGGTGCCGGCGACGGCGAGCTTGCGGGCGAGGCGGGCGAAGGGGGCACGGTGCTGAGCGGCAGCAGACATGTCGATGTTCCTCTCCGTCGCCTGCGAGGTGAGCTGTCGGGTTCGGGCTGGGAGGTGCCCGGCCGCGCCGCCCGAAGGCGGTGCGGCTTAACCCCTAGCCGTTCCGGGACGACGGGTGTCGTCCGGACCGGCGGCAAACCTGGGTCCCCCGCTCCTGCCGTCGTGAATGAGTTCGTCGATGGGTGTGACGGGCGGCGGCAGGATTCGGCGTTCCGCCCGACGGCCGGGAACGTATGCGAGAGCACATGTCCTGAACAAGCAGCGGATTCACACAAAGTCCTAGTTGACCTTGTTGTGAGGCGTATGAGGTGCTTGATCCTTTGCGTCTGCCAACCCTCAACTGGCCAATGACGGCAAGCGGTATGCCCCTATCGGGCGGCGGAGTGCTCCGATCGGCCGAAGTGACCCAATTCACGGAATATCAATCGCGGCAAATGGGACATGAGGGGCGCCGCATTGGGTAGCGCATCGATCGTGAGGGCGGAAGGCGAGCTGCTCCAAGCGGCGCAGTCATGTCGTACTTCCGGGTAAGTCGATAAATATCTGTGCTTATCGACCGATCGAAAACATAACGGGCGTGGTCCGATAGCGCCCGGCCTGTAACAGTGGGCGCCCTCGGTGATCGAAAGCTGACCGGATACGCTGACTTGAGTGAGGGCAGCGACCTATCGACAAACCGTGTAATCGCCAGCAGGCACCAGCAGACAGGAGACCCCTCGTGACCGTCGTCGGGCCGTTCGGGCTTAGCGTGCGGGACCAGGCTCTGGAAGCCGATGTCCAGGCCGGATTGGCGGCTGTCGAGGAGGGACTGCTCGAAGCCACCAAGAGTGAGGTCCCCTTCATCACCGAGGCCGCGCAGCACCTCGTGCGCGCGGGCGGGAAGCGGTTCCGGCCGCTGCTCGTGATGCTCGCGGCGCAGTTCGGGGACCGGTACGCGCCGGGAATCGTGCCCTCGGCCGTCGTCGTCGAGCTCACCCACCTCGCGACGCTCTACCACGACGACGTCATGGACGAGGCCGCGGTGCGCCGCGGAGTGGACAGCGCGAACACCCGCTGGGGCAACTCCGTCGCCGTCCTCACCGGCGACTTCCTCTTCGCCCGCGCCTCCCAGATCCTCGCCGACCTCGGCCCCGAGGCCGTCCGGGTGCAGGCCCTGGCGTTCGAGCGGCTGGTCACCGGGCAGATCCTGGAGACGGCGGGGCCGCAGGACGGCCGCGACCCGGTGGAGCACTACCTGGACGTCCTCGGTGGCAAGACCGGATCGCTGGTGGCGGTCTCCTGCCGCTTCGGCGCCATGATGTCCGGGGCCGACGAGACGGTCGTGGACGTCCTCACCCAGTACGGCGAGCGGCTCGGCGTGGCCTTCCAGCTCGCCGACGACGTGCTGGACATCGCCTCCGACTCCCACGAGTCCGGCAAGACCCCCGGCACCGACCTGCGCGAGGGCATCCCCACCCTGCCCGTGCTGCGCCTCAGGGAGCGGGCCGCCCGGCTGGGGCTGGCCGAGGACATCGCCCTGTGCGACCTGCTCGACTCCGACCTGACCGACGACACCCGGCACGCCGAGGCGCTGGCGGCGCTGCGCGCCCACCCGGCACTGGAGCAGGCCCGCCGGGACACCGTGCGCTACGCGGAGGACGCGCGGGCGGCGCTGGCGCCCCTGCGGGAGTGTGACGCCAAGGCGGCACTTATTCAGCTGTGCGATGCGGTGGTGCACCGGGCCGGGTAGTGCCCGGGGTCTGCGTGGCGCGCCCTGGGGGCTGCCGCCCCCAGCCCCCCCGCTTCGGCCTGAACGGCCTCGTCCTCGAACTCCCCCAGAGGGGGCACCCCCAGACGGGCTGACAAAGAATCCAGCGTGACCCCTACGGGTCGGAGTACATCCCGCCTCCCCGTGTCATACCGCAGGCGTACATCGAGTTGCCTCCCGGGTCTGACGCATCCTCACGGCCGATTTGGTGAGATGGAAACCACGGAAATCACCACTCCTCACCGATTCGGGTGAGAATGGCGGCTCAGGGTTGACGAGGGTGAGGACAGCCGCCGCCGACGACGGAGGTAAGGCACACATGGCACCGTACGGATCCGACGACACCACGTCCGACGACAGCATGGCCGACACCGACACGGCCGCCGGACGCCGCAAAGCGGCCCGGTACGTCGTCCCGGTCGCGGTGGTGGGGGTGGCGGCGGCGACCATCGGGCTGGTCCCGGCGCTCGCCGACTCCGGTGACCCCGACCTGCCGAAGATCAGCGCACAGCAGCTCATAGACAAGATCGCCGCGTCGGACGTGCAGCAGCTGTCCGGCACGGTGCGGTTCAGCACCAACCTCGGCCTGCCGAACCTCGGTGGGTTGGAGAGCAGCCTGCTGTCCGGGGCGAACAAGGGCGGCGACGGCTCGTCCGCGGACCCGAAATCCAAGCTCACCGAACTGCTCTCGGGCAGTCACACGCTGCGCGTGGCGGCCGACGGACCGGACCGCCAGAAGGTCTCGCTGATCGAGAGCGCCGCCGAGTACAGCCTCATCCACGACGGCAAGGACGTCTGGGGCTACGACAGCAGGTCCAACGAGGTGTACCACGGCACCGCGGACCAGCACGGCAAGCAGCAGCGGGAGAAGACCCCCGCCACGCCGAAGGACTTCGCCGACGAGGCCCTGAAGTCCGTCGACGACACCACGTCCGTGACCGTCGACGGCACCGTCCAGGTCGCCGGCCGGGACGCCTACAAGCTGCTCATCAAGCCCAAGCAGTCGAGCACCACGGTGGGCGCGATCAGCATCGCCGTGGACGCGAAGACAGGCATGCCGCTGAAGTTCACCCTGACCCCGGCGAGCGGCGGCGCCGCCGTCGTGGACGCGGGCTTCACCCAGGTCAGCTTCGCCAAGCCGGCCGCCTCGACCTTCGACTTCACCCCGCCGAAGGGCGCGAAGGTCACCGAGGGTGACGACGCGGCCAAGGCGCCCGGCAAGCGCGGCCCGAAGGCCGGCGCCCCCAAGGCCGGGAAGGACCTCGCCAAGGGCCGCGACGGCTTCGACGTCCTCGGCAAGGGCTGGAACTCGATCGCCACCTTCGACTCCGGCAGCAAGGGCGGCCTGCCGACCGGTGCGGGCGGCGGCGACATGGGCGGCTTCCTCGGCTCGCTCGGCGACCAGGTGACCGGCAAGTTCGGCAAGGGCACGGTGTTCTCCACCCGCCTGGTCAACGCCCTGATCACGGACGACGGCAAGGTCTACGTCGGCACCGTGACCAAGAGCGCGCTGGTGAAGGCGGCCGACGCGGCCCGCTAGACGTTACGACGAAGCAGTACACGTACGACGAAGCAGTACACGCACGACGAGACAGGGGAGCCGATGGACGAAGCGTCCGCCACGGAGCCGGCCGCGCGGGGTGAGGGTGACAGCGTCATCCACACCCGCGCGCTCACCAAGCGCTACCGCGGCGGACAGCTCGCCGTCGACGGTCTCGACCTGACCGTCCCGGCGGGCAGCGTCTTCGGCTTCCTCGGTCCGAACGGCTCCGGGAAGACCACCACCATCCGCATGCTGATGGGCCTGATCGAGCCGACCTCCGGCACGGCGCGCGTCCTGGGGCGACCCATGCCCCGGGCCGCGCGCACCGTGCTGCCGCAGGTCGGCGCCCTCATCGAGGGACCGGCCCTGTACGGCTTCCTCTCCGGCCGCGACAACCTGCTGCGGTACGACGCCGCCGACCCGACGGCCGACCCGCGCACCCGGCGCGCCCGCGTCACGGCCGCACTGGACCGGGTGGGCCTGACGGCCGCCGCGGGCAAGAAGGCGAAGGCCTACTCCCTGGGCATGAAGCAGCGCCTGGGGCTGGCCGCCGCGCTGCTCCAGCCGCGCAGGCTGCTCGTCCTGGACGAGCCGACCAACGGGCTCGACCCGCAGGGCATGCGGGAGATACGCGCCCTGGTGCGGGAGTTGGCCTCGGACGGCACGACCGTGTTCCTCTCCTCCCACCTCCTCGACGAGATCGAGCAGGTGTGCACCCACGCGGCGGTGATGGCCCAGGGCCGTCTGATCACCCAGGGCCCGGTGGCCGACCTCGCGGCCGGGGCGCGCGGCCGGCTGGTGGTCGTCACGCCGGATCCGGGGGACGCGGCCCGGGTGCTGAAGGAGCAGGGCGTCACGGACGTCGTCGTCGCCGAGGACCGGGTCAGCGGCGAACCGCCCGACCGTGAACTCGCCGAGCTGAACGCGGCGCTGGTGACGGCCGGGGTGCGGGTACGCGGCTTCGGAGTGGAGCGGGCCTCGCTGGAGGACGCGTTCGTGGCGCTGACGGGGGAGGGCTTCGATGTCGCAGGCTGAGGCGGTGGCCGTACGCCGCCCCACCCCGCTGTGGACCCTCGGTCTGCTGCGGAACGAACTGACCGTCACCTTCCGGCGCTGGCGCACGCTCGCGCTGCTCGGGGTGCTGGCCGCGGTGCCGGTGCTGGTCGGGGTGGCCGTGAAGATCGAGACCCGGGGCGGTTCGTCGGGGGGCGGCCGCGGCGGTGGGGGCGGGGGGCCGGCGTTCATCGCGCAGATCACCAACAACGGCCTGTTCCTGGTGTTCACGGCGCTGGCGGCGACGCTCCCGTTCTTCCTGCCGATGGCGATCGGCGTGGTGGCGGGCGACGCCATCGCCGGCGAGGCGGGCGCCGGAACACTGCGCTACCTCCTGGTCGCCCCGGCCGGCCGCACCCGCCTGCTGCTCACCAAGTACGCGACGGTCATGGCCTTCTGCCTGGTCGCCACCTTCGTGGTCGCCGCCTCCGCCCTCCTGGTCGGCGCGCTGCTCTTCCCGCTCGGCGACCTGACGACCATCTCGGGCACGAGGATCAGCTTCGCCGACGGTCTCGGCCGCGCCCTGCTGATCGCCCTGGTCGTCGCCGCGTCACTGGTCGGGGTCGCGGCGCTCGGCCTGTTCGTCTCCACGCTGACGAACAGCGGGGTCGCGGCGATGGCCACCACGGTCGGCCTGCTCATCACCGTCCAGATCCTCGACCAGATACCCCAGCTGCACGCGCTCCAGCCGTACTTCTTCTCCCACTACTGGCTGTCCTTCGCCGACCTGATGCGCGACCCGGTCTACTGGGACGACCTGGTGAAGAACCTCGGTGTCCAGGCCCTGTACGCGGCGGTCTTCGGTTCGGCGGCCTGGGCACGGTTCACGGCGAAGGACATCACGGCCTAGCCGTACCGGCCCGGTCAGCGGTCCTGGTACGGGAAGCGGGCGAGCGGGGCCTCGCCGGTGAAGAACGTCTTCGCCCGGGCCAGCGCCTCGGTGTCCTTGAGCACGTCCCCGCGCGCGCTGCCGTTGCCGAGCAGCACCCCGCCGAAGCGCATCCCCAGGTACGCGGCCGAGTTGTTGAGCGTGTCGGCGAGCGGGGCGGCCACCGACGGCTCCCGGTCGGCGAGCGCCGCTATGCCCCACAGCGTGCGCCCGGCCAGGGTGGCCTTGAAGTCGATGCCGGGGGTGCGCAGCCAGCCGGACCAGTAGTCCAGGTAGCGCTTGGTGAGGCCGGACAGCGAGTACCAGTACAGCGGCGAGGCGATGACGATGTCCGTGGCCGCGAGCGTCGCCTCCAGCAGCAGGCCGGTGTTGGTGTCGGCGGGCGGCCGTACGTGGTCGCTGTCGCGCCGAAGGTCCACGAAGTCCGGCAGCGGGTGCTCGGCCAGGCTGATCCACTGCTGCTCTACGTCACCCGGCAGCTGTTCGGCGGCCGTGCGCGCCAGCAGCTCGGTGTTGCCGTCGGCACGGGCGCTGCCGAGCACGAACAGGAAACGGCGGTTCATAGGTCCCCCAGGTGATCGATGTACCGCAAAATGATCGGCGTACCGCGAAAATACAAGCATCTGCATTATATGCGCGTGCAATTAGATGTCCAGTGGCGACCGGCTGGTGCGAGGCTGTGACGTCGCGGTGACGCACGAGCGGGGGTGTAGCGGAGACACTCGAGGGCAGGGACGCGTACGACCGGATCGTGAGGCCGGGGGAGTGAGGAAACCGATGGCTCGACTGAGCTTCGAGAAGAAGCGGGACCTGTGGAACGACCCGCACCCGGCGGCCCCGGTCGACGTGCGCGTCTCGGGCTCGGGCAGCGCCTCCGTCGGCGGGGTGGCGGTCATGGCCGCCCCCGGCCAGGAGATCCAGCAGGCCGTCCTGAACCACCTCCAGCGCCTCGCCATCAGCCTTGGCCACCCGGTGCACGCCATGGTCCACGACGACAGCGTCGGCTGCGTCGTCCCCCTCGAGGTGGATGTGAACGGCGCCAGCCGCTTCACGGGCGAGCCGCGGCTGCACGGACGGGCCCCCGTCCCGCAGCCGCCCCGGACCACCGCCCCGCAGCCACCCCGCCACGACACACCCCCGCCCCCGCCCGAGCCGCTCCCGCTCCCCGTGTCGACGCCGGAGCGCGCCCCCGAGCCCGACACCCGGCACCACACGCCGGCCCGGGGCTTCGACGCGGTCGCCGAAGCGGTCCTCGGCGACGGCCCGGTGACCGCCACCGCGGAGGGCGCCGCGCTGCTCACCGAACCCATGACGCGGATCAACGAGGCGGTCAAGGAGGGCCGGATCGAGACGGCGGCGGAACTCGCCGAGCGCACCGTCGTCCAGGCGGCGGACATGCTGGGCGCCGGCCACCCCGAGGTGCTCCGCCTGCGCGAACTGACCGCCTACATCGCCTACCTGGCCGGCGACCCGCTGCGCGCCTTCCACCTCTCCCTCGACCTGGCCCGCCTCCACCACCGCGGCCGGAACGCGGAGGCCGCCTACGGCAACCTTCAGAGCGCGGCCACCGCCTGGCGTGCGGTGCGCGACCCCGAGGACGGGCTGCGCCTGGGGCGGGACCTGATCGAGCTGTGGACCGAACTGGTCGCCGGGCCGGGTCCGGCTTTCGACGACCGGGAGCGGCTGGAGTCCGCCCGCGTCCGCATGGGCCGCCTGACGGACCGTGCCACCAGGGCGGCCGGCGCCTGACGGGCTACTCCCCTAACCGGGCGTCCACGAACCGGGCGCCCACGAACCCGACGCCCTACTGCACGCAGAACTCGTTCCCTTCGGGGTCCGCCATCACCACCCACTCCCCGGCGGGCTCCGTCACCCGCCGCAGCACCCGGGCACCCAGCGCCTGGAGCCGCTCGACCTCGGCATCGCGCCGGCCCTCACCCGGGTGCAGGTCGAGGTGCAGCCGGTTCTTTCCGGTCTTCGCCTCCGGCACGCGCTGGAACAGCAGCCGCCGCCCGAGCCCGGTGCCGCGCTCCTTGTCGTACGGGTCGTCCGGATGCCGTACGGCGATCAGGTCCCGGAAGGCCGGGCGGCCGTGGTACTCCACGGTGGCCTCGCCCGGCAGCGCGCCGAGCTCCAGCAGCCGCTCGACGAACGCGCTGTTGTCCTCGGCCTCGTAGTGTAGCGCGGCGGCCCAGAAATCGGCCTGCGCGTGCGGGTCGGCGGCGTCGACGACGATCTTGAAGTGCAGCGGGGCGGGTGCGGGCGTCTGGGTCATGGCGACCACTTATAGCCGACCCGGGCCGGTCAGGAGGCCGGTTCCGGCTCCTGGCCGGATGCCACGCCGTCCGGTTGCCGCACGACGGCGTCCACCGGAAGAGCGGTCGCGGCGGCGGTCGCGACGGCCAGCGCCCGGGCCGACCGGCGCGCGGTGCGCAGCGCGTCCCAGGTGAGCAGGACCAGCGCCAGCCAGACGAGCGCGAACCCGGCCCAGCGCTCGGGCGGCATGGCCTCGTGGAAGTACGCGATGCCCAGCAGGAACTGGAAGACGGGCGCCAGGTACTGGAGCAGGCCCAGCGTGGACAGCGGCACCCGGATCGCGGCCGCCCCGAAGCAGACCAGCGGCACCGCGGTGACGAAACCGGTCGAGGCGAGCAGCGCGGCGTGCCCGGCGCCCCCGCTCGCGAAGCTGGAGTCGCCGTGCGCGGTCAGCCACAGCAGATAGCCGAGCGCGGGCAGGAACTGGATCGCGGTCTCCGCGGCCAGCGACTCGATGCCGCCGAGGTTGACCTTCTTCTTCACCAGCCCGTAGGTGGCGAAGGAGAAGGCGAGGCACAGGGAGATCCACGGCGGCCGCCCGTACCCGACGGTGAGAACGACCACGGCCGCGAAGCCGACACCGACCGCCAGCCACTGCACGGGCCGCAGCCGCTCCTTCAGGAGCAGCACGCCCATCGCTATGGTGACCAGCGGGTTGATGAAGTAGCCCAGCGAGGCCTCGACCACGTGCCCGCTGTTCACGGCCCAGATGTACACGCCCCAGTTGACGGTGATCACCCCGGCCGCGACGGCGACCAGTCCGAGCCGCCGCGGCTGCCGCAGCAGCTCACCGGCCCAGGCCCAGCGCCGTACGACCAGCAGTGCGGCGGCGACGAAGATCAGGGACCACACCATCCGGTGGGCGAGGATCTCCATCGCGCCGGCGGGCTTGAGCAGCGGCCAGAACAGGGGCACGAGGCCCCACATCCCGTACGCCGCGAAGCCGTTCAGCAGGCCTGTCCGCCGCTCACCCTTCGTCTCCCCGGCCACGGGCCCCTCCTGCTCACTCCGTACATCCTGTCCGCCTGGACGAAGGTAGCGCCGAGCACCCCCGCCTGTCATGCCCGTATCGCTATACGGTCATGACAGGCGGGGTCGAAGGCCCAAGGGCTCCGAACGGGGGGAGTTCAGCCCTTGAGCGCGGCGCTGATCGCCTCGGCGAGCGGGGTGGTCGGACGGCCGGTCAGTCGGGAGAGGTCGCCGGTGGAGACGACCAGTTCGCCCTTCTCGATGGAGGCGTCCACGCCCGCCAGGATCGCGGCGAGCGGCCCCGGCAGACCGGCGCCCGCCAGGATGCCCTCGTAGGCCTCGACGGAGACGGGGTTGTAGACGATCTCCTTGCCGGTCTGCCGGCTCAGCTCGGCCGCGTACTCGGCGAAGCCCCACGCCTCGTCGCCGCCCAGCTCGTACGTCTTGTTCTCGTGCCCCTCGCCGGCCAGCACCGCGGCCGCGGCGGCCGCGTAGTCGGCGCGGGAGGCGGAGGAGATCCGGCCGTCGCCGGCTGCCTGCACGACCGCGCCGTGCTCCAGCACCGGGGCGAGGTTCTCGGTGTAGTTCTCGTGGTACCAGCCGTTGCGCAGCAGCGTGTAGGGCAGTCCGGAGGCCAGCAGCGCCTTCTCGGTGCCGCGGTGGTCGTCGGCGAGCGCGGCGGTCAGCGTGCCCGGGGCGCTGGTGTAGGCGAGGAGCGCGACACCGGCCGCCTTGGCCGCGTCGATGACGACCTGGTGCTGCTGGACGCGGCCCTTGTCGAACTCGTTGCCCGAGACCAGCAGCACCTTGTCGCCGGCGGCGAAGAGGCCGTCGAAGGTCTGGGGGGTGTTGTAGTCGGCGACCGCGATCCGCACACCGCGCTCCGCGAGGTCGGCGGCCTTCTCCGGGGTGCGGACGACCGCGGTGATCTGCTCGGCCGGGACCTTCTCCAGCAGCTGCTCGACCACGTGGCGGCCGAGGTGTCCGGTGGCTCCGGTGACGACGATGCTCATGATTCAGCGATCTCCTTGTGGGGTGCGTCTTCGACACTCACCCTAGGAGCTGTACTAACTTCTGGAAAGTACCCACTTTGAAGTAAGGTACTGTCATGACAGTAAGTGAGATGGGTCCGGCAGGCGAGGCGATGTGCCCCTACCGCCTCGTTCTGGAGCACATCACCAGCCGCTGGGGCGTCCTGGTCCTCATCGCCCTCCTGGAGCGCTCCTACCGCTTCAGCGAACTGCGCCGCGAGATCGGCAGGATCGGCCGGGGCGTCAGCGAGAAGATGCTCACCCAGACGCTCCAGACCCTGGAGCGCGACGGCCTGGTCCACCGGGACGCCAAGCCGGTGATCCCGCCCCGCGTCGACTACTCCCTGACCGAGATGGGCCGCGAGGCGGCGGAGCAGGTACGGGGGCTCGCGGTGTGGACGCAGGAACGGATGGACGACGTGCAGCAGGCGCGCACCGCATACGACGAGGCCCGGGCGGCGCAGACCCGGGCCTCCTGAGGAACCGCCGCCGTCAGCCGACGACGGTCCAGGTGTCGCCGCCGGCCAGCAGGGCGGCCAGGTCGCCCTTGCCCCGCTGCTCGACCGCGTGGTCCAGCTGGTCGGCCATCTGGT
>NZ_JBIAVX010000033.1:0-53813 GCF_042894725.1 Streptomyces sp. NPDC001480 | reverse complement strand
CGCACCCGCAAGGAAGCCCTGGAGCGGGCCGCCCGCGCCCTGGAGGAGTTCCAGGTCGAGGGCATGGCCACCGCCATCCCCTTCCACCGCGCGGTCGTCAAGGACCCGGCGTTCGCCCCCGAGCTGACCGGCTCCGGCGAGCCCTTCCAGGTGCACACCCGGTGGATCGAGACCGAGTTCGTCAACGAGATCAAGCCCTTCACCGCTCCGGCCGACGCCGAGGCGGAGGAGGAGACGGGCCGTGAGACGGTCGTCGTCGAGGTGGGCGGCAAGCGGCTGGAGGTCTCCCTGCCGTCGTCGCTGGGCATGTCGCTGGCCCGCACCGGCCTGGCCGCGGGTGCCAAGCCCAAGCGCCGTGCGGCGAAGAAGTCCGGCCCGGTCGCCTCGGGCGACACCCTCGCCTCCCCGATGCAGGGCACGATCGTGAAGGTCGCGGTCGAGGAGGGCCAGGAGGTCAAGGAGGGCGACCTGATCGTCGTACTCGAGGCCATGAAGATGGAACAGCCGCTCAACGCCCACAAGGCGGGCACCATCAAGGGCCTCGGCGCGGAGATCGGCGCGTCCATCAGCTCCGGCGCGGCCATCTGCGAGATCAAGGACTGATCTGCCGGCAGGTGTACGGGACTCCGGGCGCCCGGCGGACGAAGCACTCGTCCGCCGGGCGCCTCGCCGTTTCCGGCCCGATGGCATCCTGGAGGCGAGTCGCGGGGCGAGTCGGGGCGCGGGAGAGGACAGGTGGAGGGCAGGTGAAGGCCATGGGGGGCGCGGCCGCGGAGGAGACCGCACGGGCCGGGGACACGGCGCAGGCGCCCGTCGGCCCACGGGCCATGCGCGCGGACGCCCGGCGGAACCACGACCGGCTGCTCGCCGAGGCCCGCGCCGCCTTCGCCGCGCACGGCACCGACGCCTCCCTGGAAGACGTGGCCCGTCGCGCGGGCGTCGGCATCGGCACGCTTTACCGGCACTTCCCGAACCGGCACGCGCTGATGAGCGCGGTCTTCGAGGACGCGGTGAGCGAACTCCTCGCCCGCGCCCGCGAGCTCCTCGACTCCCCCGAGCCCTGCTCCGCCCTGGTGACGTGGCTGCGCGAGATGGTCACGCACGCCGGTGAGTACCGCGGCCTGGCCCGGGCACTGATGTCGGTGACCGCCGAGCCCTCCTCCGCGCTGGCCCGGTGCAGCACCCCGATCCGCGAGGCGGGCGGCGCGCTGCTGGCCCGCGCTCAGGAGTCGGGCGCCGTCCGGGCGGACGTCTCCATCGGCGACCTCCTCCAGCTGACCCACGCCATCGCCCTCGCGGCCGAGGAGTCCCCGGCCGACCCCGATCTGGCGGACCGGTTGCTGCGGCTGACGCTCAGGGGCCTGAAGGGCTAGCCTCGCGCCCCGCACCGCACGACCCGGCGCGCGGGCAGCACGGCGGCGCCTCACGCCGTGGCAGGGCGGAGGCCGCCTGCCCCGCGGCACGGGGCGCAGTCCTCCCGGCGGCAGCGCACCCGCACCCGCCCTCAGGGCGCCGCGTCTCCACCGCCCTCCCCGCGGAGCGGTCAGCGGCGGCGCATGTCCGCCACTCGGGGGCGGTCCGCGGCCGTGGGCTGTTCGGCGCCCAGGACGGTGGCCGAGCGGAGGCCGGGGCCGGGGACCTGGCTGCGGCGGGGGCCGGGGAGGGGGACGTCCCGGCGCTGCTGGCGCGCCGGGACCTGGTCACCCCCCGGGCTTCCCGACGCCCCGGCCACGGCGATCTGCACCCCCTGGTCGGCGAGGGCCTGGAGTTCGGTGGCGGCACGGTCGTCGTGGCCGGGCGGCTCGTCGGTGACCAGACGGGTGATGAGGTCCGTGGGGACCGTCTGGAACATCGTGTCCGTGCCCAGCTTGGTGTGGTCGGCGAGGACCACGACCTCCGCGGCCGCCTGCACCAGCGCGCGGTCGACGGACGCCGACAGCATGTTGGACGTGGACAGCCCGCGCTCGGCGGTCAGGCCGCTTCCGGAGAGGAAGGCCTTGGAGACTCTGAGCCCCTGGAGGGACTGCTCGGCACCGGAGCCGACCAGGGCGTAGTTGGAGCCCCGCAGGGTCCCCCCGGTCATCACGACCTCCACGCGGTTGGCGTGCGCCAGCGCCTGGGCGACCAGGAGGGAGTTGGTGACGACGGTCAGGCCGGGCACCCGGGCGAGCCGACGGGCCAGCTCCTGCGTGGTGGTCCCCGCCCCCACCACGATGGCTTCGCCCTCTTCGACGAGTCCCGCCGCGAGGTCGGCGATGGCCGTCTTCTCGGCGGTCGCGAGATGGGATTTCTGCGGAAAGCCGGACTCCCGCGTGAACCCGCCCGGCAGTACCGCACCGCCGTGCCGGCGGTCGAGGAGTCCTTCTGCCTCCAGTGCCCGCACGTCCCGTCGTACGGTCACTTCGGAGGTCTGGACGACACGGGCGAGCTCACGGAGCGACACGGCTCCGTTCGCTCGCACCATTTCGAGGATCAATTGGCGACGTTCTGCAGCGAACACGAAACTGACAGTAACGCGGGTGACCGTCTGCTTTCAGCGGTTTGCGCCGAATAACAGAAGTTGTTCGCACAGCAGGGGTGGAAGTGGTATAGGACCTATCCGTCCCGCCTATGCCGCACGCATGGTCGACAACTCCCCGTGACCAGCGGGGACTTGGATCCGGCCGTCAGACCTCGACGCCGGTCTTACGAGTGTGCAACTGCCGTGCCACTTCGGCGATCGAGCCCGAAAGGGACGGGTACACGGTGAAGGCGTTCGCGATCTGTTCGACCGTCAGATTGTTGTCGACGGCGATCGAGATGGGGTGGATGAGTTCCGAGGCGCGCGGCGACACGACCACACCACCGACGACGATTCCGGTGCCCGGACGGCAGAAGATCTTCACGAAGCCGTCGCGGATGCCCTGCATCTTCGCCCGCGGGTTGCGCAGCAGCGGCAGCTTCACGACCCGCGCGTCGATCTTGCCCGCGTCGACGTCGGCCTGGCTGTAGCCGACAGTGGCGATCTCGGGGTCGGTGAACACGTTCGACGAGACCGTCTTGAGGTTCAGCGGGGTCACCGCGTCGCCGAGGAAGTGGTACATGGCGATACGTCCCTGCATCGCCGCGACGGAGGCGAGGGCGAAGACACCGGTGACGTCCCCGGCCGCGTACACACCGGGCGCGCTGGTCCGGGACACCCGGTCGGTCCAGATGTGCCCGGAGTCGCGCAGCCGGACGCCCGCCTCCTCCAGCCCGAGGCCCGCGCTGTTGGGCACGGCACCGACGGCCATGAGGCAGTGCGAGCCGGTGATGACGCGGCCGTCGGCGAGGGTGACCTCGACCCGGTCGCCGACGCGCTTGGCGGACTGCGCGCGGGAGCGGGCCATGACGTTCATGCCACGGCGGCGGAAGACGTCCTCCAGGACGGCGGCGGCGTCCGGGTCCTCACCGGGCAGCACGCGGTCGCGGGAGGAGACGAGGGTGACCTTGGAACCGAGCGCCTGGTAGGCGCCGGCGAACTCGGCGCCCGTGACACCGGAGCCGACCACGATGAGCTCCTCGGGGAGCTCGTCGAGGTCGTAGACCTGGGTCCAGTTCAGGATGCGCTCGCCGTCGGGCTGGGCGTCGGGCAGCTCGCGCGGGTGACCGCCGGTGGCTATGAGGACGGCGTCGGCGATCAGCGTCTCCTCGGTGCCGTCGGCGGCGCGCACGACGACCTTCCGGGAGCCGTCGAGGGCCTGCATGCCCTCCAGCCGGCCGCGGCCGCGCATGACCCGGGCGCCGGCGCGCGTGACGGAGGCGGTGATGTCGTGCGACTGGGCGAGGGCGAGCCGCTTCACACGGCGGTTGACCTTCCCCAGGTCCACCCCGACGACCCGGGCCGCCTGCTCCAGCGGCGGGGTGTCGTCCGCGACGATGATGCCCAGCTCCTCGTACGACGAGTCGAAGGTGGTCATCACCTCGGCCGTCGCGATGAGCGTCTTCGACGGCACGCAGTCGGTCAGCACCGACGCTCCGCCCAGACCGTCGCAGTCGACGACGGTCACCTCCGCGCCGAGCTGCGCGGCCACCAGCGCCGCTTCGTATCCGCCGGGTCCGCCACCGATGATCACGATCCGAGTCACGTACTCCATTGTCCCGCACGTCTCGATGTGCTTCCGCCCGGGGGCGCCGGCCCACCGTTCGGGGGTTGCTGCCGGGGTGACGGGGGCGGGAGTTCCCGCTGCCGTACCCTCGACCCATGTCGTCGCTCTACGCCGCGTACGCCGGCAATCTCGACGCGCGGCTGATGTCCCGCCGCGCCCCGCACTCGCCGCTGCGCGCCACCGGCTGGCTGAACGGATGGCGGCTGACCTTCGGCGGCGAGCAACTGGGCTGGGAGGGCGCGCTCGCGACGCTCGTCGAGGACCCCGTCTCGCAGGTCTTCGTCGCGCTGTACGACATCGCGCCGATGGACGAGGAGTCCATGGACCGCTGGGAGGGCGTCGGCCTCGGCATCTACCGGCGGATGCGGGCCCGGGTGCACACGCTGGACGGCTCGGAGCCGGCCTGGGTGTACGTGCTGAACGGGTACGAGGGCGGGCTGCCGTCGGCACGCTACCTCGGCGAGATCGCGGACGCGGCGGAGTCGGCGGGAGCGCCCCACGATTACGTGATGGAGCTGCGGAAACGGCCCTGCTGAGGCGGCCCGGCTCTAAAATTGGGCCGATCGAAGCAGGAACGGGAGGGCGCCATGGCCCCCATCGCCCAGTACGACGTGTACTACACCGAGCAGGCCGCCGCGGCCCGCGACCGGCTCGACGACCAGCAGCGCATCGCGTTCGACAAGGGCATCGAGCTGCTGGCGCGCGACCCCTTCCTCTCGGTGTCCCGCCCCATAAGCGCCACCGGGGACGACCGCACGATCCGGCTCACCCAGAACGTCATGGTGGAGTACACGGTCAGCCGCGGCCGTCTGCTGATCTTCATCGTCGAGGTCTTCAACGACAAGGACGTGCTCATCCCGGGCGAGGGGTGACCTGGCGGCGGCGCCTCGGCTCGTCGGGCGTGGCTCGTCGGACGTGGCTCGTCGGAAACGACAAGACAACGATCGCGTTCCCGTGACCACCATCATCTACGCGCGTAGGCCCAGACCGGCTACGCTCATCCGCGTGAACGCATCTCTTCTTCCGGACGACATCCAGGGCGACCCCTACGCCGCCGCCGACACGGCTGCCGCCCGCCTGCGCGAGCTCACCGGCGCCGAGACCCACGACGTCGCCCTCGTGATGGGCTCCGGCTGGGCACCGGCCGTCGACGCCCTCGGGGCTCCCGACGCCGAGTTCCAGGTCACCGAGCTGCCCGGGTTCCCGGCGCCGGCCGTCGAGGGCCACGGCGGCAAGGTCCGCTCGTACGTCATCGGTGACAAGCGCGCCCTGGTCTTCCTGGGACGTACGCACTACTACGAGGGCCGCGGTGTCGCCGCCGTGGCGCACGGCGTACGTACGGCGGTGGCCGCGGGCTGCAAGACCGTGGTGCTCACCAACGGATGCGGGGGTCTGCGCGAGGGCATGCGGCCCGGGCAGCCGGTGCTGATCAGCGACCACATCAACCTGACGGCGACCTCGCCGATCGTCGGGGCGAACTTCGTGGACCTGACCGACCTGTACTCGCCGCGGCTGCGGGCGCTGTGCAAGGAGATCGACCCCTCGCTGGAAGAGGGCGTCTACGCGCAGTTCCCCGGCCCGCACTACGAGACGCCGGCCGAGATCCGGATGGCCCGGGTGATCGGGGCGGACCTCGTGGGCATGTCCACGGTGCTCGAAGCCATCGCGGCGCGGGAGGCGGGGGCGGAGGTGCTCGGGATCTCGCTGGTGACGAACCTCGCCGCGGGGATGACCGGGGAGCCGCTGAACCACGAGGAGGTCCTTCAGGCGGGGCGGGATTCGGCGGCGCGGATGGGAGCGTTGCTCGCGCGCGTGCTGGGCAGGTTGTAAACGGGGGCGGAGTGGCTTCGGGGGCCGGGGGGGCGCCCTGGGGCTCCGCCCCAGCCCCGGGGGTTTCCCACCCACCCACCCGTGACGGCCGACTGGGAAGTTGCCGCCCCCTGGGGCTCCGCCCCAGACCCCGGCGTTGCCCACCCACCCACCCATGACACCCAACTGGAAGTTGCCGCCCTCTGGGGCTCCGCCCCAGACCCCGGCGGGCACTGCGTCCCCTGCACCCCTCGCGGGGCTCTGCCCCTGCACCCCAGCGGGGCTTCGCCCCAGCACCTCCGCGGGGCTCTGCCCCCGCACCCGGCGGGGCTTCGCCCCCACCCCTCCGACCCCGGTCCGCATTACCCAGCCCGTCTGGGGGTGCCCCCTCTGGGGGAGTTTGAGGACGAGGCCCCTTCAGGGCCGAAGCGGGGGTCTGGGGGCGGCAGCCCCCAGCAGACGGCACAGCAACGAGCAACGAGCAACGAGCAACACGAACGAGAGGTTGACCCGACGTGCACGACGATCTCATCGCACGGGCCAAGGCGTGGCTGGCCGAGGACCCCGACGTGGAGACCCGTGAGGAACTCGCCGAGCTGATCGACGCCGGGAACGTCGAAGAGCTCGCCGCACGGTTCAGCGGGACGCTCCAGTTCGGTACGGCGGGGCTGCGGGGTGAGCTGGGCGCGGGGCCGATGCGGATGAACCGGGCCGTGGTCGTCCGGGCCGCCGCCGGACTCGCGGCGTACCTGAGGGAGAAGGGTCAGGCCGGCGGGACGGTCGTCGTCGGCTACGACGCCCGGTACAGGTCCGAGGACTTCGCCCGGGACACCGCCGCAGTGATGACGGGCGCGGGCCTGCGCGCGGTCGTGCTGCCCCGGCCGCTGCCGACGCCCGTCCTGGCCTTCGCCATACGGCACCTCGGCGCGGTCGCCGGCGTGGAGGTCACCGCGAGCCACAACCCGCCCCGGGACAACGGTTACAAGGTGTACCTGGGCGACGGTTCCCAGATCGTGCCGCCCGCGGACGCGGAGATCGCGGCGGAGATCGACGCGATCGTCTCGCTCGACGACGTGCCCCGGCCGGAGTCGGGCTGGGAGACGCTGGACGACTCCGTCCTCGACGCCTACCTCGCCCGTACCGACGCCGTCCTGGCCGAGGGCTCCCCGCGTACCGCCCGTGCCGTCTACACGGCGATGCACGGCGTCGGCAAGGACGTGCTGCTCGCCGCGTTCGCGCGGGCCGGTTTCCCGGAGCCCGTGCTCGTCGCCGAGCAGGCAGAGCCGGACCCCGCCTTCCCGACCGTCGCCTTCCCCAACCCGGAGGAGCCGGGAGCGATGGACCTGGCCTTCGCGACGGCACGGCGGGCACAGCCCGATCTTGTCATCGCCAACGACCCCGACGCCGACCGGTGCGCCGTCGCCGTGCGGGACGGGGACGAGTGGCGCATGCTGCGCGGCGACGAGGTCGGCGCCCTGCTCGCCGCCCACCTGGTGCGGCGGGGCGCGACCGGTACCTTCGCCGAGTCCATCGTGTCGTCCTCGCTGCTCGGGCGGATCGCCGAGAAGGCGGGGCTGCCGTACGAGGAGACCCTCACCGGCTTCAAGTGGATCGCCCGGGTGGAGGGGCTGCGCTACGGCTACGAGGAGGCCCTCGGCTACTGCGTCGACCCGGACGGGGTGCGGGACAAGGACGGGATCACGGCCGCGCTCCTGATCACCGAGCTGGCGTCCGAGCTGAAGGAGGAGGGCCGCACCCTCCTCGACCTCCTCGACGACCTCGCCGTGGAGCACGGTCTGCACGCCACCGACCAGCTCTCGGTCCGGGTGCAGGACCTGTCGGTCATCTCCGACGCCATGCGGCGCCTGCGCGAGCAGCCGCCGACCGAGCTGGCCGGGCTCGCCATCACCAGGGCCGAGGACCTCACCCGGGGAACCGACGAGCTGCCGCCCACCGACGGTCTGCGCTACACCCTCGACGGCGCCCGGGTCATCGTCCGGCCCAGCGGCACCGAGCCGAAGCTGAAGTGCTACCTGGAGGTCGTCGTGCCGGTCGCCGCGCACGCCGAGCTCCCGGCCGCCCGCGCCCGGGCCGCCGAACTCCTCGCGGCCGTCAAGCGCGACCTCTCGGCGGCCGCCGGCATCTGAGCCGTACGCACGTCGTGCAGTCATCCCGATGGGGTGTTCCCGGCCGCCGGGGGCACCCCATCGGGCGCTTCTGCCGAGCACACCCGGTGAATCGTTACGGCAGCAGGGCCAGGGCCGCCGCCCACGCCACCCCCAAGAGCACCGCCAGCGGCCACAGCGGGCGCCCCCGGTGCCGGTCCTCGGCCGGAGCCGTCGGGCGCAGCCACATGGCATGCGCGGCCGTCAGCGCGGCGAGCCGGGGCCGCCAGTCGGCGTACGCGCTCAGCGCCCCGGCGGCGAGCGCCGCGGTCAGGGTCACCAGCCAGACGTACCGGGCCCGGGTCCGGGGCGGTGTCCAGCGCGGCGGCAGCGCCTCGGTCCAGTGCCGCGCCCGTGGCGAGTCCCAGGCGGGGCAGCCGTCGGGTATCGCGGAGGGGGGCAGCGGCAGGGGGCGCGCGAGGTGGTTCGTAGTCATCGGTTTTCAGACATGCGGGTCAGGGGTGCGGTTGCGGTCCGGAAGCTGTGGAAGCCCTACGAATCCGCCCTCGGCCCAACCAGGGCCCCCGCCGTCCCCGCCCTCCCGGTCAGCCCGTCGCGAGCAGGATCGCCAGCAGTACCGCCCCTGCCACCGCCGGTGCCGCGATCTCGTACGCCCAGCGGACCGTGACCTCTCCCTGTGCCGTCTCCGCCCGCTCGCGGTCCTCCTGGAGCGCGCGGAGGTCGTCCATGATCTGGTCGGTCGCGGCCCGGGTCGGGCCGTCCGGCACGCCGGAGCCGCGCAGCACGCTGCCGAGGCCGGGGCCGCCGCGGCCCGGCATCCCGGGTGCGTGGCCCGTGCGCGCGTCCGCCCCGGCGCGGGCCTGCTGCCGGGTGGCCTTCTTGCGGGCGCGGAGGGAGACGGGGACGGCCCACAGCTGGTATTTGGCGCCCGATTTGGCGACGACCTCGTTCGAGTAGCCGGACCGCAGGGTGGCGATCTCGCCCCAGGGCAGCGTGATCACGCGGAAGGGGTTGCGCACGCGCAGCCGGTCGTCGTTCACGAAGACCGCCGGGCGCAGGGTGAAGGCGATCACCAGGGGGACGACGAGGATGAGCCCGGCGAGCGCCAGCCACGGGGTGCGGCCGTCCCCCTTGATCAGCGCGTCGATGCCGAGCCACCCGACGATGGCGAGCAGCACGACACCGCCCACGACCGCCATCGGGGAGCGGTGGATGCGGTCCTTCGCGGCGGGCACCGGGGGCTGCGACGCGGGTGACTGGTCGTGCGGGGTCGTCATGGTCCCGATTCTGCCCGACGCCGCCGGCAGCGGTCGTACTAGGTGGTCGTACTGGGTGCTCCTACGCGGTGTTCCCCGAGGTGCTCCCCGAGGTGCTCCTTCCCGGTCTTCCACGAGGTGCCGTTCGCGATGCTCGTCGCGGCGGAGCCGGACGCGATGAGCACCCGGGGGTGTACAGCCGCTACGCGCGTAGATATGCTCGGCTGGTGACCATGCCCAGTACTGCACCCGCTGCATCCGCTGTTCTCGCTGACGTCACCGCGTCCGACAGCACGCTGCGCCGCTTCCTCCACGGGCTGCCCGGCGTCGACGCGGTCGGCCTGGAGGCGCGCGCCGCCTCGCTCGGCACCCGTTCCATCAAGACCACCGCGAAGGCGTACGCCATCGACCTCGCCATCTCGATGGTCGACCTGACCACGCTGGAAGGCGCGGACACCCCGGGCAAGGTCCGGGCGCTCGGCGCCAAGGCGGTCCACCCCGACCCGACCGACCGTACGACCCCCGCGACCGCGGCCGTCTGTGTCTATCCCGACATGGTGGCCGCCGCGAAGGAGGCCGTCGCCGGCTCGGGCGTGAAGGTCGCCTCGGTCGCCACCGCGTTCCCGGCCGGCCGCGCCGCCCTCGACGTGAAGCTGGCCGACGTCCGTGAGGCCGTGCTCGCCGGCGCCGACGAGATCGACATGGTCATCGACCGCGGGGCGTTCCTCGCGGGCAGGTACCTGAAGGTGTACGACGAGATCGTCGCGGTCAAGGAGGCCTGCGGGACCTCCGCCCGGCTGAAGGTGATCTTCGAGACCGGCGAGCTCTCGACGTACGACAACATCCGGCGCGCGAGCTGGCTCGGCATGCTGGCCGGGGCCGACTTCATCAAGACCTCCACCGGCAAGGTCGCGGTGAACGCCACGCCCGCCAACACCCTGCTCATGCTGGAGGCCGTGCGCGACTTCCGCGCGCAGACCGGGGTACAGGTCGGTGTGAAGCCGGCCGGCGGCATCCGGACCACCAAGGACGCGATCAAGTTCCTCGTCCTGGTCAACGAGACCGCCGGCGAGGACTGGCTGGACAACCACTGGTTCCGCTTCGGCGCCTCCTCGCTCCTGAACGACCTGCTGATGCAGCGTCAGAAGCTGGCCACCGGCCGCTACTCCGGCCCCGACTACGTGACGGTGGACTGATCCATCATGGCTTTTGAGTACGCACCCGCCCCCGAGTCCCGCGCGATCGTCGACATCGCGCCCTCGTACGGCCTGTTCATCGACGGCGAGTTCACCGAGGCTGCCGACGGCAAGGTCTTCAAGACGGTCAGCCCGTCCACCGAGGAGGTCCTCTCCGAGGTCGCGCAGGCCGGTGCCGAGGACGTCGACCGTGCCGTCAAGGCCGCCCGCAAGGCCTTCGAGAAGTGGTCGGCGCTGCCCGGCTCGGAGCGCGCCAAGTACCTGTTCCGCATCGCCCGCATCATCCAGGAGCGCAGCCGTGAGCTGGCCGTCCTGGAGACGCTGGACAACGGCAAGCCCATCAAGGAGACCCGCGACGCCGACCTGCCCCTGGTCGCCGCGCACTTCTTCTACTACGCGGGCTGGGCGGACAAGCTGGACCACGCCGGGTTCGGGGCCGATCCGCGGCCCCTCGGCGTCGCGGGCCAGGTCATCCCCTGGAACTTCCCGCTGCTGATGCTGGCGTGGAAGATCGCCCCGGCGCTGGCGACCGGCAACACGGTCGTCCTGAAGCCGGCGGAGACCACCCCCCTCTCGGCGCTGTTCTTCGCGGACGTCTGCCGCCAGGCGGGCCTGCCCAGGGGTGTCGTCAACATCCTCCCGGGATACGGCGACGCGGGCGCCGCGCTCGTCGCGCACCCGGACGTGAACAAGGTCGCCTTCACCGGCTCCACCGCCGTCGGCAAGGAGATCGCCCGCACGGTCGCCGGTACCCGCAAGAAGCTCACCCTGGAGCTGGGCGGCAAGGGCGCCAACATCGTCTTCGACGACGCCCCGATCGACCAGGCCGTAGAGGGCATCGTCACCGGCATCTTCTTCAACCAGGGCCAGGTCTGCTGCGCGGGCTCGCGGCTGCTGGTCCAGGAGTCGGTCCACGACGAGCTCCTCGACTCCCTCAAGCGCAGGCTGTCCACCCTGCGCCTGGGCGACCCGCTCGACAAGAACACCGACATCGGCGCGATCAACTCCGCCGAGCAGTTGGCCCGGATCACCGCGCTCGCCGAGCAGGGCGAGGCGGAGGGCGCCGAGCGCTGGTCGCCCGCCTGCGAACTGCCCGGCGCCGGTTACTGGTTCGCGCCGACGCTGTTCACGAACGTCACCCAGGCGCACACCATCGCCCGCGACGAGATCTTCGGCCCGGTGCTGTCGGTGCTGACCTTCCGCACGCCGGACGAGGCGGTCGCCAAGGCGAACAACACGCAGTACGGCCTGTCGGCGGGCATCTGGACCGAGAAGGGCTCGCGGATCCTGGCCGTCGCGAACAAGCTGCGCGCCGGTGTCGTCTGGTCCAACACGTTCAACAAGTTCGACCCGACCTCGCCGTTCGGCGGTTACAAGGAGTCGGGCTTCGGCCGCGAGGGCGGCCGCCACGGCCTGGAGGCGTACCTCGATGTCTGAGAAGTCCGAAGCACGGCTCAGTGTCTTCAAGACCTACAAGCTGTACGTCGGCGGGAAGTTCCCGCGTTCCGAGAGCGGCCGGGTGTACGAGGTGACCGACGCAAAGGGCAAGTGGCTGGCCAACGCCCCCCTCTCCTCCCGCAAGGACGCCCGGGACGCGGTGGTCGCCGCGCGCAAGGCGTTCGGTGCCTGGTCCGGGGCGACGGCGTACAACCGCGGCCAGGTCCTCTACCGCGTCGCGGAGATGCTGGAGGGCCGCAAGGCGCAGTTCGTCCACGAGGTCGCCGACGCGGAGGGCCTGTCGAAGTCCAAGGCCGCCGACCAGGTGGACGCGACCATCGACCGCTGGGTCTGGTACGCGGGCTGGACCGACAAGATCGCCCAGGTGGTGGGCGGCGGCAACCCGGTCGCGGGCCCGTTCTTCAACCTGTCCTCGCCGGAACCGACGGGCGTGGTGACGGTGCTGGCCCCGCAGGAGTCGTCGTTCCTCGGCCTGGTGTCGGTGATCGCCCCCGTGATCGCGACCGGCAACACGGCGATCGTGATCGCGAGCGAGAGGGCCCCGCTTCCGGCGCTCTCGCTGGGCGAGGTGCTGGCCACCTCCGACGTGCCCGGTGGCGTGGTCAACGTCCTGTCCGGCCGTACGGCGGAGATCGCGGCGCCGCTGGCCGCCCACCAGGACGTCAACGCGATCGACCTCGCGGGCGCCGACGAGGCGCTGGCGAAGGAACTGGAGATCGCGGCGGCGGACAACCTCAAGCGCGTCCTTCGTCCACAGCCTGTGGACGCGGTCGACTGGTCGGCGACTCCGGGTATCGACCGCATGACGGCGTTCCTGGAGACGAAGACCGTCTGGCACCCGACGGGGTCGCTCGGCGCGTCCGGCTCGTCCTACTGACGGCCGGCCGACTCGAACGGGAGCCGCGCTTCCCCTCCGTCCGGGGGAGGCGCGGCTCTCCTCGTGCGGCTCTCCTCGTGCGGGGCGCCGGCCGCGGGGCTGCTTCCGCGAGGCCGCCCGCCGCCCTCGCTCAACAGGCGGCTGCGCCCGCCCGGCCGTCGCCGGCCTCCTGGCCTTGCTCCCGCAGCGCCGGAAGCACGAAGCGGGGGGCGCGGCACGGCGGCTGCGCGGGGCCCGTTGGCGGGCGGGGGCCTCTCGCCGCGCCTTCTCATGCCGCGCGGGCGTCAGCCCCGTCCACCGCCCGACGCCCCCACCACCTGCCGGACCACCGGCACCGAGCCGACCGACCGCGCGTCCGTCACCGGCCCGGTCAGGGACTTCGAGTTCATCGGCCGGAAGTCGGCGACCTGGGTGCCGACGGCGTTGTTCAGCGGGTCGGAACCCGTGCCCGCGAGGGGGTTGGGCTTGAGGTTCGCCACCGAACCGGTGGTGTAGGACACCGAGTCGCCCACCGCTTGCGCGCCCGCCTGCGGATCCAGGTCGCTGAGCGAGAGCGGGCCGTGCGCGCCCTCGACGGAGACGGGGTCCGCGGACGCCGTCGCCGCGCCCGCGCCCAGGGCCGCTCCGGCGGCCGCGAGGGTGATCAGGGCGCGCTGCACCGCGAGGTTGTGGGGGGACGCGTGTCGTGCCATTGCTGGTGCCACCTTCTGGTGCGCAGTGTAATGCGGTCGACACGAAGGGTAGTTGAGGTGTGACGCGCGCTCCAAAGCCGACCCGCGGGGTCGGCAGCGGGCCCACCATGCGTCAAACTGGTGTTCCGTGAGCATTCATCCCCCGTCCCCCGCCCGCGTCGTGCTGCTGTGCGGCCCCTCGGGCTCGGGCAAGTCACTCGTCGCCGCCCGTTCCGGGCTCCCTGTCCTGCGCCTCGACGACTTCTACAAGGAGGGCGACGACCCGACGCTGCCGCTGGTGGAGGGGAGTTCGGACATCGACTGGGACCATCCGCTGTCGTGGGACGCGGACGTCGCGGTCGAGGCCATCACCCGGCTGTGCGCCACGGGGTCGACGCCCGTACCGGTGTACGACATCTCGCTGAGCGCCCGTACCGGCGAGGAGACGCTGGGCATCGGCCGTACCCCGCTGTTCATAGCGGAGGGCATCTTCGCCGCGGAGATCGTCGAGCGCTGCCGTGAGCTCGGGGTGCTGGCGGACGCGCTCTGCCTGACCCGCGGGCCGGTCACCACCTTCCGGCGGCGCTTCCTGCGGGACCTGAAGGAGGGCCGCAAGTCGGTGCCGTTCCTGCTGCGCCGCGGCTGGCGGCTGATGCGGGCGGAGCGCACGATCGTCGCCCGCCAGGTCTCGCTGGGCGCACATCCCTGCGACCGGGACGAGGCGCTGGGCCGGCTGGCGGCCGCGGCGGCGGGACGGCAGCCGAGGACCCGTACGGCGGCCTGAGCCGGGTCGTACGCGCATCAGGACCGTGCACACGGAAAAGCGGGACTGGACGGACCCCCCGGCCCTCCAGTCCCGCCACTCCGTCCACGTCCCCCGTGACGGAGTTCCCCGCTGTTTCCCCCGGTCCCCCGTGTTTTTCCCTGTTCCCCCCTATCCCCCGTGTCCCCCCTGTTCCCCCGTGTTCCCCCCGGGCGGGACTCCCCCGTCCCGCCCAACCTTCAGGCGACCAGCTCCCCGAAGGCGTATTCCTCGTCACGGCCGAAGCTGAGGACCTCGTCCTCGCGCAGCCGGCGGAGCGACCGCCAGATGCTGGACTTCACCGTGCCGACACTGATGTCGAGGATCTCCGCGATCTCCGGGTCCGTGCGGCCCTCGTAGTAACGCAGGACCAGCATGGTGCGCTGGAGTTCGGGCAGCCGGGCCAGCGCCTGCCACAGGACCGCGCGCAGCTCGGTGCCGCGCATCGCGTCCGTGTCGCCGGCCGTCTCCGGCAGTTCCTCGGTCGGGTACTCGTTGAGCTTGCGGCGCCGCCAGGCGCTGATGTGCAGGTTGGTCATGGTGCGGCGGAGGTATCCGCCGACCGCCGCCTTGTCACTGATCCGGTCCCACGCCTTGTACGTCGAGAACAGCGCGCTCTGGAGCAGGTCCTCGGCCTCGTAGCGGTCACCGGTGAGGTGGTAGGCGGTGGCGTACAGGGAGGCGCGGCGCTCCTGGACGTAGGCGGTGAACTCCGCCTCCGTCAGCGAGCGGCGCTCCCCCGAGGCCTCCCCGTACGCGGCTCCCCCGTGCGATTCCCCCGTGTGTGCGTCAACCACCGACATGTAGACCGGGTGCTGACGCCCGGCGCTGCGAGCGCACCCCCGCCCGCTCACAGCACCGGACTTCTCGGAACCCCGGTTCACGTCGTGCAGACGCGTGACCACTGCCTTGGTGCTGATGCCGTGCAGCGTGTTCATCTCGCGCCCCCCGTCGTGGACTTCCGGTGTTCGTCTCGCTCAGGCCGGTGTTCCTCGCGGCTCCTTGCCTGTGCCGAAAAGCTTGCCGACGGGACTTCATGGCCATGTCCGCCGACTGTCACAGACCTGTCACAGGGGTCGGCCACACCGCTGTCACACAATGCGCACAGGTGGTGGCGGTACGAGCCGGTCAGGCGGCCCGGGTCACCGGAAGTGGGGTCACCGCGGCCCACAGGTCGTCCCAGAGGCTCTCCATGGGCCAGAATGAGCCCGTGCCTTCCCTGTTGCTGATCGAGGACGACGACGCCATCCGTACGGCCCTGGAGCTGTCTCTTACGCGCCAGGGTCACCGGGTTGCCACCGCTGCCACCGGCGAGGACGGGCTGAAGCTGCTGCGTGAGCAGCGGCCGGACCTGATCGTGCTGGACGTGATGCTGCCCGGCATCGACGGGTTCGAGGTGTGCCGGCGCATCCGGCGCACGGACCAGCTGCCGATCATCCTGCTGACCGCCCGCAACGACGACATCGACGTGGTGGTCGGGCTGGAGTCGGGAGCGGACGACTATGTCGTCAAGCCCGTGCAGGGGCGGGTCCTCGACGCCCGGATCCGGGCCGTGCTGCGGCGCGGGGAGCGGGAGTCCAGCGACTCGGCGACGTTCGGCAGCCTCGTCATCGACCGTTCGGCGATGACCGTGACGAAGAACGGCGAGGACCTCCAGCTGACGCCGACCGAGCTCAGGCTGCTGCTGGAGCTGAGCCGGCGGCCCGGACAGGCGCTGTCCCGGCAGCAGCTGCTGCGGCTGGTGTGGGAGCACGACTACCTGGGCGACTCGCGGCTGGTGGACGCCTGCGTCCAGCGGCTGCGCGCCAAGGTCGAGGACGTGCCCTCGTCCCCGACGCTCATCCGTACCGTGCGCGGTGTCGGCTACCGGCTGGACTCACCTCAGTGACCGACGCGCAAGGGGGGTTCCGCGGCTGGTCCGCGGGCCGTAAGGGAGCCGTGTCGCGGCTGCGCTTCACCAGTCTGCGGCTGCGGCTGGTCCTGGTCTTCGGGCTGGTCGCCCTCACCGCCGCGGTGTCGGCGTCGGGCATCGCGTACTGGCTGAACCGGGAGGCGGTGCTGACCCGCGCCCAGGACGCGGTGCTGCGGGACTTCCAGCAGGAGATGCAGAACCGGGCCGGTGCGCTGCCCTCGCCCGCCACCCAGGACGAACTTCAGCACACCGCCGGGCAGATGGCGGCCAGCAGCCAGCGCTTCAGCGTGCTGCTGGTCGCGACGGACGCGGGCGGCAAGACGGTGTACGGCAACTCCGGCGGCCTGAACGGGTTCTCGCTGGAGGACGTGCCCCTGTCGCTGCGGGCCGCGGTGAACAAGCAGCAGAAGGTGGCCGACGGCAACAAGTCGCCTTACCACCTGTACTGGCAGCGGGTCGTCGACCACGGCACCCCGTACCTGGTGGCCGGGACGAAGGTGATCGGCGGCGGACCGACCGGGTACATGGTCAAGTCGCTGGAGCCGGAGGCCAAGGACCTCAACTCGCTCGCCTGGTCGCTCGGCATCGCCACCGGGCTCGCGCTGATCGGCGCGGCGCTGCTCGCGCAGGCCGCCGCGACGACCGTGCTGAAGCCCGTGCACCGTCTGGGCGTGGCCGCCCGGCGGCTCGGCGAGGGCAGGCTGGACACCCGGCTGAGGGTCTCCGGCACCGACGAACTCGCCGATCTGTCGCGCACGTTCAACAACGCCGCGGAGGCGCTGGAGAAGCGGGTCGCGGACATGGCCGCGCGGGACGACGCGTCCCGGCGGTTCGTGGCCGACATGTCCCACGAGCTGCGCACACCGCTGACCGCCATCACCGCCGTGACGGAGGTGCTGGAGGAGGAGCTGGAGGCGGAGTCCGGGAGCATCGATCCGATGATCGAGCCCGCGGTCCGGCTGGTGGTGAGCGAGACCCGGCGGCTCAACGACCTCGTCGAGAACCTGATGGAGGTCACCCGCTTCGACGCGGGCACCGCCCGCCTCGTCCTGGACGACGTCGACATCGCCGACCAGATCACCGCCTGCATCGACGCCCGTGCCTGGCTCGACGCCGTGGAGCTGGACGCCGAGCGCGGCATCCACTGCCGGCTCGACCCGCGCCGGCTGGACGTCATCCTCGCCAACCTGATCGGCAACGCGCTCAAGCACGGCGGGTCGCCGGTGCGGGTCTCGGTGCGCATCGACGGCGACGACCTGGTCGTCGCGGTGCGCGACCACGGGCCCGGCATCCCGGAGGACGTCCTGCCGCACGTCTTCGACCGCTTCTACAAGGCCAGCGCCTCGCGGCCGCGCTCCGAGGGCAGCGGGCTCGGCCTGTCCATCGCGATGGAGAACGCGGGCATCCACGGCGGCGGGATCACCGCGGCCAACTCGCCCGACGGCGGCGCCGTGTTCACGCTGCGGCTGCCGAAGGACGCCTCGGCGCTGACGGAGGAGAGCGACGCCAAGGTCGACGGTTCCAAGGAGGGGGCGTCATGAACGCACGACGCCTGCTGACGGTCCCGGTGCTCGCCGCGCTGCTCACGGGCTGCGGGATCCGGGCCACCCAGGTGCCGACGGACTTCGGCGCGGCGCCCTCCCGGGTGCCGTGCTCGCTCACCCAGCCGGACCTCACCACGCAGTCCTCGCACGGGGTGCCCGTGCAGGTCTTCCTGCTGTGCGGTTCGTCGCTGGTCACCGTGGACCGGTCGGTACGCGTCCCGGACGGCACTGCGGACGCCAGGCGGCGGGTGATCGTGGCCCAGGCGCTGCTGGACCAGCTCGCCCAGTCGCCGTCCGCCGGTGAGAAGGACGCCGGTTACGCGACGTACGTGCGCGGCGGCACGACCGTGGGCGGGCCCCGTCCGAAGGACCCCGAGGACGCGCTGCGCCTGAGCACCGCCCCCGGCCGGCTCACCCCGTACGCGCTCGCGCAGATCGTGTGCACGTTCTCCGACTCGGCGGCGGCCGAGGGGGACGGCTCGGTGATCCTGGGCGGCCCGGGCCGCGAACCGCTGCGCCGCTACGAGTGCACCGACGACGTACGCTCCCAGCCGGGCACCGCGAAGCCGCCGTCCAGCGAGGTCACAGCCAACTGACGGGCCACATGAGCCGTGCCCCGCGCCGCACGCACGTGCACGGCGGAACAGCCGTGAGCGGGCCGGGCCCGACGCCCCGAGCCGCGCACACGTGCACACGGCGGGACGAGCGTGAGCGGGCCAGGCCCGAAGGGCCCCGGGGCGGCACCACGGCTCCGCACCCCCACCCGGACCGACGACATACGCCCCCCAGCCGGGCAGAAAGGCCGCGGCGACCTGACGTCCGGCCGACACAAGCCGCGCCCCGAGCGCGCACACCTGCACGGCGGGACGGCCGTCAGCGAGACGTGCCCGAAGAACTCCGAGGACGCACCACGGCTCCGCACCCCCAGCCGAACCGACGACGTACGCCCCCAGCCGTCCAGCGGGAAGCCGCCGGCCGGCGAGGTTACGGCGAGTTGACGGGCCAGGCGACATGAGGTGTGGCGGAAGCCGCACGTACGTACGCCTGCCGGATCCGGAACCGATCGTGCACGCGGGCGCGTCTTGGGGGGCGTGCAGCGTCAAGGCTCCATCGGCGGCAGCGCCGCGATCCGCGTCCGTGTGACAGGGGGTGCTCTCCTGGTCGCACACCTCGCGCTCGTCGCCTGGCTCATGCTGCGACCGCTGGACGTCCCCTGGGTGATGCCCGCCAACCTGCACCCACTCGCCGGGATCCGGGCCGACCTGGCGCTGGGCTGGCCCGAGGCGGCCCGCCGGATCGGTGAGGGCCTCGCGCTGCTGGCCCCGCTGGGTGTGCTGCTGCCGATGGCGCACGGCAGGCTCGCCGTCTCCCCGCTCGCCTCCCTGATCCGTACGGCCACCACGGGCGCCCTGATCTCCACGGGCATCGCCCTGCTCCAGACGGGCGTGCCCGGCCGGGTCGTCGACGTGGACTCGCTGCTGCTGAACACCACCGGTGTGATCCTGGCCCATCTGGCCCTGGTCCCGGCGGGCCGGTCCTGGCTGCGCCGCAGGGGCGAGCGCGTCCGGCGTACGGCGGCTCCACAGGAGGAGACCTCTCAGGGTCGTACCCCGACGATTCCCAGGGTCGGGATCGCACCGTAGAGCGACGCTTCGTCCCCTTCGTCTCCGTACCGTGGATGTCAGATGAGGCAGCCGCACCGGCCGCCTCCACCGACGCTCACGAAGGAGCCGGACATGACCGCCCTTGCCCGCCCCACCAACGGCCGCATGATCGGCGGAGTGTGCGCAGCGCTGGCGCGGCGCTTCGGCACCTCCGCGACGACGATGCGGGTGATCTTCCTGCTGTCCTGCCTGCTGCCGGGCCCGCAGTTCCTGCTCTACATAGCGCTGTGGATCCTGCTGCCCTCGGAGGACAAGGCGCGCACGGCCTGGTAGGCCCCTGCCGTGATACGCCGCTGGGGCGCGCCCGGTACGTGACGGGCGCGCCCCAGCGGCGGGCGTGGCGGCCATGTCAGCCGAGCGGGAGGCCCTTCAGCAGCGGCAGACCACCGAGCAGCTTGCCGACCGGCGAGGTCGGGCCCTGCTTCATCGCCTGCTCGGCGGCCGGCTGGGCGGCGGCGGCACCGGCCACGGCCGCGGGCCGGGTCTGGGCGATCGTCGATCCGGCACCCGGCAGCGTCTTGTCGACGCTCTCGGTCGGGACCGTCTTGGAGACCGTGTCCAGCGCCTGGGCGGTGTTCGGGAGGGACGGGGCCGCGTTGGCCGTGCCCGCGCCGACAGCGGCGATGGCGGCACCGACGACGGCGACACCGAGGGTCTTGGCAGCAGACTGCTTCATGGTGAATGCGTCCTAAAGTGGATGACGTGGATGACATGGATGACGAGGACTCAGCGGGCCACGACCGTAAACACCCCAGGCCAGCCCCGCAAACATCGAAATGCGGACGGTTTGTGAATCCCCGTCCGCATTCCGTGCGACCCAACGACCCCCGTCAGCTCCCGGAATCCAAAGAACCGCTGGTGGACGCCGTCTGGCGGAACAGCCATTCGGATTTCAGCTCCGCATATCCGGGCTTGACGACGTCATTGATCATGGCCAGTCGTTCATCGAAAGGGATGAACGCCGACTTCATCGCATTGACGGAGAACCATTGCATGTCGTCGAGCGTGTAACCGAACGCGTCGACGAGGTGCTCGAATTCCCGGCTCATGCTGGTGTGGGACATCAGACGATTGTCGGTATTGACCGTGGCCCGGAAATGCAGGCGGCGGAGCAGCCCGATCGGGTGCTCGGCATAGGACGCGGCGGCCCCGGTCTGGAGGTTGGAACTCGGGCACAGCTCCAGCGGGATGCGCTTGTCCCGGACGTAGGAGGCCAGCCGTCCGAGCTTCACCGAACCGTCCTCGTGGACCTGGATGTCGTCGATGATCCGCACCCCGTGCCCGAGCCGGTCGGCGCCGCACCACTGGAGCGCCTGCCAGATGGACGGCAGCCCGAAGGCCTCGCCGGCGTGGATGGTGAAGTGGTTGTTCTCCCGCTTCAGGAATTCAAAGGCGTCCAGGTGCCGGGTGGGCGGGTATCCGGCCTCGGCGCCCGCGATGTCGAAACCGACGACACCCAGGTCGCGGTAGCGGTTGGCGAGTTCGGCGATCTCCAGGGCACGGGCGGCGTGCCGCATGGCGGTGAGCAGGGCGCCGACCCGGATGCGGTGACCGTTCCGGCGGGCGATCACCTCGCCCTGCCGGAAGCCCTCGTTGACGGCCTCGACGACCTCTTCGAGGCTGAGTCCGCCCTCCAGGTGCTGCTCGGGCGCGTAGCGGACCTCGGCGTACACCACGCCGTCCTCGGCCAGGTCCTCGGCGCACTCGCGGGCCACCCGGACCAGCGCGTCGCGGGTCTGCATCACGCCGACGGTGTGCGAGAAGGTCTCCAGGTACCGCTCCAGGGATCCGGAGTCGGCGGCCTCGGCGAACCAGGTGCCGAGCTTGTCGGGGTCGGTCTCCGGGAGTTGGTCGATGGGGGCACCTCCCACGCCTTCAGTGCTGTGGGGGACCGTCTGGCGGGCGAGTTCGACGACGGTCCCGGGGCGGAGGCCTCCGTCGAGATGATCGTGCAGCAGGACCTTGGGCGCCCGGCGGATCTGGTCCGGCGTCGGGACGCCGGCTGTCGATGCCGTCTGACTCGGTGCAGTCTGGCTCGTCATTTTCGCACTCTAACTCCTACGCGCGTAGATCGCCGGGTGTACGAATTCGTCGATACGTAACGGTGACCGCACGGACGGGTGGCGTACACCGGCACTTCTGACACTGTTCTGTCATGGCACAGGATGTGACGCCGGCCCGAACGGCCCGGCTGGGCAGGGCAGTCGGCCCGGAACCGACGTCGGTGAGCGGCGCGGTCCTGCTGCTGCCCGGCGGCGAGGAGGTATCCGCCCGACGGCCGTCCCCCGTCTGGGCGACAGCCTTCGTCCGCGCCCTCGGACGCCGGCTCGCGCGCGCGGGCCAGGAGGAGGGGCTCGCCACCCATGTCGTCCACTACCGCTATCGCGGCTGGAACGGCAGCGAGGCGCATCTGGCGGGCGACGCGTCCTGGGCGGCGGACGAGGTCGTACGGCGCTACGGCGACGTCCCCGTCTGCCTGGTGGGCGTCGGCATGGGCGGACGGGCGGCGCTCCGCGCGGGCGGGCACGAGGCCGTCAACTCCGTCGTGGCGGTCGCCCCCTGGCTGCCCGAGGACGACGTGGCCGCTCCTCCCGAACCGGTGAAGCAACTGGTGGGACGGCGGGTCCTGATCGTGCACGGCACGAACGACGAGCGCAGCGACCCGGAGCTGTCGTTCCGGCTGGCAGGCCGGGCGAAGAAGGCCAACCGGGACGTGTGCCGGTTCGAGGTGCACTCGGACGGACACGGGCTGCACCAGTACCGGAGTGAAGTGCAGGCGCTGGTCTCCGACTTCACGATGGGCTCGCTGTTCGGGCACTCCTTCGCACGCCCCCTGGAGGACGCGCTGGCCGCGCCGCCGCCGATCGGGCTGCGGATGCCGTTGGCCGCGGGGTTCGGGCGGTCGCTCCGCAGCCTGTAGGGGAGTCCGCGGGGCGGGAGATCCGCGGGCCCTAGGGGAGCAGGCTGCCCCTCCTGGAGAGCAGGAACTTCTTGAACGCGGCCACCGGGGGCGTGTCGGGATGGCCTTCCAGCCAGGCGACGCCGATCTCCCGTGCCGCTCGAGGTGCCGTGACCGTCAGCTCCACGACTCCCGGGCGCGGGAACACCGGTGGCGGCAGGAGGGCCACGCCCAGCCCCGCCGCCACCAGGCCGCGCAGGGTCTCCGCCTCCTCGCCCTCGAAGGCGATGCGGGGCTTGAAGCCCGCCTCCTTGCAGAGGTCGTCGGTGATGCGGCGCAGGCCGTAGCCGGGCTCCAGGGTGACGAAGGTTTCGTCGGCCGCCTCGGCGAGCCGGACGCGCCTGCGGGCGGCCAGGGGATGGTCGGCGGGGACGACCAGGCGGAGCTTCTGCTCGTCCAGGCGGCGGGCGACCAGGTCCGGGGCGTCGGGCACCGGGGAGGTCAGGCAGAGGTCCAGTTCACCGGCGCGCAGGCGCTCCAGCATCGCCTCGCCGTAGTTCTGCACGAGGCTGAAGCGGACGCGGGGGTGGTCGGCGCGGAAGGCCTGGAGGAGGCCGGGGACCGTCTCCGCGCCCATGGTGTGCAGGAAGCCGAAGGCGACCTTGCCGGTCGTCGGGTCGGCGTCGGCGCGCACCTCGTCGGCGGCCCGCCCGATGTCGGCGAGGGCCCTTTCCACGGAGGTGAGGAAGGTACGGCCGGCGGGGGTGAGGGCGACGGTGCGGCCGCGGCGTGCGAACAGGTCGACGCCCAGGTCCTGCTCCAGGCGGGCCATGGCCCGGGAGAGCGTGGACTGCGGGACGTTCATCTCCTGGGCGGCACGGGTGACGTGCTCGGTGCGGGCCACGCCGGCGAAGTACGCCAGGCGGGGCGCGAGTGTTGTGACGATGTCTTCTGTGTCACTGGACTGTGACAGACGCTCTTGTGACCTCGGCTGATGCACCATGGGAACGATTATGGCGATTCCATGCATTGGACGGATGAGCGGGACCGTCCGTAGGTTCGAGGCATGTCTCCCGCCGATACCGGGGCGTCCACCGTCATGGGCGCCGCAACGTCCCTCCCCTCCCCCGATTCCCGCATGGCCCCGGGCGGGCCCGGCTACCGCCGGATGAGCCTCGCGCTCTTCCTGGCCGGTGTCGCGACCTTCGCGCTGCTGTACTCCACCCAGGCCCTGCTGCCGCTGATCTCCGGCGAGTTCGGGGTGGCGGCGAGCGAGGCGAGCTGGACGGTGGCGGCGGCGACCGGCGGTCTCGCGCTGTTCGTACTGCCGATGAGCGCGCTGTCCGAACGCTTCGGCCGCCGTACGGTGATGACGGCCTCGCTCGCGGTGGCGGTGACCGTCGGGATGCTGGTGCCCTTCGCGCCGTCGCTGGGCGTGCTGGTGGTGCTGCGGGCGCTCCAGGGCGCGGCCGTGGCCGGAGTGCCCGCCTCCGCGCAGGCGTACCTCGCCGAGGAGGTCCGGCCCAAGGCACTGGTCACGGCCATCGGACTGTTCGTCGCGGGCAACAGCGTCGGCGGCATGAGCGGCCGCGTGATCACCGGCTGGGTGGCCCAGGAGTGGGGCTGGCGGATCGCCGTCGGCGTGGTCGGGGCGATCGCCGTCGCCTGCGCGGTGGCGTTCCGCCTGCTGCTGCCGGCCCCCCGGCACTTCTCCCCGGGCTCGCTGCGCCCGCGTGTGCTGGCCCGCACGGTCCGCGACCACCTCGCCGACCCGCTGCTGCGCCGCCTGTACGCGATCGGCGCGCTGTTCATGACGGTCTTCGGCGGCGTGTACACGGTGATCGGCTACCGCCTGACGGAGGCGCCGTTCGGACTGCCGCAGGGCATCATCGGCTCGATCTTCCTGGTGTACCTGGTCGGTACGGTCTCGGCGTCGACGGCGGGCCGGCTGGTCGGCCGCCTGGGCCGGCGCGGCGCGCTGTACCTGGCCGGCGGCACCACGGCGACGGGCCTGCTGCTGTCCCTCGCGGCCTCGCTCCCGCTGGTCCTGCTGGGCCTGGTCCTGATCACCGCGGGCTTCTTCGCGGGCCACGCGGTCGCGTCCTCGGCGGTCAGCAAGACGGCGACGACCGGCCGGGCCCAGGCCTCGGCGCTCTACCAGTCCTCCTACTACGTCGGCTCCAGCGTCGGCAGCACGCTGGGCGCGACGGCCTTCCACGCGAGCGGCTGGGCCGGCACGGTCGGCGTCGGCGTCCTCGCGGTCCTCGGCGTCGTGACGATCACCCTGCTCGGCTCCCGCGCGGCCCGGGTGGCGACCCGTCGGGAGCCGGTGGGCGCGCACTGAGTCCTCGGGTCCGCACATCCCCTGCTCGCCCGGGCCGAGCAGGGGATTGCCGTACGGAGTTCCGGGTCGTCGGCCCCGGGACGCTCTCCGGGACCGACGCGCCATGGCGACGGGCACGGTTCAGGCTGCTGACGCGGCGGCCTTCGCGGCCGTCGTCGGACGGGCCGCGGTGGCGGCGGACGAGATGACCGGCCCGCCCCAGCCCACCATCACCGACCTGCGCTTTCGTGCGCTCCGGGGGCCATTGTCAGTGGGCTGCGGTAGCTTCCGAGGTGCTGGGCGCGAAGGCGCGCGACAGGGACGGCCAGGGGTGGACGATGGGTGACAGCGGCACGGCGACGGTGGATCTCGACGTCGCACTGGAGAAGCACCGCACCGAGCTGACGGGGTACTGCTACCGGATGCTGGGTTCCGCCTTCGAGGCGGAGGACGCGGTGCAGGACACCCTGGTCCGCGCCTGGCGGAGCCGCGACAAGTTCGAGGGCCGCTCCAGCCTGCGCTCCTGGCTGTACCGGATCGCGACGAACGTCTGCCTGGACATGTTGTCCGCGGGCAACAAGCGCGCCCGGCCGATGGATCTCACGGAGTCGACGCCGCTCGCCCAGGCGGCCCTCTCCCCCCGCCCCGACCACACCTGGCTGGAGCCGATGCCGGACGCCCGGGTGCTGCCGACGGTCGAGGACCCGGCGGAGGCCGCCGTCGCCAAGGAGTCGGTACGGCTCGCGTTCATGGCCGCGCTTCAGCAGCTGCCGCCCAAGCAGCGGGCCGTGCTGATCCTGCGCGAGGTCCTGGCCTGGAAGGCGAGCGAGGTCGCCGAGCTGCTCGGCACCACGGTCGCCTCGGTCAACAGCGCGCTCCAGCGGGCGCGGGCGACGCTCGCGGAGCGGGACGACAAGGCCGCCGCGGCGGCGGTGTCCGACCCGCTGGACGAGGAGCAGCAGAAGCTCCTGGAGCGCTATGTGAAGGCGTTCGAGGGCTACGACATGACCGCGCTGACGGCGCTGCTCCACGAGGACGCCGTCATGACGATGCCGCCGTTCGACCTGTGGCTGACCGGCCACGACGACATCACCGGCTTCATGACGACCCTGGGCGCGGCCTGCGCGGGCTCCCGGCTGCTGCCGGTGCAGGTCAACGGCCTGCCGGGCTTCGCCCAGTACAAGCCGGACCCGGAGGCGGGCGGCTACACCCCCTGGTCCGTCCAGATCCTGGAGATATCAGACGGCCGGCTGACCGGGTTCCACTTCTTCCTCGACACCAAGCGCTGGTTCCCGCTCTTCGGCCTGCCCCTCCACCTGGAAGCGGAGCCCGACGAGGTCGAGCAGGGCGTGTAGCGCGGGGGTGGGGTCCCGCAGGCGTATGCGGCCCCCGGCGCGGCGCGCGGCCAATTCGAGGCGGGCGAGCAGGTCGACGGTGCCGAGCCCGGGGGGCCCCAGCCCGGCCACGTCGCAGACGACGACTCCGGCTCCGGTTCCTCGCAGCAGTGCCCGTACGTCGTCGCACAGCCCCGGCACCTCGTCCCGGGTGACGGGGCCGGCCAGTACGAGCACGGGGGGTGTCTTCGCGTCCACGTACGGTAGACCGGCGGGACGGCGGTAACTCATCGCGGTGCCCGCCTTCCGGAACCGGCCCCGCCCCTGCCCGGCGAAGATCACATTGACCCGCTCCCCCGCTCCCCCGGAGGGTGGGGCCTGTGCAGGGGGTGCTGAGCGGGTTCGCGGTGATCGCGGTCGTCATCGGGGTGGGCTATGTGCTCGGGCGGCGCGGCTCGCTCGGCGATCAGGGCCGCGAGGTGCTGACCGGTCTGGCGTTCACCGTGGCGGGGCCGGCGCTCCTGTTCACCACCCTGGCCAAGGCCGACCTCGCGGTGCTGTTCTCCAGCCGCCTGCTCGTGACGGCCCTGAGCACGGCCGCGGCCTCGGGCGTCTTCGTCGCGGTCGGGGTGCTGCGCCGCTGGGGCGTGGGCCGCACCACGATCGGGGCCCTGTGTTCGGGCTACGTCAACTCGGGCAACCTAGGCATCCCGATCGCCGCGTACGTCCTGGGCGACGCGTCCCTGGTGGCGCCGGTGCTGCTGTTCCAGGTCGTCCTGGTCACCCCGGTCGCCCTCACGGTGCTGGACCTCTCCGGCATGGGCGAGAAGGGCACGGTGTGGCGGCGCCTGCTGACCCCGCTGCGCAACCCCATAGCGGTGGGCTCGCTTTCCGGAGTGCTGGTGTCGGCGGCGGGCTGGAGGGTCCCCGGCCCGGTCATGGATCCGCTCACCCTGATCGGCAACATGTCCGTGCCCGCGGCCCTGCTGGCCTTCGGCATGTCCCTGCACGGCAGCGCGGCCCCCGGCCGGGGACGGGACCGCAACCCGGTCCTGCTGTCGGTGGCGCTCAAGTCGGTCGGTCAGCCGGCGGTCGCCTGGGCGCTGGCGGGGGGCGTCCTCGGACTGCACGGCGCGCCGTTGCTGGACGTGGTGGTGACGTCGGCCCTGCCGGCCGCGCAGAACCTGTTCACCTACGCGAGCCGCTACCGGGTGGCCGAGGGCCTGGCCCGGGAGTCGATCCTGTTGTCGACGGTGGTGTCGGTGCCGGTGCTGGTGGGAGTGGCGGCGGTGCTGGGCTGAGGGGTCAGTCGACCGGGAACTCGCTGGTGTCGATCACGAGGTCGAAGGGGGCGGGAATCTTGAGCGCTTCACCGAATTTGGCCGTGCTCAGCGGACGGTAGACGTCGCCCTTCGGTTCTCCGTAGAGCGTGGCGGTGGGGCCGTCGGGAGCCCAACGGTCGACGAGGAGATAGAGCGGAATGCCCGCGGTGGCGTAGGCCGCGGGCTTGCTGACGCGGTCCTGGCGGGCGTTGGACTTGGAGGTGACCTCGACGACGAGTTCGGCCAGGGCTGCCGGAATATGGGAGTCCGATTCCGGGTGTTCCTGCACGGGGTTGACCAGGAGGTCCGGGATGAGCATGCCCAGCCGCGACGGCACGGAGATCGCGAGTGTCTGGAAGACTTCCCAGTCCTCGGGGATCACTGAGTAGAGGCGACGCTGGATGCGAGCCGCGATCACGTTGTGGCGGAACGCGGGAGCAGGTGACACGGTGATGATCCCCTCGATGATCTCCACCTTGCTGCCCTCGGGCCATTCCATCTCCTCCCAGAACCGGACGAGGTCGTCCCAGCTCTGCTCGGGGTCCTGGCTCACGGTGAGTGCGCTCATGGCGGTTCTCCTATCGGTGCGTCACCGATCCCAGCATGCCGAACGGGACCGGTGGGGGTCCACCGATCCCGTTCACCCGAACGATAAATCGCCTGGTCAGGCGATACGCTCCAGCACCACCGGCGACGCCGAGAACCCCGTGCCCTCGGGCGCGATGTCGAAGGAGCCCTCCACCGACTGCAGCGCGTACTCGAAGCGCTCGGGGGTGTCGGTGTGGAGGGTGAGCAGGGGCTCACCCTCGCGGACCGGCTCGCCGGGCTTGGCGTGGATCTCCACGCCGGCGCCAGCCTGCACCGGGTCCTCCTTGCGGGCACGGCCCGCGCCGAGGCGCCAGGCGGCGACACCGATGCCGTAGGCGTCGAGGCGGGTGAGGACACCGGAGGCCGGGGCCTTCACCACGTGCTGCTCCCTCGCGGTGGGCAGCGGGGCGTCCGGGTCGCCGCCCTGGGCCGCGATCATGCGCCGCCAGACGTCCATCGCCGAGCCGTCGGCCAGGGCCTTCGCCGGGTCGGCGTCCTTCACGCCGGCCGCGTCGAGCATCTCGCGGGCCAGGGCGATGGTGAGCTCGACGACGTCCGCGGGGCCGCCGCCCGCGAGGACCTCGACCGACTCGCGGACCTCGAGGGCGTTGCCCGCCGTCAGGCCCAGCGGGGTGGACATGTCCGTGAGCAGCGCGACCGTCTTCACGCCGTGGTCCGTGCCGAGGCCGACCATCGTGGAGGCCAGTTCGCGGGCGTCCTCGATGGTCTTCATGAAGGCACCCGAGCCGACCTTCACGTCCAGGACCAGCGAGCCCGTGCCCTCCGCGATCTTCTTCGACATGATCGACGAGGCGATCAGCGGGATCGCCTCGACCGTGCCGGTGACGTCACGGAGCGCGTACAGCTTCTTGTCGGCCGGGGCCAGGCCGTCGCCCGCCGCGCAGATCACCGCGCCGGTGGTGTCCAGGACGTGCAGCATCTCCTCGTTGGAGAGCAGGGCGCGCCAGCCGGGGATCGACTCCAGCTTGTCGAGGGTGCCGCCGGTGTGGCCGAGGCCGCGGCCGGAGAGCTGCGGGACCGCCGCGCCGCAGGCGGCGACCAGCGGGGCCAGGGGCAGGGTGATCTTGTCGCCGACGCCGCCCGTGGAGTGCTTGTCGGCGGTCGGGCGGGACAGCGAGGAGAAGTCCATGCGCTCGCCGGAGGCGATCATCGCGGCGGTCCAGCGGGCGATCTCCCGGCGGTTCATGCCGTTGAGAAGGATGGCCATCGCGAGCGCGGACATCTGCTCGTCGGCGACCTCGCCGCGCGTGTACGCGTCGATGACCCAGTCGATCTGCTCGTCGCTGAGCTCACCGCGGTCCCGCTTGGTGCGGATGACGGAGATGGCGTCCATGGCCATGGGTTTCCCTTCCGGGGTTGCGAAGGTGCACGGCCCCCCTGAACGCGTGTCAGAGGGGCCGTACGGGACTTACTTGGTGAGGTGCTCCGGCCCGAAGGCCTGGGGCAGCATCTCGGAGAGCGGGAGCACGCCCTCGGGGGTGTCCAGGAGCAGGTCCGGCCCGCCGAACTCGTACAGCAGCTGGCGGCAGCGGCCGCACGGCACCAGCAGGGCGCCGGTGCCGTCCACGCAGGTGAAGTGCGTGAGACGGCCACCGCCCGTGCGCTGGAGCTGCGAGACCAGTCCGCACTCGGCGCACAGGCCCAGCCCGTAGGAGGCGTTCTCGACGTTGCAGCCGGTGACCGTGCGCCCGTCGTCGACCAGGGCCGCGACGCCGACCGGGTAGCCGGAGTAGGGGGCGTAGGCGTGGGCCATGGCCTCCCGCGCCTCGGTCCGCAGCGCCTCCCAGTCGAAACCGGCGGCAGCGGCCGGGGCCGGGGTCACTTGCCCTGCCCCTTCCGGTACGGCAGGCCGTCCGCCTTCGGCATGCGCAGCTTCTGCGCGGACAGCGACAGGACGAGCAGCGTGACGATGTACGGGGTGGCCGTCACCAGCTGGCGCGGGACGTCGTCCGTGGAGGCGTACCAGAGGAACATCAGGGCCGCGATCACCACGGTGACGACCGCGGGGACGTGCTTCTTCCTCCAGGCGAGGTACGCCGCGCCGATCACCAGCAGGATCGCCAGCAGCAGGATCAGCGCGTGGACGTTCACCGTGCCGCCACGCAGGTTGAGGCTGTCGGTGTAGCCGAACAGGCCGGCGCCGAGGGCGAGGCCGCCCGGCATCCAGTTGCCGAAGATCATCGCGGCGAGACCGATGTAGCCGCGGCCGGCGGTCTGGCCGTCGAGGTACACGTTCGAGGCGACGATCGACAGGAACGCGCCGCCGAGCCCGGCGAAGCCACCGCTGATGATGACGGCGATGTACTTGTACTTGTAGACGTTGACGCCGAGGGATTCCGCCGCCACCGGGTTCTCACCGCAGGAGCGCAGACGCAGGCCGAACGCCGTGCGCCACAGCACCCACCAGGTCAGCGGAACCAGCGCCACCGCGATGACGGTGAGCGGCGACAGGTCGGTGACCAGACCGCCGATCAGGCCGGCGATGTCCGAGACCAGGAACCAGTGCTTCTCGTTGAGGGTGTTCAGCCAGTCCGACAGGCCCGGGATGCTGAAGTCGCCGAGGGAGTCGATCGGCGGGGACTGCTTGGAGGAGCCCTGCGGGGCGTTCTCGAAGGTGAACTTCGACAGGTAGCGGGTGGCGCCGAGGGCCAGGATGTTCAGGGCCACACCGGAGACGATGTGGTTGACGTTGAAGGTGACGGTGGCGATGGCGTGCAGGACGGCGCCGAGGGCACCGCCGATGATGCCGAAGACCACGCCCACCCAAGGGCCCCACTGGTAGCCGGCCCAGGCGCCGAACCAGGTGCCGAGGATCATCATGCCCTCGAGCCCGATGTTGACGACGCCGGACCGTTCCGCCCACAGGCCACCGAGACCCGCGAGTCCGATCGGCACGGCCAGGCGCAGCGCGGTGGACATCTGGCCGGTCGAGGTGATGCCGTCCGCGCCGGTGATGAGGCGGACGATCGAGGTCAGTACCAGCACACCCGCGATGACGAGCAGGAGTACCGGGAGGGACATACGGCGGCTGCGCTTGCCGGGCTGCTGCGCCTGCGCCTTCGCTACGGTCGCGGTGCTCATCAGGCCGCCACCTCCTTCTTGGTGTTCTGGGCAGCGGCCAGTTCGGCGCCGACCCGGCTCTGCTGGCGGCGCAGACCCCACTGACGGACGAACTCGTAGGAGATGACGACCGCGAAGACGATCAGGCCCTGCATGATCGTGGCGATCTCCTTCGGGTAGGCCTCCGGGGTCGCGTAGTCGAGGGCGGGCGATGCCTTGTCGAGGAAGGCCCACAGCAGGGCGGCGAACGCGATGCCGCCGGGGTTGTTGCGGCCGAGCAGGGCGATGCCGATGGCCGTGAAGCCGAGGCCCGCCGGGAAGTCAAGGCTGTAGGTGTGGGAGGCGCCGAGCAGCAGCGGCAGGCCGGACAGGCCCGCGATGGCGCCGGAGATCAGCATGGAGATCAGCACCATCCGCTTGGCGTCGACGCCGGAGGCCGCGGCGGCCGTCTCGGAGGCGCCGGTGGCGCGCAGGTCGAAGCCGAAGCGGGTGCGGTTGAGAACGAGCCAGTAGCCGACACCGAGGAGGACGGCGAGGAAGACCAGGCCGTAGATCTCGCCGACGTCCGAGCCCAGGTTGATGCCCGGGAACCAGCCGGACTTCTTCATGATGCCGGTCGTGGCGTTGTTGCCGACCTGCACGCCCCACACGTCGGCGAGCATGACGTAGCCGATGACGCTGGTGGCGATGGCGTTCAGCATGATCGTCGCGACGACCTCGCTGACGCCCCGGGTGACCTTCAGTACGCCCGCGATGCCGGCCCAGAAGGCGCCGGTGCACATGGCGACCAGGAGCAGCAGCGGGATCTGCAGGAAGCTCGGCAGGGCGACGTGGGCGCCGACCACGGCCGTCATCACCGCGGCGAGGCGGTACTGACCGTCGACGCCGATGTTGAACAGGTTCATGCGGAAGCCGAGGGCGACCGCGATGGCGGCGATGTAGTACAGCGAGGCCTGGTTGATGATCAGGACCTGGATGTCCGAGTACGGCAGCTGCTGCAGCATCAGCGCGTACGGCTCGAACGGGTTCTTGCCCGAGGCGAGCAGGACGACCGAGGTCAGCGCGATCGCCAGGAGGAGCGCGATGACGGGGCCGGCCACCGCGAGGAGCACCCGCTCCTTGTCGAACTTCTTCATCGGGCCTCGTCCTCCGGACCGGCGTCTGTCTCGTCTTCTGTGGCGTTCTCTACGTGCTCGAGGTGGCCGGACGCGGCGCCCGTCATCGCCGAGCCCAGTTCCTCCGGCGTGATGGTGGCGGGGTCGGCGTCCGCGACCAGCCTGCCGTTGTAGATCACGCGCAGTGTGTCGGACAGGCCGATCAGCTCGTCCAGGTCGGCGGAGATCAGCAGCACGGCCAGGCCCTCGCGGCGGGCCTCCCGGATACGGTCCCAGATCTGCGCCTGGGCGCCGACGTCCACACCGCGGGTGGGGTGGGCGGCGATCAGGAACCTCGGGTTGTGGCTCATCTCGCGGCCGACGATCAGCTTCTGCTGGTTGCCGCCGGAGAGGGAGGCCGCGGTGACGTCGATGCCCGGGGTGCGGACGTCGTACTCCTCGACGATCCGGCGGGTGTCGGCCTGGGCCCCCTTGGGGTCCAGCCAGAAGCCCTTGGCGTTGGGCTTCTCGGTGACGTGGCCGAGGATGCGGTTCTCCCAGAGGGGGGACTCCAGGAGCAGGCCCTGGCGGTGGCGGTCCTCGGGGATGTAGCCGACGCCCTGCTCGCGGCGCTTGCGGGTGGGCCAGGGGGTGATGTCCTCGTCCAGGAAGACGATCCGGCCGGAGTCGGCGTGCTTGGTGCCGATGAGCGCGTCGATCAGCTCGGTCTGGCCGTTGCCCTCGACGCCGGCGATGCCCATGACCTCACCGGCGCGGATGCTGAAGGTGACGTCGTCGAGGACGCGCTTGGCCTCGCCGGTGGGGGCGAACTCGGTGAGCGAGCCGCCCGGCGAGCCGCCGCTCGCGGCCGCGTTCGCGGTCTCGGCAAGGGCTCCGAGCTCACCGAGGGAGGCGCCGCCGCTGGCGTAGACGGTGAGGTTCTGCACCTCCAGGACGACCTTGTCGGTGACGGTGGACTCGGTGGTCTCCGGGGTGGGCAGCTCGCTGCCGACCATCATCTCGGCGAGCTGGCGCGGGGTGGTCTCGGAGGGGATCGCCGTGCCCACGGTCGTACCGCGCCGGATGACGGTGATGTCGTCGGCGACGGAGAGCACCTCGCCGAGCTTGTGCGAGATGAAGATGACGGAGAGGCCCTCCGACTTCAGCTCGCGCAGGTTGGCGAAGAGCGCTTCGACCTCCTGCGGGACGAGCACGGCGGTCGGCTCGTCGAGGATCAGGGTCGTGGCACCGCGGAAGAGGACCTTGAGGATCTCCACCCGCTGGCGGTCGGCGACGCCGAGATCCTCCACGAGGACGTCGGGGCGGACACCGAGGCCGTAGCGGTCGGAGATCTCCTTGATCTTCTTGCGGGCGCCGCCGCCGATGCCGTACAGCTTCTCGCTGCCGAGTACCACGTTCTCCAGCACGGTCAGGTTGTCGGCCAGCATGAAGTGCTGGTGGACCATGCCGATGCCGCGGGCGATGGCTTCGGCGGGGCTGGAGAAGCTCACCTGGTCGCCGTCGATCGCGATGGTGCCCTCGTCCGGCTTCTGCATGCCGTAGAGGATCTTCATCAGGGTTGACTTGCCGGCACCGTTCTCGCCGACCAGGGCGTGCACGGTGCCCTTGCGGACCGTGAGGTGGATGTCGTGGTTGGCGACAACACCGGGGAATCGCTTGGTGATGCCCGCGAGCTCTACCGCGACTGTCGACTGGGCGGTGAGCGGAGGGCTGCTGGACGCGTCGATGGCGCACTCTCCTTGGGAAAGGGGCCGCTCTACGCGCGTAGCGCCCCTGCTTTAAATAGTGCCCGGACCTGACCGGTCTTGTCCAAGGTGCTCAAGTACCCGATCCGTTCCGAGCATTCTGCCGCGCGAACGGGGTGCAGGCGGTCCCGGCGTCACTCTCGCGCGGCAGACGCGAGACGACGCCGGGGACGATCCTCCCCGCACCCCGTTCCGTGGCCGTAACGCTGCCATTGCAGCGGGCTCTCGGCCAAGCCCTCCGACCGGGACGGTCAGGAGGTCTTCACCTTGATGCTGCCGTCCTTGATGCCCTCTTCGGCCTTCTTGACCGCGGCCTGGATGCCGGCGTTGCTCTTGAAGGCCGGGTTGGAGTCGGACAGACCGACGCCGCCGTTGGAGAGGGAGCCGCGGATGTCACCCGAGAGCGGCTTCTTGTCCTTGATGACGGACTTCGCGAGGTCGTAGACCGCGCCCTCGACGTTCTTCATGGCCGAGGTCAGGATGTAGTCCTTGTACTTGGCCAGCGCGGCCTGCTTGTACTGGTCGGAGTCCACGCCGATGGCCCACACCTTGTGCGTGGCCGCGGACTCGATGACACCCTGACCCGACAGACCGGCGGCGGCGTAGATCACGTCGGCACCCGCGTCGATCTGCCCGTTCGCGGCGACCTTGCCCTTGTCGGGGCTGGAGAAACCGCCCTCCTGAGGCGTCTGCGTCAGGTACTGCGACTCGATCTTGATCTTCGGGTTCACCGACTTGGCGCCCTGGACGAAGCCCGCCTGGAACTTGTGGATCAGCGGGATGTCCACACCACCGATGAAGCCGACGTGGTTCTTTTTGGTGGCCTTGGCGGCGGCGACACCGGCCAGGTACGAGGACTCCTCCTCGTGGAAGACCATGTCGGCGACGTTCTTCGCCTGAGTCTTGTCGTCGTCGATGACGCCGAAGGTGAGCTTCGGGTACTTGGCCGCCACCGTCTTGACGGCCGGCGCGTACACGAAACCGACACCGATGATCGGGTTGTAGCCGGCCTTGGCCAGCTGCTCCAGACGCTGCACCTTGTCGGCGTCCGTCTCGTTGTCGCTCGGCTCGATGTCCCGCCCGCCGACCTTGAAGTCCTGCTCCGCCTTCTGGAAACCGGCGAACGCGGCGTCGTTGAAGGACTGGTCGCCCTTGCCGCCGATGTCGTAGGCCAGACCGATGCCCTTGCTCTTGCCGCCCCCGGAGGAGGAAGTCGAGCTGGTCGAGCTGCTGCCACAAGCGGACATGGTGACGGCGAGGGCCGCGGTTGCGGCGCCTGCGATCGCGATACGGGACACCCGGCGCATGGAACGTGACTCCTTTGTGCAAGCGCCCAAACCAGGCGCTGGTTCCGCCGCAGCGTAACGCGCGTAGACCTGACGGAAAACCCCCAATGTCCGGTCCGTTATACAGCTGTGGCCACTGTCACGGCTCCAGGTTACGTACCGCAGTGCGCCCCTTGCAGGAGGCAAGGGGCGGACGCCGGATAGCAATACCGACCGCCCGACCGGATCCCCCTCAGGAGTGATCTTCATCCGTCGATCACATGACAAGATCCTCCCTGTTTGACGACAAACGTTCCCGCAGGCCCGACCAGCCTGACGGGTCCTCGATCCAGGGGAGGATCATGAAGTTCTCCAAGCTCGCCGCCGCCGCGGCCGGCGTCGGCATCGCCCTGTCGGCCACAGTCGCCGGCCTTGCCTCGCCCGCCATGGCCTCGTCGACCTGCTCGACGTGGAAGTCCCACGACGGCACTACCGGCTACGGCAAGTGCACGGGCGGTAACACCCGTTTTAGCGTCCACCGGGTCAAGGTCGTATGCGTCGACCCGCACGGCAGCAAGTGGAACGTGTACGGCAAGTGGGTCAGCACCCGTAAGGGCGAAACGTCGAAGGCCGTGTGCGCGACCGACCACGGCTATTCCGGCACCGGGGTGCTCTCGATCAAGATCGAGACGGACGAGCCCGTCTGACCGGAGCAGCAGCTGCCGGCCCGGCAACAGGCCTGAAGCACCCTGTCACACAAAAGGGACGCCCCTGCCCCGGCGAGAGGCCGGTGGCGGGGGCGTCCCCCTTGCACGACCGCGAACGGTCAGGTCACTTCGTGTTGACCGTGACCTTGCCGCTGATGATGTCCTGCTTGGCCTTGTCCACCGCCGAGACGACGTCGGTCAGCGCCTTGTACTTCGGGTTGGAGTCGGCGAAGCCGACGCCGCCGGACTTCAGGTCGCCACGGACCTCGCCGCTGAGCGGCTTGCCCTCGTACACGGACTTGGAGAGTTCGTAGACCGCGCCGCCGACGTTCTTCAGGGCGGAGCCCAGGATGTAGTCCTTGTACTTGGCCAGCGCGGCCTGCTTGTACTGGTCGGAGTCCACGCCGATGGCCCACACCTTGTGCGTGGCCGCGGACTCGATGACACCCTGACCCGACAGACCGGCGGCGGCGTAGATCACGTCGGCACCCGCGTCGATCTGCCCGTTCGCGGCGACCTTGCCCTTGTCGGGGCTGGAGAAACCGCCCTCCTGAGGCGTCTGCGTCAGGTACTGCGACTCGATCTTGATCTTCGGGTGCACCGACTTGGCGCCCTGGACGAAGCCCGCCTGGAACTTGTGGATCAGCGGGATGTCCACACCACCGATGAAGCCGACGTGGTTCTTCTTGGTGGCCTTGGCGGCGGCGACGCCCGCCAGGTATGACGACTGCTCTTCATGGAAGACCATGTCGGCGACGTTCTTCGCCTTCACGCCGTCGTCGTCGATGATGCCGAAGGTGAGCTTCGGGTACTTGGCCGCCACCGTCTTGACGGCCGGCGCATACACGAAACCGACTCCGATGATCGGGTTGTAGCCGGCCTTGGCCAGCTGTTCAAGCCGCTGCACCTTGTCGGCGGCCGTCTCGTTGTCGCTCGGCTCGATGTCCCGCCCGCCGATCTTGAACTCGCCCTCGGCCTTCTGGAAACCGGCGAACGCGGCATCGTTGAAGGACTGGTCGCCCTTGCCGCCGATGTCGTAGGCCAGGCCTATGCCCTTGCCGGAGTACTTGCCGTCCTTGGAGCTACTGGTGCTCGACTCCGTGCTGGACTTGCCGCATCCGGCGGCCGCGAGGGCGATGACCGCGACGGTCACCGCAGTTTGGGAGAATCTCGTCCTCCGAGAGAGCAGACGCACAGCTGTACCCCTTCGACCCCACGGCACCGTCACCGGCCCGTTCTTCCCCAATGTGCCGCCCGGTGGCGAAGCGCCGCCAGTGGTGGCGAGTTCGGCGCACAGTAACGCGCGTAGAAGAGGAGGGGAACGGGGTTTTCCCGGGCCGTTATCGATTCGTGCCGACGTTCGGTTACATGGGCCCGTCGCGGGTTACGCCCGGGTGTCGCAAGCGGACGAAGGGGCGCCAACCGGACGCCCCCCGCCCGCGTCTTACTGCACGGCGTCCAGCAGCGCGGCGGCGGTGAACAGCTCCACGCCCACCGTGATGGCGCGCTCGTCCGCGTCGAAGTCACCCTGGTGCAGGTCGCGTACGGTCCGCTCACCCGGTGTGCGCACACCGAGCCGCGCCAGGGCGCCCGGCACGTGTTCGAGGTACCAGGAGAAGTCCTCCCCGCCGAGGCTCTGCTCGGTGCCCTCGATGGACTCGATGCCGCGCCGTGCGGCCATGGCGTCCCGCAGCAGTTCGGTCACCTCGGCGTCGTTGACGACCGGCGGCACTCCGCGCACGTAGTTGATCTCGGACTTGGCCCGGTGGAGGGTGGCGATCTCGTCGATCGCGGCGTGCAGCACGTCGGGCGCCAGCCGCCAGGCGTCGATGTCGAGGCACCGTACGGTCCCGGAGAGCTCGGCGTGCTGCGGGATCACGTTCGGCGCGTGCCCCGACTCGATCCGTCCCCAGGTGATCGCGAGGCCGCTGCGGGTGTCGACCCGCCGGGCGACCAGCGCGGGCACGTCGGTGGCGACCCTGGCCGCGGCGGTCACGAGGTCGGTGGTCAGATGGGGCCGGGCGGTGTGGCCGCCGGGTCCGTCGAGCGCGATCTCCAGGCGGTCGCAGGCGCTGGTGATCGGCCCCGGCCTGAGCCCGATCCGCCCCACGTCGACCCGGGGGTCGCAGTGCACGGCGATGATCCGGCCCACGCCCTCCAGCGCCCCGGACGCGATGACGTCGGCGGCGCCCCCGGGCAGCACCTCCTCGGCGGGCTGGAAGATCAGCCGTACGGGCCGGGGCAGCAGGCCCTTCTCGTGCAGCTGGGCGAGCACGAGCCCGGTGCCGAGCACGACCGTGGTGTGCACGTCGTGGCCGCAGGCGTGCGCCCGGTCCGGCACGGTGGACCGGTACGAGCACTCGGTCTTGGTGTCCGGGATGGGCAGCCCGTCGATGTCGGCCCGCATCGCCAGGATGGGCGTGCCGCCCAGGTCCGCGCCGGGCTCCGCCCCGATGTCGCAGACGAGCCCGGTCCCGGTGGCGAGGACACGGGGCTTCAGCCCCGCCTTCTCGAGCCGCGCCTTGATCGCGGCGGTGGTACGGAACTCCTGGTTGCCCAGCTCGGGGTGCATGTGCAGGTCGCGCCGGAATGCCACGAGTTCGGCGTGCAGCGACTCGCTCAGCAGACCGGGGAGCACGGCATCGCCGGGAAGGTCGGCCTCGGACTGTCGGGACATCAATTGGTTCACCCTCTGAAGGGTAGAACGCCGGACCGGTCGACTGACCCGCGATCAACAAAACTTCAACCCCTTAGGGGAAGAAAATCCGACCGCCCGACGCATAGCCGTTGTCTCGGATGGGTAAACTCGCGCGGCTTCGCCGCATCAGGATCACCCTTCCTCCTTTCCTCAACGGATACCACGCAGCGCCAAAGCCACGCTGGAGCGGTCCACGTACCGGAACCTTCCGGGAGGAAACCCGCAGGTGGGGGCGGTGCGAGGGGAGCGGCGGTAATCTGCGCCGACGTGAGCGAACCGAACCCGGACTTCATACGAGCCACCAGCGCGTCCTACGACGCGATCGCCAAGGAGTACGCGGACCGCTTCCCCGACGGGCTGGCCTTCGACCCGGTGGACAGAGCCATGCTCACCGCCTTCGCCGAGCTGGTGAGGGGCAGGGCCCCGGCGCCGGTCGCCGACCTCGGCAGCGGTCCCGGGTACGTCGCCGCCCGGCTGCACGACCTCGGAGTGCCGGTCTTCGGGGTCGACGTATCGCCCAGGATGGTCGAACTGGCCCGCGAGGCGCACCCGCACCTGCGGTTCCACGTGGGCTCCATGACGTCGCTGGACCTGCCGGACGGGACGCTGGGCGGGATCATGGCGCTCTACTCGATCATCCATGTCCCGGACGATCACCTGCCGGCGGCGTTCGCGGAGTTCCGCCGCACCCTGGTCCCCGGCGGGCATGTGCTCCTGTGCTTCCAGTTCGACGAGGGCGGCGGCCATCTGCGCCTCACGGAGCGGTTCGGCCACCCGATCGACCTGGACTACCACCTGCGTACCCCGGAGACCGTGTCCGCCGCGCTCACGGCGGCGGGCCTGCTGCCGGTGGCCACGACGGTCCGCGCACCCGTCGAGGACGAGAAACGCCCTCGGGCGTTCCTGCTGGCCCGCAAGCCGGACGGCGAGGCCGGTGGCGCGGCCGGTGGGCGCGGCCGGTGAGCGGCTGAGCGCCGCGCGAAGCACGCCGGTGCACGCCGGTGCGGGCCGGACCGACGGCGCAGGCGCTCTCGCCCCCTCAGCCGCGCCGACCGTGCGCACCGGCTCCCGCGGGCCCCTTGGGGAGCGGCTCGGCGGACCGGGCTAGACCGCGCTCACCGCCGCCAGCCGGTGGACATCACGCGCGGTCCCGGTGACCCCGGACAGGAAGCCCTGGGCGCGGGGGGAGGCGTGTTCCGTCAGCCAGGCGGGGTCGATGTCACACACGGCGACCCGTACGCCGGTGCCCACGAGGGCCAGGGGGAGGGTGTGGACGACCGTGGAGGGGAAGCTCAGAATCGTCCGCCCGATGGGACCGCGCCGGGCGATGAGCTCCAGCGGCAGGTCGGGGCGGACGATCTCCAGTCCGGTCTCCGCGGCGAGCCGGCGGAGCTTGTCGGCGCTCTCCCGGCGGTGGGCGAAGTAGCGGGTGGCCCCGTGGGCCTTGGCCAGGGTGCGGACCGCCTCCAGGTACCGCTCCCCGTCGACGACACCGGTCTCGACCAGGGAGGTGCCGACCATGTCCGCGCTCGTGGTGATGCGGGGCGGCCCGAAGCGGGCGCGGGTCCAGCCGAAGTCGTTGGCCGTGACCGTCACGCCGTCCGGTCTCTCCTGAACCGGCATGGAGGAGAAGACCTCCACCCGGCGGCCCGCGCTCGGGGTCAGCCGGCGCCGGGCCGAGGAGGACACCGGCGCGAACAACAGGTCGCGCGCGCCGGGGCGGCCGCCCTTGCGGTGCCAGCGCACCAGGCGCTCACCGCGGGCGAGCTGGGCGACGAACTCCATCGTCGCCGTGCCGTCGTCGACCACCACCAGGTCCTTGGCCCGGGTGATCGTCAGCAGCAGCTGAACGTAGCGGGAGAAGGGGTCTCCCATGACGATCCGGTCCGCCCGCCGCAGCTGCCCGGCGAGTCCGCCGATCGTGTGGAAGGGCGCGGCCGGGCCGCCCCGGGCCTCCTCCCAGCGGACCCGGTAGCCCTCGTCCCGGGCCAGGTCGGTCATGCGGCGCAGCTGGCCCCGGGTCATGGGGTCGGTCGGGGCCAGGACGACGACGGTGAGCTCCGCGCCGGCCGGCGGCGGACCGCCGTCCGCCGAGCGCCGTACCTGCGGGGGCAGGGGCAGCGCGCGGCCCGCGCCGGACGTGTCCGTCCCGCGCAGCCCGTGGACGTGCGCCCACTCCAGCACGTTCAGCAACTGCACCGGACTCTCCACGAACGCGAGAGTGCGGGGGCCGGTTCTCCCGGCGCGGGGGCTCATCGACGTACGACCGTCCCGTCGTAAGGGGCTCACAGTGGCCCGGTGAGGATGGCGCGGTGTCAGACCGCGACCGGCTCGCCGGCCGCCGCCGCGATCTCCGCCTCGGCGACGACGCCGTTGACGCGGCGCAGCTTCTTCATCGGGCCGAGCTCGGAGTCGTAGACCTTCTTGACGCCGTCGCCGAGGGAGGCCTCGATGGTGCGGATGTCGCGGACCAGGCGCGTCAGGCCCTGCGGCTCGACGGAGGCTGCCTGGTCGGAGCCCCACATCGCGCGGTCGAGGGTGATGTGGCGCTCGACGAACGTCGCGCCGAGGGCGACCGCGGCGAGCGTGGTCTGGAGGCCGGTCTCGTGGCCGGAGTAGCCGATCGGGACGTTCGGGTACTCCTTCTCCAGCGTGTTGATCACGCGGAGGTTCAGCTCCTCGGCCTTGGCCGGGTAGGTGGAGGTGGCGTGGCAGAGCAGGATGTTGTCGCTGCCCAGGACCTCGACCGCGTGCCGGATCTGCTTCGGGGTGGACATGCCCGTGGAGAGGATGACCGTGCGGCCGGTGGCGCGCAGGGCGCGCAGCAGCTCGTCGTCGGTGAGGGAGGCGGAGGCGACCTTGTGGGCCGGGACGTCGAACTTCTCCAGGAAGGCGACGGCCTCGGTGTCCCACGGGGAGGCGAACCAGTCGATGTTCTTGGTCTTGCAGTACTCGTCGATCTGGCGGTACTCGTCCTCGCCGAACTCCACGCGGTGGCGGTAGTCGATGTAGGTCATCCGGCCCCAGGGGGTGTCGCGCTCGATGTCCCACTGGTCGCGCGGGGTGCAGATCTCCGGGGTGCGCTTCTGGAACTTGACGGCGTCGCAGCCGGCTTCGGCGGCCACGTCGATCAGCTTGAACGCGTTCTCCAGCTCACCGTTGTGGTTGATGCCGATCTCGCCGCAGATGTAGACGGGGCGGCCGGGACCGGCCTCGCGCGAACCGAAGGTGCGGATACGGGAGTTGGTGCTCATGGCGGAGATGTCCTTACTTGGTGAGGGAATCGAGAGAGGGGCCGAGGATCCAGCTGGCGATCTCTCGGACCGCGCCGTCGCCACCGGGGACGGTGGTGACCGCGCGTGCGGCGCCGCGTACGACGTCGTGGGCGCTCGCGACCGCCACGGGCCAGCCGACGAGGGCGAAGCACGGGAGGTCGTTGACGTCGTTGCCGACGTAGAGCACGCGCTCCGGCGCTATGCCCTGCTCCTCGCACCACTGCTTGAGGGCGAGGTCCTTGCGGTCGATGCCGTGCAGCACCGGGAGCTTGAGCTTCCGGGCGCGGGCGGCGACGACCGGGTTCTGTTCCGTGGACAGGATCAGCATCTTCAGTCCGCTCCTGCGCAGGGCGGCGATGCCGAGGCCGTCGCCGCGGTGCACGGAGACGAACTCCCGTCCGTCGGAGTCGATCAGCACCCGGTCGTCGGTCTGGGTGCCGTCGAAGTCGAGTACGACCGCGTCGATGTCGTCGGCGGTCGGCAGCGAACCGGGGCGGTCCGCGTCGAAGAGCGGGGCCAGTGCCCGTGCCCGCGCCAGGTCGTGCGGGTCGTCGATCTCCAGCACGCGCGCGGGGTCGGTGCGCACGAGTTCGGTGCGGCCGAAGAAGCGGTGCTGGTACTTGCGGAAGCCGGCCGCGTCCATGGCGTAGGCGGCGCCGGTCTCCAGAAAGTCCTGGGGGCGGTCCTGGCGCCGGGGGCGGAAGGACTTGTCGTGGTTGACGCCGGAGCCTCCGGCGGCCGGCGCGGGACCGGCCTGGCTGCGGCCGGCCGCCGGGCGTGGGCCGGCCGCGTCCTCCGTCGCCGGGCCGCCGCCGACCACGGCACCGGCGGGACCGGCCTCGCCGTGTGCGGCGGGTGTGTCGGCCGCTTCCCGCCAGACGAAGCCGTGGAACGGAGCGACCGTCAGCGCGGTGTCCGCACCGCCTTCCACCACCGCCGAGGCCACCCCGTCGATGTCCTCCCGGAGGATGAACGGGCTGGTGCACTGCACCAGCAGCACCACGTCGACGGCCGCGCCGTGCAGGGCCTCGTGGGCTTCCATGGCGTGCAGGACCGCGGCCTCCGAGGTCGCCGTGTCCCCGGCGATCGCGGCGGGCCGCAGCACGACCTCCGCGCCGGCCTCCCGGGCCGCCGCCGCGATGGCCTGGTCGTCGGTGGAGACCACGACGTCCGTGACCAGACGGCCGGCCCGGCACTCGCGGACCGCCCGCGCCACCAGTGGCACTCCGCCGACCGGCGCGAGGTTCTTCGCGGGCACTCCCTTGGAGCCGCCTCGCGCGGGGATCACGGCGAGGATGCGGCGCACCCCAACTGACGTGTCGGACATGGGCATTTCTCCTTGAGGACTCACAGCTCCCCCATCCGCCGGATGACGGGGGCCACGCGCTGCACCCCGTGGCGGTAGGCGCCGCGCGCCGCCCGGCGGACGATCTGCCGGACCGGTCCGGGCTCCTTGTCGGCGGCGGGCGCGCCGGGCAGCGGGCTGCCGTCCGGGCCGAGGTGATGGCGGGCGAGGATGCCGGGCAGGTAGCCGGGCGCGGTCGCGGGTGTGTAGTACGGGGTCAGCGGCGGCAGGCCGCCGGGCTGGGCGAGCAGCTTGGCGATGCGCTCGCGGGCCGCGTCGAAGGCGTCGGCGTAGGAGCCGTCCGCGACCACGCCCTGCCGGGCCACCCACCCCGGCTCCGGTACCGGCCGGTGTCCGGCGTCGAGCTGGTCCCAGGAGGCGAGGCAGCCGGAGCCGACGAAGTGGTGGTTGCCGAGGGTCTCGCGGACGCCGAGGTCGGTGAGGACGACGGTCGGGATCCGGCGGTGCAGGGACTCCAGGGCGGCCGTGGAGCTGATCGTCACCAGCAGGTCGGTGCGGTCGAGGACCTCGCCCATGTTCCCGTAGACCAGGCGGAAGTTGGCCGGCGGGTCCAGTCGCTGGGCCAGCTTCTGGTAGGGCAGTTCCTCGATGTGGGTGGTGTGTTCGCCCGGCCTGGAGCGCAGTTTGAGCAGTACTTCGCGGTTCGGGTGCAGCCGCGCGTGCCGTACCAGGCGCTCCAGCAGGTACGTACGGTCCCTGCGGCTGTCCGGTACGGAGGGCTGGGCCGCGAACACCACGGTGTAGGGGTCGTGTTCACCCTCGTACGGGGAGCCGCCGAGGAACGGCAGCGCCACCTCGGTGACCGCGGAGGCGTCGGCGCCCACGCCCTCGTACACCGCCCGGAAACGGTCCGCGTCCTGGCGGGAGTTGGCGAGGACGAGGTCCGCGCCGTGCCGCAGCAGCAGGCCGTCGGCGAGCTTCTCGTAGACGACGCCGACGTAGCCGGTGACGACGACGGGCCGCTCGCCGCGCCCCTCCCAGACCCGCTTGAGGCCGTGCAGCACCGCCTGCACCCCGCCGCCGACGAGGGCGAGCACGACGATGTCGTACGTCTCCTCGGCCATGGCGCGCAGGAACTCGACGGACGTGACCTCGCGCAGGGAGTCGGCGGTGACGCCCACCTCGGCCAGCTGGCGCGCGGTGGGTGTCGCCCGGCCGCGCAGCAGGAATCCGCGCAGTTCGAGGCCGACTTGCGCGCCCTCGTGCGCTGCGGCTTCCATGGACTGGCCCGGCGCGATACGGGCCGCGGTCAGCGCACCCCATTTCCAGCGGGTGTCGGAGTCCGCGAGTACCGCGATTCGCGTGGGCTTCGGTGTACTTGGTGGCACGACGAAGACGCTAGGAAGCAATTCCTAGGTAAAGCCCAACCGCATCTCAACAAAAAGTTAACAACACATCGCCGCGAACCCAACTGGCCCGGCGAAGCCCATAAAGTACACGGCAGGCACCGTTCCGACACATTGAGTTCACCCTCCGTACGGATACCGGAAAGGCTCGCAGCCGGGCGGCCTCCTAGGGTTTCTCGGGTGCCAAAGCTTTCCGTGATCGTGCCGTTCTACAACGTGCAGCAATACGCCCCGGACACCCTGCGGAGCCTTCGACTGAACGCCCGTTCCGATTTCGAGTTCGTCCTGGTGGACGACCATTCGAAAGACGAAACACCGGCGATTCTCGAACGCGCGGCCGAGGAGCTTTCCGACGTCGCCCAGGTGCGTTACATCCGCCATGAGAAGAACGGAGGACTCGCCACCGCCCGCAACACCGGCCTGGACGCGGCGCGGGGCGAGTACCTGACGTTCCTGGACGGCGACGACTGGCTGGCCCCGGGCTACTACGCCCAGCTGGTGGCCGCCGTCGAGGAGCTGGGCTGCGACTTCGTCCGTACCGACCATGTCCAGGCCACGGCCCGCGCGCGCACCGTGCAACGGGTGCCGCACGGGCGGCGCCGCCGGGTGATGAACCCGCGCGAAGCGATCCTGCCCGCCGACCGGACGACCTCGGTGGACTACGCCTACGCCTGGGCCGGCGTCTACCACCGCCGGCTGCTGGACAAGCGCCTGCTGCACTTCACCGACGGGCTGCGCACGGCCGAGGACCGGCCGTGGATCTGGAAGCTGCACCGCGAGGCGGAGTCGTTCGCCGTGGTGAGCCTGCTGGGCGTGTTCTACCGGCGCGGGGTCGCCTCCTCCCTCACGCAGATCGGTGACGCCCGGCAGCTGGACTTCATCCGCGCCTTCGACCAGGTCATCGAGGAGACGGCCGCGGACCCGGACGCCGACCGGCTGCTGCCGAAGGCGGTGCGCACCTACTGCGCGATCATCGCCCACCACCTCTCGGACGAATCGAAGTGGGAACCGGCCGTGGCCAAGCAGCTGCGGTCGATGAGCGCGGCGGCCATCCAGCGCATGCCGCAGGAAGCGCTCGGCGACGTGCTCGACACCATGGACTTCGACCGTTCCTCCAAGCTGCGGCGGCTGCGGCGCCGGATCACGACAGCGAAGGCGGCTGCCTGATGCCCCGTACCACGCGGATCTTCTGCGTCTCCACGCTCTACGGCGCCGCCACCCTGGCCGCCGCGCTCGACTCCGACTGCTTCGAGGACGAGGACCGCGCACTCCTGCTGGTCTTCAACAACTCCACGACCCCGGAGACCACCCCGGCCGTCGACGCCATGCCGGGCTTCGAGCCGCTGCGGGACCACTTCGACGACGTGCTGTCCTGGAACGAGGTGATCCGGCCCTTCCACCCGGGCGCCTGGGCCCCGCGCGCGGACGACGTCCCGCTGTTCGAGCGCTATCTGCGGCTGCTGTGGGACCTCGGGGACGACGATGTGGAGCTGGTCCTGGAGTCCATCCAGGTCGCCCCCGCCCTGACCGTGGCCCAGCTGTTCCCCGAGGCCGTCATAGACGTCTACGCCGACGGCCTGATGAGCTACGGCCCCACCCGCAACAAGCTCGACCCGCTGATCGGGACCCGGGTGCGCCGCCTGCTCCACCTGGACCTGGTGCCGGGGCTGACGCCGCTGCTGCTCACCGAGTTCGACGTACCGGCCGAGGTGGTGCCGACCGGGGCGTTCCTCAAGGTGATGGGCGAACTCACGTCCACCGTCACGGATCTGCCCGCGCTGCCCGGGAACGCGGCGCTGCTGCTCGGCCAGTACCTGTCCGCGCTGGGCATCCTCTCCCCCGAGGAGGAGGAGGACCTGCACGTGCGGATGATGCGGGGGGCGGTCGAACGCGGCCACCGCGAGATCGTCTTCAAGCCGCACCCGACCGCGCCGGCCCGCTACAGCCGCGCCCTGGAGACCGAGGCCGCGAAGCTGGGCGTGGACCTCACCGTCCTGGACGTGCCCGTGCTCGCCGAGGTGCTGTTCGAGAAGACCCCGCCCGCACTGGTCGTCGGCTGCTTCTCCACGGCGCTGTTCACCGCCTCCGCGTTCTACGGCCTGCCCGTCGCCCGGGTCGGCACCGTGACGCTCCTCGACCGCCTGACGCCGTACCAGAACAGCAACCGGGTGCCGGTCGTCATCGCCGACGCGCTGCTGCCGGACCTGGCGGGCGGCCGGGGCGAGGACCCCATCGCCACCGACACCCTGGGCGCCCTGATCACCGCGATCGGCTTCGCCATGCAGCCGCAGATCTACCCCGGGCTGCGACCGGCGGCCGAACGCCACCTCGCCGCGCACCTCGGCCCGCGCACCCGGCGCTACTTCAAGCGCAAGCGCCTCACCGCCCTCGGCCTGCCCGGCGGCATCCCCGAGCGCCTGGCGTTCATCCCCCGCAACGCCACGGCACGGCGGGTGGTGCGCCGGGCGAGGGCACTGCGCAAGGCGGTGCGCCGCTGAGCGCCGGGGCGCGCGCATCGGCATCTGTCGCCTGGCTCGTCGACGGCCGCGCGGGAGAACGGAAGGAAACCAAAGCGGCGCGCAGGTGAACCGATGGGAACCGGTCGGCGAAGCGTGCGGCTGTCGAACAGTAGCCCTCAGGGTGAAGCCATAGGGTCTTCATTGACGTTCCGCAGCATTGACGACCCGTAGCGCATCGCGAGGGATACCAGCATGACCGAAACGGTTGTGACGAAGGCGCGGTCACAACCCGCCCCGGCCGTACCCGCTCAGGAAGACACCCCGCCCGGCCCGCCCCCGGCGGTGCGGGCCACCGGGAGCCGTCTTCGCGCCCTGGACGGGCTGCGGCTGATAGCCGCGCTGATGGTGGCCGCGTACCACTACGGCGGCCGGGGCGGCGACGTCACACAGTCCTGGGGAAGATCCGCCCAGCACGAATTCCCCACCCTCCATACGTATTTCGCGTACGGCTGCCTGGGCGTCCAGGTCTTTTTCGTGATCAGCGGATTCGTGATCTGCATGAGCGGCTGGGGCCGGCCGCTGAAGTCGTTCTTCGCCTCCCGCGCGTCCCGGCTGCTGCCCGCCTACTGGGTGGCGATCGTGCTCGTCACGGCGGTGTTCGCGCTGCCCGCGGTCACCTTCAAGGCGGTGTCGCCCAGCGACGCGCTGGTGAACCTGACCATGCTCCAGCAGCCGCTGGGCGTGGACCGGGTGCTCGGGGTGTGCTGGACGCTGTGGGCGGAGATCCGCTTCTACGCCCTCTTCGCGCTGCTGGTCGTGCTGCCCGGGGCGAGCCGGCGGCGCGTGATCCTCTTCTGCGGGGGCTGGATCCTCGCGGCGGCGATCGCACAGGGCGCGCACCAGCCGCTGCTCGACATCGTGCTGATGCCGGAGTACGCGCCGTTCTTCGTCGGCGGCGTCGGCCTCTACCTCGTCCACCGCGACCGGCGTGACGTCTACGCGTGGGGCATCGTGGCCGTCAGCTGGCTGATCGGGCAGCACTACGCGGTGCGCGGCCTGTGGAACGCCGCGGACCCGCACGCCTTCGCCCACCGCACCTCGTTCGGCATCATGCTGGTGGTGACGTTCGGCTTCGTCGCGGTCGCGGCGATCGCGCTGGGCTGGCTGCACTGGGCGAACTGGCGCTGGCTGACGGTGGCCGGAGCGCTGACCTACCCCTTCTACCTGGTCCACGAGCACCTGGGCTGGGTGGTCATCAAGGTCCTGCACCGCGACCTGCGCGTACCGGCCTACGGGACCTTCCTGCTGACGGTCGCCCTCATGCTGCTCCTCGCCTGGCTGATGAACCGCTATGTGGAGAAGCCGCTGACGCCGCGGATGCGGGCGGCGCTGGGGAAGGCGACGCCGAACTCCCCGCCGGCGTCTCAGTCGACGCCGTAGCGCGCCCGGATACCGTCGACCACCAGCGCGAGACCTTCCTCGAACTGGTCGTCGTAGTCGTCGAAGAGCAGCTTCCCGGCCTCGGCCGCCAGCGGGTAGTCGGCCATCCGCCGGGCGCGCTCCTCGATGTCGTAGCCCTCCCGGCGCTCGTCCGGGAGGGGCCGCACGCCCTGCTCCTCGGTGACGAAGCCGATGGTGTACATGTTCGCGGTCCGCACCGCCTGGACCGTCTGCGACAGGGTGAAGCCGGCGGCCGTGAAAAGCCGCAGGGTCGCCTCCATCTCGCGCCCGTGGTCGACACTGGTGAAGCGTGAACCGCTGAAGACCTTCGCGCCGTCGCGGTAGCCGAGCAGCGCGGCACGCAGTCCGCGGTTGACCTTCAGCAGCCGCTCCTGCCAGGTGTCGGCGGGATCGAGTGCGGTGCCGGCGACCATCCGGCGGTACATCTCCGTCGCCATCTCGTCCAGCAGCGCCTGCTTGTCCTTGAAGTGCCAGTACAGGGCGGGCGCCTTGACGCCCAGTTCATTGGCGATGGCACGCAGGGTCAGGCCCTCCAGGCCCACCTCGTTCAGCAGCTTCAGGGCGGTCTCCGCGACCCGGTTGCGGTCGAGGGGCGCTCGGCGTTCCGTACTCACGCTTGACAGCTTAACAGCGTTAAGGGCACTCTCGTCGGCGACGGAACTTAACGACGTTAAGGGGATTCACGATGGATGTCCTGATCGTGGGGGCGGGCCCCACCGGACTGGCCCTGGGGATCGACCTCGCCCGGCGCGGCGTGGACGCGCTGGTCGTGGAGCGCGCGGACCGGCTGTTCCCCGGATCGCGCGGCAAGGGGATCCAGCCGCGCACCCAGGAGGTCTTCGACGACCTCGGCGTCCTCGACGCGGTCCGCGCGGCGGGCGGACTCTACCCGGCGCAGATGATCTGGCAGGACGGCGAACGGGTCGGTGAGCGGGCGATGTTCGAGCCCGTGGAGGCGGAGGAGGGCGCGCCGTACACCGATCCGCTGATGGTGCCGCAGTGGCGGACGCAGGAGGTGCTGTACGCGCGGCTCGTGGAGCTCGGCGGACAGGTGGCCTTCGGGCGCGAGGCGACGGGCCTGGAGCAGGACGCCGAAGGCGTGGACGTACGGTTCGCCGACGGTACGGCCCTCCGCGCGCGGTACGTCGTCGCCGCCGACGGCGGGCGTTCGGCCGTGCGGCGGGCGGTGGGGGTCGGGATGACCGGCGAGACCGTCGACCCGAGCCCGTTCCTGGTGGCGGACGTGCGGGTGAAGGGGCTCGACCGGAACCACTGGCACGTGTTTCCCGGGCCCGACGGCACCGGCCTCACGCTGTGCCCGCTCGCCGGCACCGACGACTTCCAGCTGTCCGCGAAACTGCCGGAGGACACCGAGCCGAAGCCGACCCTGGACGGCGTCCGCGAGCTGGTCGCCGCGTACACGCACCTCGACGCCGCGGACGTCACCGAGCTGCGCTGGGCCTCGGACTTCCGGCCGCGCGCGGCACTGGCGGACCGCTTCCGGGTGGGCCGCGTGTTCCTCGCGGGCGACGCCGCGCACGTGCACTCACCGGCCGGCGGGCAGGGGCTGAACACCAGCGTCCAGGACGCTTACAACCTGGGCTGGAAGCTGGGCGCGGTGCTGCGGGACGGCGCTCCCGAGGCGCTGCTGGACACCTACGAGGAGGAACGGCGCGCCAACGCCGCGGCCATGCTGGGCCTGTCGACGGGCGTGCACCGCGGCGAGGTGCGGCGGGGCAAGGCGACGGTCCAGCTCGGCCTGGGGTACCCGGAGTCGTCCCTCAGCGAGGACCGGCGTGCCGCCCCGTCCGGCGTACGGGCGGGCGACCGGGCGCCGGACGGCAGGGTGGACGGGGTACGGCTGTTCGACGCGTTCCGGGGACCGCACTGGACGTTGCTCGGCGCGGCGGCGCCCGCCGCAGGGGTACGGGCGCTTCCGGCCGCCCCGGAGTCGTACGGCCCGGGTGTGTTCCTGGTCCGCCCGGACGGTTACGTCGGCTGGGCGGGGGACTCGGCGGAGGGGCTCGGGGAGTACCTCACGCACGTGGGCTGCGGGTGAGCCTCGGCTTGCGGGCGATCAGCCGTCGAGGAGGGTGTCCACCGGGAGTTCCAGGTGGACACCGACGGACTCCGGGACGGGCACGCCCTGGCCGCGCTTGAAGCGCTGGGGATCGGGGTACTTGCCGTCGACCGGTTCGGTGTAGAGCAGCACCTCACCGTGCTTGCGGTCCGCGACGAGGTAGACCGGGATGCCGACCTGGGCGTAGCACTCGACCTTGGGGCCGAGATCATCGGACCAGTTCGACGACGTCACTTCCATGACCATGCGGAAGACGTTCGGAGCGTAGTAGTTCTTGGTGACGTGGGCGTCCCGGAAGTCCTCGTCCACGATGGAGAGGTCCGGGATCGCGAAGTCCTCGGGGAGCGTTGGCAGCCAGAGGCCGACGCCCTGGACCCACTCCGCCCCGCTTCCCTCGATACCTGCGCGGTCCAGCGCCCGGCACACCTTGGTCAACGACAGAGCGTGCGAGCCGTCCGGCGGCGGTGTCACAGTGAGCCTCCCCTGGAGAATCTCCACGCGGTGGCCAGGCAGTGCACGGGCGAGCATGTCGGCAGCCTCGCCCAGGGTCAGCTCCTGCTGTAGTACGGCCATGGCGTCCTCCGTTTCGGGGCCCACTCTGCAACGAGCGTAACCGGGGGCGTGCGGGCGTCGCCCCTGATCACTCCTTGGGAGGAACATCCCGGCCTCAGAACGCATCGCTCGGCACATAACTCCCCCACACCTCCCGCAGCGCCCCGCACACCTCCCCCACCGTCGCCCGGGCCCGCAGCGCCTCCCGCATCGGGTACAGGACGTTGTCCTCGCCCTCGGCCGCCTTCTTCAGGGCGGCCAGGGCCGAGTCCACCGCCCCCTGGTCCCGTTCCGCCCGCAGCCGGGCGAGCCGCTCCGCCTGCTGGGCCTCGATCGCCGGGTCCACGCGGAGCGGCTCGTACGGTTCCTCCTCGTCGAACCGGAAGCGGTTGACACCGACCACGACGCGTTCGCCCGCGTCCGTCTCCTGGGCGATGCGGTACGCGTTGCGCTCGATCTCCTCCTTCTGGAACCCCCGCTCGATCGCCGCGACCGCGCCGCCCAGGTCCTCGACCCTGCGCATCAGGTCCACGGCCGCCGCCTCCACGTCGTCCGTCATCCGCTCGACGGCGTACGAGCCCGCGAACGGGTCGACGGTCGCGGTCACGTCCGTCTCGTGGGCCAGCACCTGCTGGGTGCGCAGGGCGAGCCGGGCGCTCTTGTCCGTGGGGAGGGCGATCGCCTCGTCGAAGGAGTTGGTGTGCAGGGACTGCGTGCCGCCGAGCACCGCCGCCAGGGCCTGGACGGCGACCCGCACGAGGTTCACCTCGGGCTGCTGGGCCGTCAGCTGGACGCCCGCCGTCTGGGTGTGGAAGCGCAGCATCAGCGACTTGGGGTCCCGCGCGCCGAACTCCTCCCTCATCACCCGGGCCCAGATCCGGCGCGCGGCCCGGAACTTGGCGACCTCCTCCAGGATCGTCGTACGGGCGACGAAGAAGAAGGACAGGCGGGGCGCGAAGTCGTCGACGTCCATGCCGGCCGCGACCGCCGTACGGACGTACTCGATGCCGTCCGCGAGGGTGAAGGCGATCTCCTGCGCGGGCGAGGCGCCCGCCTCGGCCATGTGGTAGCCGGAGATCGAGATGGTGTTCCACCTGGGGATCTCGGCCTTGCAGTACTTGAAGACGTCGGCGATCAGGCGCAGGGAGGGCTTCGGCGGGAAGATGTACGTGCCCCGCGCGATGTACTCCTTCAGGACGTCGTTCTGGATCGTGCCGGTCAGCCGGGACGCCGGGACGCCCTGTTCCTCCGCCACCAGCTGGTAGAGGAGCAGCAGCAGGGCAGCCGGCGCGTTGATCGTCATCGACGTCGAGACCTCGCCCAGCGGGATCCCGCCGAACAGCACCCGCATGTCGTCGATCGAGTCGATGGCCACGCCGACCTTGCCTACCTCGCCGTGGGCGAGGGGCGCGTCGGAGTCGTGGCCCATCTGGGTGGGCAGGTCGAAGGCGACGGACAGCCCCGTCGTGCCGTGCTCGATCAGCTGCCGGTAGCGGGCGTTGGACTCGGTGGCGGTGCCGAAACCGGCGTACTGGCGCATCGTCCAGGGCCGGCCGGTGTACATGCTGGGGTACACGCCCCTGGTGAAGGGGTACGCGCCCGGCTCGCCCAGCTTCCCGGCCGGGTCCCAGCCGGCCAGGTCCTGCGGCCCGTAGACCGGCTCGATCGGCAGTCCGGACTCCGACTCACGCGCCATGGTGTGTGCCTCCGAGTTGCGTTCGGTACTCCTCACCATGCCCCGTTGTTCGGCGGCGGTCACGCTGGGAAGCATCTGGGGCATGAGCCGCATCGGACGCTCGACCGCCGCACTCGTCCCCACCGTCGCGCTCACCGTCCTCTGCGGCTGCACGCCGCAGGCCCAGGACGCCGACGGCAAGCAGCGCTCACCGGTGCACATCCAACTGCCGAGCAGCCGGGCATCCACCCCGGCGGCCCCGAAGTCGAGCACCGCCCCCGCCCCCGCGCCGGCCGACGTGCTGTGGTCGCGCGGGGACAGCGGCACGGACGTACGCGAGCTACAGGCCCGGCTGCGGCAGCTCGACTGGCTCTTCGACGGGCCGACGGGGACCTACGACGACCTGACCGAGCAGGCCGTCAAGGGCTTCCAGCGCAAACGCGGACTGCCGCAGACCGGCCGCACCGACACCGTCACCTGGCGGCGGCTCATCAGCATGACGCACGAACCGGGCACGTGGGAGCTGTACCTGATGGGCGGCCAGCCGGCCGCCGCGCCGGACCCGCGCTGCCTGACCGGCCGGGTGCTGTGCATCAGCAAGACCACCCGGACGCTGCGCTGGATGATCGACGGGCGGACGGTGTCCACCATGTCCGTCCGCTTCGGCTCCCAGTACACGCCCACCCGAGAGGGCGTGTTCCACGTCTACTGGAAGTCACGGCACCATGTGTCGACGCTCTACGACTCCCCCATGCCCTACGCGATGTTCTTCAGCGGCGGCCAGGCGGTGCACTACTCGTACGACTTCGCCGCGCGCGGCTACGCCGGTGGCTCCCACGGCTGCGTCAACGTGCGGGACGAGGCGGCGATCGCGGAAGTGTTCGCGCAGGTGAGGAACGGCGACAAGGTCGTCGTCTACTGGTGATCACCAGGGGGGAGGGATTGCGGGGCGGGGGGGGGGGCCGGGGGGCCGGGGCCCCCCCCCCCCCCGGGGCCCGCCCCCCGCCGGGGGGGGGCCCCCCCCCAAAGGCCCCGCCCCTGACCAAAAGGCGAACAAAATAAAAATGTACCCCGGCCGCA
>NZ_JBIAVX010000032.1:0-58362 GCF_042894725.1 Streptomyces sp. NPDC001480 | reverse complement strand
GCGCCCAGCGCGTGCAGCGGGGCGTCGCGGTAGAGGGCGAGCGCCTCCTCGGGGGTGATCCGCCCACCGGCGGCGGCACGGTCGAGGACGGACTGGAACGGGGACGGGGTGGGTCGGGGCATGGTGCCGGCCTTTCCGGGCTCGGGGTGGTGTGCGGAGGGCGGGGCGGGAGGTCACCCGGCGCGCGAGGTGTCCAGCAGGCGTATACGCACGTCGGGCGGGAAACCCGCGGTCCCGCCGCCGACCTGGCGGGCGAACTCCCGGATACCGGCGAGCTGCCGCGCACCCAGGCTGAAGTCGAGCGCCGACGTGTAGTACCGCTGGAGTATCTCGGCGTCGAACCCCTCCCACTGGGCGGCCTGTTCGCTCACCTTGGCCACCTCGCGCAGCGACAGGTCCCGGGACGCCAGCAGGTCGGCGTGGACCTGACGGACCAGAGCGGGTTCGCGGGCGAGGAACTCACGGCGCGCGGCGAACACGGCGAACACGAACGGCAGTCCGGTCCACTCCTTCCACATCCGGCCCAGGTCGTGGACCTGCAGGCCGAGCCGGGGAGCGTCGTGCATCGCGGCGCGCAGCGCCACGTCGCCGATGATGACCGCCGCGCGCGCCTCGGTCATCATCGAGGCCAGGTCGGGGGCGCGTACGACGTACTCCGGCCGCACGCCCACCCGCTCCTCCAGCAGCAGCTGGGCCAGCCGCACCGAGGTCCGGCTCGTCGAGCCGAGCGCGACACGCTCGCCGTCCAGCTCCTCCAGCGGTACCTGGCTGAGGATCAGGCAGGACATGACGCCACCGTCACTGCCCACCGCGATGTCGGGCAGGGCCACCAGGTCGTCGGCGTTGCGCAGGAACTCGACGAGGCTGATCGGCCCGATGTCGAGATCGCCCGCGGCCAGCGCGTCGTTGAGGCCGTCCGGGCTGTCCGTACGCAGATCCAGGTCGAGCAGGCTGCCGGTACGGGCGAGCCCCCAGAACAGCGGCAGGCAGTTGAGGAACTCGATGTGCCCGACCCGGGGCCGGCGACGCTTGTCGCGCAGCAACGGCGAAGGCTCTGCGACGAGTTGTTCGGTCATCTGTGGACGCTCCCGGAGCGGATCGGAGAAGGGCGACGGGGCGGACTGGATGCCCGGCGCACGGAACGAGGAGTGACGGGATGCGGCGCGCCGGAAGCGGAGCGCCCCGGCGGCCGGCCGGGACCCGGACACGGGCCGAACGGGTGCGGCCCTGCCCTGCGGCCCACAGCGGGCCCTAAGCCCCGCGGGAGACCGACGCGGTGAAGTGCTCGGTGAGGACGGCGAGGACGTCCGCCGCCCGGTCGGTGAGGTAGAAGTGCCCACCGGGGAAGACACGCAGCTCGCTGCCGCCGAGCGTGTGCCCGTCCCAGGCGCGTGCCTCCTCCAGCGAGGTCTTGGGATCGTCGTCGCCGACCAGCACCGTGACCGGGCAGCGCACGGTGTCGGTGGGCGCGGCCAGGTACGTCTCGACGGCCGTGTAGTCGTTGCGGATCGCGGGCAGCACCATGCGCAGCAGCTCCTCGTCCTCGAGGAACCGGGCGTCGGTGCCGCTGAGCGAACGGATCTCGGCGATCAGCCGGTCGTCGCCGAGGGTGTGCACCTTCTCGTCACGTGTGCGGGACGGTGCCCGCCGCCCCGAGGCGAACAGGCGCACCGGGCCGGTGCCGGCCCGCTCCAGGCGCCGGGTGACCTCGAAGGCCACCACCGCTCCCATGCTGTGCCCGAAGAACGTCAACGGCCGGTCCTGCCAGGGCACCAGCGCCTCGGTGACCCGGTCGGCGAGTTCGGCGACCGAGGTCAGCCCCGGCTCGTGGCGCCGGTCCTGCCGGCCCGGGTACTGCACGGCGACCACGTCGACGCCGGGGCCCAGGCCCGCGGCGACCGGCCGGTAGTAGCTGGCGGAGCCGCCCGCGTGCGGGAAGCACACCAGAAGCTCGGCGGCTTCCGGAGCGGGGCGGAAACTGCGGATCCACAGATCGTCCGCGGGACGTGAACTCATGGGACGCGGATGTCCTTCCAAAGGTTCGGCGGGATCGGATCAGTCGTTCTGCGCGTCCGGCCCCCAGACCTCGACGGCGTCTTCGACGCGGCGCACGTGAATGCACTCACCGGGGCACTCCTTGGCCGAGTCGGCGACGTCCCGCAGCAGATCCAGGGGCACCCGCGTGGTCGCGCGGGGCGCCTGGAGCAGCTCGTCGTCCTCGTCCTTCACATAGGCGATGCCGTCCACGTCCAGCTCGAACACCTCGGGCGCGTACTGGGCGCAGATACCGTCGCCGGTGCACAGCTCATGGTCGATCCAGACCTCGAAGGCCTGCTCTTCGCTCGTCTGCTGGGACATGTCCACCTGCCTGCCGATTCTGTCGTGGGGCGTGCACCGCGGTGCACGGGAGTGAGGAGCGGAGGAAGGCCCATCGGGCCCGGCTGCGCGGACCGCGGAGTCAGACGCGCATCGGCTGCGGCTCGTCGCGGCGGGCCGGGTCCGGGCCCTCGTACTCGCGGATGATCTCGTAACGGGTGTTGCGCTCGGCAGGGCGGAAACCCGCGTCCCGGATCAGGTCGAGCAGATCCTCGCGGGTCAGCTTGTTCGGGGTGCCGAAGTCGTCGGCGTCGTGCGTGATCTTGTACTCGACGACCGAGCCGTCCATGTCGTCGGCACCGTGCTGGAGGGCGAGCTGCGCGGTGTGCAGACCGTGCATCACCCAGAACACCTTCACGTGCGGAACGTTGTCGAAGAGCAGACGCGAGACCGCGAAGGTCTTGAGCGCCTCGGCACCGGTCGCCATGGTGGTGCGCGCCTGGAGCTTGTTGCGCACCTTGCCGTCCTTCATGTCCACGAAGTCGTGCTGGTAGCGCAGCGGGATGAACACCTGGAACCCGCCGGTCTCGTCCTGCAGTTCACGCAGCCGCAGCACGTGGTCGACGCGGTGACGGGGCTCCTCGATGTGCCCGTACAGCATGGTGCACGGGGTCTTCAGCCCCTTCTCGTGCGCCAGCCGGTGGATCCGCGACCAGTCCTCCCAGTGGGTGCGGTGGTCGACGATGTGCTGCCGGACCTCCCAGTCGAAGATCTCCGCGCCGCCACCGGTCAGCGACTCCAGCCCCGCGTCGATCAGCTCGTCCAGGACCTCCGACGCGGACAGCCCGGAGATCGTCTCGAAGTGGTGGATCTCGGTCGCCGTGAACGCCTTGATCGACACGTTCGGCAGCGCCTTCTTCAGCTCCCGCAGCGACCGCGGGTAGTAGCGCCAAGGCAGCGTCGGGTGCAGGCCGTTGACGATGTGCAGCTCCGACAGGTGCTCGCTCTCCATCGCCTTGGCGAGGCGGACCGCCTCCTCGATGCGCATCGTGTACGCGTCCATCTCGCCCGGCTTGCGCTGGAAGGAGCAGTACGCACACGAAGCGGTGCACACGTTCGTCATGTTGAGGTGACGGTTGACGTTGAAGTGGACCACATCACCGTTCTTGACGGTGCGCACATGGTGTGCGAGCGCGCCGAGCCAGGCCAGCTCGTCCGACTCGTACAACGCGAGGCCGTCCTCACGGGACAGCCGCTCGCCGGAGAGGACCTTCTCCTCCAGCTCACGCTTGAGCCCAGCGTCCATTACCGGGGAACCTCCTCGGTCAGTGCCTGGCGGCACACGTAGTGAGTGTGAGCACGCGGCATGGCACGTGACTCGTTCATGCGGGGGATCCGGCCGCGTCGGGTGAGGCACCCTCATACTCGCGGAGGGCAGTCTGGGGAAAACCCCACACCCACTGACGGTTTCCTGGAGAGGGGGGCGCGCCGGCGCCGGCACCCACGGCACAGAACACGGCAGAGAATGAGGCGGGTGGCATGACAGCACGACTGACCCTGGCGCACTCCCCGTGCCCGAACGACACGTTCGTCTTCCACGCCCTGACCCACGGCCTGGTCCCGGACGCGCCCGCGACCGACGTGCGGCTCGCCGACATCGACGTCACGAACGGCCTCGCCGAACGGAACGAGCTGGACGTCCTGAAGGTCTCCTACGCCGTCCTGCCCCACGTCCTCGACGACTACGCCCTGCTGCCGTGCGGCGGCGCCGTCGGCCGCGGCTGCGGACCGCTCGTCCTGCGCCGGGCGGCCGGCCCGGCCGACACCCTCGCCGGCGCCCGCGTCGCCGTGCCCAGCACCAGCTCCACGGCGTACCTGCTGTTCCGCCTGTGGGCCGACCGCGCCGTCCCCGGTGGTGTCGGCGACATCGTGGTCCTGCCCTTCCACGAGATCATGCCCGCCGTCCGCGACGGCCGCGTCGACGCCGGCCTCGTCATCCACGAGGCCCGCTTCACCTACCACGACTACGGCCTGCACCGCGTCACCGACCTCGGCGAGGAGTGGGAGAAGCAGACCGGGCTGCCCGTCCCGCTCGGCGCCATCATCGCCGGCCGCAGCCTCGGCGGCCGACGCCTCACCGAACTCACCGACGCCGTCCGCGCCTCCGTCCGGTACGCCTGGCGCAACCCCGAGGCCTCCAGGACGTACGTCCTCCAGCACGCCCAGGAGATGGCCACCGACGTCGTCGACCAGCACATCGAGCTGTACGTCAACTCCTTCACCGCCGAACTCGGCGACGAGGGCTACGCCGCCGTACGCGAACTCCTCGGCCGCAGCGCCGCACTCGGCCTGCTGCCCGCCGTCCCCGACAGCGCCCTCGACCTCCCGGCCGGGCCCTAGGGGCCGGCCGACGCTCTAGGGGTTCTCTTAGAGCCGGTCAGGGCAGGTCCGGGGGGCTCATGACCGTCCGCATAATCGGCCCCGGCCGTCCGCACCCGTCCGAGGCCGCCTCCGCCCGTGCCACCACCGGCGAGACCATGGGCCCGCCGTCGAAGGGAACCCCTCCGTGAGCGACGACAGCCTTCGCGAGCTCCGCGAATTCCTGAAGCGCGTCACCGCAGACCTCCAGCGCACCCGCAACCGCCTGCGCCAGGTCGAGTCGAAGGCCACGGAACCCATCGCCATCGTCTCCATGAGCTGCCGCTACCCGGGCGGCGTCCGCACCCCGGAGGACCTCTGGTCGCTCGTCGACACCGGCACCGACGGCATCGCGGGCTTCCCCGAGGACCGCGGCTGGGACGTGGACGCCCTCTACGACCCCGACCCCGACCGCCCCGGCACCTGCTACACCCGCGACGGCGGCTTCCTGTACGACGCCGTCGACTTCGACGCCGACTTCTTCGGCATGTCACCGCGCGAGGCCCTCGCCACCGACCCCCAGCAGCGCCTGCTCCTCGAGGTCGCCTGGGAGGCCATGGAGCGCGCCGGACTGCGCCCCGCCGACCTGCGCGGCACGGCGACCGGCGTCTTCGCCGGCGTCATGTACAACGACTACGGCTCACGGTTCCCCGAACCACCCGAGGGACTCGACGGATACATCGGCAACGGCAGCGCGGCCAGCATCGCCTCCGGCCGCGTCGCCTACACCTTCGGCCTCGAAGGACCGGCCATCACGGTGGACACCGCGTGCTCGTCCTCGCTGGTGGCGCTGCACCTGGCCGTGCAGGCGCTGCGCTCGGGCGAGTGCGACCTCGCGCTGGCCGGCGGCGTCGCCGTCATGTCCACCCCGGTCACCTTCCTGGAGTTCAGCCGCCAGCGCGGACTGTCCGCCGACGGCCGCTGCAAGTCCTACGCGGACGCCGCCGACGGCACCGGCTGGGGCGAGGGCGTCGGCATGCTCCTCCTGGAACGCCTCTCCGACGCCCGGCGCGCCGGACACGAGGTCCTCGCCGTCATCCGCGGCTCGGCCGTCAACCAGGACGGCGCCAGCAGCGGCCTGACCGCACCCAACGGCCCCGCCCAGCAGCGGGTCATCCGCGCCGCGCTCGCCGCGGCCGGCCTCCAGCCGGGCGACGTCGACGCCGTCGAGGGACACGGCACCGGCACCCGACTCGGCGACCCGATCGAGGCCCAGGCCCTCCTCGCCACCTACGGCCAGGACCGGCCCGCCGACCGCCCGCTCTGGCTCGGCTCGCTCAAGTCGAACATCGGCCACACCCAGGCAGCCGCGGGCGTCGGCGGCGTCATCAAGATGGTGCAGGCCCTCCACCACCGGCGGCTGCCCCGCACCCTGCACGTCGACCGGCCGTCCACCACCGTCGACTGGACGGAGGGCAACGTCCGTCTGCTGACGTCGTCGGTGGAGTGGGCGGATCCGGGCAGGCCGCGGCGGGCGGGCGTGTCCGCTTTCGGTGTCAGCGGTACGAACGCGCATGTGATCGTGGAGCAGGCGCCGCCCGCGGAACCGCCCGCGGAACCGGCCGCGGGTGTGGGTGCGGGTGTGGATCTGCCGGTTGTGCCATGGCTGCTGTCCGCGCAGAGTCCGGAGGCGTTGCGGGCTCAGGCGGGTGCGTTGCTCGCCTGTCTGGAGAGTGGTCCGGCGGGCGATGACCGCGCTGTGGCTCATGCGTTGGTGACTGCGCGGTCGGTGTTCGAGCATCGAGCCGTTGTCGTGGGTGGCGACCATGATGCTCTGGTCCGTGGGCTGAAGGCTCTGGCCGGTGGTGATTCCATGTCGGAGGTGACGGTGGGCAGGGCCCGCCGGGACAGGGGCAAGGTCGCGTTCCTGTTCTCCGGTCAGGGATCCCAACGGCTTGGCATGGGGCGGGAGTTGTATAACTCCTTCCCGGTGTTCGCGGAGGCCTTCGACGCGGTGTGCGCGCATCTGGACGGCGGGCTGCGTGGGGTGGTCTTCGGTACGGATGCGGAGTTGCTGAACCGGACGGCGTGGACGCAGCCGGCGTTGTTCGCCGTTGAGGTGGCGTTGTTCCGGCTGGTGGAGTCCTGGGGGGTGCGTCCGGACTTCGTCGTCGGCCATTCCATTGGTGAGGTGGCGGCTGCGCATGTGGCCGGGGTGCTGTCCCTGGAGGATGCGTGCCGTCTGGTGGCGGCGCGGGGCCGGCTGATGCAGGAACTGCCTGCCGGTGGGGCGATGTTCGCGGTGGAGGCTTCCGAGGAGGAGGTCGTGCCGCTGCTGGTGGACGGGGTGTCGGTCGCGGCGGTGAACGGTCCGCGGTCGGTGGTGGTCTCGGGTGCCGAGGCGGCGGCGTCGGCGGTCGCGGAGGAGCTGTCCGCGTCCGGCCGTCGCACGTCCCGCCTCCGTGTCTCGCACGCCTTCCACTCCCCCCTGATGGAGCCGATGCTGGCCGACTTCCGTGCGGTGGCGGACAGCGTGACCTACGCGGCGCCGCGCATCCCGGTGGTCTCGAACGTGACCGGACAGCTCGCGGCGCCGGGTGAGTTGGAGTCGGCGGAGTACTGGGTGCGTCATGTCCGGGAGGCGGTCCGGTTCGCCGACGGTGTGCACACGCTGGAAGAGCAGGGCGTGACCCGGTTCGTGGAGATCGGCCCGGACGGCACGCTCACCGCGCTGGCCCAGTCCTGCGTCACTGATGACAGCGAGCTGCTCTTCACGTCGATCCTCCGCAAGGACCGCGACGAGCCGGTCACGGCACTCGGCGCGCTCGCCGCCCTGCACACGCGTGGTACCGCCGTCGACTGGCCGGCCGTCATCCAGGGCGGCGACCACCCGCCGGTGGCCCTGCCCACCTACGCCTTCCAGCGCCGCCGCTACTGGCTGGACCCGGTGGCCCAGGGCACCGTCAGGACGACGGGCCACCCGCTGCTGGGTGCCACGGTCGCGCTCGCGGGGTCGACGTCCGTCGTCTCCACCGGCCGTGTCTCAGGGCGGACCCAGCCGTGGCTCGCGGGCCACACCGCTTTCGGCGTGCCGCTCGTGCCCGCCGGGGTCTTCACCGACCTGGCACTGCACGCCGGTGCCCGGCTCGGCAGCCCGCACCTGGCCGAACTCACCGTGGCGCCGCCCCTCACGCTCACCGGGACCGGTGAGACCGAGATCCAGACCGTGGTCGAGGGGACCGACGAGGAGGGCCGGTGGACGTTCACCGCGTACTCCCGACCCGTCGACCCGGCCGGCACCGCCGACGACGGCGGGGACCACCCCTGGCAGCGGCACGCGCGAGGCGTCCTCGTCCGACAGCCGGAGGACGCGACCGCAGGCCCGCCCGAGGCACTCGGCGCGTGGCCGCCCGCAGGTGCCGCCGTCCTCGACGTCGACGAGCTGTACCGCACCCTCGAGGACCGCGACACCGTCCCCGGTGCCGCCCTGCGCACCCTGACGGCCGCCTGGCGGCTCGGCGACGAGATGTACGCCGAAGCCGTCCTGCCCGAGTCGCAGCGCGCCGAGGCCGGCCGCTTCGCCCTGCACCCCGCTCTCGTCGAGGGCGCCCTGCAGGCCCTCTGCGCGACCGGCCGTACCGCCCCCCACACCCTGTCCTGGTCCGGCCTCACCCTGCACGCCACAGCCGCGGAGTCCGTGCGCATCCGTATCCGTCCCCACCGGAACGGCGCCGTCGGCCTCGACCTCTTCGACACCGCCGGCGCACCCGTCCTCAGCGCCCGGGAGCTGACCGCGAGCACCCTCACCCCGGAGGACCTACCGACCGCCTCGACGCTCGCGGAGAGCGACGACCTCTTCCGTCTCACATGGACCGACGCCGGGGCACCTCTCCTGCCCACCGCCCCCCGACTCGCCCTCCACGCCGGCCTCGACGACGTCCTCGCCGCCGCGGACGACGCCCTGCCCGAGGTCGTCGCCCTGCCCTTCCGTACCCCCCTGGACGACCGCACGCCGACCGCCGAAGCCGTCCACGCGGCCACCGGCGAAGCGCTCACCCTGCTGCGGTGCTGGCTGACGGACGACCGCCTCGCCGGTTCCCGCCTGCTGCTGCTCACCTCCGGCGCGGTCGCCGCGGCGGACGGCGAGACGGTCACCGACCTGCCCGCCGCGGCCGTACGCGGACTCGTACGCTCCGCCCAGTCGGAGAACCCGGGGCGCTTCCTGCTCATGGACACCGACACGGCCGAGCCCGCCCCGCAGGACGTCGCCGAGGCCCTCCGCCACGACGAGCCCGACGTCAGTGTCCGGGCCGGCCGGGTCCTGTTGCCCCGCCTCACCAGGACCGACGCCCCCGACGCCCCCGACGCCGCACCGCCCGGGCACGCACCGGCCTTCGACCCCGAGCGCACGGTCCTGGTGACCGGAGGAACCGGCAGCGTCGGCGCCGCAACCGCCCGCCACCTGGTGACCCGGCACGGGGTCCGGCACCTGCTCCTCGCCGGACGCAGGGGCACGGACGCCCCCGGCACCCGCGCACTGGCCGCCGAACTGACCGAGGCGGGCGCCGAGGTCACCGTGGCCGCCTGCGACGCCGCCGACCGGGACGCCCTGGCCGCACTGCTCGCGGCCGTTCCGCCGGCCCACCCGCTGGGCGCCGTCGTGCACGCGGCCGGTGTACTGGACGACGGTGTCGTCACCTCCCTCACCCCGCAACGCCTGCACACCGTGCTGCGCCCCAAGGTGGACGCCGCGGTCAACCTCCACGAACTGACCCGGGACCTGGACCTGTCGGCCTTCGTCCTGTTCTCCTCGGCCGCCGCCACCCTCGGCGGCCCCGGCCAGGGCAACTACTCGGCCGCCAACTCCTTCCTCGACGCCTTCGCCGCACACCTCCGCCACCGTGGCCGCCCCGCGCTCGCCGTCGGCTGGGGCCTGTGGGCCGAGGACAGCGGCATGACCGGCACCCTCAACCCCAACCGGCGCGACCGGATCGGCCGCAGCGGCATCGGCGCCCTGCCCACCGAGGAAGCCCTGGCCCTCTTCGACCGCTGCCTGTCCCACCCCACCGGCACACCGCTGCCCCTGCGCGTCGACCTGCCGGCGCTGCGCCGGAACGCTGCCGAACTGCCCCCGGTCCTGCGCTCCCTGGCCGGCGTCGCACCGCTGCGGCGGGCCGCCGGCGCCGCGACGGGAAGTGCCCTGGCATCCCCGGCCGACGCCCTCACCGCGCTGCCCGAGGAACAGCGGCGGACAGCGGTCCAGGCCCTGGTCCGTACGACGGCCGCGGGCGTCCTCGGCCACAGCGGCGACGCGTCGATCGGGTCCGACCGCCCCTTCGTGGAGCTGGGCTTCGACTCCCTCACCGCCCTGGAACTCCGCAACGCCCTCACCCGCGCGACCGGCCTCACCCTGCCGGCGACGCTGATCTTCGACCATCCCACCCCGGCTGCCCTCGCCGACGCCCTCCTGGCAGGCCTCGCCCCCACCGCGACGGCGTCGGCCCGGCCCGGACAGCCGGCCCCCGGCACCCCGGCGGACCTCGCCGACGACCCGGTGGCGATCATCGGGATGGGCTGCCGCTTCCCCGGCGGGATCCAGAACCCCGAGCAGCTGTGGGACCTGCTCATCAAGGGCGGCGACGGCATCACCGATTTCCCCACCGACCGCGGCTGGGACCTGGCCGCCCTCCACGACCCGGACCCCGAATCCCGGCGCCGGGGCACGACGTACACCAGTCGCGGCGGTTTCCTGCACGACGCCGGATCGTTCGACGCGGAGTTCTTCGGCATCTCCCCCCGCGAGGCCCTGGCGATGGATCCGCAGCAGCGCCTGCTGCTGGAGACGTCGTGGGAGGCGGTGGAGCGGGCGGGCATCGACCCCCGCTCCCTGCGCGGGACTCGTACCGGCGTCTTCACCGGCACCAACGGCCAGGACTACGCGCACGTGCTGAGCACGGCGGACGCCGACACCGAGGGCTACCTCGGCACCGGCAACGCCGCGAGCGTCGTCTCCGGCCGGGTGTCGTACGTACTGGGCCTGGAAGGCCCTGCGGTCACCGTCGACACCGCCTGCTCGGCTTCCCTGGTCGCCCTGCACTGGGCGATCCGCGCGCTTACCGCGGGGGAGTGCTCGATGGCCCTCGTCGGCGGAGTCACCGTCATGTCGACCCCGGCCGCCTTCGTCGAGTTCAGCCGTCAGCGCGGGCTGGCCGTCGACGGCCGGTGCAAGGCGTTCGCGGAGGGTGCGGACGGGACGGGATGGGGCGAGGGTGTCGGGGTGCTGCTGGTGGAGCGGCTGTCCGACGCCCGGGCCAACGGCCATCGGGTGCTGGCGGTGGTGCGGGGTTCGGCGGTCAATCAGGACGGTGCCTCCAACGGTCTGACGGCTCCGAACGGTCCTTCGCAGCAGCGGGTGATCCGGGCGGCGCTGGCCAGTGCCGGCCTGTCGCCGGCGGATGTGGACGCGGTGGAGGCGCACGGCACGGGGACCACGCTGGGCGACCCGATCGAGGCGCAGGCACTACTCGCCACCTACGGGCAGGACCGCCCCGCCGGCCGCCCGCTGTGGCTCGGCTCGGTGAAGTCGAACCTGGGTCACACGCAGGCCGCCGCCGGTGTCGCGGGTGTGATCAAGATGGTGGAGGCGCTGCGGCACGGCGTACTGCCCGCCACCCTGCACGTGGATGAGCCGTCGTCGCACGTGGACTGGTCGGCGGGTGAGGTACGTCTGCTGGCGGAGCCGGTGGAGTGGCCGGAGGTGTCGCGTCCTCGCCGGGCGGGCGTCTCCGCCTTCGGGTTCAGCGGTACGAACGCGCATGTGGTGCTGGAGGAGGCGCCGGACCCGGTGGCGGAGGAAGCCGCTCCCGAGGCGTTCCGACTGCTGCCCGTCACCCCCTGGGTCGTCTCAGGCCGAGGCCGGGACGGACTGCGTGCCCAGGCGGAACGGCTGTGGGCGCACGTGCAGGCCCGTCCGGAACTGGACCCCGCCGATGTGGCGCTGTCGCTTGCCGGGACCCGGTCGGCGTTCGAGAACCGTGCGGTGGTCCGTGGCACCTCCCGGGAGGAACTGCTCGCGGGACTTTCGGCCGTCGCCCGTGGCGAGAGACTGCCGGGTGCGGTCCAGGGAGCTGTGACCGACGGCAAGGCGGCCTTCCTCTTCTCCGGACAGGGCGCTCAACGGCTTGGCATGGGGCGGGAGTTGTATGACGTCTTCCCGGTGTTCGCGGAAGCCTTCGACGCGGTGTGCGCGCATCTGGAGGGTGACCTGCGTGGGGTGGTGTTCGGCGCGGATGCGGAGTTGCTGAACCGGACGGGGTGGACGCAGCCGGCGTTGTTCGCGGTGGAGGTGGCGTTGTTCCGGCTGGTGGAGTCCTGGGGGGTGCGTCCGGACTTCGTCGTCGGCCATTCCATTGGTGAGGTGGCGGCTGCGCATGTGGCCGGGGTGCTGTCCCTGGAGGATGCGTGCCGTCTGGTGGTGGCGCGGGGCCGGCTGATGCAGGAACTGCCTGCGGGCGGGGCGATGTTCGCGGTGGAGGCTTCCGAGGAGGAGGTCGTGCCGCTGCTGGTGGACGGGGTGTCGGTTGCCGCGGTGAACGGGCCGCGGTCGGTGGTGGTCTCGGGTGCCGAGGCGGCGGTGTCGGCGGTTGCGGCGGAGCTGTCCGCGTCCGGCCGTCGTACGTCCCGTCTGCGTGTCTCGCACGCCTTCCACTCGCCGTTGATGGAGCCGATGCTGGCGGAGTTCCGTGCGGTGGCGGACAGCGTGACCTACGCGGCACCGCGCATCCCGGTCGTGTCGAACGTGACCGGACAGGTCGCGGACGCCGGTGAGTTGGAGTCGGCCGAGTACTGGGTGCGCCATGTCCGCGAAGCGGTCCGGTTCGCCGACGGCGTGCACACGCTCGAAGAGCAAGGTGTCACGCGGTTCGTGGAGATCGGCCCGGACGGCACGCTCACCGCCCTGGCCCAGTCCTGCGTCCCGGATGACAGCGAGCTGCTCTTCACGTCGATCCTCCGCAAGGACCGTCCCGAGCCGGACACCGCGATGGCCGCGCTGTCGAAGGCGTTCGTGCACGGGGTGAGTGTCGACTGGCCGGCGCTGCTGGCGGGTTCGGGTGCGCGGCCGGTCGAGCTGCCGACGTACGCCTTCCAGCGCGAGCGGTTCTGGCCCGAGCCCGCGCGGGGCGTGGCCGAGCGGATAGGGGTGGACGGCTGGCGCTACCGCGTCGACTGGGAGCCGATGTCCGTGCCGCCCCCTCCCGCGCCGGTACCGGGCCGCTGGATCCTGCTCCAGCCCTCCGACGACGAACTGGCGGGTATCGAGGAGTTCGTTCCGGGGATCGACCGGTTCACCTGCCCCGCGGAGGCGACGGACCGTGCCGCGCTGGGGCGGATCCTGACGCAGGCCGGTGAGTGCGGGCTCGTCGCGGGCGTACTGTCGTGCCTCGCGCCCACCGGGGGCGCGGGCGCGACGGCGGCGCTCGTGCAGGCGCTGGGTGACGCGGGGCTCTCGGCTCCGCTGTGGGTGGTGACGCAGCAAGCCGTGTCGACCGGTGGGTCGGCCGAGGGGCCGGCGGATCCGTCCCAGGCCGCGGTATGGGGCCTGGGACGTGTCGCCGCGCTGGAACACCCCGACCGCTGGGGCGGTCTCGTGGACCTTCCGGCCGGCCCGGTCGACCGGGACGGTGTCGCCGGGATCGCGTCCGCTGTCCTGTCCGGCGAGGACCAGGTCGCCGTGCGCGGGCCCGGACTGCTCGTCCGCCGTCTGTCCCAGGCCCCGTCCGCCTCGGCCCCGGCCGCGCCCTGGACCCCACGAGGCCGGGTCCTGGTGACCGGTGGAACGGGCGCCCTCGGTGGGCGCCTCGCGCGCTGGCTGGTCGGGCGGGGCGCGCGGGACCTGGTCCTCACCAGCCGGCGCGGGCCGCACGCGCCGGGCGCGGCCGAACTGGCGCAGGAGCTGAGCGACCTGGGCGCCCAGGTCACGGTGGAGGTTTGCGACATGGCGGATCGCGCGGCGGTCGAAGGGCTCCTGCGGCGGCACCCGGTCGACGCGGTGTTCCACGCGGCGGGCCTGGGCGACGCCGCGCCGCTCGACGAGATCGACGACCGGCACCTCGCGGACGTATGGGGCGCGAAGTCCGCCGGCGCGGCCCATCTGGACGATCTTCTGGGAGACAGGAACCTGTCGGCATTCGTGGTGTTCTCCTCCATCGCCGGGGTGTGGGGCAGCGGCGGTCAAGCGGCGTACGCGGCGGCCAACGCCCACCTCGACGCCCTCGTCGAACGCCGCCGCGCCCGAGGTCTCGCCGGAACCGCGGTCGCCTGGGGCCCGTGGGGGCGTGGCGGCATGGTGACGGAGGAAGGAGCCGTCGAACTGGGTCGCCGGGGCCTGCGGGTGATGGATCCGGACCGGGCGCTGGCCGGGCTGGGCCGTGCCCTGGATGTCGGGGACGGCACGGTGGTGGTGGCCGACGTCGACTGGGAGAGGTTCCTGCCCACCTTCACCAGCCGCCGTCCCAGCCCGCTGCTGTCCGGCCTCCCGGAGGCGGCGGACCTCACGGCGGACACCACGCCGGACCCCCCGGCCGGAACGGACGGCACGGCGTCAACGGCCAGTGGCACGGCCCTGCTGAACCAGCTCTCCCCGCTCTCCGAGGCCGACCGCAAACTGGCGCTGCGCGACCTCGTACGCGACCGTGCGGCCTCGGTCCTCGGACGTGCGGGCGGTGAGACCGTGGCACCCGCCCAGGCGTTCCGCGACATCGGCTTCGACTCCCTGACCGCCGTCGAACTGCGCGACCAGCTCAACCAGGACACCGGTCTGCGCCTGCCCACCACGCTCGTCTACGACTACCCGACCCCCGCACACCTTGCCGATCACCTCTGCGCCGAACTCTTCCCGGCCGGCCCGGCGTACACCGGTGAGGAGGCCGCGCTGCGCGAGAAGTTGTCGGCCATCCCGCTGACCCGGTTGAAGGAGAGCGGCCTGCTGGCAGCGCTGCTGGCCCTCGCCGAGCCGGATCGGCCGTCGGGACCGGAGGAAGCCGTCGTGAACACCGCGGCGGCCGAGGCAGAGGCGGAGGACAGCGAGTCGATCCACGCGATGGACGTCGACGACCTCGTCCAACTGGCCCTCGGCGACTCGGCCCACTGACCGTCCGGCCCGCCCCACCCTTCCCCGTCTGCCGAAGCCCGAAGCAAGAACAGTGGAGCTGAGTATGCCCACCTCCGAGGAACGCGTTGTCGCGGCCCTGCGTGCGTCGCTGCTCGAGAACGAGCGGCTGCGCAAGCAGAACGACCGTCTCACCCGCACGGCGACCGAACCCGTCGCCGTCGTCGGCATGGCCTGCCGCTACCCGGGAGACGTCCACTCACCGGACGACCTGTGGCGGCTGGTGGCCGAGAGCCGGGACGCGATGACCGAGTTCCCGCAGGACCGCGGCTGGGACCTGACCGGAGCCACCACCGACGCCAGGACACCGCGCGGCGGATTCGTGACCTCCGCCGCCGAGTTCGACGCCGGCTTCTTCGGCATCTCGCCCCGCGAGGCCCTCGCCATGGACCCGCAGCAGCGGCTCACCCTGGAAGCCTCCTGGGAGGCGCTGGAACGCGCGGGCATCGCCGCCGACGCCGTACGCGGCAGCCGCACCGGCGTCTTCGTCGGGTGCAGCAACCAGAACTACGGCTCCACGACCGGCCGCGACCTGCCCGAGGGCATCGAGGGCCACCTGCTCACCGGCAACGCTGCGAGCGTCGTCTCCGGCCGGGTGTCGTACGTACTGGGCCTGGAAGGCCCTGCGGTCACCGTCGACACCGCCTGCTCGTCCTCGCTGGTGGCGTTGCACCTGGCGGTGCAGGCGCTGCGCGCGGGGGAGTGCGATCTGGCGTTGGCCGGTGGGGTGACGGTGATGTCGACCCCGGACGTGTTCGCCGAGTTCGACCGTCAGGGCGGGCTGGCCGTCGACGGCCGGTGCAAGGCGTTCGCGGAGGGTGCGGACGGGACGGGGTGGGGCGAGGGTGTCGGGGTGCTGCTGGTGGAGCGGCTGTCCGACGCCCGGGCCAACGGCCATCGGGTGCTGGCGGTGGTGCGGGGTTCGGCGGTCAACCAGGACGGCGCCTCCAACGGTCTGACGGCTCCGAACGGTCCTTCGCAGCAGCGGGTGATCCGGGCCGCCCTGGCCAACGCCGGCCTGTCGCCCCAGGACGTGGACGCGGTGGAGGCGCACGGCACGGGCACCGCGCTGGGTGATCCGATCGAAGCACAGGCGCTGCTGGCCACGTACGGGAAGGACCGCCCCGCCGACCGCCCGCTGTGGCTCGGCTCGGTGAAGTCGAACCTGGGTCACACGCAGGCCGCCGCCGGTGTCGCGGGTGTGATCAAGATGGTGGAGGCGCTACGGCACGGCGTACTGCCCGCCACCCTGCACGTGGATCAGCCCTCGACCCAGGTGGACTGGTCGGCGGGCGAAGTCCGTCTGCTGACGTCGTCGGTGGAGTGGTCGGATCCGGGCAGGCCGCGGCGGGCTGGCGTGTCCGCTTTCGGTGTCAGCGGTACGAACGCCCATGTGATCGTGGAGCAGGCGCCACCCGTCGATCCGGCACCGCGAACGGAGGGGGGTCCGCGAGTCGTACCGTGGCTGTTGTCCGCGCGGACTCCGGAGGCCCTTCGGGGCCAGGCACGCGCGCTGCTCGCTCATCTGGAGACTCGTCGGTCGGGTGACGACCACGCGGTGGCTCATGCCCTGGCGGCGCGGTCCCTGTTCGAGCATCGTGCCGTCGTCGTCGGCGGCGACCACGACGCGTTGACCCGCGGCCTGAAGGCGCTGGCCCACGGGAAGCCGGACCCGTTCACGGTCACGGGTTCCGCGGGTGGTGAGGGCAAGGTCGCGTTCCTGTTCTCGGGGCAGGGGGCTCAACGGCTGGGGATGGGGCGGGAGTTGTATGACACCTTCCCGGTGTTCGCGGAGGCCTTCGACGCGGTGTGCGCGCATCTGGAGGGTGACCTGCGTGGGGTGGTCTTCGGTACGGATGCGGAGCTGCTGAACCAGACGGCGTGGACGCAGCCGGCGTTGTTCGCCGTTGAGGTGGCGTTGTTCCGGCTGGTGGAGTCCTGGGGCCTGTCCCCGGACTACGTCGTCGGCCATTCCATAGGTGAGGTGGCGGCTGCGCATGTGGCTGGTGTGCTGTCCCTGGAGGATGCGTGCCGTCTGGTGGCGGCGCGGGGCCGGCTGATGCAGGAACTGCCTGCGGGTGGTGCGATGTTCGCGGTGGAGGCCTCCGAGGAGGAGGTCGTCCCGCTGCTGACAGGTGAGGTGTCGGTCGCGGCGGTGAACGGGCCGCGGTCCGTGGTGATCTCGGGTGCCGAGGCGGCGGTGTCGGCGGTCGCGGAGGAGCTGTCCGCGTCCGGCCGTCGCACGTCCCGCCTCCGCGTCTCCCACGCCTTCCACTCCCCGCTGATGGAGCCGATGCTGGCCGACTTCCGTGCGGTGGCGGACAGCGTCACCTACGCGGCGCCGCGCATCCCGGTGGTGTCGAACGTGACCGGACAGCTGGCGGGCGCGGGTGAGTTGGAGTCGGCGGAGTACTGGGTGCGTCATGTCCGGGAGGCGGTCCGGTTCGCCGACGGCGTGCACACGCTGCGGGAGCGCGGAGTGCGCCGCTTCCTGGAGATCGGCCCGGACGGCACCCTCACCGCCCTGGCCCAGTCCTGCGTCACGGGCGGCGACGAGGCGCTCTTCGCATCGCTTCTGCGCAAGGACGGTTCCGAACCGTCCTCCGTACTGCGCGGGCTGGCCCGGCTGCACGCGGACGGTGCGCCGGTCGACTGGCGGGCGCTCCTCGCCGGTGCCGACACCGCCCAGGCCGTGGAACTCCCGACGTACGCCTTCCAACGCGAGCGCTACTGGCTCGACCCGTCCGCACAGGGGCCGAAGTCCGGCACCGACGCGGCGCACGCCTCCGCCGTCGTCGACACGGAGTTCTGGGAAGCGGTCGAGCGACAGGACATCGACACCCTCGTTGAAGACCTCGACGTGGCTTTCGAGGCCCTGGACGCGGTCGTACCGGCGCTCTCGCGCTGGTACCGGAAACGCAGCGACCGGCATGTCACCGACTCCTGGCGGTACGGCGTCACCTGGAAACCTCTGACCCAGCTCACCGCTGCCCCGGACGCACCGGCTCAGGGCCGTCGGCTGGTGGTCCTCCCGCAGGCGCGCGACGAGCGGGCCGACGCCACGATCCGCGCCGTACTCGAAGGGCTCCGGGCGCACGGGTTCGACCTGCTGCAGGTCGAGGCCGCGCTCTCCGGCTCCGAGGCGGACCGCGCCGTGCTGGCCGCCCGGCTCAAGGACGCGGCGGACGAGTGCGGTCCCGTCACGGCCGTGCTGTCCCTGCTCCCGTTGGCAGCGGACCAGGCCGGGGTGGCGGCGACGACGGCCACGCTGGTCCAGGCGCTCACCGACACCGGGCTGCCCGGTCCGGTGTGGACACTGACGCGCGGCGCCGTCTCCGTCGGCCGTTCCGACACGCTCACGGCGCCCGAGCAGGCCGCCGTATGGGGCCTGGGCCGGGTGGCGGCGCTGGAACACCCCGATCTCTGGGGCGGACTCGTCGACCTGCCGGACGAACTCGACCGACGGGCGGTCGACCGGCTCGCCGCCCTCCTCACGGCGCTGCCCGGCGAGTCCGGCGAGGACCAGGTGGCGGTACGCGGCTCCGGTGTCTTCGGCCGCAGGCTGTCGCGGCCCCGGCCGACGCCGCCAGAAGCGTGGCAGCCGCGCGGCAGCGTCCTGATCACCGGCGGTACGGGGGCCATCGGAGCCCGGGTCGCCCGCTGGGTGGTCGAGCGGGGTGCCGAGAACGTCGTCCTGGTGAGCAGGCGTGGCCCGCAGGCACCCGGCGCCGCGGAACTCGAAGCGGAACTCCGGGCGCTGGGCGCCCGCGTCACGATCGCCGCCGTCGACGTGTCCGTCAGGGAGGAGGTGGCCGGACTCCTCGCACGGCACCCCGTGGACGCCGTGTTCCACACCGCGGGCGTACTCGACGACGCCGTCCTGGGCGGGACCGACCCCCAGCGCATCGGACACGTCATGCGGGCCAAGGCCGAGGCCGCCCTGCACCTCGACGCACTGACCCGAGACCGTGAGTTGTCAGCCTTCGTCCTCTTCTCCTCCCTCGCCGGTGTCCTGGGCAACGCCGGACAGGGCGCCTACGCCGCCGCCAACGCCGTGCTGGACGCGCTCGCCGAGCGTCGCCGCGCCCAGGGGCTGCCCGCCACCTCCGTGGCCTGGGGCCCGTGGGCCGGCGCCGGCATGGCCACCGAGAGCCCGGGCGGCCGGCGGCGCGGCAGGGGCGCCGTGGCGTCGCTGGACCCGGATCTGGCCGTGGCCGCCCTCGGCACCGCCCTGGACGCGGGCGTGACCGGCGAGTTCGTGGCCGACATCGACTGGACCCGGTTCGCCCCCGCCTTCACGGCGGTCCGGCCGAGCGCACTCCTGCGGGATCTGCCGGAGGCCGCCAGCTCCCTGCCCGCCGGCCCGGTGTCGTCGGCGAGCCGCACTGACGACACCGGCTCCCGCATAGGCTCCCTGCCCCACGAAGCGGGCGTCCGGGCCGCCCTGGAGCTGGTCCGGGCGCGGGCGGCGGCTGTGCTGGGTCATGGGGGTCCGGAGGCGGTTCCGGCGGATCGGGCGTTCCGTGATCTGGGTGTGGATTCGCTGATCGCGGTGGAGTTGCGGAACGTGCTGGGGGCGGAGTGCGGGGTGAGGCTGCCGGCGACGGTGGTGTTCGACTATCCGACTCCGGTGGCTCTGGCGGAGTTCTTGTACGGCGAGTTGGGTGGTGGTGCGGCGGACGCGCAGGCGTCGGGGGTGTCGTTCTCGGGGGCTGTGGCGGGGGTGTCCGACGATCCGGTGGTGATCGTGGGGATGGCGTGCCGTTTCCCGGGTGGGGTGGATTCCCCGGAGGCGTTGTGGGAGCTGCTGTCGCAGGGGCGTGACGGGATCGTCGACTTCCCCACCGACCGAGGCTGGGAGGGGCTCGACCCGTTCTACGGTCTGGATGCCGCATCCGGGCGTCAGGGCACGGCGTACACGCGTCGAGGCGGTTTCCTGCGTGATGTGGGTGCGTTCGATGCGGGGTTCTTCGGTGTTTCGCCGCGTGAGGCGTTGGCGATGGATCCGCAGCAGCGGGTGTTGCTGGAGACCTCGTGGGAGGCGGTGGAGCGGGCGGGGATCGATCCCCGGTCGTTGCGGGGTTCGCGGACGGGGGTGTTCGCGGGGACCAACGGCCAGGACTATCCGGCGTTGCTTTCGGTGTCGGAGGGTGACTTCGGCGGTTACGTGGGCACGGGGAACGCGGCGAGTGTGTTCTCGGGGCGGGTGTCGTATGTGCTGGGCCTGGAGGGTCCGGCGGTCACTGTCGACACCGCGTGCTCGTCGTCATTGGTCGCTCTTCATCTGGCCGCGCAGTCGCTGCGTTCTGGCGAGTGTGATCTTGCCTTGGCCGGTGGTGTGACGGTGATGTCGACGCCGGGGGCGTTTGTGGAGTTCAGCCGTCAGGGTGGGCTGGCGGGGGACGGCCGGTGCAAGGCGTTCGCGGAGGGTGCGGACGGGACGGGGTGGGGTGAGGGTGTCGGGGTGCTGCTGGTGGAGCGGCTGTCCGACGCCCGGGCCAACGGCCACCCGGTGCTCGCTGTCGTGCGGGGTTCGGCGGTCAATCAGGACGGTGCCTCCAACGGTCTGACGGCTCCGAACGGTCCTTCTCAGCAGCGGGTGATCCGGGCGGCGCTGGCCAGTGCCGGCCTGTCGCCGGCGGATGTGGACGCGGTGGAGGCGCACGGCACGGGGACCGCGCTGGGTGATCCGATCGAGGCGCAGGCGCTGATCGCCACGTATGGGCAGGGGCGTGACGCCGGCCGCCCGCTGTGGCTCGGCTCGGTGAAGTCGAACCTGGGTCACACGCAGGCGGCGGCGGGTGTCGCGGGTGTGATCAAGATGGTGGAGGCGCTGCGGCACGGCGTACTGCCCGCCACCCTGCATGTGGATGAGCCGTCGTCGCACGTGGACTGGTCGGCGGGTGAGGTACGTCTGCTGGCGGAGCCGGTGGAGTGGCCCGAGGTGGCGCGTCCTCGCCGGGCGGGTGTGTCCTCGTTCGGGTTGAGCGGCACGAACGCGCATGTGGTCCTGGAGCAGGCGCCCGAGCCGGTGGAGGAGGAAGCCACCGAGGTCACCCGGCCGCTGCCGGTCATCCCCTGGGTCGTTTCCGGGCAGGGTAGTGAGGCTCTGCGGGCTCAGGCACAGCGGCTGCTCGCGCATGTCGAGGCGCGCCCCGACCTCGACCCCGCCGATGTGGCGCTGTCGCTTGCCGGGACACGGTCGGCGTTCGAGAACCGTGCGGTGGTCCGTGGCGCCGACCGGGAGGAACTGCTCGCGGGACTTTCGGCCGTCGCCCGTGGCGAGAGACTGCCGGGTGCGGTCCAGGGAGTTCTGTCCGAGGGCAAGGCGGCCTTCCTCTTCTCCGGACAGGGCGCTCAACGGCTTGGCATGGGGCGGGAGTTGTATGACGCCTTCCCGGTGTTCGCGGAGGCCTTCGACGCGGTGTGCGTGCATCTGGAGGGTGACCTGCGTGGGGTGGTGTTCGGGGCGGATGCGGAGTTGCTGAACCGGACGGGGTGGACGCAGCCGGCGTTGTTCGCCGTTGAGGTGGCGTTGTTCCGGCTGGTGGAGTCCTGGGGCCTGTCCCCGGACTACGTCGTCGGGCATTCCATAGGTGAGGTGGCGGCTGCGCATGTGGCCGGGGTGCTGTCGCTGGAGGATGCGTGCCGTCTGGTGGTGGCGCGGGGCCGGCTGATGCAGGAACTGCCTGCGGGTGGTGCGATGTTCGCGGTGGAGGCTTCCGAGGAGGAGGTCGTCCCGCTGCTGACAGGTGAGGTGTCGGTCGCTGCGGTGAACGGGCCGCAGTCGGTGGTGGTCTCGGGTGCCGAGGCGGAGGTCTCGGCGGTCGCGGAAGAAGTCGCGGCCTTGGGCCGTCGTACGTCCCGCCTCCGCGTCTCCCACGCCTTCCACTCCCCGCTGATGGAGCCGATGCTGGCCGACTTCCGTGCGGTGGCGGACAGCGTGACCTACTCGGCGCCGCGCATCCCGGTCGTGTCGAACGTGACCGGACAGCTGGCGGGCGCGGGTGAGTTGGAGTCGGCGGAGTACTGGGTGCGTCATGTCCGGGAGGCGGTCCGGTTCGCCGACGGCGTGCACACGCTGGAAGAGCAAGGGGTCACGCGGTTCGTGGAGATCGGCCCGGACGGCACCCTCACCGCGCTGGCCCAGTCCTGCGTCACGGATGACAGCGAGCTGCTCTTCACATCGATCCTCCGCAAGGACCGTCCCGAGCCGGACACCGCGATGGCCGCGCTGTCGAAGGCGTTCGTGCACGGGGTGGGTGTCGACTGGCCGGCCCTGCTGGCGGGTTCGGGTGCGCGGCCGGTCGAGCTGCCGACGTACGCCTTCCAGCGCGAGCGGTTCTGGCCCGAGCCCGCGCAGTCGGCCACTGTCGCCGCCTCGGCCGATCCACTGGACGCGGACTTCTGGCAGGCGGTGGAGCGCGGTGACGCGCAGGGCCTCGCCGAGGTCCTGGGCGTCGGCGAGCAGGAACTCGACGCCGTCGTGCCGGCGTTGTCCGCCTGGCGTCGGGGCGCGGCAGAGCGCTCTCGTGTCGACGGTTGGCGCTACCGCATCGACTGGCAGCCCGCCACCGTACCGCCCCCCGTCACGGACACCGGCCGCTGGCTGCTCCTCCAGCCCTCCGATGCCCGCCCGCTCGACGGCATCGGTGAGCTCCTGCCCGGTATCGAGCAGCTGACCTACGATCCCCAGGCCGGCCGCGCCGAGCTGGCACAGTTCCTCACCGCCGCCGCAGCGGAAGGCGATCCCCTCACCGGTGTCCTGGCCCGCCCGCAGAGCACGGCGGACGCCCTGACCCTCGTACAGGCACTGGGCGACGCCGACCTCACCGCACCCCTGTGGCTGCTCACCACCGCAGCCGTCACCGCAGGACACGACACCGGCGAAGCTCTCGAACCCGCGCAGGCGGCCCTCTGGGGCTTCGGCCGGGTCGCGGCCCTGGAACACCCCGACCGCTGGGGCGGTCTCGTCGACCTGCCCAGCCGCGTGGACCGGACTGTCCTCGCGAGCCTCGTGTCCGTGTTGGCCTCGGACGAGGACCAGGTCGCGGTACGCGAATCCGGGTCCTTCGCCCGCCGTCTCTCGCACGCTCCCGTGCCCGGAGGCCCGTCGGCGCTGTCGGCCGATGCCTGGCAGGCGCCGGGCCGGGTGCTGGTGACGGGCGGTACCGGGGCGCTCGGCGCGCACCTGGCGCGCTGGCTGGTCGGGCGGGGCGCTCGGGAACTGGTCCTCACCAGCCGCCGTGGCCCGGACGCGCCGGGCGCCGCCGAGCTGAGCCGCGAACTCGAGGAACTCGGCGCACAAGCCGTCGTCGAGGCCTGCGACATGGCCGACGGCGACGCGGTCGCCCGGCTCCTGCACAAGCACCCGGTCGACGCGGTCTTCCACGCGGCGGGTGTCCTGGACGACGACGTGATCGACGCGACGACCCCCGAGCGCACGGCCGCCGTGCTGCGCGCCAAGGCCGTGGCGGCCGATCACCTCGACACGCTGACCCGGGAGATGCACCTGTCGGCGTTCGTGGTGTTCTCCTCGATCGCGGGGGTGTGGGGCAGCGGCGGCCAGGCGGCCTACGCGGCGGCCAACGCCCACCTCGACGCCCTCGTCGAACGCCGCCGCGCCCAGGGGCTCACCGGAACCGCCGTCGCCTGGGGCCCCTGGGGCGGCGGAGGCATGGTGTCCGACGAGGGCGCGGTCGAGCTGGGTCGCCGGGGCCTGCGGGTGATGGATCCGGACCGGGCGCTGGCCGGGCTGGGCCGTGCCCTGGATGTCGGGGACGGCACGGTGGTGGTGGCCGACGTCGACTGGGAGAGGTTCCTGCCCACCTTCACCAGCCGCCGTCCCAGCCCGCTGCTGTCCGGCCTCCCGGAGGCGGCGGACCTCACGGCGGACACCACGCCGGACCCCACGGCCGGAACGGACGGCTTCCATCCTCTGGTGGAGAAACTGACCGCGGCGCCCGCCGACGCGCGCGTCCACATGCTCCAGGACCATGTGCGGAGCGTCGCCGCCACGGCCCTCGGCTTCACCGGGGTGTCGGGCGTCGAGCCCACCAGAGCCTTCCGTGAGATGGGCTTCGACTCCCTGACCGCGGTCGAACTGCGCGACCAGCTCAACCAGGACACCGGGCTGCGGCTGCCGACCACCCTCGTGTTCGACCACCCCACGCCCGCCGATCTCGCCCGCCACCTGGCCGGTGAGCTCTTCGGGGACGGGCAGGGCAGCGCCGCCGTACTGCTGGCGGAGGTCGAGAGCACGGTGGCGAGGATCATGACGTCCGGGCCCGGGCATGACGTCCGGGCCCTGCTCAAGGCGCGGCTGCGGACGCTCCTCGCGGAGCTGGAGGACACCGAGCCCGGTACGGACGAGCTGCCGGCGGCCGAGTCCGTGGCGGACCAGCTGGACGACGCCACCGACGAGGAGCTGTTCGACTTCATCAGCCGGCAACTGGACGAGTCATGACGCGAGGGGGGCCGGGAACGGTGTCACCACCGTTCCCGGCCCCCCTCGCGGGAACCCGCCCCACTCACTCCACTGCGGGCACGGCTCCCGGCACGGCGCCCTCCGGGAGCTTCCCGTAGGCGTGGAGGCGCTCCAGCCAGTGCGGCTCGCGCACCATGGCCGCGTGCTCCCGCTGCAGGCACAGGTACACGTCCCGCCCCCCGTCCCCGGTGGGCGTCGGCGCGATGTGCACCGTCGGCACCGGGAGGTCGGGGAACTCGTACCAGAACGGCTTCCCGGCACCCAGGTCGATGTCGTACAGCGGGAACTGCGACCAGTTGTTGACGGTCAGGGCCGTGTCGGAGACGTCCGGGGCCCGCACCGACATGACGTGCCGTGACACGCCCGCCCTGCGGTAGGAGCCGAGGAAGGCGATCTCGTCGCGGAGCTTGTCGGCCGTGTTGGCGTCCAGACAGGCCCGGACGTCCTGGGCGACCCGGCCGAGCGGGCGGGTGCGCAGTCGGGCCGTCGTCGTCCCGGTCCAGCTGTTGCTGACGCAGTTGCCCCAGTACCCGGCGGGCAGCTCGGCACCGAGCCGGGACTGCGCGCCGACGATCATCCCGAGCCACTCGGCGGCGTCGTCGGACCGGTCGCGCAGTTCGCCGAACACCTGCCAGAGGTGCGCCGTCAGTACGTCGTTGGTGGACACCCAGGAGCCGTCGCCGGCCAGCTGGTCCAGCGCGGCCCGTTTCATGGCGGCGAGTTCCGCGGCCTCGAAACGGGTGGCCACGGTCGCCAGTTTGTGCAGACCGGCCTTGATGTTCGTGGTCAGCAGCCGCAGCCGGGAGACACCGATGAACGCGCGCGAGGCCACCGTCACGGGGTCCGCCGACTTCCGGCCCAGCGCGTCGAGGGCGCCACGGTCGTGGGACGGCTCCGGGTAGGACAGGCCGCGGTGCTCGCGCGACCAGTTCTCCAGGAACGCCACGGTGTTCCCGCCGTCCGCGAGACTGTGGTTGATCATCACGCCGAGGATCGAGCCGCCGCCGCGCATCTGGGTCAGCCGGACCTTCAGCAGCGGTGTGTCACGGTCGACCACCCGGAAGGCGCTCACCTCGCGCAGCAGGTTGCCGATCACCGGCTCGGTGCGCAGACCGGGCCCGTACTCCCGCATGGGCTCGGCGGACACCGCCTCGGTGAAACGGACCCCGGCGTCGTTGCAGAGCACGCTCAGTCCGCCCGACCGGTCCCGGGTGAGCCGGCCGGCGAGCGGCGGGTAGTGGCGCAGCGTGCGCGCCAGGGACGCGCGGAGCTCCGCGCCGTCGAGTGTCTGCCGGTAGAAGAAGGTCAGGGGCGTGTACCAGGGGCCGGTCAGCAGGTCGTAGCCGCTGAGCCGGACCCGGGTGTGGTCCGCCCGGCCGGCGCGGACCAGGAATGACCGCTCCTCGCGGCTCTCCACGGCGCGGCGGAACGGCGTCTCGGCCGTCGTCCCGGGCTTGGTCACGGTCTTCGTCACGGTCGTCCTCCTCGCGGCCGTTCAGTCCCAGGCGACGAGCAGACGGTCGACCCCGTAGTGCACGGCACGGTCGCGCAGGGGCACCTCCTCCGCGGGCGTCGCCAGGCGCAGCTTCGGGAACCGCTCGAACAGCGAGCGCAGGGCGATCCTGAGGGTGGCGCGGGCGAGATGCTGCCCCAGGCACTGGTGGGCGCCGAAGCCGAGCGCCAGGTGCTTGCGCGGGACGCGGGTGACGTCGAGGGTGTCGGGGTCGTCGAAGACCGCGGGGTCGCGGTTGGCGGCCGGCAGCGACAGGACGACGGTCTGCCCGGCCTTGACGGTCACCCCCTCGATCTCCACGTCCTCCAGCGCGCACCGGCTCGAGCCCAGCTGGGAGATGGTCAGGTACCGCATCAGCTCGTCGACGGCGCCGGTCTCGTACAGCTCCGGGCGGCTGCGCAGCAGGGCCAGCTGCTCCGGCTGCTCCAGCAGCGCGAACGTGCTCAGGGCCAGCATGTTGGGCGTCGTGTCGAGGGAGCCGCCCAGGGTGAGGACCGCGAGGTTGACCATCTCCTCCTCGGTCAGCTCTCCGCTGGCCGCCAACTGCCCGAAGAAGTCGTCACCCGGCTTCGCCAGCCGCTCCCGGACCATGGGCCGCAGCGCCGCGTCCATCGACTCGATGTGGTCGATGAACTCCTCCAGCGTGTACGTCAGGGTCATCATCGCCGAGAAGTGCTCGGAGATGACCTCCATCAGCTCGGCGGAGACCCCCATCAGGGAGCACACCGAGCGGACGCTGATGACCTCCGCGAACGCCGTCAGCAGGTCGGCCGGCGAGCCGCCCGCCGCCATCTCGTCGAGGGTCTCGTCGACGATGCGGACCAGCTCCGGCTCGAACTGCTGGATGCGGCGCACGGTGAAGTGACCGGCCAGCAGCCGGCGGTACTTGGAGTGCTCGGGCGCGTCGGTCTTCGCGAACGAGCCCGGCGCGGACGGCTGGGGGGCGTACTCGGTCATCGGGAACGGCGGCGCGACCACATGGGCCAGCAGCTCGTTGCGGTGGCTGAACCGGTTGTCGGCCAGGATCTGGCGCACCAGGTCGTGCCGGGTGATCAGCCAGCCGGACGGGTCCTTCGGGAACACCTGGAAGGTGATGGGGCTGACCGGTGCCTCCTCGCGCAGCCGGGCGTAGGCCGCCGGCGGGTCGAAGGGGCACCTGCCGCGGTCCGTCGGGATCACGGGTGCGTCGGGCCTGGTCTTCATGGTCACTCCGTTGGTGTGCCGGCTGCGCCGTGGATGTCGTGGGGCGAGGGCTGTCGTGGGGTCAGGCACGCTTGACGACCAGTGGCAGGTGCCGCGCGCCGAAGACGTTGGTGCCGTGGTAGACCAGCCGGGCATCCGGGTCGACCTCGATCCGGGCGAACCGGTCGAGGAGCGCGTTCAGGGCGACCCGTCCCTCGAGACGCGCCAGCGGCGCCCCGATGCAGTAGTGGATGCCGTGACCGAAGGCCGCCTGACGGGAGTTGGCACGTTCCGGGCGGAAGACGGCCGCGTCCTCGAAGACCCGGTCGTCGAGGTTGGCCGACAGCAGCCACAGGTGCACGAGGGTGCCGGGGGCGATGCCCGTTCCGGCGAGTTCGGTCCCGGCCGTGGTGACCCGCTCGATCCGGGTGAACGGCGGACGCAGCCGCAGCGTCTCCTCGATCACCGCGGGCACCAGCGACCGGTCCTCGCGGATCCGTTCGAACCATTCCGGGTCCCGGTCCAGGCACATCAGCGTGTTGCCCAGCAGCACCGAGGTGGTGATGTGTCCGGCGAGCAGCAGCAGGGTGGCGAAACTGGAGATGTCCTCGTCGTCGAGGCGCTCGCCGTCGAGTTCCGCGCGTACCAGGGTGCCCAGCAGGTCGTCCTGCGGACGGCCGCGCCGGTCGTCGATGAAACCCCGCAGGTACGCCGAGATGGTGACGCCGGTCTCCTCCATGCGCCGCACGCTGTCGGGGTCCTCCGGGTCCGTCGACAGCAACTGGTCCGCCCATCCCTGGAACAGGTCCCGGTCCGCCTCCGGCACGCCGAGCATCCGCGCGATGACGGTCACCGGCAGCGGGTTGGCGAGCGTGTCCACCAGGTCGAAGCGGTCCGCCTCGACCGCGTCCAGCAGTTCGGCGGTCAGAGTCGTGATCCACGGTTCGAGACCGCTGATCAGACCTGGTGTGAAGGCGCGGCTGACCAGGCGGCGCATCTTGCCGTGCAGCGGCGGGTCCAGCAGCAGCAGGGTGCCGCGCGGAGCCTTCTTGGCACCGCCCGACAGCCGGCCGACGGTGTCCGAGGAGAAGGTCGCCGGGTCGGCGAGGACGCGCTGGACGTCCTCGTACCGGAAGACGTGCACGTTCCCCGCCCCGTCCCGCCAGACCGGGCACTCCTCCCGCATCCGCGCGAGCCAGGCGAGCAGCGTCGCCCCGCCGTCCGGCTCGACCGTGGGGGGCTTGCCGGGACTGCTCGAGGTACCTTCGTCCGCCACCAGTGATCCCCTCTCGTACGGCCCCGGCCTGTCGCGCGGCCGCGGCCCGCGGCGGGGCCCGGCTCTCGCGCCACTCCAGCACGGGACGCGCACAGGGAGCCAGGAACGACGCCACTGTCTAGGGATTCACCGAGTACCACCCACCCGGACCCACGCGCCGGGCCTCCAACACGCCGGAATCTCTGGAGGAAACCCCAGACAGTGGCCGTCCTGGGCGGCAACGGGCCGTCACCCGGCCCAAGATGGGCACGCCCCGGGCAGCGGGGCGCCCACAGCGCCCAAGACGCGGAAGGCCGGCATGGACATCGCGATCGACCAGGACAAGTGCATGGGAGCGGGCCAGTGCGTGCTGATCGCACCCGAGGTCTTCGACCAGGACGAGACCGACGGCCGCGCCCTGCTCCTGGTCGAACGGCCGGGGGACGAGCACCACGAGGCGATCCGCGAAGCCCACGAGGCCTGCCCGCTGGGTGCCATCACCCTCCGGCAGCACTAGAGGCCCCGAGGCCCGTCCGGCGGCCCGGCCGCAAACCTTCCAGGAACGAGAGGATGCCATGCGCGTTCTGTTCGCCGGCCTGTCGGAGAAGTCGCACCTCTACACCATGGTGCCGCTGGCCTGGGCCCTCGTGACGGCCGGGCACGACGTGCTGATGGCCAACTCCCCGTCCCTGACCCCCGTGGCCACCGCGGCCGGTCTGGTCGCCGCCCCCGTCGGCAACGACCACACCCTGCACACGGACATGGCGGGCTCCCGCGACTCCCAGGACAACGAGGTCGCCAACTGGAGCCGCCTCGGCCGCGGCCAGGTCGACTGGGCCGACCTGCGGGCCCGCTACGAGATCAGCGTGCCCTGGGGCTTCGCCCGCTACAACGACCCCGTCATGGACGACATGGTGGCCCTCGCCCGGGACTGGCGGCCCGACCTCGTCATCCGTGACCCCATCGCCTACGCCGGTGCGGTCGCCGCGCGCGCCTGCGGAGCGGCCCAGGCCCGCCTGCTGTGGTGCGCCGACGTCTACGGGCAGGCCAGACGCACCTTCGTGGAACTCGCCCGGGACGTCCCCGAGGCCGAACGCACCGACCCGCTCGCCGAGTGGATCGACAAACGGGCCGCCCCCTACGGCGTGTCCTGCGACGAAGAGCTCCTGAACGGCCAGTTCACGATCGACACCCTGCCCCCGAGCCTGCGCCCGCCCAGCGACCTGGAGCAGCTGTCGATGCGGTACGTCCCGTACAACGGCGCCGCCGTGCAGTGGGACTGGCTGCGAGAGAAACCCCGACAACCCCGGGTCTGTGTCACGCTCGGCCGCACCAACACCGAGGCATACGGCGGCGACTACGTCCCCCTGGACGACATCCTCACCGCCCTCGGCGCACTGGACGTCGACGTCGTCGCCGCGCTCATGCCCGAACAGGCCGAACAGCTCGGAGAGCTGCCCCCCAACGTGCGCGCCGTCAGCGGAATCGCGCTGAACACCCTGCTGCCCAGCTGCGCCGCCGTCGTCCACCACGGTGGCTGGGGCTCCTTCTCCACCGCCCTCGTCAACGGTGTCCCCCAGCTCGCCCTGTCCACCAACGTCGCCGACCAGGAACTGCGCGGCCGCTCACTGGAGAAGGCCGGAGCCGGGATCCTCGTACACCACAGCGACGTCGACCCCGGACAGGTCCTCGTCCACACCCGCATGCTCCTGGAGGAACCGTCGTTCGCGGCCGCCGCACGACGGCTGCGGGACGAGGCCACCGCCATGCCCAGCCCGCACGCCCTGGTGGGGCGACTGGAGCGGCTGGCCGCGGGCCGCTGACACCACCCCGCACTGCCCGGCACACCGGCCGGACCCACGCACCGTACACACGAGGAAGGAGGACGGCGTCCCCACCGCCCCGCCCGGGCAGTGGGCGCCGCAACCCCGATGAGTCAGACGCGCATCCTGGTGACCGGCGGTGCCGGCTTCATCGGCTCCCACTACGTCCGCACCCTCCTCGGGCCCCTCGGCCCCGACGACGTCTCGGTGACGGTGCTGGACGCCTTCACCTACGCGGCCAACCCGGCGAGCCTCGACGAGGTCCGCGACTCGCCCCGCTTCCGGCTCGTCGTCGGCGACATCTGCGACCCGGAGGTCGTCGGCCCCCTCATGGCCGAGCACGACGAGGTCGTCCACTTCGCCGCCGAGTCCCACGTCGACCGGTCGCTGTCCAGCTCCGCCGAGTTCGTCCGCACCAACGTCATGGGCACGCAGGTGCTCCTCGACGCCGCGCTGCACCACGGCATCAGCACCTTCGTGCACGTCTCCACCGACGAGGTCTACGGGTCTGTCCCGACCGGCTCCAGCACCGAGGAGGAGTCCGTCGACCCCAACTCGCCGTACGCCGCCTCGAAGGCGGCCAGCGACCTGCTCGCGCTGGTCTACCACCGCTCCCACGACCTGGACGTCCGGGTGACCCGCTGCTCCAACAACTACGGCCACCACCAGTTCCCCGAGAAGATCGTCCCGCTCTTCGTCACCCGACTCCTGCAGGGCAGGAAGGTCCCGCTGTACGGGGACGGGATGAACGTGCGCGACTGGCTCCACATCGACGACCACATCCGTGGCATAGAACTCGTCCGCACCCGGGGACGGGCCGGCGAGATCTACAACATCGGCGGCGGCACCGAGCTCAACAACCGCGAGCTCACCGACCGGCTGTTGCAGGCGTGCGGCGCCACCTGGGACCAGGTCGAGTACGTCGAGGACCGCAAGGGCCACGACCGCCGCTACTCGGTCGACTGGCACAAGGCCCACACCGAGCTGGGCTACAAGCCGCAGAAGGACTTCGCCGAGGGCCTCGCCGAGACCGTCGCCTGGTACCGCGACCACCGCGAGTGGTGGGACCGCGCGGACGGCACCCCGGACGCCGCCGCCGGGGCCCCCGCATGCTGACCTTCCGCACGCTCGGAGTGCTGGAGGCGGCCCTGGACGGACGGCCGGTGACACCGACCGCACCGAAGGTCCGGCAGATGCTCGCCCTGCTACTGGCCAGGCGCAACACGCTGGTGTCGATCGCGGCCATCGCCGGCGAACTGTGGGACCACGCGCCGCCGCGCAGCGCCACCGCCACCGTGCAGACGTACGTCTACCAGCTGCGCAAGCTGCTGCAGAGCGACGACGAGACGGCCGACGGAACGGGGCCACTGGTCACCGGAGCCACCGGATACATGCTGCGGGTGCCGCCCGGGGCCTACGACGCCGAGGAGTTCGAGCAGCTCACGGCCCAGGCACGGGCCGCGCTCGACACGGGTGACTTCCGTACGGCCGCCGAACGGCTCACCGCCGCCCTGGCCTGGTGGGCCGGCCAGCCGTTCGCCGACGTCACCCAGGGCCCCTACCTCCAGGCGTACGCGCTGCGCCTGGAGGAGCTCCACATGCACGCCCTGGAGATGCGCATCGCCGCCGGGCTGGGACTCGGCCTGCACCGGGAACTCGTCGCCGAGCTCAAGGAACTGGCCAGCACCCATCCGCTGCACGAGTGGTTCCAGGGCGGCCTCATCATCGCCCTCCAGCGCTGCGGCCGCAGCAGCGAGGCCCTCCAGGTCTACCAGCGGCTGCGCCGCCTCCTGCGCGACGAACTCGGCCTCGACCCCTCCCCGGGCCTCCAGCAGATCCGCCAGCACGTCCTCACAGGCCACGCCACCGCAGCCGACCTCGACCTCCTCCCAGGCTGATCCCCACCACCCGCGCCCCACCTGCGCCGTTCACCGGGCAGCCCACGCCCGCGCCCGCCGTGAGCGGGGTCTCGCTCCCGCTCGGCACCGCCCACGGCCGGACGGATCCCGCCGCGCCCCCACCGTGCCCGGTGCCCGGCCCCGCCCACCGGGCCCTGCCCGCGCCCCCGCCTCGCCTGCCGTGGGCCGGGCCTGGCCGTTGCCCTCGCTCGCGCGTCGCCCGCACGCCTGCCTCAGCCGGCCCCACCCCGGAGCCCGCCCCCGCGGCCCACCGGGCGGCGACCCCTGCCCGGCCCCGCCCACCGCCGGCCGAGTCCTGCCCGCACCCCTGCCTCGCCTGCCGTGGGCCGGGCCTTCCGTGCGTGACCCGGTGAGCAGCAGCGCCCCCCCTGCCCCGCCCGGCCGTCGCCGAGCCCCCGGCCCGGGTTCGCGTCCGCCCGTCGCCCGCCGTCCGTCCAGCCCGCCTCCTCCGCCCCGGTGCGGGCAGCGCCGCGTGCGGCTCAGTCGGCGTTCTTCGCAGCGTTCCACAGGTCCCGTACCGTGGCCTCGGCGTCACGGCGGGGAGACCAGTCGAGGAGGGCGCGGGCAGCGGTGATGTCGACGCACATCCAGTCCCCGCCCGCCGCGGGCCGGACCGTGCTCCCGGTGTCCTCCACCAGCCGCGCCGTGCGGTCGCTCGCCGCGACCAGCAGGTCGACCATGCTGCGCACGTGCTGCGAGGTGCCGCTGCCGATGTTCAGCACCCGGCCCGTCACCGCCGGCGTCCGCGTCGCGGCCACGACCGCCTCGGACGCGTCCCTCGCGTCCACGAAGTCCCGGCTGCTGCGCAGCGGAGCGAGCTGCACCGTGACGGGCTCGCCCGCGGCCGGCCTGGCCAGCAACTGCTGCGCCACCCGGCCCAGCAGACTGCTGGGCGGGGCCCCGGCGCCGACCACGTTCGACAGCCGCAGCACCACCGCGTCCGTACGGCCCTGAGCGGCGGACCGCAGCACCGCCCGGGTGCCGAGCAGCTTCGACTGCCCGTACTCCGTCGTCGGCCGCGTGGGGGAGTCCTCGGTCAGACACACCCCCGCGGGCTGCGGCGCGTACTCGTGCACCGAACCCAGATGCACCAGCCGCGGCCGCCACGCGGCGGCATCCAGCGCCACCAGCAACCGCTCCACCAGCACCTCGTTGCCCACCCACATCATGCCGGGCTCGGACGACCAGGCCACCCCGGCCGCGTTGACGACGGCCACCGGACGCTCGGCGTCGATCAGCTCCGTCAGCGCGGCCGGCCCGTCCTTGACCAGGTCCATCGGGCAGAAACGCCACGAGACCGGCGTCTTCGCGGCCTGCCGTGCGACGGCCAGCACCTCATGACCCGCGGCCTCCAGGGCCACGCCCACGTGCCGGCCCACGAACCCGGTCGCGCCGAGGACGACCACCCGTCCGGGCAGTCCCTGCGTACCGACCAGTGCCATGCCGCTCTCCTGCCGCATTCCGCCGAAGCCTTGTGCGGTCACTGTCGCACCCCGCGATCGAGGAACTCTCCAGGACCGTTCGACTTGAGCGACGCCTGTGCGACCCTCGAACGGTCCTCGAACGGCACCCCATACGCTGGCGCAACCATGAAGGTTCGAGAGATGGCCGTGCCGGACGCGTTCCACATCACGCCGCACAAGATCGGCGACGTGCGGGGAAGCTTCTACGAGTCGTTCCGCCACGACAGGCTCGCCGAGGAGATCGGCCGCCCGGTGCCCGTGGTGCAGGTGAACTACTCGGTCTCCCGCCGCAGCACCCTGCGCGGGCTGCACGGCACCCTGCTGCCGCCGGGCCAGGCGAAGGTGGTCTGCGTCGTACGGGGCGCGGTCCTCGACATCGTCGTGGACCTGCGGCTCGGCTCGCCCACCTTCGGCGTGCACGAGGTCAACTGGATGACCTCCGAGTCGGGTGACACCGTCTTCGTGGCCGAGGGACTCGTGCACGGCTTCCTCGCCCTCACCGACGACACCTGCGTCTCCTACCTGTGCACCACCGAGTTCATCCCGGGCACCCAGGTCGACATCGATCCCTTCGACGCCGAACTCGACCTGCCCTGGCAACTGTCGGAGACCCCGCTGATGTCCCCGAAGGACTCCACCGCGGTCTCCGTAGCCGCCGCCCGTGAGGCGGGCCGGCTGCCGCGCTACGAGGACTGCCTCGCCCACTACGCGGAGCTGCGCGGCACCCGCTGACACCCGCCCCGCGCAGCTTTGCCGCCGTACCGAAGGAACCGCCGATGCCGAACCGCACCGCCCCGCGCCCGCTCCACTTCGCCGTCCTGCCCTTCGCGGACTTCGGGCACGTCGCCCCCAGCCTCGGCGTCGCCCGAGAACTCCTCGCCCGCGGCCACCGCGTGACCTACGTCGTGGACGAGCGGTTCGCCGCCCTGGTCGAGGAGGCGGGCGCCCGCGCCGTCACCTACACCTCCGCGCGCGGCGACTTCTACCGCGCCGCCGACCCGACGCCCGCCCTGCTGGCCGAGGAAGGGTACGCGCTGCTGGTGGACACCGTCCGCACCGTGTACCCCACGGCCCTCACCGCCCTCGCCGAGGACACCCCCGACGCCGTCCTGTACGACTTCGAGAACGTGGCCGCCGGCCGGGTGGCCGCCCGGGTCCTGGACGCGCTGTCGGTACAGCTCTCCCCCAGTCACGCCGCGAACGAGACCTTCTCCCTGCGCGCCCAGATGTGGGACCGCGACGACCCGGTCATGGCCGAGGGCGCGCGCGTCCTCATCGACTTCATGGGCGACAACGGCATCGGCCTGGAGGAGATGGGCCGCTACGGCACCGAATGGGACGAGCACAACCTCGTCTTCCTGCCACGGGACTTCCAGATCGAGGGCGACACCTTCGACGACCGTTTCGCGTTCGTCGGCCCGATGGTCACCGAGGCCGCCCCCGGCCGCTGGACGCCACCGGCGGACGGCCGGCGCACCGCGCTGGTGTCCCTCGGCACCGAGTCCGGCGACCGGCGCGACTTCTTCCGCACCTGCGCCGCGGCGTTCGACCCGGCCGCCTGGCACGTCGTGATGACGCTCGGGCACGGCGCCGACCGCGCACGGCTGGAACCGCTGCCCGAACACGTCGAGGTCCACGAGTGGCTGCCCCACCCGGCCGTACTGCCACACGCCGACGTGCTCGTCTGCCACGCCGGGATGGGCAGCCTCATGGAGGCCCTGTACTTCGGCACACCCGTGGTGGCGATCCCGCGCGCCCACGAACTCCGCCTGAGCGGCCGGCGGCTGGAGGAGTGCGGCGTCGGCCGCACGGTGTCCCGCTCGGAACTGGACGCGCCGCTCCTCGCCCGCACCGTCACCGGACTGCTCGACGACCCGGCGACCCCTGGCAGTCTGCGGCGGATGCGGGCCGCCGTACACGCCGCCGGCGGTGCGCACCGCGCCGCCGACACCCTCGAGGGCTGGGCGGCGGCGCACCGCCGACGGGACACGGCCGGGCCGGCCGGGCCGGCCGGGCTCAGTGGGGCAGCGTGACGAACTCGCTCACCGTCGCGATGCTGTGGTCGATCATCTCGTCCGTCAGGCCGGGATAGACGCCGATCCAGAACGTGCGCTCGGTGGTGATGTCGCTGTTGGTCAGCGGACCGCTGACGCGGAACTCCCGCCCCGCGTAGGCCGGGTGACGGGTGAGGTTCCCCGCGAAGAACCGGCGGGTGTTCACCCTGCTGTACTCCAGGTGGTCGATGAGCGCGCCCGGTGAGAACGGGGCGCCGGGACCGACCGTGATGGCGAAGCCGAACCAGCTGGGGTCGCTGCCGGGGGTCGCCTCCGGCAGGATCAGGTGCGGCAGACCGTCCAGGCCCTCCCGCAGCCGCGCCCAGTTGTGACGCCTGGCCTTGCCGAACTCGTCGATCCGGGAGAACTGCTGCAGGCCGAGCGCCGCCTGGATGTCGGTCGACTTCAGGTTGTAACCCACGTGGGAGAAGATGTACTTGTGGTCGTAGCCCGTCGGCAGCGTCCCCATCTGCTGCTCGAACCGCTTGAAGCAGCGGTTGTCCTCGCCGGGCTCGCACCAGCAGTCACGGCCCCAGTCACGCATGGACTCCACGATGCGGGCCAGCGCCAGGTTGTCCGTCAGGACCACACCGCCCTCACCCATCGTGATGTGGTGCGCCGGGTAGAAGCTCTCGGTCGCCAGATCACCGAACGTACCGGTGAGACGGCCGTTGTACGTGCTGCCCAGCGCGTCGCAGTTGTCCTCGATGAGGAACAGCCCGTGGTCCTCGGCGATCTGCGCGATCTCCTCGACCGCGAACGGGTTGCCGAGCGCGTGCGCCACCATGATCGCCCGCGTCCGGGGGCCGATCGCCTGCTCGATCCGCTCCGGCCTCGGGTTGTACGTACCGAGCTCGATGTCGGTGAAGACCGGCACCAGACCGTTCTGCAGGATCGGGTTGACGGTCGTCGGGAAACCGGCCGCCACGGTGACCACCTCGTCGCCGGGCACGAGCCGGCTGTCCTCCAGCAGCGGCGAGGTGAGCGCGCTGAGCGCCAGCAGGTTCGCCGACGAACCGGAGTTCGTCAGATGGGCCTTGCGCAGACCGAAGTACTTCGCCAGTGCCCGCTCCAGCTTGCGTGAGCTCGGCCCGGCGGCGATCCGCAGGTCCAGGGCCGCCTCGACCAGCGCGACACGGTCCTCCTCGTCGAGGACGGCACCGGAGGGCAGGACGGGCGTGACACCGGGGACGAACCCCGATGCCGCCTTGTTGCGGTGGTACTCGCGTACCAGGTCGAGGATCTCTGTCTTGTCGTTGCCCATCGGCTGGTGGCCTCCCTGTGGCTGCCGGCGGGGACGTCTGCCGGTCGGGATGCCCAGACCAGCACACCGCCCGCGCGCCTGCCCAGCACTGCCGCGGAAGTCTAGGGATCCACCAAAACCGGTCTCCCGCAGGCCGGCCGGTACCAGGGCCTAGGGATTTCCTCGCGCGGTACACGGAACGCTGGAGTGTCCGCACATCCGCCGCGCCCGTCGGCCGACTTCAGTGAGGCACCGTGAACCTGCGCCCCGCCGCGTACCGGAGAGACCGCCAGACCGTCACCGTCCGAGCGGGAGGTGCGACCGGCGAGCGGGTGCGGCTGAGCGTGTACGACCTCATGACCGGCACCTTCGCCACCCCGCGCACCTTCTACTACCGGCGGACCCTGGACGCCGCGGCACTCAGGGCGTCCCTCGCCGCGACCCTGCCGCACTACCCGCTGCTGACCGGCCGGCTGGTGCGCGACGACGACGGCGGGCTCAGCGTCGTCTGCGCGGACGCGGGCATCCCGTTCACCGAGAGCCACAGCGACCGGACCATGCCCGAGTACGGCCTGGACCGCTCGGCCAAGCAGGACCTGAACTCGTACATCCACCGGGCAGCCGCCTTCAGGGTCGTCGGGCACGACGTCCCGCTGCTGACCGTGCGGATCACCCACATGCGGGGCGGCGGGTCGGTGCTGGGCGTCGCGATCAACCACAGCGTCGTGGACGGCTCCGGCTATCTCGACTTCCTCCAGCACTGGTCCCGGGTGCACCACGGCCTTCAGCACCGGGCGGCCCCGTACGCGCGCACCCTCCTCGACCACGTGGCGGACGGCGCGGCGCCCGGCGCCGAGGACCACAGCGACCAGTACGCCCTGGTCTCCGGGCGGCGCAAGTTCGGCTTCATCTGGCGGGTCAACGCCGGGGCGCGGCGGGTGCGTACGGTCACCCTGCGCTTCGCCGCCGACGAGGTGCGCGCCCTCCAGGAGCACGCCCGCGCCGGGCTCGCCGGCCGTGGCCCACGGATCTCCGCCGGTGACGCCCTGAGCGCCCACCTGTGGCAGGTGCTCGCCGAACTCCGGGCGCGGCCCGACGACAGCACCGAGCGCCTCGGGATGGTCGTCGGCCTGCGCTCCGCGCTGCGCGCGGCCCTGCCCGACGGCTACTGGGGCAACGCCGTCACGAACATCACCCCGGCACTGCCGGCCGGCGAGCTGCGCCGCGCCCCGCTCGCCGACACCGCCGCGGCCGTCCGTGAGGCCGTCGACAGCATCACGCCGGAGCGGGTGCGCGACGAGGTCGCCTTCCTCGAGGCCCAGCGCCGCGCCCGCCGTACGCACCGGATCCTCAGCCGCATGGCCCTGGACGCGTTCGAGGGCACCGTCGCGCTGAACAACGTCAGCCGACTGCCCGTCTACGACGTCGACTTCGGCGCGGGCCGGCCGTTCTGGTTCGAGTACCCGGCCAACCCCGTGCCGTGGACCCTCCTGGTCACTCCCACGCCTCTCGGCGACGACAGCCGGGACGTCCACTTCAGCGTCCCCGAGGACGCCGCCCGGGCCCTCGTCACACCGGAGTGGACCAAGCGCCTCCACACCCACGCACCACAGTCCTGAGCGCCCCGGGCCGGCCGGGCACACCGAGGCCCGGCGCCCCCGGGGGGATGCCGGGCCCGGCAGGCACCACAGGCGCTAGATGCCGGCCGCCGCACGAAGGGCGTCCACCCGGTCGGTGCGCTCCCAGGTGAAGTCGGGGAGCTCGCGGCCGAAGTGGCCGTAGGCGGCGGTCTGGGCGTAGATCGGGCGGAGCAGGTCGAGGTCGCGGATGATGGCGGCCGGGCGCAGATCGAAGACCTCGCCGATGGCGCGCTCGATCACGGCCTGCGGGACGAGGGCCGTACCGAAGGTCTCCACGAACAGACCGACCGGCTCGGCCTTGCCGATCGCGTACGCCACCTGCACCTCGCAGCGGGCGGCCAGACCCGCCGCGACCACGTTCTTGGCGACCCAGCGCATCGCGTACGCCGCCGAACGGTCCACCTTGGAGGGGTCCTTGCCGGAGAAGGCGCCGCCGCCATGGCGGGCCATGCCGCCGTAGGTGTCGATGATGATCTTGCGGCCGGTGAGGCCGGCGTCGCCCATAGGGCCGCCGATCTCGAACCGGCCGGTGGGGTTGACCAGCAGACGGTAGTCGTCGCTCTCCAGCTTGATGCCGTCGTCGGCCAGGGCGCCCAGGACGTGCTCGACGACATGGTCGCGGATGTCGGGGGTGAGCAGCGACCTGAGGTCGACGTCGGCCGCGTGCTGCGAGGAGACGACGACGGTGTCCAGCCGCACCGGCCTGCTGCCCAGGTACTCGACGGTGACCTGCGTCTTGCCGTCGGGCCGCAGATAGGGAAGTGTGCCGTCCTTGCGGACCTCGGTCAGCCGCCGGGACAGCCGGTGGGCCAGCTCGATGGGCAGCGGCATCAGGGACGGCGTCTCGTTGGTGGCGTAGCCGAACATCAGGCCCTGGTCGCCCGCGCCCTGCTGGTCGAGCCCGTCACCCCCGTCGCTGACGGAGGCACCCTCGACGCGGGACTCGTACGCCGAGTCGACGCCCTGGGCGATGTCGGGCGACTGGGCGCCCAGCGAGACGGACACCCCGCACGACAGCCCGTCGAAGCCCTTGGCCGAGGAGTCGTAGCCGATCTCCAGGATCTTCTCGCGGACCAGTTGCGCGATCGGCGCGTAGGCCTTGGTGGTGACCTCGCCGGCCACGTGCACCAGGCCGGTCGTGATCAGTGTCTCCACTGCCACGCGCGAGGAGGGGTCCTCGCGCAGCAGGGCATCGAGGATGGTGTCGCTGATCTGGTCGGCGATCTTGTCGGGATGCCCCTCGGTCACGGACTCCGAGGTGAACAGGCGACGGGACACAGCGCTCCCTTGGGTACGGCGGTCGCCGGCGACGGCAGGCTACGAGGCCTGCGGTGCCGGCAGCGGATGGACGGTGAAGGTGACGGACGTGCGCGTGCGCAGGGGCAGCCGACGGGGCGTTCCACCCGCCGGCAGATGCTCGTCGACCCAGGCGGCGAGGATCCCGGCGGCGTGGTCGACGGCCTCGGGCCAGGTGGTGCGGGCGCCCTCGTCGGCCTGGTCGCTGACGAACTTGACGAGACGTACGGGAACACCGAGCCGCCGGGCCACGGCCGCGACGGCGTACCCCTCCATGTCGACGAGATCGGCGTCACGGGCCAGCCGCTCGCGCACGGCGGAGTCGGAGACGAAGGTGTCCCCGGTCGCCAGGGTCGGCCCGGGCCCCGTGGCCACGGTCAGCGGCGCCCCGTGCACCTGGCCGCTGATCGCGTGCAGCAGGGCGGTGTCGAGGTCGTGCTGGAGGACCCGGGAGACCTCGTGCACGCCCAGCAGGCCCTCCTTCAGCGCTCCGGCCGTGCCCAGGTTGACGATCTCACCGGGCAGCTCGTTCCCGGCCAGCGCGAGGGCGAGGGCCGCCGTCGCGTTGACCTTCCCCATCCCGGTGACGAGCACGGGGAACCGGTCGTCCAGCCGGGCCGCCTCCTCCTCCACGGCCGCGACGATCAGCGGGCGGTCGGGGCGGATCTCACCGGTCAGGCGCGGGCGGAACACGGGGTCGGTGACCGGGGGAGCGGCCAGGGTGTCGGGCACGGTGCTTCCTGTCTTTCGCGGGAGTGGGATCCGTCCTGGGCGAGGGGCCCCGGGGCCCTCGCCGCCGCGGCGGTCAGCCGACCTCGCGCTCGGTGTCGAAGTCCTCGAGGTACGCCCGTTTCGCGGCCGGGTCGCGCGCCGACCGCAGGTAGGCCGACCAGGCACGGCGCTCGTGCCCGGTCACGTCCAGCTCGACGACGTCCTGGGTGGCGAGCTGGAGACCGTCCTCCTGTTCGTACGGCCGGAAGCCGTCCGCGTCCCGTACGTAGATCGCCTGGACCAGTTCGTTGCGGTCCCGCCACACGCAGACCTGCATGACGTGGTGGCCGCCCTCGCAGTGGTGCAGCAGGACGTAGCCGAGCTCCCTGCGGAACCCCAGCCGTCCGGCCGCCACCTCGGCGCGCAGGAACTCCCGCGCCTCCTCGCTCACCCCGGGCGTCGGGTCCTGGACCGCACCGCGGATGTCGTACCACTTCAGGCGGGCGCCCGTCAGCACCAGGTGCCCCCCGGGGCCGCTGACGTGCACGGGGTGGGACCAGTCGCCGTACTCGGCGTACCCGGTGAGGTCGCCGAGGTCTGCTGCCACTGCCGGCACCGGTGGACTCCTCTCAGGCGGCCGCGGACGCGGCCTCGTCGGCCAGCGAGCCGGCGACCGTGGTGTGGGCACTGGCGAACAGCTGCGGGTGCGCCTGCCGGATCCCGCCGACCACCAGGTCGTAGGGGACGTCGTCGAAGGAACCGTGCTCGTGGAGGAACTCCATGTGCCGGCGGCCGGTCTCGTCGTACGGGTGGTACAGGCTGTCCGTCCGGCCGTCGAAGTCCAGCGGCTTGATCCGGTACAGCCGGCACAGCAGCTTGTTGAAGACCGGGGTCGCCTTCACCCAGGTGTCCTCGAGGTTGACCACGGTCAGGCTGTGGAAGCGGAAGACGTCCCCGCCGACCAGCTCCCGCAGCCGCGGCGACGCCAGGTGGTTGCGCACGTCGCCGTAGTAGACCCGGCTCGGGATGCCCACGGCGCGCAGCGCGGTCGCGTACAGGATGGACTTGTGGACGCAGAAGCCGAAGCCCTTCTCCAGCACGCCGGTCGCGCTCAGGCCGTGCCGGGTCAGGTCGGCGCCGTACACCTCGTAGGTGATGCCGTCCCGGACGGCGTAGTAGAGGGCGATGGCCTTCTGGATGTCGGTCTCGGCCTCGGGCGCGCCGTCGAGGGTCTTGTCGACGAACGCGCGGACGGTCGGCGACCGGTGGTCCAGGAACTCGGTGGCGGCCAGCGTGGCGGTGTGCTCTGCCATGTTCTCGACGTTTCCTTCCGGATCCGCTCGGCAGATCCTGTCTCGGGTTCCTGTCTCGGGTTCCTGACCCGGGTTCCTGTCTCGGGTCCTATGCGGGCCCGACCGGACGGTTCAGGCCCATGAGGGTGGCCAGGCGCTGTCGCTGGATCTCCGAGGTGCCGGAGTAGATCCGCCCGCCGACGGCGTCCCTCAGGTCCTTCTCCACCCCGTACTCGCTGACGTAGCCGTAACCGCCGAACACCTGGATCGCGTTGAGCGCGGAACGCACGTTCGCCTCGCTCACCACCAGCTTGGTCATCGCTATGTCACTGGCGACATCGCCCTTGGCCTGGAGCTTCTCGGCCGTGTCGTAGATCCACTTCTGTGAGGTCTCCAGGTCGATCCGCATCTCCACGATCATGTTGGCGACCGACTGGTTCGCGCCGATGACCGAACCGAACTGGGTACGGGTGCGGGCGTACTCCACGCACCGCTCCAGCCGGCGGCGCATCTCCCCGACCGCGATCCCGAAGCCGCAGAGGATCTCCCACTTCATGACGTGGTCGAACAGGAGGAACCCGGCGCCCTTGCTGCCGACCACGTGGTCCCGGGGCACCCGGACGTCGTCCAGGAAGACCTCCGACAGCGGAGAGGTGCGCAGCCCCATCTTCGATATCGGACTGCCCACCGACAGCCCCGGCGAGTCCCGGCGCACCAGGAAGGCGGTGATCCCGGCCAGGTCCCCGGGCGCGCCGGTCCTGGCGTAGACGACGATCAGGTCGGCGATGGAGCCGTTGCTGATGAACGACTTGCTCCCGTTGAGCACGTAGTCGTCGCCGTCGACGACGGCGGTGGTGCGCATCCCCATCACGTCCGAACCGCCGGAGGGCTCGGTGATGGCATGCGCCCCGATCATCGTGCCGGCGCAGATCTCCGGCAGGTAGCGGGCCTTCAGCGCGGGCGAACCGAACCGCTGGAGCGGGACACCGGTGCTCACCATGTGCGTGGACGCCGAGAAGTTCAGCCCGGAGTCCTGGCACCCGTAGCCGAGCTGTTCCAGCACGTGGACGGTGGTCAGCAGATCCTTGCCCAGACCTCCGTACTCGGGGGCGAACGGCAGCCCGAACAGGCCGACGTTCTTCAGCCGCTGCCAGCCGTCCCGGTCGAAGGTGCCCGTCCGGTCGTGTTCGAGGTGGTCGGTGCCGAGCTTCGCGGCGACGGCGCCGATCGCCTCACGCAGTTCCTGCTGTTCCTCGCTCCAGCGAATCATGACGGGAGGGTTCCGATCCTCAGTACTGGGAGAAGGCTTCGTCGCTGAGACTGTGGCTCTCGTCGCCCCTCAGCGGCGGGTTGAAGACGCTGACCAGTTCCAGGTCCTCGTCGGGGGAGGCGATCAGGAAGTGGGCGTCGTGGTCGTCGAGGACGTACAGCACGCCGGGGGTCAGGTCCTGCGCGACGCTGCCGTCGGCGGCCTCGACCCGGCCCGAGCCGGCGATGCAGTAGCAGGCCTCCAGGTGGCGCCGGTACTGCAGCCGGGACTTGGTGCCCGCCCGGACGACGGTGTGGCAGATGCCGAAGCCCATGTTGTCGGCCTCGACCAGCAGGCGGTGGCTCGGACCGCTGCCCCACTCGACCGGGGCGACCTGTGACTTCTCGCGAATGAACATGTGTCGTTCTCCGTCTTTCTCCTAAAAGGGCGGGGCTGCTCGGGGAAAGGGGGGGCCTACTTGGGGGCGGTGACGCCCGCGTAGCGCTGGACGACCTTCTCGATGGCGGCGACCGACCGGAAGTCGTCCGGGGAGATCTCCAGGTCGGCGAACGGGATGTCGAAGCGGTCGCCCAGCCACTCGATGAGGCGCAGCAGGTCCAGGCTGCTGATTACCCCGTTCTCCAGCAGGTCGTAGAAGGGGTCCAGTTCGGAGACGGGCGTGCCGGGCAGGTACTCCGCCACGATGTACGCGGTGATGTCGCGTTGGATGGTCATGCGATCCTCTTCAGCAGCAGGCGACGGCTCACCTTGCCGGTGGGCCCGATCGGCAGCGGGTCGGTCAGCAGATGGAAGGCGGCGGGGATGGCCGCCCGGTTGACCTTGGCCGCGCAGTAGCTGCGCAGCTGCAGTCCGGTCACCGCGTCGTCGGTGCGCCGGACGAACGCGTGCAGTGCGGCCCCGGAGTCGGGGTGGGGCACGGCCACCACGGCCGCCTCGGCGACGTCCGCGTGGCCCTGGAGGACCCGTTCGACCTCCTCCAGATTGATCCGCACCCCGCGCACCTTGACCTGTGAGTCGGTGCGGCCCACCAGGGCCAGTTCACCGCTGTCGGAGCGGGTGACCAGGTCGCCGGTGCGGTACCAGGTGCGGCCGCCGCGAACGGTGAACCGGTCCTCTGCACCGGGCTCGCCGAGGTAGCCGGTGGTCTGGAACGGCGTGGACACGAGCAGTTCACCGGTGCCGGCGCCCCGCAGGACGTCACCGTCGGCCACGACCTCGACCACCACGCCCGGCAGGGGACTGCCCAGCGGCAGCACGTCCCGGTCGGCGGCCTCGTGGGCGGCGAGGGTGTGGATCATGCTGTCGTTCGTCTCGGTGCAGCCGTACACGTTGTGCAGCCGCGCCGCCGGAAAGAGCCGGGCCAGCCCGGCCCGTACCGTCCGGGGCACATGGTCGCCCGTCAGCAGCAGCTCCCGCACGCTCGGGAAGACCCACCCGGTGCCCGCCTCGGTCAGCAGCCGGAAGAACATCGGCACCGCCTGCACCACGTGCGGCCGGGTGCTCTCCAGCAGCCGCCGCAGGTACCCGGGGTCGACCGACCGGTCCTGGTCCACCGGTACGACGCTGCCGCCGTGCCGCAGCGTCGCCCAGATGTCCAGCAGCGTGAGGTCGAAGTTGAGCGGGGCGAAGTTGAGCACCCGCGTGCCGGCGCCGAGCGCGAACGCGCTGCCCGCCCAGGCGGTGAAGGCGTCGATACCGTCCTTGCCCAGCGGCACGAGTTTGGGGATGCCGGTGGAACCGGAGGTGGTCAGCAGCAGGCTGGTGCCCGGGGGCAGCGCCGGCGCGGTGTCCGGGGCTGCGGCCGCCGAGGAGTGCGTCAGGGCTCCGTCGTCGACGCCCAGTACGGCCTGGCAGCCGCTGCGCGCGACGAGTTCGGACAGCAGGTCCCGGCCGAGTTCCGTCGAGGCGAGCAGCAGCGGGCGGCCCTCCCGCAGACAGGCCAGCACCGTGGCCAGCGCCACGGGCGACTTGGGCGCCCGCAGGGCGAGCGGCCGCTGCCGGTCGGGATACCGCGAGCCCAGTTCCGCGCGGATCCGGTCGGCCGCACCGGCCAGCTCCCCGTATGTGACGACCTGTTCCCCGGTGTGGCCGAACAGCAGTGCCGGAGCGTCCGGGCTCTGCCGCGCACGCGCTGTGACGTCCTCTGCGAGCGATCTGGACATGGCTCCCCTTTTCACGGTCCACCGACCGGATAAACCGTCAACTACATTGTGCTGGCCGGTACTCGTCGTTTTCTTCGGACCAGCGGCGGGGTTTGGCACCCGTTCTTTGGACCTAATTCGGTGGCGAGCCAGTGAGGAAAAGGGGTTCCCACGCACGGACGATTGCCTGCGCCCGGTTACGTACACCGAGCTTGCGCAACAGATTCGACACATGGAATTTCACGGTCTTCTCGCTCAGCACCAGTGCCCGGGCGACCTCGCCGTTGGACATCCCTGCCGCTATGAGATCGAATATCTCGCGTTCCCTTGACGTCAATGCCGGCTCCTGCGGCGGACCGGCCTGTGCCGGGACACGCCGCACCACAAGATCCACGAGCCTTCGGGTCAGCGCCGGCGGGAGCACGGCGTGGCCGGCCGAGACCGCGCGGATCGTGGTGGCGATCTCGTTCAGTGCGGCGTCGTGCGGGACGACACCGTCCGCGCCGGCCCACACACACTCCAGCGCGAACTCGTCCGTGGCCTGGTCGACGAGGACGACCGCCGCGGTCCGGCGCGGGGTGCCGGCGGTCACGGCACGCAGGACGTCGCCGGTCTCCCAGCCGGGGTCGGTGCCGTCGATCAGTACGACCCGCGGCTCCGCGGCGTCCAGCAGGTGCAGCAGTTGCTGCGCCGAGCCGGCTTCCCCGACCGCCTCCAGACCGGGTTCGCCGGCCATGAGGGCGCGCAGTGCCGTCACGAGCAGCGGGCGACGGGCCAGGACGGCGATCCGGACCGACCGGGTGATGGGATCGGTGGTGGGCATCTGGGACATCGACCTCCGAACTCGCTTCATGAGATGCCGAGGTGAGGAGTGCCTCGGTCCGTGGACGCAGCGGCCCCGATGCCCGCCCGACCGGTCAGGGACGGCGGCCCGCCCCGCCCGCGGGCTCCGCCCGCGCGACCCCCGGGGCTGTGGCGAACTCCGGCTCGGCCGCGACGGGAGCCGGGCCCGCGGCACGCCCCGGCAGCCGCAACTGGTTCTCGCCGAGCAGGATGCTGGCCACGATCACCACGCCGCCGACGGGTACGTTCCAGCTGATCGTCTCGCCGAGGAAGACCGCGCTGATGATCAGACTGATGAACGGCACCAGGTAGTTGACCGAGGAAGCGCCGGTCGCCCCGATGTCGGCGATCAGCCGGTTGTACAGCACATAGGCGAGCCCCGTCCCGAACACCCCCAGCAGCACGATGCTCAGGGACACCGACCAGGTGAACGACGGGGTGCGCCAGCCCAGGAACGGCAGCAACGCCGCCTGGAGGACCAGCGCGACCAGGGTCTGGGCGGCGGCCGAGGACATCGGGGGGATGCCGCGGTCGGACAGGAACTTGCGCACGAACACCGCGTGCCCGGCATAGATCCCGGCGACCGCCAGACAGGCCAGCTCACCGCCGACGGTGCCGGTGGCGCCGTTCCAGGGCGCGATGACCAGCACGATCCCCGCGAAGCCGAGCACCAGCCCGGCCGCGCGGCGTACGGTCGCCCGCTCGCTGCGCAGCTGTACGGTGGCCAGCGCCAGCGTCAACAGCGGCGTGGCGCCGGTGAGCACACCGGCCATGGCCGCACTGGTGTGCTGCTCGCCCCAGGCGAGCAGCAGGAACGGGGCGACCATGCCCAGCACGGTCGTGACCGTGATGTGCACCCAGACGAAGCCGAACCGGGGCAGTCCGGCCCCGGTCACCGCGCCGATGCCGATCAGGACGACCGCCCCGAGGACCAGCCGGGCCAGCACCAGCTGCCCCGGGTTCAGCCCCTCTCCGGAGACCTTGATCAGGGGGTAGCTGGAGCCCCAGATGATCCCCAGGGCGACGAACTGCAGGGCGCTGACACGTTTCACGGGGTCGTCCCGTCCCTTCTGTCGTGTCTGTCGTGATCGCGGCCGGCGTGCACAGGGCCGTGTCAGGCGTTCACCAGCTCGGGGATGCTGGCCAGCCCCGTCTCCAGGGCGGCGGGGTCGATGCTGTCGTCGGCGAGCGTGCCGGACAGGTAACGCTCGTAGGCGCTGAGGTCGAAGTTGCCGTGACCGGACAGGCCGAACAGGATGGTCCTGGACACGCCCTCCTCGCGGCACCGGATCGCCTCGTCGACCGCGCCCCGGATCGCGTGGGTCGACTCGGGGGCCGGAATGATGCCCTCGGCGCGGGAGAACAGCACACCCGCCTCGAAGCAGTCGCGCTGGCGCAGCGCCACCGCCTCCATCAGCCCCTCCTCCACGACCCGGCTGATGAGCGGGGCGATGTTGTGCGCCCGCAGCCCGCCGGCGTGCACCGACGGCGGCACGAACTGGTGGCCCAGCGTGTGGGTGCGGGTCAGCGAGGTCAGGCCGGCGGTGTCCGAGTAGTCGTAGGCGATCCGCCCCTGGGTGAGCGAGGGGCAGGCGGCCGGCTCGGCGGCGATCAACCGGACGCCGGGGCCGCCGTGGAGCTGGGCGCGCAGGAAGGGGAACGCCAGACCGGCCAGGTTGCTGCCGCCGCCGGCGCAGCCGACGACGATGTCCGGGTAGTCCCCGGCCTTCTCCATCTGCAGGATCGCCTCCTGACCGATCACGGTCTGGTGCGCGCAGACGTGGTTCAGGGCGCTGCCGCGGGTGTAGCCCCAGCGGGGGTCGGAGAAGGCGACCTGAAGGGCCTCGGACTTGGCGATGCCCAGGCTGCCCGGGTGGTCCGGGTGCTCCTTCAGCACCGCCCGCCCGGCCTCGGTCTCCGTGCTCGGGCTCGCCGTGCAGCTGGCCCCGAAGGTCTCCATCACGGCACGCCTGTAGGGCTTTTGCTGGTAGCTCACCTTGACCATGAACACCTTGGCGTCCATGCCGAACAGGGAGGCCGCGAAGGCGACCGCGCTGCCCCACTGCCCCGCCCCGGTCTCGGCGATCAGGCCGGTACGGCCCGCCCGCTTGTTGTAGTAGGCCTGCGGGATCGCGGAGTTCGGCTTGAAGCTGCCGGTCGGCGCCCCACCCTCGTACTTGAAGTAGATCCGCGCCGGTGTGTCCAGGACCTTCTCCAGACCGCGGGCGCGCACCAGCGGCGAGGGCCGCCAACTCGCGTAGAACTGCCGTACCTCTCCGGGGATCTCGAACTCGGCTTCCCTGCTGAGCTCCTGGTCGACCAGCGCCTCCGGCATCGTGCGGGCCATCTCGTCACGAGTGACCGGCTTGCCGGTCGCCGGGCTCAACACCGGCGCCACATAGTCGAGGTCGGCGGCGATGTTGTACCAGGTCTCGGGAATCTCCCGGGCGCTGAGCTCGAACCGTACCGGCTCTGTCATGGCTGCCTCTCTGCGCGTCGATTTCGTTCTTCCGGCCACCCTCCAGACAACGCATACTGGCCACCGAACCCGTCGGCTGGATACCTCCGCCGCCAGGTGGTAGGGAAAACAATGGAAATTCCCGCGAGGCCGACCGCAGCCCCGCCGGACCTTCTGTTCCCCGACGGCACTGTGGTATGGGAAAGCACCCCTCGACGGGAAGTCCCGGAGCAAAAGAATGGGAATTCCACCAGTTCTGGACCGGCCGGCGGAAGGAATACCCGGCCGTGTGCCAACCTGTGTCCGCCGGGCGCGCGTCGGACCAACAGGACCAGGGGAAGCCAGAGATGATTCGTCCAGTCACCGCCGAGGACCTTCCGCTGCTCCACGCGATGGTGCAGGGCATGGCCGAGAACGAGGAGGCGACGGCACAGATCAGCACCGACGAGGACGAGCTGCGCCGCGCCCTGTTCGGCCCCGAGCCGCTGGCCCACGCCCACTTCGCCGTCGACGACAAGACCGGTGAGATCGTCGGCTACACCCTGTGGTGCCTGGTCTACAGCACCTGGCGCGGCACCGCCATCCACATCGACGACATCTACATCCGGCAGGACGCGGTCGGCCGCGGGTTCGACACGGCCCTGCTGAGCGCGCTGGCCGCCGTGTGCGCCGAACGCGGGTACCGCCACATGCAGTGGTGGGGACGGGTCACCAACGAACCGATCGCCGCGTTCTACCGGTCGCTCGGCGCGGAGATCCCCTCGGTGCAGGGCAAGGAACTGACCGTCTTCCGCCTGTCCGGCACACCGCTGGCCGACCTCGCCCGGCAGGCCTGACCCACCGGCACGCCCCATGCGCGAAACCCCGCCCCTGACACAGCAGGGACGGGGTTTTGTGACTTGGAGCGCCGGGCAGGCCTTGCACCTGCATTTCCCCGCAGGAAGCGGGGCGTCTTTCCTTGGACCACCAACGCATCGAGCACCACCCCCGGTTACCGGCGGCGAACTCGAGTACGACTATATCCCACTGACACCACTGGCACCGCTCGCCGACATTGTCACCGGGCGAACACGGTCTTCAGCGTCCGCGCCGTCGCCCGGGGGAACGCGGTGGCCCCGTTGTGCCCGCCCGGGAAGACGACCGGCTCCGTGCACAGCAGTCCGGCCAGCGCGAGCGCGCAGCGGTACGTGTGCACGGTCGGCCGGGTCGTCCGCCCCACCGCCGCGACGATCCGGGTCCCGGCCCGCGCCGCGGCCCGCACCGGCTCCGCCGGGTCGCAGGCGTCGGTCGTGACGGCCGTGAACTCTGTGCCGAGGAAGTGGCCGAAGTTGGCCTGGCGGCGGGGTGTCATCGGCTGCGGGGTGAGGCCCTCCTCGGTGTCGTCGTGGGCCGGGTCGATACCGAGGTGCCGGGCGATGGCCGCGAACGCCGCCGCCGGCCCCCCGGCGGTGTAGGCCTCCTGAATGGCCGTCAGCTCGGCCGCGTGCTCCGCGCGGTCGGCGTCGGGCAGCAGCCTCGGCGTCACCGGCTCGTGCGCCACCAGCGTCGCGAGCACGCCCGGGTGCCGGGCCACCACCTGGAGGCCGATCGCCCCGCCCATGCTGAACCCGGCCATCAGTGCCGGCCCGTCCGTGACTTCGGCGAGCAGGCGCGCCACGTCGTCGGCGTGCTCGGCCATGGTGAGGGGCCGGGCGGGGTCGTCCAGCGTGCTCCGCGACAGGCCGCGGCGGTCGTAGGTGACGACGGTGAAGGTGTCGGCCAGGTGCGGGACGAGGTCGACGGTGCGGTCGGCGTCGCCCTCGCCGCTCTGTGAGAGGAGCAGGACGGGGCCGCTGCCCTCGACCTGGTAATGGAGGGTGGCACCCGGGACGGAGAGGCTGCGGGCGGTGGCGGCGTTCGTGGCCATGGCGGATCCCCCTTGAAGTCTGCCGTCGGCACCTCCGACCGGCACCACGACAGTAATGCATCGAAAAAGATGCATCAATATAGATGCATCAAAAAAGATGTACCCTCACCGTATGAACGGAGTCGAACTGTTCCTCCTGGGCCGCACCCTCATGAAGATCGGCGAACAAGCCATGCCCGAGCCCAAGTCGGGCCCACGGGGCTCGGTCCGCTCGGTACTGGTCACCCTCGGCGACATCGTCACCCACCCCGGCACGACCGTCGGCGAGATCACCGCCCGCACGGGCCTGCCCCAGAGCCAGGTCTCCACCGCCGTCGCCCGCCTGGAGGAAACCGGCTCGATCACCACCGCCCCCGACCCCACCGACCGCCGCCGCCGCCTCATCCACCCCGCGGCGCGCCCCTCCCCCCGAGTCGCCGAGGTCCGCGCAACCACCATCGACGCAGCCCTCGCAACCGCCCTCACCACCCCCGACGGCACCCCCCCACCCCCGGAAACCCTCACCGAGATCACCACAGCCCTCGAAGCCCTGGCCCGCCACCTGACCCCAGAAACAGCCACCCGGGCCCGCGAACTCTGAAGGAGAACCCCACCGCAAGCGAGGTGCGGGCACTGCCTCACGCTCGTCGGCGGCACGGCCGCCGGGTGATTGGCAGATATGGGTCAGGGCCGTCCTGTAAAGCCGAGTGCCTGCGGTGGCTCGTCGTCGGTCCCATCGGTCTGCACAAGCGGGAAGCCCCACCTCTGGCATCTGAGGGGCGGGGCTTCCGTGTGGAGCGCCGGGCAGGCCTTGCACCTGCATTTCCCCGCAGGAAGGGGCGTCTTTCCTTGGACCACCAACGCACTGAGCCCTGCCTGCTCTCGGCGGCGCGCTCAAGATCCGCGTCGAGCAGGATGGCGTAGAAGGTGAGGGCCCGGGGTGCTGCTCCCGACTGCCTGCGTTGCGCATCTCAGGGCGTGCGCCACGTCCGGAGCTGACGGCCGATCAACCCAACGCCCGTCGAACCAGAAGCGGCGTTACGCACCAGCACGACCGCCTCCTTCGGCGGATAGTCGAGCCGGCACCCGTTCAGGGCCAAGTACGCCTCTGCGGCGTGCCAGGCGAAGGCCTCGTTGGAGTGCTCCAGAGAGGGCAGCCGCGCCAGCGTCTGAAGCAGCGCCGCCGCCTTGAGGTACAGGGACCCGTAGATGTCGCGCTCCAGAGCTCGGGCATTGACCCGGGCGACAGCCGCGTAGAGCGGGCCGTAGTCGTCCACCTGCGGATCGCCGGGCAGCAGCTCGGCGGCGTGCAGCAGGAAGGTCACATCAAGCGGATGAATGGGTTCGTTCTGAGTCACGCGGCGTGGTCCTGCCCCTGCTGCTCCTCGAGATCACGCCGGGCCTCCAGCTCCGCGGCACGCTGCTGCGCAGCGGGATCGACCGTGCCGGCCTCCTGGGCGAACACGTCGCCGCTGCGGGACATCGACTCCCTGAATGCGTCGAGAAAGCGTTCTTCCACGGCAGTGGCACGAGCGTAGGCAGCCGAGAGGATGTATTCCTGCAGGCTGACGCCCTCCTGCCTTGCGGCGGCCTCGATCGCGGCGCGCTGGGCCGGATCGGGAAAACGCAGGTTCATAGCTTTGGGGTGCGACATGGTACTGATGGTACCTTCGGTACTACAGGCCGGGCCAGCCCCGGTAGCCCGTGCCAGAAAAGGCACCCCGTGATCACGCCTTGCTCCGGATCACATTGCCTGGAGCTCGGTCGCTCCCGGCGGTGGTGAGTGTGGCCGCGCCGATCACCCCACCCGCCGCCTTCCCGGCATCACCGTTCGCCAACGAGCAAGGACTGGCGCCTGTACTTCCACCAGGCAACTTTGACCCGCTGAACGGGAGAGAGCCCCACGGCTTCCCTGGCCGCCCGCACAAGCCAGAAGCCCCGCCTCTGAACTATTCAGGGGCGGGGCTTCCGATCTTTGGAGCGCCGGGGAGGCCTTGCACCTGCATTTCCCCGCAGGAAGCGGGGCGTCTTTCCTTGGACCACCAACGCACTGAGCCGTGACCGCTTGTAGCGGCATGCTCAAGATCCACTATTAGCACTTGTATCCGCGACCTGATCCTCGCCGACTTCATGAAGGTACTGCTGGACTGGGTGGCCCTGGTGGAACACCGAGCGCCACCCGGCAGCCTTGAGGACAACACCACGCTCCGGCAGGCGTGGGCAGCACGCGCGGCAGAGGGATGTGCTGAGCTCGACTTCGGGCTGGCGGCTGCGGTCTCGGGTGCTCGGACCAGGATTACGGTGACAGCGGCTGCCTTTTCCGGACTGGGAACCGCATGGCCGCAGGCCAAGCTGGACAGAGTTGGCCAGTAGCCGATGGGGAGGGCCGCGCGGGGGAGGCGGGGGATGAGTGCTGACGATTGGTCGGCTCTGGCGGGGGTGTCGTCTACGGTGCTGGCTCTGGCAGCAGTCGTGGTCGCCCTGGTCGCGTTCAGGTCAGAGCACCGACGGGCGAACTTCGAGATCGCTCGGGTCCTGCATCATGATTTGACCACCGGCGAAGTCGCTGCTGCCCGCAAGCTCGTCGGAAGCCTTCACTATGGCGACTTCGGGTCGCAGCCCGCGACGGCTGACTGGGGTGACTCCCTGACCGCCTATTTCACACTGCTTTGGTGCTTTGAACGAATCGAAGCCGGTCGCGGTGCCTTGTGGCGCAAGGGCGTCCGCAACGGCCGGCGAGGTGACGACGCAGTCGGCTATCTCGATGAGCTTGTTGCGTGGCACGTTGCCGAATACGCCTGTGGCTTCGCCATCGCGCGCAGGAAGCTTGCAGACGCATCTGCCGCGGAAGTGTCTGATGACAAGTCGGCGGCTGGCTTCCATAGGCTGCTGCTCGCCCTACAGGACAAGGGATTGGTCGATCGCACTTATCGCGCAGGGGAGTGTCCGGGAGCCGAATGCCCCTGTGCATGCCATCAACAGACGGCGTCCTAGAAGCGCGAGTCCACTGTGTGGTAATCGCTTCGTGTGCGCAGCGGGTGCCGAGGCGGCCGGACTTGGCGTCGAGGCCGGCCCGGGCAGGCAGGTTTTGAGCAGGGCGGCTCGCTGGGCGGTCTGTTTCACGCGGTCGGTCCAGGCCTGGGCGGCCTGAGTGGTCTAGGGGGGCGGGATGCCGCGCGGCCTCGCTGTACAGCCAGCGGTCGCGCTGTGCGTCGTGGGGGTCGAGATTGCATGGCCCGTGCCGTAAGTGACTGCCCTTACCTACTCCTCAGTGACGGATTCCGGAGTCACGTCCGGCTGCTCCCGCTCCACCAGGGAATGTCGGCAGGCAGGAACCGCACAGGGCAGCGGCAGCACACGCAGATGGTGCACGGGACGACGGCCTGCAGCGCGGCGGCCGTGTCCAGCAGCTGGGGCGCGCCCACTCGGGCATGGTGCCGCGGGTGGATGCCGACCGCGACCACCGCGGCGACCTGCACCGCCCACATGGCGATGGCCGCCACGCGAGTCAGCCGATGAGACGCGCGAGTTCTGTCAGGTTCTCCGCGGCGAGGGAGGGCTCGGTCAGCGAGCGCGGGTAGGCGGTACGCCCGCGTCGGAGCCAGGCGCCGGCCAGCCCCGCCCGCTGGGCGCCGTCGACGTCCCACGGGTGGACGGCCACCAGCATGGCCTGCTCAGGGCGAACACCGGCGCGTTCGACCGCGTAGCGGTAGGCACGCGGGTGTGGCTTCCACCGGCCAGGACCGGCGACGTCCCACAGCGCCTCGAAGCAGTCTCGGACGCCTGCCCTGTCCAGGAGGCTGTCGGAGTGTGCAGCACTGCCGTTGGTCATGGTCACCAGGCGGTATCCGGCCGCGCGTAGCGCCCGCACTCCGGCCGGCACGTCTGGGTGCACCTCCAGCTCGGAGAAGCCGGACACGACGTGGCGGACCGCAGCCTCCGGATCCGTGGGCTGGTGCGCCATCCCCGTCAGCAGTCCGCGCAGGCTGTCGCTGGCCAGGTCAGCGAAGTCCGCGTAGGAATCGGCTGCAGCAAGCGCGAACCCGTCGCGGAGAGTCCCGGCGAACCACAGCGGCATCAACTCAGCCGGGGCGCCGATCTCCTCGAATCGGCCACGCAACGGGGCCAGGTCGTTGAGGGTCTCGTTGACATCGAAGATCAGCACTGCTGGCCTTTCAGCGAGCATGGCTGGCGTCCTCCTCGGGACTGTGGCTGGTCAGGAATGGGGGACGCTGGGCTCTCCGACCACGGGGACCGGGTCAGCCGACTGAGCAGAGCATGCACATTATGCCCATATTGCCCTTTGGTGAGTATCTTCAGGCTCTTCAGCCCTCCTGCAGCACCGCCCGGATCACGTGCCGGGCATTGTGCGCCATCGCCGGGTTCGTCTTCCGGTAGTACGGCAGCGCGATCAGTGCCTGCGAGAGTGTCCGTCCCCGGCCCCGGATCCAGGTCGCGTCGTCTACGCTCAGCGCCTCGCGGAAGACTGCCCTCGCCTTGGCTGGCAGCAGATTCCACGCCGGGAACAGATCGCAGGCCGGATCGCCCGTCCCCAGACACCCGAAGTCGATTACCGAGGTCAGCCTGCCACCGTCCACCAGCAGGTTGCCCGGCATGAGATCGGCGTGCAGCCACACCGGCGGCCCGTCCCAGCCAGGGGCCCGCAGCGCTTCCTCCCACACGGCTGTGGCGGCATCGCAGTCGATGCCCTCCTGTGGGATTGCGCGCAGCTGCTCGATCGCCGTCCGGGTCTCCGCGTCGAGCGAGGCGACCGGCCCCCCACGGTGGGCCTGCGGCGCACCCGGCAGGGTAATGCTCCGCATCGCCGCCACGAACTCGGCCAGATCCTCGGCCAGCAGCACCGGCTCGCTCAGGGCTCCCGCCTCGGGATTCTTCCCCGCTAGCCACCGGTACACCGACCACGACCACGGATACCCCTCCGCGGGCTCCCCCTTCCCGAGTGCCTCAGGGATCGTCGTAGGAAGGTGAGGCGCGAGCCGGGGCAGCCACGTCCGCTCCATCGACACGTCGTTGGCCCCGCCCTGCACGAGCGGCAACCGAACGACCATGTCATCGCCCAGCCGGTACATGGCGTTGACCGTCCCGCCGGACGGAAACCGCTCGACCGCCAGCCCCGCCCACTGCGGGAACTGCCCGGCGATCAGCCGCCGTACAAGGTCGGCGTCGATGGGATGCATACCGGGATGCATCTGCCCTGCGTTCATGGCACGTCATCCGACCGCCGGACAGTGGCGAGCGTCAATCGCTTTTCCGGCGCGACCGCTTTCACGACACGCCCTTCAGGGTGCCTCCGGCTCAGCGTCGCTGCGCGTGGGGCTGAGCCGGTCTCGTGAGTACCCGGCTCGCCCCGTGGCGGGGTTCCGGTCTGTGACGTCTCCGGGGGGCTTGCCGCGATGCGGCGCACCCATCGGTTGGCGCCCTTGCGGGAGACGGTCGGGGGCCTGGGTCAGGACAGCAGCAGTACGGTGCCGGCGGCGGCCATGACGGCGGTGGTACCACCGTGGATTCCGTAGTACGCCTTGGCGGGTCCGCCGCTGAGCTTGGTGATGATTGCGTCTCCGAGCGTGACGAGTGAGCCGGCCAGCATCATCCAGCCGTGGAGGTGCGTACCTGCACCGAGCAGCGCGATCAGAAGGAAGAGGCCGTAGCCGATGTCGCGGCCGGCCAGGACGGAGAACCAGGCGCGGAAGGCGGGATCCTCGGTGCGGGTGCCGGGGATGCCGAACTCTGCCGCGACCTGCGGGGCCCACAGGTTTCGGAGGCCGACGAGGATGATCCCGACGGCGATTGCCCAGGTGATCACGGTGGCGGCAGTGGTAACGGCGGTAGGCATGGCAGGTGTTCCCCTCTCGTGGCGGCGCCGACCCCCTGTCGAGCGCCGCTCGTTCTGCTAGCAATGCTAGTCAGATCGTTGCTCTGATGTCTAGCAGTGCTAGAATTTCTTCTTGTGTCCTTCGCCAGTAATCGCCGCGAACGGGAGCGCGCCGAGCGCCGCCGCCTGATCCTCGCCGTGGCGCGCGAGTTGGCCGAGGCCGAGGGCTGGGACGCGGTCACCACCCGCCGCCTCGCCGAACGCGTGGAGTACAGCCAGCCCGTCCTCTACAGCCACTTCGAAAGCAAGGACGCCATCGTCGCGGCCGTTGCCGAAGAGGGCTTCACCGAACTGGCCGTGCTGCTGCGCCGTGCCCGGACCGCCGCCCGCGGGAGGGACCCGCAACGCGGCCCGCGCGCAGTGTGCCGGGCCTACCTGCGCTTCGCCACCGAACACCCGGCCCTCTACCAGGCCATGTTCGTGATGCCCACGCAGCTGAAGTTCGCCGGCGACGACACACCGACAGCGCTGCTCGCGGCCTTCGACGCATTCGTGGACGCACTGCCCCAAGACACCGCCGAACGCGGGGCACGCGCCGAACTGCTCTGGGCCGCGCTCCACGGCATCTGCACCCTGTCGGCCGCCCGCCGCGTCGCGGCGCAGGGCGAGAAGACGCACCTGGACCTGCTCATCAACGGGATCACCCCGAAAGACTCCAGATCAACGTCTTCGGGCGGGGAGAGCAACTCGGCAAGTCTGTCCCACCCCTGAGCACGGGGTGGGAATTGCTTTCAAATATCGCCATCCCCGGGGACGCCGGCCATAGCGGGGCCTGGACGGCGGAGGCTCCCAGCGGCCGGACGCGGGGCGTACCTCTTTGAGCGGGTGCTGCCCTGCAGCGCGTTCGCCACGGGGTCACCCGACCACTGCCCCGTGCCTTCGCCCGGGTGAGCTTCCCCGGTGTTGGCGAACCGACGCCACTGCGCCGGCGTCGACCAGAGCATGAAGCCGATCAGGGACGGACACGTTGTGGAACCGGGGCTCGTGGTGGTCGACGTCGCGGCCGCGGACGACGACACCGCTTTCGCTTTCCAGGAGGCGCTCGCCGGGCGCCCGGCGACCGCGACGGATGACCGGACAACCAGAGTGCCCGGTGAGCCGGGCGTACGGCCGCGCTGCTACCTCGATCTGCGCCAGGAGCTCCCCGCCGTGGCCGGCCCGGCCACGAAGCCAGCCACGGCGTAGAGAAGACCCATGGCGAGGCGGCGTCCTTGCCGAACAGCGGTACCTGCGCCACGTCGACGTCCGTGCGGACGCAGTGAGGCCGGGCAGGGTGCCGTCAGCGTCCTGCGCTGTCCTGGGCGATGTCGATGGCCGTTTCCGTCACCACCTCGGGCTGCACCAGGTGGACCGAGGCTCGTAACGAGTGCGGCCGCAGCCCGGAGTACCGTCCACCGCCTTTACGCCGCCCGGCGGGCACTGCCCGGTCCACCACCCGTCGGGCGCCGACCGATCGCCGCTCCTGACCGCGACGCCGACCATGAGCGCACCGCGGTAGCGCGATGCGTCGCCTGCTGGCACGACGGGCGACCGAGCCTATGGAACAGCCTGCCTCCGGGCTGCTTTGGTATGAGCTGTGCACCCGTCTCGCCTGCTTCCGGCAGCCCGGTCAGCGGCTCGGACGACCGGGAGACACTGCCTCTACCACCAGGACGTCGGAGAAGCCGCCGATCAGCTCCACCCGTGCACCGCTCCCGGGAAACAGCACATCCTCAATCGTCTTGCTCGCCACGGCAGGAACACATTGCTGAAACGATCCCGCCTTCCCGCCTCTGACCTGGGAGGATGGGCTCATGACCGAGATCCGCACACCCCGTCTCCTCCTTCGTAGCTGGCACGACGACGACCTCGTGCCGATGGCGGACATCAACGCGGATCCAAGGGTGATGCGCTGGATCGACGACGGCTCGGTGCGCGACCTGGACCACACGGCCGAGGCCATCGAGCGATGGGAGGAGGAATGGGACGAGGAGGGCTTCGGACTCTTCGCCGTCGAGCTGCTGGCCTCGGGCGAACTGATCGGGTTCACGGGACTGTCCGTGCCGGAGTTCCTGCCCGAGGTGATGCCCGCCGTGGCGATCAGCTGGCGGCTCGGCTCACAGTTCTGGGGCCAGGGATACGCGTCCGAAGCCGCGCACGCCACGCTGGAGTT
>NZ_JBIAVX010000031.1:0-61210 GCF_042894725.1 Streptomyces sp. NPDC001480 | reverse complement strand
GGGGGCCCCCCCCCCCGGGGGGGCCCCGGGGGGGGGGCCGGGGCCGGCGGGGGGGGGGGGCGGGGGGGGGGGGGCCCCGGGCCCCCGGGGGGGGGGGGGGGGGGGGCCCGCCCCCCCCCCCCCCGCCGGTCCGTCAAGCGAGGACGACGCCGCAGGCGCTCATCAGCGCAGCTGAACGGGCGGCGCCCAAGCGGGGTCGCGGCCGGTGAAAGCGACCAGCCGGTCCAGAGATGGTGCGCTTGCGTCGATGGCGATTTCGGGGCCGAAGGGCATGCCGGGGCCACGGTATTCCGGCTGGATCACGCCTTCGAGCACGGTGAGGGCATGCTGGCAGGTTTGCGGGTCCGGGTTCCATCGCTGGCCGGTCGCACGGGCCAGGTCCCAGCCGTGGCCGAGCGTTTCGATCAACAGCAGGTCGATGACGACGGAGCCCGGATAGGCGCCGCCCAGCAGCGGAACGTTCACGGTAGCTGTCGCCAGGCCGCCGGCCAGGGCCGATCGGATCGTGGTGGTGAGGTGCGCGATCACGGCACTCGGGTGGTCGGGGCCCGTGAACGCGGACGGGTCGGGCCGGTCACTGCCGGACGGGTCAGTGAAGGCAGCATCGAAGTAGGTGAGCCAGCCCAGCAGGTGGCGGCGCAACGTGCTCACGTCGAAGTCTTCGCACGGTGTGGGGAGCTTGTCCTGCTCAGGAGTGATGCCGGGGAACTGGCGAGCCAGGTCCTCGAGTACCGGAAAGATCATGGAACTACTTTCTCTGATAGGTGACTATATCGAGTATAGGTTACTGTCAACGATCAACGGTCGGGCAGGGGCTAGAGTCATAGGGGTGGTGACACAAGAGGCCGGACGGCGGGCCGAGTACGCGGCTGCGACCCGTCAAGCGATCCTGCTGGCGGCGCGGGCACTGTTCGTCGAACGGGGCTATTTCGACACCCGGGTGCAGGACATCGCCCGCGCAGCGCGGGTAGCAGCGCCCACCGTCTACGCAGCGGTCGGAGGCAAGAGCGGTGTGCTACGCACACTCATCGAGGACGGGGTGCGCGCCGCTGAGGCCGGCGGCATCTACGAGCGGATCGCTGCGCAAACCGACCCCGGCGCGCTGCTGCGCATGCTCGTGGACGGCACTCGAAGCGAGTTCGAGCTCTGGTCGCCGATCATGCGTCAGGCGATCGCCGCCGCACCCCAGGACGCCGGGATCCGGGAGACCGTCGGCGCGGCGCACGACAGCCTGCGCCGCGGATTGCGGGCCACTGCGGCCCGGCTCGCAGAACTGGGCGCACTGCGCGCCGGAGTCACCGTCGACGAGGCTGCGGACGTGCTCTGGTACTTCCTCGGCAACGCCTCCTACTTCACACTGACCGACGACTGCCACTGGCCGCTCGACCGCTCCGCCGACTGGCTGCACCGATCCCTCACCGCCGCGCTGCTCGGCACGTAAGGATGTAGCCGGCCAGGACCGCACGCCGTAGTGGGTGCGGCGGCCGTGCGACGGGCAGCCACCGAAACGGCCAGCGCATTGGCCGCAGACCTCCTTCGACCTGACTCGGCTGACGCCCGGCGCCGAAATCCCCGACGGCCCGCTGCCTCCGCCAGGCCGACGTCCGCCCGGTCACACCGGCGCCACGCCGAGGAACGATCGAAAGGCGTAGGCGGCGCATTCCGTGCCCGGCGATCGCGGCGCCGGATCACTGCGGCGGAGCACTTTGCGGGCTGGCCGGCGTCGTCAGTTAGAGGCGGCATGCTCCGGTGTCGCGCGAAGGGTGTCTGCCACCGTCTGACAGGCGAGCCGCGCCACGGCCCGTAGCTCCGTGTCCGTGGTGCCGGCGCGGCTGAGGACGGCCAGCGACTGATTGACTGCGACGACGAACGTGGCCAGTTCGTCCGCCAGTTCCTCAGGGGCGGCCGAGGGGCCCGTCAGGGCTGTGCGCACTCGCCGGCGCTGGGTGTCGAGCAGGGTGCGCACGTGAGCGCTGTTGTCCCCCTTGAGTATCGGCGCCTGCGCGGCGGACTGGGCGATGAGGCACCCCGCAGGGACAGACGGATCGGCGATGCGCGCGAGGACGACGTCGAAAAATGCCTCGACGGCGCGTACCGGGTCCTCGGCATGGGTGATGAGGGCCTGCTCGTATCGAGTGCCGTAGATCGAGGAGTAGCGGTCGAGGCACTGGCGGAAGAGCGCGTCCTTGCCGCCGAAGGTGCCGTAGAGGGAGCCGCGGCCGAGACCGGTGGCGGACCCCAGGACGTCCAGCGAGGCGTCCGTGTACCCGCGTTCCCAGAACACGCGCATCGCCTGGTCCAGAGCCGTGTCAACGTCGAACTGCTTGCGGCCTGACATGTTCCTCCTGCATCCCTCGTGATCCTACACACATACTGTACCGATCGATCCAAGATACCTTTACCGATCGTTCCAAGATGGCTAGCGTGAGGGCGCCCGTACGCGAAGTCGGAAGGTGTCGCCGTGATCGTCGAGAGGGCACGTGAGGTTTCGGCCGAGGCCCTCACGCCCAAGGGGGGCTTGCGGGCGCGTACCGGATCTTGGCTCGTAGCTGCTGTGTACGCCCTGGTCATGCTGGATGGGGCGCTGCCGGTTCCGCTGTACGCGCTCTGGGTGCCGCGGTTGGGCTCGCCGCATATGCCGGCACGATCGAGCCCACCTTGACCCTGAGGCTGCTTGACCAGATCCTCGGCCAGGACATCGCGACCTCGCTGCTGTCTGTCGCCGTGGCTGCCACGACGCTCGCCGCCGCCCGAAAGCGACCCGCAGCACCGTACTTGCTGCATCCACGAAAGGAACAACCATGAGCCGGTCCACGATCGACCTGCCCCCACCCGACGGCCCTGGCTCCGTGTCGCAGGCACCGAATCTCGCGGCCCGATTCAGCGATACGTTCGCGAGCCGTTACATCGACACCGGCGAACTGCGACTGCACGCCGTCATCGGCGGTGAAGGCCCCGCCCTGCTGCTGCTGGCCGGCTGGCCCCAGACCTGGTACGCCTGGCGCCTTCTCATGCCTGCGCTGGCCAGAGACTTCCAGGTCGTCGCGGTCGACCCGCGCGGCGTCGGACTGTCCGACAAGCCCAGCGACGGGTACGACACCGGCACCCTCGCCGGCGACCTCGCCGCGCTGATGACCGCGCTGGGACACCAACGATTCGCCATGGTCGGCCACGACATCGGAATGTGGACCGGCTATGCCCTGGCCGCGGATCACCCCGACCGGCTCGATCGTCTGGCCGTCGCCGAAGCCGCGATCCCAGGTCTGTCCCCGTCACCATCTCTGTTCGGCAGTGCGGAGTTCAACGACCGACTCTGGCACTTCGGCTTCAACCGGCTCAGCGAGATCAATGAACGACTGGTCAAGGGGCGTGAACACCTCTTCTTCGGCCACCAGTTCGCGACCAAAGCCGCAAAGAAGCTGCCCGACTACGCCGTCAAGCACTACGTCGACATCCTCGCGGCTGACCCGGACGCCTTGCGTGCCAGCTTCGAGTTCTACCGCGCGCTCGACACGACCATCGCGCAGAACCAGCGGCGCAAGTCACGACCGCTCACTCTCCCCGTCCTGACGATTGCAGGAGCGGACAACTCGGGCGAAATGGTCGGCAACACTATGAGGCTCGCGGCCGACGACGTGCAAAGCCTCATCATTCCCGAGTGCGGCCACTACCCGCCGGAAGAGGCACCGGAAGCGATGCTGGCCGCCCTCACCACGTTTCTGGCCCCATACCGGGACAACCCGAACAATTCCCCGGCAATGTCGCGGTAGAAGGGCTCCCAGACACACACAGCCACCTCGGAAGAGCAGCTTCAACCCGCGTCGTCTTGCCGTCCCTCTGCGTTCGACCGGGCGGCGTTCGGTCCGGTCGTGACGCTCGCCGAACTCCTGAGAGGGCATTTGAAGTGGGCAGATTGCCGTTTACGTCCTAGTACGTTCCTCGCCAGGTGAGTGTCGTCTCGTCTGTTATGCGCCTCGCGAGGTTGTCGATCGAGGCGATGTGGATCATGGCCTCGGAGCTTGTGGTGAGGGTCTCGTAGTCGCGGGCGAGGCGGCGGTGCATCATGATCCAACCGATACTCCGCTCCACCACCCAGCGCCTTTTCACAACCTGAAAGCCACGGGTCGCCGGGTTCCGGTTGACGACTTCGACGTCGATCCCGAGGGTGGCACCGTGTTCGACGACGGCATTCTTGAAGCCGGTGTCGACCCAACTCTTGGAGATGGTCGGGTACGTCGCCTTCGCCTGGTCGAGGAGGCGGATTCCCAGGGCGTTCTCCGACAGGCCAGCGGCGGTGACGGTCACGGCGAGGATGAGGCCGATCGTGTCGGTGAGGATGCCGCGCTTCCGGCCGACGATTTTCTTCGCGGCGTCCGTTGCCTGGCTGGTCACGGGCACGTTGGTGGCTGTCCGGTCGGTCTGCGGTCGAGCCGGGCCTTTTCTCCAGGCCGTCAACGTCGGCTCGATCAGGGCCCATCGGGCGTCGGACAGGTCGCTGGGGTACGGATTGCGCTCGCTCACGGCGTAGCGTGATCAAGTGCGAGGCGGAGGGCTCGCTGTTCATTGGGCGATTCCGCGGCAACTTCAAATCAGACGGACTTCCAAGTACAGAAGCGAACGAGACGGATAGCCGAGCATCCGCTCTGGAGAGCGTCATTCGCCACCTACGGGATGAAGACCCTCAAAGCAAGGCAGGAGCGAGAGCCGCATATAGGGCTTGACCTGCATAAACGCCCTCTAAGGCCAGGGCCGTCCCGTCAGGGGGTGCCCTCCTGGGTCACGCCGATGTGGGTCCAGTCCCCGAACTGCCCGTCGGGGAAGTGCTTCAGGTGCACGTAGTTGCCGCTCTCATCGAGTTCGCCCGATGCGGCGGCCCGCGTGTCCCTGTTATAGAAGAAGAGCCGGCGGCGGGTCGGCACGACGTGGGTCCAGCTCCCGAACTGCCCGGCCGGGAAGCCCTTCAGGTGCACGTAGTTGCCGCCCTCGTCGAGCCTGCCCGATCCGGCAGCCCTCGTGTCCCGGCTGTAGAAGAAGAGCTTGGAGGCGTTTTGGTCGAAGGCGACGTGCGTCCAGTTCCCGAACTGCCCGGCCGGGAAGTCCTTCAGGTGGACGTAGCCGCCACCGTCGTCGAGCTCGCCCGATCCGGCAGCCCTCGTGTCCCGGCTATAGAAGAAGAAGCGGGCGAAGAAGTCGCCGCCGGCCCAGAGGACGTGGGTCCAGCTCCCGAACTGTCCGGCCGGGAAGTGCTTCCGGTGGACGTAGTCACCGCTGGCGGTAAGTTCGCCCGATGCGGCGGCCCTCGTGTCCCGGTTGTAGAAAAAGACCTGGGTGCCGTCGGGCACGATGTGGGACCAGTCCCCGAACTGCCCGGCCGGGAAATCCTTCAGGTTGACGTACTCGCCACCGGCACCGAGCCTGCCCGTCCCGGCGGCATGCGTGCTTCGGCTGTAGAAGAAGAGCTGGCCGTCGCCGGGCACGATGTGCGTCCATTTGCCGAACTGCCCGGCCGGGAAATCCTTCAGGTTGACGTAGTCGCCATAGGCGTCGAGCCTGCCCGTCCCGGCGGCTCCCGTGTCTTTGCTGTAGAAGAAGAACATGGCGTCGCCTCCTGCTTCCCCTGCCGTTGTTCCGTACGTGTCGGCGCCGACCACACCGACCGGACATATCGGCCGGGGCCCTACGGGCCATCTTGCCCACGCCGAGCCTCCACGGCGCGCGGGCGGGGCCATGCGGGTGAGCGGCGCCCGGCTCAAGGCTCGGTCTCGTCCCCGGTCCAAAGACGCACCGGCTCAGCCGACTGATCCCGCCGTCATCGGTGATCCGAACGACACCCCCTGTAGTGCTTCGTTACGTTGAGTCTCGCCTGGTGCTGGGCAGTTTCCTGGTATGAGGGGAGGCGGAACGGCTCCGGGGTGAGTTATCGGAGTTCGTTGCCGATGTCTTCGGGTCGGTGCGGCGGCGGGATCAGCGGCGGTGAGGGGCACGTCCGCGGGGATTGATGCGGGACGGCCGGCGTAAGTCGATCCAGCCGATGGGTGAGCGGCTGCCGGACGGGAACATGTAGGCCCTGCAGCAGTTCGTGAACCAGTCGCCGTGGGATCCGCTGCCGGTCAGGCGGCGGATCGCCCAGAGGCTGTCCGAGGCTGAGGTGTGGGTGATCGACGACGTGTCGTTCCCCAAGTGCGGCACCGCCTCGGTGGGGGTGGCCCGCCAGTACTGCGGAGCGTTGGGCAAACGGGCGAACTGCCAGGTGGCGGTCAGCGTGCACGCGGCCACCGACGCTACTTGTCAGGTGCACGAATCGGTCCTCGATGCCCTCAAGGTCCTCGTCCATGGGGTAGGGGTAGCCGGATTGGCCGTCCGTGAAGTCCTTGTGATTGCCGCTGACGAAGTACACCTGCTCTTCAGGGTGCCATCGGGCGTAATCGATGGCCGTGAGCCAAATCGCTGCGTCGCGACCCTCGATCCTTTGCTGCTTCTTCTGGCCGTCCGGCCAGGATTCATAGGGCGGAAGCGCATTTGCCTCTCGAATCACGGCCTGCTCCATGACTGGAAGGCTGCTCGGTAGCACTGAGCCTTTTCCAACCTCGCGGTGAGGGTGGCTGGTTGGTCGCGGAGGTCTGTACAGCGCAGTGAAGCTCCTGGTAGACGGGTTCACGACCAAGATCACCCGTTGTCTTCCAGGAGCTTCCGTGCTTGTCTACCCGTCGGGGATCGACCTGTCCAGTTCGACCCTACAGTTCCTCGCCCGTCACCTGCGTCTGCGTCGCCATGAGATCGGTAGCCGGTGGCGACGCCTGCCATCGGGACGTCAGGCGCTCCTCACCCTCGCACATCTGCGATGCGGCGACACCTACGGCCGGCTCGCCGCGGCGTTCAACGTCGGCATCGCCACCGTCTACCGGTACATCCGCGAAGCCGTCGACGTCCTGGCCGCCCTCGCCCCGGCGCTTGAACAAGCCGTCAGCGCCGCGGCGATGAAAGCGTTCGAGATCCTGGACGGCACCCTGCTGCCGATCGACCGCATTGTCGCCGACCGCCCCTTCTACTCCGGCAAGCACAAGAAGCACGGCATGAACGTGCAGGTCATCACCGACCCCTTCGGCCGCCTGCTCTGGGTATCGCCCGCACTGCCCGGAGCGGTCCATGACATCAAGGCCGCCTGCACCCACGGCATCCCCGCCGCACTGACCCAAGCGAGCGTCCGCTGCTGGGCGGACAAGGCGTACCAAGGGGCAGGCGGCACCGTCCGCGTCCCCTACCGCGGCCGCTGGGACAAACTCTCCGCAGGCCAACGAACTGTCAACGCCTCCCACGCCAAGATCCGCGCGCTGGGCGAGAAGGCCATGGCCACCCTCAAGACGTGGCGCCTCCTGCGCAAACTCCGTTGCGGTACGACCCGCGTCACCACCATCGTCAAGGCCGTCCTCTCCCTGCAACTCGCAGCGCACTGACGAGACCGGAACCAACAACACAGAGAGGACCCCTGCATCGTGCCTGACGTCAAAGTCACCTACGACAAGACCGTGAATGCGGCGTACATATACTTCACCGACCCGCAGGTCAGCGTGAGATCAGCACATACCTATCCCTGCGATCCGATCGATGTCGACGGCATGATCAACCTCGACTTCGACGAGCAAGGCCGCCTCATCGGCATCGAGGTCCTAGCCGCCACGTCGAAGCTCCCCGAGTACGTGCTCCAAGCCGCCGAGCGGCTGGACTCCGAGGGCAGTTGAGTCCCGGAGCAGCCCGGCGATTGTTAGCCTGCACAGCCGCCAGCACAGGTTGGAAAAGGCTCCCTACGTTGTTCTGCGGGACGCGGTGAGCCCCTCGTATGGTTCACCCACCCTGGGGTGCCGGGTGTGGTTCAAAAGGCTCTGCCGCTTGTGGCTTTCAGTGATTGGCCGCTCGGTGCCCCACGACGACTCGGCTGCCAATTAGGAATTGCGAATGATCGCTGAGTAGGGAATCGACAGCGAGGTCGTCCGTCGGGAGGCACCAGCACCACACCTCATGGAGGCACCACATGCCCGCGATATGCGCCGGCATCGACGCAGGCAAGACCCATCACCACTGCGTCGCGATCGACGAGAGCGGCCGTCGGCTGCTGTCACGACGCGTCGCCAACGTCCTCTGGGCTCTCCTACGCGACGGACGGACCTACGAGGCCGTGCCTCCCACCGCTCTCGCCGCTTGACAGGCAGCATTAGGCATCACTGATCGTGGTCGAGCGCTTCATGAGAGAGTGGGAGGCTGACGTGGTCGAATCTAGCGCTATGTACCCCGCCCCACGACCAGGCCAAGCCGAAACTTCACCAGGTAGGACTGGTCCTAACCCCCTACGCTCACGCCAGGTCGCCTGTCGTCAGGCCGAAGCCGTGGACGGGCTTTCGTTGCATAGACAACATCCTGTGCGCCGGTCCGACTCCTGCGGCTAGCATTACCGACGTTGCGGTAACTGCCGGGCGGTGACGAGACTGGGCGGAAAGGGCTGTTTGCTGTCGTGGCTGATACATCCAGCGGTGGGACGACGCTGAGCGGTGGCCGGATTACCGAGGGCGTCGTTCAGGTGGGCGACACCGTGCGTAGGCCCGTGAATTCCTCCTCGGAATTTGTCGCGTCCCTGCTGCGGCTTCTGGAGGAGAGGCACTTCGATGGCGTACCCCGCTATCTGGGGCAGATCGATAGAATGGACGTGTTCAGTTACATTGCCGGCGATGTGCCCAGCCGCTTCCAGACGTGGTCCGACGAGCAGGTTGCGACCGCTGGAGTCCTGCTCCGTTCCCTGCATGACGCAACCCGCGGGAGCGCGTTGGCTGGCCGCTGTCCGGTGGTCTGCCATCACGATGCAGGACCGAACAACGTCGTGTTCCGCGATGGCACACCCGTCGCCTTCATCGACTTCGACACGGCAGCCCCCGGCAGTCCCCTGGAGGATTTCGGTTACATGGCGTGGACTTGGTGCATCTCGTCGAAGCAGAGGCTGCCCGTGGAGAGCCAAGCAGCACAGGTCCGCGTCCTGGCCGACGCGTACGGCCTGGACAGAATCCAGCGCAGCGTCGTCGTCGACTGCATTCTCGAACGCCAATCACGCAACGCAAGATTCTGGGCAGAGATGTTGGTGTCCTCCGAGCGGGCGCCGGCCACTCACGAGGTGATCGGCACCCGCATCGCCTGGAGTCAGCGGGAACACGCCTTCACGCACGCCCAAGGCGATGTCTTCGCCCGCGCGCTGGCGTGAGCGGGCAAGGCGAGGCGTCAGCACTCCAGAGGTGAGGGCAGGACCGGCGCCGGAGGCAGCCCGAACATCGCGCCACTCGTGCGCGCCTGCGCCGCGATGTCCAGCGCGTCGTGCTGTGTACCGACGTAGGGTCGAGTCGGCTGGTCGAGGGGCGGATTGGCGAGGAACAACACTGTGATGCGCCTCGGCAGCCTGTGGTTGCTGACCTGGTGGTAGAGGGGTTGAACCTGACCGCCCGTCATCGCGGTGAGCAGGCTTCCCGGCATGGCGAGCAGCGCGCCGTCCTGGATTTCGGCTGGCTGCATGCGTCCGGCGATCTCGATTTCGAGTCCGGGGCCGTCCGAGGTGGCGAGTGTCAGGAGGTGGCCGTCCTCGTGCCGGTCCTGGAGCAGATCGCGTTGGTCGTCCCGCAAGTACCAGTTGACCTCCACATAGGACGAGCGTCGGATCAAGGGCCCCGGCTCTGTATATCCGTACCGATCGGCAAGTCCCGCGAGAATGCCTTCCGTGGCTCGGGCGGCGATCTCCCAGTACGCACTGAGGGCGTCGAGGAACGGCGTTATCCGGTTCCCGTTCGGGATTTTCGAACGGTGGTTCGCCCAATAGACGAAGGACTCGTTGAGGTCCGGGCGGTCGGGGCTGACCGAGTACTGCCGCCCATAGGGCCGGAAACCAAAGTTGAAGTCGGCGCTGCCGTGCTGTCGTTTGACGCTCTCGGGCAGGGAAAAGAAGGCGGCCGCCTCGGCGCGCAGTATGCTGAGGGCGGCTTCCGCGCCCGCCGGCGGAGTCACGTGGGCACGGCCCAGCTGGAGGATGCTTTCGGCGGTGTGTGTCAGGCACGGGTGAGCTCCTGAGTCTCGTGCGGGTCACAGAAAGTAGAGTTGGCTCAGCGGGGTGCTCTCCGTCGGAGGAGAGCTGAGGGGGGCGCCGTCCAGCGTCACGGCTCCGCCGTCGGGCTGGACGCGTACCTGGCTCAGCCGACCGTTGCGCACCATCCCGGCCAGTCCGATCGTCCGGGTGTCGCGGACCGCGACGCGGCGTCGACGCGTGGGAAGTTCGTCCGTACCGCTGTCCCGGGCGGCCTGGCTGACGAACGCGACCGACAGATCGGCGGCGGTCGCTCCGAAGGCGCCGAACTGCGGTCCCATGACGAGGGGCTCGCTGGTCTCGGTCGAGGCGTTGGGGTCGCCGGTCACGCCGTAGGCGGGATAACCCGCCTTGAGGACGAGCTGGGGTTTGGCTCCGAAGTACCTCGGGTCCCACAGCACGATGTCCGCCAGGCGGCCAGGAGTGAGAGCCCCGACCTCGTGGGCCATGCCATGGGCGAGAGCGGGGTTGATCGTGAGTTTGGCCATGTAGCGCAGGACGCGCTCGTTGTCGTCGGCGCCGGGCTCAGGATCGGTCGCCCTCATCTTGGCGGCCACCGCGAAAGTCCTGCGGACGGTCTCGCCTATGCGGCCCATCGCCTGGGAATCGGAAGAGGTGATGGGGATGACGCCCAGGTCGTGCAGGACGTCCTCAGCACCGAGCGTGCCGGGCCGGATACGGTCACGGGCCAGCCGGACGGAGTCCGGATCGTCGAGGTCGAGCCGGTGGACGGTCGCGATCATGTGCAGGTGTTCGTCCACGGTGTCTCGGGTGAAGGGCAGGCTGGGGTTGGTGGAGGAGCCGATGATGTTCGGCTCGCCGGCCAGCTCCAGCATGTCCGGAGCGTGCCCGCCACCGCATCCTTCGACGTGGAAGGCGTGCAGATTGCGTCCGGCCGCGACCGCGAGGGTCTCCTTGACGAAGAGGGCTTCGTTCAGGGTGTCACTGTGCAGTGCCACCTGGACGTCGTGGTCATCGGCCATGGTCAACGCGGTGTCGAGTGCGCGTGGGTGGGCCCCCATGTCCTCGTGGACCTTGAACCCGGACGCTCCGCCCTCGACCAGGGCACGCACCAGGGCCGCGGGACGGGAGGCCGAACCGCGCGCGAGGAGCGCGACGTTGACCGGCCACGCGTCGAATGCGCGGAGAGCGTGTCGCATCTCGGTAGGCGTCGTGATGCCGCAGCCCCACGTCGGCCCGAAGTTCTGGGTGACCACGGTGGTGACGCCCGCTGCCAGCGCCGCGTTCAGGATGCGCGGGGAAACCAGGTGCACATGGGTGTCCACGATGCCCGCAGTGGCGATCATGCCCTCACCGGCGATGATGGTGGTACTGGTGCCCGCTACGACGTCGATGTCCTCCAGGATGTCAGGGTTGCCCGCACGGCCGACGGCGCAGATGCGGCCCTCCCTGATGCCTAGCGATGCCTTGCGGATTCCCAACAGCGGGTCGACAAGGACGACATTGCTGACGATCAGATCGCAGGTGGCGTCGGTGAGATCGGCCTGTAGGTGGATGCCGTCGCGAGCGGTCTTGCCGTAGCCGGTTAGGAACTCGTCGCCCGCGCGCTGGGCGTCGGCCTCGACGCGAATAGTCAGTCCGGTGTCCGCCAGCCTGATCCGGTCACCGGTGGTCGGGCCGTGCACCCGTGCGTGCGGAGCGGTGTCCCTCATGCGGAGCCTTTCTCGGTGCGCGAACGAATGTCGAGATATCCGGCGGCGCGGGCCCGTGCGAGTGCCTTCTCCCGTGCCCCTGGGCTGTCGAGCGGTCCGTCCACCAGTCCAGCGAAACCGATGACGCGGCGTCGGCCCCTCAGCGGCGTCAGCTCCACCGAGCGAGTGGTGCCCGGATCGAACGACGCGACCGCGCCGACCGGCAGGGCGAGACGGTGGCCGTAGGCGGCGCGGCGGTCGAAGGCCAGAGCCCGGTTGGCCTCGAAGAAGTGGAAGTGCGAGGTGACGCCTATGACCCGGTCGGAGGTGTTGGTGACCTCGACGCGAATACGGTCGGAGCCGTCGGGCTGTGGCCGAGCGGCCGGCACTTTCGCTCCCGGTGTCTGGCTCGGCTCGTCCTCCGGCCGGCCGATCGGATCGGTGATGACGACGAGCTTGGTGCCGTCCCGGAATACAGCTTCGACCTGTATCTCGGACAGAATGGCCGGCACCCCCGGCATCACGTCCCGCGTGGTGAGTACGGCACGGGCCGCATCGATCGCCTCACTCAGCCGGGCTCCGTCTCGAGCGGCTTCACAGGCGGCGTGAACGATCAGCGCGGTGGCCTCCGGAACGTTGAGCTTGACGCCTCTGGCCCGGCGCTCCCGGGCAAGTTGCGCGGCGAGATAGGACAGGAGGCGGTCTTGCTCGGCGGGTGTCAGTCGCACGGATGCTCCTTGGTGTCTGGAAAGCGGATCACTCGCCGATGACGACGCCGAGACCCTTGGCGTGGGCGCGGATGGCCGACCGGGCTCCAGCCAGATCGTCGAACGCGAGGTCGGGCATCAGCGCCCGGGTGTAGTCCCGCATCGCGTCCTCCGGCGCGACGATGTCCTGACGTCGCCACGCGCCCGCGATCTCTTCGAGGGTGGCGTCGGACGCGACGGACAAGCCGAGGCGGGCGGCCCCATCCTTCGCCGCCGACGGCGACGTGAGGTAGGTGAAGTCACGAGCACCGGGCTGCGGTGACAGCACCTCGACGTCGACGGCCGAGAACACTCCGCCCTTGGCGCCCTCGGTGATCAACGCCAGGATTCGCTGCACGTTCTCGTCCAGTAGTTCCCGGGTCATGCCGATGTGGCCGATGACGAAGCCGGCGCGGATGAGGAGTCCATGGTTGCGGGCGACTGTGACGGCGTCCCAGTTGAGTGCATAGAGCCGCTCGGCCTCGGCAACCACCTCGCGACGTCGGCCGCCCACCGGCTTGTTCATCGCGGCCAACGACAGCGGCGCGCCCGCGTCCATGCCGATCATGATCTGCCGGATGCCGAGAGAGGTGAGCAGCGCGGTCCTGCGGGCGTCCGCTATACCGTCGGCACGGCCGTATCCCACGAGGACCGGCCGCTCGTCCTCCGGCAGGGCGGACCACCAGTGCGGGGCACTGCGGCTCATGCCGGACAGCAGTGTCGCGAAGGTCAGCGGCAACTCGTCCGCGGTCAGATAGAGGTAGTCGTACCCGTTGCGCCAGGCTCCCTCCATCGCCGACCACGCCTGGTGCGGGGAGAGCTGATTGCGCCACAGATGGCCCGGCTGGATGGAGCAGAAGCTACAGGCGTCGTCGCCGGCGAACTTGACGCAACCGCGGCCGATCTCCACCGGAACACCCGCGGTGACCCGGCGGCCGGTCAACTGACGCATGCGGGGAGCGATGCGCCGCTCGAAGTGCTTGGCGTACAAGGGCGTCTGTGAGAAGGCACGGTCCACCAGACCGTAGTCGTAATCCGCAAAAACGGGCTCGCGGCCCGGCGGCGTGATGTGCACCGCGCCTCCGCCGCGGTGCACCAGCCCGGGATGCGCGGCCGGGTCGATCGGCGCTCCCGCGCGGAGGGCGCTGATCAGACGGGTGAAGCCGTTCACGACCTCGTTGCCGACGAATCCGTAGTCCAGAGCGGGCGCACTCTCCATGCACAGGCGCGGCATGGCCGTGAAATGGTCGTTGCCGACGACGGTCGTGATGCGCGGGTCTGCGTCCTTCGCATGACGGGCGATCAGCAGACCGGCCTCGTAGTTCGCGGTCAGCACGCCGAGACAGACGGCGAGCAGGCGGCCGGCGTTGTCGGAGATGTACGCGAGCACGTCGTCCAGCGGAACCACGGTTCCGTCCAGGTAGACCGGCTTCAGCCCCGGCTCCTGCTCCAGGGCGGAGACCAGTGACAGGGCGCCCAGGCACAGGAAATCAGACCAGTCGCTGTGTTCCTCGGGACGGGTGACCGTCAGCAGTCGGCCGTCGATCACTGTGTTGGAATTGGGCGGGACGAACACGAGTACTTCGTCGCGCGTCACAAGCTGCTCGCTCTCTGCTCGGAGGGACGGGGATGCGGGAGTGCGCGCGGCGGGCAACGCGAGGAGTACGGGCTCTGAGGATCGGGGCGCGGTGACGAGCGGCGGTGGACGTGGTGCGGGCAACGGTGTCGGAGGCGGACGTCGCGCGGGTGTTGGCGGACTACGGGTTGCCGGTGCGCCGCGTGTGGCCGCTGACCGGTGGCATGGAGAACACCCATGTCCGAGTGGAGTCGCCCGGCGGGGACGTCGTGCTCACCGTGCTGCGCAAGAAGACTCGCGAAGAGGCGGAACACTACGCGCGGTTCCTCCGGGACCTGGCCGGTACCGGTGCTCCTGTGCCCCGCCTGCGGGCACGGCACGACGGAGGCTGGGTCAGCGCCCACAAGGGCCGACCCGTGATCGTCTGTGATCACGTTCCGGGCCGCAGCCTGGAGCGCCTCACCCCGGATCTTGTGTACGAGGCAGGCGTCATCCTGGGCGGGATACATCGCGGTGCGGCAGGGATCGACAGTCCGCTGCCCCCCTCTCTGCGGCTGACCGCAGGGGAGGCGCAGGCCATGGCGGCGCTGCCGGAGGGCCCCTTCGCCGAGTGGGCGACCTCCACCCATCGCGCGGTGTGGCAGGTGCTGGACCGGCCGGGGCCCCGCGTTCCGGTCCATGCTGACCTCTTCCCGGACAACATCATCGTGCGGCCCGACAACGGCCTCGTGTTCATCGACTGGGAAGACGGCTCCCTCGACCTGCCGTACCTGGACATCGGGATGGCGGTACTGGGACTGTGCGGCGGCTCGGTGTTCTCGGTCCGGGACGCTGGCCGTCTGCTGCGGGGCTACCAGGAGGGCAGCGGCTCCGACCTGGACCTGGAGGCAGTCCGGGACGCCGCGCTCCACGCGGCCGTGCTCACCGCCCTGCGGCGGTACCGCTGGCACCGGAACGGTCATGTCTCGGTTCATCCGCTGCGCTCCCACGCCGACATGCAGGCGCTTGCCGAGTCGCTGGCCGAACGCTGGGACGCCGTGCGTCCGTGAGCGGTCCTCGACGTCGTGCACGGCCGTCACCGGACGCCCTCGCCGGCTCGCAGGACCGGTTCCAGCGACGCCGCGACGTCCCCGACCGTGGTGTCGGCGTCACCGATCAGGCGTAGCGCCCGGTCGAGGTCGGTGAGACAGTCCCGGATCTCCTCCCGCGTGAAGGTGCCGGTCCGGTAGGTGAGGGTGCCGGCGAGCGAACCGGCCCGCTCCTCCAGGACCCAGCGCTGCTCGATGGTGGTCGGGGCGACCTTGGGGTCCATATCCTCCACGTCGAGGTCGTGGCACTCGAGGCCCGCGAGGCGAAGCGAACCGGCCCGCATGGTGTTCAGCGCGACCGTCACCTGGTACAGCGGTTCCGGCGCGCCTTCCTCACGAAGGGCGTGCCGCAGATCCTGGATGGGGAGAGCCTGGTGCTCGATGGCCTCGGTCACGGCGACGTTGGCCGCGGCGACCAACTGCCGCGTGGTCTGGGCCGGATCGATGTGGAGCCGGACGACCACCGTGTTCACGAAGTAGCCGATCAAGTGCTCGGTGTCCGGGCGGGAACGGTTGGCGATCATCATGCCGACGCGGATGTCGGTGCCGGCTGTCCGGTGGTGCAGGAGAATCGCGAGGGCGGCGAGGAAGGGTCCGGCGACGCCACCGCGGTGCTCGTTGTTGCGCGCCGACTCTCGGAGACGCCCGACCACGGCGGACGGAACGACGACGCGCTCGACGTCGACGTGGGACTCCGCAGTGCGGGAGAGGGCAGGCCGAGGGGAGAAACGCAGCGCCGGCCCGGGTGCGGCCAACCGCTCACGCCAGAAGGCGGACTGGCGCCGCTCCTCGGCGCCGCCGCGCTCACGGTGCATCCGCCGGCAGATCTCGGCGAAGCTGACCGGCAGCACGGGCAGATCCGTGGGTTCACCGCGCACCTCGGCCGTATAGAGGGCCGACAGGTCGCGATAGAGCACACTGACGGACCAGCCGTCGCTCACGAGATGGTGGATTTGGAGCAGAAGGACGTGGTGGTCTTCTCCCATGTGGACGAGATGACCGCGGAACAGCCGGGTGTGCCTCGGGTCGACGGTCTCCGCGAGGGTCCGCCGCAGGATGTCGTCGACCACCGGCTGCCCCCCTTCGTGGAAGCTGAGGGCGCCGCGGTCGGCCGTGCCGGGAGCGTGGGCGGTGACGAGCTGGACCGCTCTCGCGCCGGACAGGTGACGGAACGTGGTGCGCAGCGCGGACTGGCGGAGGATCAGCGCGCTGAACGCCCTGCTGAGGGCTCGCCGGTCCAGCGGACCGTTGATCACGACGGCACCGGTGTCTACGGGCCGCAGCCATGATCGCTGCCCGACGGCGGGCCAGGTCCCGTCGGGGAGGGCGAACTCGGCTTCGATGATGCGTTCCTGGCCCGGGGACAACGGCGCCGCGTCGCTGACCGCCGAAGAGGCGGACGCGTCGGATGCCGGAGGAACGCCGCTCATCGTCCGGCCTCCCCGTGTGGTGCGGGGACACCCCCGACGAGGGTGTGCAACAGGACGAGACGCTCGCCGTCCGGGAGCAGCCAGCGCACCGTCTCGAAGTCGACGCCGTGCACGGGGCACAGCCCGAGCCCGAGATCCGCCGCCGTGCGGCACAGCAGTTGTCCCATGTAGCCGGCGTTGAGAAGGGCGAGGGGTTCGGCGTCACGGCCGTACAGGGGCGCGGAGTCGGCGGGATCCGTGGTCAGGAACAGGGTGAATGCCGCGGAGGCTGCCAGGGGCCGATTGACCGGTCCTATGTGCAGGTTGGTGTCCAGGTCGATGTCCTGCACCTGCGGTATCAGATCATGGGCGTCGGGGTGATAGGTGTAGGTGCCCCCGGGGGTGCCGTCGATGCGTCCCGGCCGCAGGTGGACGTGAGCGCGGACGTTGTAGAGGCCCCCGGCGGATGGGTATGCGAAGACGGATCGGCCGTCCCTGTCGGTCCGGCGCATGCAGCTGAGCAGGCGGGACAGGGCTTGTGCCGATACCGGCGCCGGGGTGAACGAGCGGGGCGTGGCGGCGCGGGTGGTCGCCGGGGGCGACAGGGCGGGCAGGGTGCGCGTCGGCGGTGCGGGCGGATAGAAGGGCGCGGCCGCCCGGAAGTTCGCCCGGTCCGCGGGATCGGTGAGTTCGCGGAAGCTGGTCCACGGTGTGGCCGCGGTGGGGGCGTCCCCTGGGCTGTCCGGGGGGCCGGTGTGCTCCAGCAGGGTGCGGAGGACCGGGTTGCGGTAGAACGTCTTGAGGTCGGGCCTGCGGCCGTGCTTCTCCATGGCGTTCGCCAGCCGTATGAAGTCGACGGAGGTCAGTCCGAAGGCCAGCAGATCGTCGTCCAGGCCGGGGTGGCCGGGCAGGAGGTCGTTCAGGGTCTCCCGTACCAGTTGTTCGGTGACGGTGTTCCAATGCGGTGTGTCCGATGCCGGGGAGTGCTGAGGTGCCGGTGACGTCTGCGCGGGCGGCCGTGGCGCTGCGAGGGCTTCGGCGGTGTGCACGAGGGCGGCTCGGTCGAGCTTGTCGGTGGAACTCATCGGCAACGCCGCCAGCGCGGTCAGGGTGGCCGGCAGCATGTAGTCCGGCAATCGGCGTGCCAGGTCCTCCCGGATCTCGGGTGTGGGGCTTTCGCTGACCACGAACGCGGCCAGACGCCGGTCGTTGCGGTCCTCGGTCGCGACCACTGCCGCCTGCTCGACGCCCGCGAGCCCGGCCAGAGCCGACTCGACCTCGCGCAGTTCGATCCGGTGCCCGCGCACCTTGACCTGGGCGTCACGCCGGCCGAGGAACTCGATGGTGCCGTCGGGACGCAACCGTCCCCAGTCGCCGGTCCGGTAGAGACGCCGACCGGTGCGCCCGTCGAACACGAAGGACTCCCGCTCGCCCTCGGGGAAGCGCCAGTATCCGAGGGCGGTGCCGTGTCCGCCGATGTGGATCTGCCCCGGGGTCCACGTCGGGCAGGGCGTGAGAGCGTGGTCGAGGATCTGCACGCTCTGGCCGTTCATGGCCCTGCCGTAGGGGATGCTCGTCCAGTCGGGGGCGACGCGGTCGATCTCGTGGAGGATCGACCAGATCGATCCCTCGGTGGCGCCGCCCAGGCTGACGATGCGGCAGTCGCGGGTCCGTTCGCGGATCCGTTCGGGAAGGGACAGCGGGATCCAGTCGCCACTGAGCAGGCAGACCCGCAGACTGTCGAGGGCGGTGTCCGTGGCGGGCAGAGCGTCGAGGATGATCTACTCGGCGAGATAGGCCCGCCCGCCTCCGCCGCACTGCCGCGCCTGCGCAACCTCCTGACGCACGAATACGAAGGGGTTCGGGTGCACTGCGCGGCCGCGTTCTGGGAGATCGGCGGCGAGGCCGAGGCACCGGCCGTCCTGGACGCCCTGCTGCAGGCCATGGCCCAGAACTCCGCGACGGCGAACCATGTCGTGGCCTGCCTGGACCGCATGGGATCCCTCGCGGCACCAGCCCTGCCCCTGCTCCGCGAGCAACTAAGCCTGCCCCGGCGCGGCGGCAGGTTCCAGAGCGTCGACCACGACGAGGAACTCCAGCGGCTCGGAGGTACCCTCCTCGCCCGGCTCGATCCTCCAGCTCCGGTAGCCCCCGCTCCGCGAACGGCCTGAGGCTGCACCACCCTTCCTCCACCGGCATCGCACTTCGTGGCGGCTTTGGTCGTGTTCGGGCCGTGTGTGGAGGGAGCGGGTGTCGGTGGCGTGGTGGGTGCCTGCCGCTTCCCTCGAGCGGTTCTGATCCGGGCCCGCTTCCGGCAGACCTGCACCCGGGAGCTGCGCGCGTCCGCTGGGACGATCTTCGAGCAACTCGCTGAAGAGCCGGGGGACTGGCCCCGCTGGTTCGCTCCCGTCAACGACGTCCACTTCGAGGGACCGCCCCCGTACGGCGTGGGCGCCGCACGCTGCTTCCGGCTCTATCGCACCTTCCGGGCCCGCGTGCGGATCATCGCCTGGGACGCCGGCAGGCGCTTCGCCTACCATGCTTGTGAAGCCAACGTGCCCGGCGTCTCGGCGCAGGTGGAGCAGTGGACCCTGGAACCCGCGGCCGATACGGCGACCACCGTCAGCCGGACGCTCGCCGTCGATGCCGAGCCCCCGGTGCACCTGCTTCTGCGTGCGGGCCGGGGACACATCGACAAGCTCTTCCGGGAGGGGATGCGGCGACTCGAGGTCCTGTGTCGCGACTGACGACCGGAGAGCGGTGCGGCGTACCCGCCTCGTTTGCCTCATCCACTTGCTCACTCACAGCTCAACCCAGGGATACTCCTGGTGACGGGGTGGCTGTTGGGTCGATGTGGTCGAGGAGGCTCCGTATGCCGACGCCGGCGAAGTCGTGGCGATGGGGCCGGTTATTCCTGGCCATAGCCGTCGCCGCCGGAATACCGACCGCTGCCGCGGCCCCCGTCCGGGCGGCGACCGAAGACGGGACCGGCAGCATTCCGGGGGACCTCACCCAGTACGTCAACCCGTTCGTCGGCACGAAGAAGACCGGCACCACCGGATACGACGGAGGCAACACCTTCCCCGGCGCAGACGCTCCCTTCGGCATGGTGCAGTGGAGCCCGGACACCCACGGTCCCCAGCCCGGCGGCTACGCCTACACCGACCATGAGATCCGTGGCTTCAGCCTGACCCACCTCTCCGGCGCCGGCTGCACCGCCGCCCAGGACCTGCCTTTCATGCCCCATGCGGGCTCGGTGACCAAGTCGCCGGCCGCCGAGCCCGGCACCTATCTGGACGGCTTCTCGCACGACGCCGAGTCAGCGCGGCCCGGCTACTACGGCGTCACGCTCGCCTCCGGTACGAAGGTCGAGCTGACCGCGACCCAGCGTTCCGGCGCCGGCCGCTTCACCTATCCCGCCGGCAGCAGGGCATCACTCCTCATCGATGTCTCCGGCTCCGTGAATGGCGCCTCCGACGCCCGGGCGACCGTGGACCGGGCTCGCCGCACCATCACCGGCTACGTCACCAGCGGCGGCTTCTGCGGCAGTGGTAACCGCTACCGCGTGTACTTCTCGGCCACCTTCGACCAGCCCTTCGCCGCTGTCGGCACCTGGCACGACGCCGTCGTCTCGCCTGGTGGCGAGAGGGTCGACACGGCCCGGGCCGACTCGGGGGCCTACGTCACCTTCGACACCACCCGATCACGGACCGTGGGGGTCAAGGTCGGCCTGTCGTACGTGAGCATCGCCGGCGCCGCCGAGAACGCGGCGCAGGAGCAGGGGTCGGCCTCGTTCGACACCATTGCCGAGAAGACCCGGAAACAGTGGAACGCCCGGCTGCACCAGATCGAGGTCGCCGGCGGCACCGACGCCCAGCGGACGACCTTCTACACGGCCCTCTACCACTCACTCCTCCAGCCCAACGTCTTCGACGACGTGAACGGCCGGTACATCGGTTTCGACGGCCGGATCCACGAAGTCCGGGACGGCCACCACCAGTACGCCAACTTCTCCGGCTGGGACATATACCGCTGTGAGGCGCAGATGCTCGCCCTCCTCGCACCGGACGTGGCCTCGGACATCGCCCAGTCGATGTACAACCAGGCGCACCAGGCCCGTGACGTGTGGGACCGGTGGTCGGTCGACAACGACTTCACGGGCGTCATGAACGGCGACCCGTACCACTCGATACTCGCCGGCATGTACGCCTTCGGGGCGACCGACTTCGACGCCAGGGCGGCCCTGGCGTCCATGGTCAAGGGCGCGACCACCATCCAACAGACCGGCGCCCGTTACGTCGAGCGGCCCGGACTCGCCGACTACCTGTCGCTCGGGTACGTGCCCGACGACGTGTCGACCACCCTTGAGTACACCACCGCCGACTTCGGAATCGCGGCGCTGGCCGGACGGCTCGGCGACACCGGGACCCAGGCGACGTTCAGGAAGCGGGCACAACACTGGCGGAACCTGTTCCACCCGGCCGGCTCCTGGATTCAGCCGCGTGGCCGTGACGGCTCCTTCGGGTCCCATTTCGACCCGGCCGGCGAAAAAGGCTACGTCGAGGGGAACGCCGCCCAGTACCAGTGGATGGTGCCGTACGACCTCGCCGGGCTGTTCACGGCGATGGGCGGCGACGAGAAGGTCGTACGGCGGCTCGACGAGTTCTTCAGGAAGCTCAACGCCGGGCCGGACGAGCCGCACGCCTTCCTGGGCAACGAACCGTCCCTGAACTCTCCCTGGACGTACGTCTACGCGGGCGCCCCCCACCGCACCCAGGGCGTGGTCCGCCGCGCCGTCAACACGCTGTGGGGCCCCGGCCCGGACGGCGAGGTGGGCAACGATGACCTGGGCACCCTGTCGTCCTGGTACGTCTGGGCGGCACTCGGCATGTACCCACAGGTGCCGGGGCGGGCCGAACTGGTGCTGGCCAGCCCCCTGTTCCCGGCCGTCACCGTGCACCGTGACGGCGGTCGGTCGATCAGAATCGACGCGCCCGGTGCGGACGCGGACACGCCCTATGTGCATGCCTTGAAGGTCAACGGCGTCGCTTCCTCAAGGGCCTGGCTCCCGGAGTCCTTCGTACGTGACGGCGGGACCCTCGACTACACGCTCGGCGACACCCCCGACACGGCGTGGGGCGCCGCGCGAAGTGACGCCCCGCCGTCCTTCGGCGGGGGCGCAGACCCCGTCCCTCACAAGCGCACACCCGGCCGCGCGGCGCTCCGATCGGCCACCGGGCGCTCCTGCGCACCGCAGGGCTGCCACGCCGGACGACGCCACCATCACCCCGGCCGGGGCCGCCACCACCATCACGGCTGGCGTCACGCGGTCGGCCACCGTCCCGTCGACGGCTGACCGCCCAAGGCCCGAAGCGGCTCGCGCCACGAGGGACTCCGCTGTTGCGGAGGGGCGTGACCCGGCGTTGGAATCAACTGTGAGGCACTTCGGCAGCACCGTGTCCGCCGGTCGCCCCGCTCCCGGGACGGGGGCCGGGAGCCGCGACGGCGCATCGTTCACAGGTTCGATTTTATGATCCAGACCCTCAGCGGTCATGGCTCCTCTGGCTCGTTGTCCCGTGCCACTGAATCTCGACGTTTGCCACCGGACTTTGACGGACGCGAGTATGTGTCATCGGAGTTTGATCACCGCAGGTCAGCGACTCAGCGCACCTGCGGTGCGCGCCGGGGGCGTGGTAAAACCCGTGGCGCGCTGGAGGTTCTTCTGTCTGCCCTGACGGCCATCTGCACGGGTGCAGCCTGTCGTCACCGTTACGTCACAAGTAGTCGCGCACGGAACCTGCCGCTCTCCCGCCCTGTCTGCACTCACGTACCACGACCACGCGTACCGCGGGGCAACAACCGACGACCGAAACCCGCGGACGAGACGACTCAGGGGGACGACAGCATGCGTCACAGCAACGGCATTCGCAGGGCGGCTCTGGCGACGACGGCGGTCACCGCCGTCGCGGCGGCGGTGACCGGCATCCTGCCCGGCACCGCCATGGCGGCGAGCGCCACCACCTCCACCCCGCCGCCCGCCTGCCCGGCCTCCGCCCTCGAGGTCAGCGCCTGGCAGGCCGTCCACCGGCCCGTCGGGACCGGGACCGGGGCGGCGGTCGTGCAGTTCACCAACGTCTCTGGGAGGACGTGCGTCCTGAAGGGCCATCCGACGGTCGCGGGCGCCGGCAACGGCTCCCCCGCCCACAACACCCCGCTCAAGGTCACCCCCACCGGCAGGGCGGCCACCGTGACGGTCCGGCCGCACGGCAAGGCGTGGGTGAAGCTGACCTTCGTCCAGGTCCAGGGGGAGGCCGACGGCTACTGCGTGTCGGGCAAGGACCCGGTGACGTATCCGACGATGGTCATCGGGCTGCCGCACTCCGGGAAGCACCAGGTCGCCCTGAACGACGGGGTGTGGGCCGAGTGCGACAACAAGGTGACCGTCACCCCGGTCTCGGCGGTCAAGCCTTCCTGACCCCCCGTCCCACAAATCGAGCAGCCTGCACGACGATCGCAAGGCTCTGACCTACACGCTTACGAGGAACTGCGCATAAGTGCAGGTCAGCGACTCAGCGCACCTTCGGTGCGCTGAGTCTCTGACCTGCGGTGATCAAACTCCGGTGCCACAAACACGCGTCCGTCAAAGTCCGATGGCAGACGGTCAAGAGCCAGTGGCACGGGACACTCGCGGTGAAGGACTGAGCGGTCTCGCCGATTCCTAGTGCCGCATCAGGCAACGTTTGCCCTGCGGCTGTTGAACTCGCTCTGCCTTGCGCAGGGCGTGCGGTTGCAGGCTTCTCAGGAAGCGGGCTGTGGAGGTTGTGCTGCTTCGGTCAGATGCTCCTGGGCCTTCGTGACGTTCGAGGCCAGGTCGGCGATCGAATCGAGCACCAGTCGGTGCTCGGTCCAGGGCTCGTACTCGGCTCGTCGCTCCTGAATCGCTTGCCAGGTCGGCTCCTCGAAGCCCACGATGCCCCGGGAACGGCGCTCCAATCGCTGCTGGTGCACCCGCAAGTCTGAGCACACCACCTCGACGAACACCACCGGCACCCGGTGCCGGTCGGCCAGTGTCCGCCACTGTTGGCGAGCCGCCTCCACCGCGTTGACCGCGTCGATGATCACGCTTTGGCCCAGCGCCAGCACACCGTCGGCCACTGCCTCGGCAACGAGGTAGGCCGCCAGACCCGTTGGCTGACCGCGGTCCACGCCAGCACTCCACATCGCCGCCTCGATAGGGTCGACCGGCACCACCGCAGCGGGCAGCGCCCGTCCAAGCCTCTCGGCAACCGAGCTCTTTCCCGCTGCGGGTAGACCGGCCATCACGATCAACATGTCGGCACTGTCGCATACCCGGCCGTTGGCGTCCGGTCGGGCGTCGATCCGCTCGGGCGCCCGCGGTAGACACTGGTCGGCATGGCCGAACGGGTGCGAGTGCGCGAGATCGGTGATGACGAAGGGCGACGCCTGTTACGCATCATTCGTAGAGGCACCGGGTCGGTGGTGACCTGGCGAAGAGCCCAGATGGTGCTGTTGTCCGCGCAGAGCATGCCGGTGGCGAAGATCGCCGAGGTGACGTTCACCGGCACGGACCGGGTCCGGGACGTGATCCACGACTTCAACGCCGACGGCTTCGATTCGCTCTACCCGAAGTACAAGGGCGGCCGGCCTCAGGTATTCACCCTGCCCGAGCGACGCGAGATCAAGAAGGTCGCCAAGTCCAAGCCAGCCGAGCACGGCCTGCCGTTCTCGACCTGGAGCCTGGCCAAGCTGGCCGACTTCTTGGTCGCCGAGGGGGTGGTCGACGACATCAGCCACGAGGGCCTTCGGGTGCTGCTCCGCGAGGAGGGCGTCTCGTTTCAACGCATAAAAACCTGGAAGACCTCCCGTGACCCCGACTACGCCGCCAAGAAGGCCCGCGTCGAGCACCTCTACGCAATCACCGACGGCGAGGTCATACCCGAGGACGATGAGCCCGAAGTCGTTTGCTGCCTGGACGAGTTCGGGCCGCTCAACCTTCAACCCCACCCAGGGCGGCAATGGGCCGAGCGCGGCGGGAAAGACAAGGACCCGAACCGGGCACCGAGGGCTCGCAGGCGTGCGACCTACACGCGGCCGCACGGGGTCCGGCACCTGCTCGCCGCCTACGACCTGGGCAAGGACAAGCTCTACGGGCACATCAAGCCGAGGAAGAACCGCACGAGGTTCCTGGAGTTCTGCCGCTATCTGCGCAGCCTCTACCCTGCGGAGGTCCGGATCGCGATCGTGCTCGACAACTTTTCCCCGCACCTGACCACGAAAAAGGACAGACGGGTTGGCGACTGGGCCGCGGTTAACAACGTCGAGTTTGCCTACACGCCGACCAACAGCTCGTGGCTGAACCGGATCGAGGCCCAGTTCACCGCCCTGCGCTACTTCGCGCTGGACGGGACGGATCATGCCAGCCACAAGGAGCAGGGCAGCATGATCCGCCGCTACATCATCTGGCGGAACAAGCACGCCGCCGACGAACGCCTACGCGAGGTCGAGAGGGGGGTCTGTCAATCGAGTGGCCCTGTCTCACATTCGGTGGTGACGGAGAGTCCTGATGCATCGTTGGTATCTGTGTGAAGGATGTCAACGAGCTTGTGCAGACGGTGTTTTCAGGGCTGTCCCCGCTGGTCATCGGTGATGTGGTCGACGAGGGCGAGCGGGTCGTGGTGCGGGCACGTACTCCGCAGAACACTGCGGTCTGTCCGGTGTGCGGGGCGCTATCAGGGCGGGTGCACGGCTATCACTGGCGCACGGTGGCCGACGTGCCGATCGATGACCGGCGGGTGGTGGTCCTTGTGCGGGTGCGGCGTCTGGTGTGTCCCACGCGCGGTTGCTGCCATACCTTCCGCGAACAGGTGCCCGGTGTCCTGGAGCGATACCAGCGACGCACGGCCCGCCTGACCATGCAGGTCAAGGCCGTGGTCAAGGAGTTACTGACCTTTGTGGCGTGATGTCGTTGGGGGCTGACGATGTGTGATCGTCGCGGTATGCCTGTTGTGTGAGATATCCGCAGGGTGGTGGGCTGACGCCTGAGCGGCAGGCGTTTCGCGAGCGGATCCGGCTGGAGGCCGCGGAGCGATTCGCTGCGGGTGCCTCCAACGCCGAGGTCGCCAAGGACTTACGGGTGAGTGTGCGCTCGGTGCAGCGCTGGCGCCGAGACTGGCACGACGCCGGCACCGAGGGGCTGCGGTCTGCCGGGCCGGTGTCACGGCCCAAGCTGAGTGAGGCCCTGTTCACTGTGCTCGAGCAGGAGCTTGCCAAGGGGCCGGTCGCGCACGGCTGGCCGGACCAGACGTGGACGCTGGCGCGGATCAAGACGCTGATCGGGCGCCGGTTCCACAAGAGCATGACGGTGTCGGCGATCGCGCGGATGCTGCACCGGCACGGCTTCAGCCACCAGGTCCCGGCCCGCCGAGCCACCGAGCGCGACGAGGAAGCCGTCACCGGCTGGGTGAAGGAGACCTGGCCGCAGGTGGAAGGTCCATGGCGGCGCTCGACGCCTGGCTGTGCTTCGAAGACGAAGCCGGCTTCTCGATGACGCCGCCCACCACCCGCACCTGGGCCCGACGCGGACGCACACCCGTCATCCGGGTGCGGGGACGCTCCCAGCGCCGCTTCTCCATCGCCGCTCTGGCCTGCTACAAGCACGGTGAACGCTCACGGCTGATCTACCGGCCCAAGCGGCATGTTGATCACAAGCGCGGCGGCAGACGCAGTTTCACCTGGACCGACTACCGCGACCTGCTCATCGCCGCCCACCAGCAGCTCGGCGCACCCATCGTGCTCGTGTGGGACAACTGTGAGACTCGTGGGGCGCCGTCCGGGGCCAGGGTCTGACCCGTGGGACAACTGGCCACGCTGCCTTGTTGAGGATCTGTCGGCCTGTGGTCCCGGGCGGTGCTTGCTGCCGCCGGACCAGCGAGCGTGTCTCAATAGGGGCCTTGCCGCACAAGGCACCGTCACAGTTCTGACCGCCCACCGGCCCGACGGCGGCCACAGCCCTGTGCCGATCGAGGAGCCGTGTGACCATCATCAGCTTGCCCCAGCCGACTCTGCCCGCACAGCCGGAAGAACCGCCGGCAGAGGACGTGATTTTGGGGGTGGACACCCATAAGGACGTGCATGTCGCCGCCGTGATCACCGTGCTCGGCGCGCTCCTGGCCCACCAGGAGTTTCCAGCCACCGCTGCCGGATACCGGCAACTCCTGTCCTGGGCAAGCTCTTTCGGCGCTCTGCGCCGAGCCGGTGTGGAATGCACGGGATCCTACGGATCAGCCCTGGCACGCTTCCTGAGCCGGGAGAACGTGCAGGTCGTCGAGGTCAATCAGCCGGACCGCGCCATCCGCCGCAAGCGCGGCAAGACCGACGCCGTGGACGCGGAGGCCGCCGCCCGTGCAGTGCTGTCCGGACGCGCTGACGTCACACCCAAGACCGGTGAGGGCCCGGCGGCCGACATGCGAGTGCTGCGGCTGGCGAAGGAATCGGCCGTCAAGGCCCGCACGCAGGCGAAGAACCAGCTCAAGGCTCTGCTGCTCGGAGTTGATCCGACGCTGCGCGAGGAATTCTCGAAGCTCACCAACGCGGCGCTGATTGCGAGGTGCGCCGTCCTTCCCGACACCGGCGATGCGGCGGTCTTCACGCTCCGGCTGCTGGCCCGGCGCATCCAGCAGCTGACTGCCGAGGTGAAGGAGCTCGCCCACCGGGTCACCAAGGCCGTCCGTCGCTGTCATCCGCAGCTTCTGGACGTCATCGGTGTCGGACCCGACAGCGCCGCTGCCCTGCTGATCGCCGCCGGCGACAACCCGGAGCGGCTGGCCAGCGAGGCGTCGTTCGCCGCCCTGTGCGGCGTCAGCCCGGTCGAGCAGTCTTCCGGGAAGACCCAGCGTCGCAGACTGAACCGCGGGGGCAACCGGCAGGCCAACGCCGCCCTCTACCGCATCGTCGTGACCCGCCTCCGGCGGGATGCCCGCACACGTCTCTATCTCGAACGACGCACGAAACAGGGCATGTCGAAACGCGAGATCATCCGCTGCCTCAAACGCTACGTCGCCCGCGAGATATACCGTCAGATCCAGCCGACGTCGGCCCTTACTGCCTCGCCTTCTGCCGCTTGACGCAACATAGGGGCATCCTCAACGTCCACAAGGACCGCCGATTACGGCAGTTCATCGACACCCACGACTGGATCACCTGCTACTTCCTGCCGGCCTACGCACCCGACCTCAACCCCGTCGAGGGCATCTGGTCCCTGCTGCGGCGCAGCAGCCAGGTCAACACCGCCTTCACCGACCCCGACCACCTCATCAGCACGCTCCGACGCGGTCTCCGCCAGATCCAGTACCGCAGCAACCTCATCAACGGATGCCTCACCGAAACCGGCCTCACCTTGACGACATCACGGCGACAACGTCAGTAGCGGTAGTTCGTTAAATCCGGTGGTGGTGTGGGTTGACGTTAGGTCGGGTTGGTCGTAGGCCGGTGGGAGGAGTCAAGTGCCTTGCTGGGGGCTGAAGATGACTGCTCGCCGTCCGTGTCCGCCTGCGCCGGGGCCGTTGGAGGACTACGCGGCACGGTTCGACGACCTCTTCTTCAGTCTGGCCCAGCGGCGGGGGTTTCGCGAGTACCTGACCGGGCTGCTGGCGCCGCAGGAGCGGAACAAGACGATCACCTGTCTGGCCGGGGCGGAGCCGGTGGCGGGTGCGGGGATGCCGGGGGTGCAGCGGCTGCAGTTCTTCCTGTCCGAGTCGCCCTGGGAGGCCGAGCTGGTCAACGACCGGCGGCTTGAGCTGCTGCGCGAGCAGTCGGCGACGGCTCCGCACGACGGCGGGGTGATCGTGATCGACGATTCCGGGGACCGCAAGGACGGCACGGCGACCGCGCACGTGGGCCGGCAGTGGCTGGGCCGGTTGGGCAAGACGGACAACGGCATCGTCACGGTGACCACGGTGTGGACCGACGGCCGCGTGTATTACCCGCTGCACGCGACTCCCTACACCCCTGCCCACCACTTCGACCGCGGCCGCTCGGATCCATCCTTCCGCACGAAACCGCAGCTGGCTGCTGCCCTCGCGGCCCGCGGGAAGGAGGCGGGCTTCGGCTGCCGGGCGGTGGTCGCCGACTGCGCCTACTCCGTCAGCGACGACTGGTATCTCGCACTGCGCGAGGCCGACCTGGCCTACGTGGTCGCGCTCAAGCCGCACCGCGGCACCTGGGCCCGGGCCGACCAGCCGCACACACCCATCGAAGCCGCCCATGCCCTGACCTGGCGCGATGCCAGGCGTCCCGGCGACTGGACACCCGTGAAGCGTCACTTCCGCGACGGGCACACCGAGACCTGGTGGGCCGCTGACGCCCGCCTGGGCGGCTACGGACCTGACTCACCCTGCCGACTGGTCGTGACCACAACCGACCCGGCCGGCCTGCCGGAGAAGGCCACCTGGTACCTGGCCACCAACCTGCCCCACCCCGACGCACCCCACGCCACCACCAGCCCGCACCCACCAGCCGATCTCGCCGAGATCGTCCGCCTCTACGGACTGCGGCCGTGGATCGAGCAGAGCTACAAACAGATCAAGGACGAACTCGGCTGGGCCGACTTCCAAGTCCGCTCCGACCGCGCCATCCGCCGCCACCAGACCCTGGTCAACTGCGCCTTCTCCTTCTGCTGGGACCAATGGTTCGCCCCACCCGGACCCATCGATGCCACCGCGCCCGACCCGTGCCCCGACGAGGGCCCAGAGAGGGGGCCCAGCCATACCCCACCAGCCCCAACCGCCCTGCTGGCCAAGGGCCTTACGGGCCATCCGCTCCTGGCTCACCCCCGCCATCGCCCTCACCCGATGGTGGCGAGCCTGGACGGACACCGACCCACCCTGCGAACTCCAGGCGCTGATCGACGCAGTCACCACCGGACACGGCATTGACCTCTACCTCCGGATTTAACGAACTACCGGTAGATGAGTCGTTCGTGGCTCCTTGCGTGGACGCGCATGATTTAGGCGAGCGGCCTCTCGACGAGCGAGCGACGGAACAGCACGGCGAAGCTTGAAGGCGCCCCTGATATGGCTGCTCGGCCTCCCGCTCTGTTCTGTGAGGCAGCCGCAAAGTAAGACCTATCGGGTGTCGTCATCGGTCGCGCTGGAGCAGCTTGGTTGAGACGGGACCCCCGGGATGCGCGTGCGCCCGTGTGCCGGGCCGTTCCCCGCCCCGCCGGCCCGGCCCCGCGCCGCGCGGGGCCGGGCCGGTGTTTCAGGCTGTGCGTGCCGGGCCGCGGTCTTGTGGGGCTTGCCGCCTGCCGCCGCAGGGTCTGGCCCGTCAACCAGCCCCTGCGAGGACGGGAGTTCCCGCCGTGACGATCAACGCCATCCGCCCGCACACCGCCGCCTGCCCCCACACCGCCACCACGCCCGCCGGGACCGGCCAGCCCGGCACACCGCCCCCCGCCCCCGAGGCGGGCGGCCCGCGCGGCGACGCCTACACCGTCACCGCCTACCTGAACGCCGCCCACGACCACCGGGGCGGCTACCGCCCAGGCCAGGCAGTCGCCGAAGCCACCCACCCCGACGGCACCCCACTGCGCCTGACGTTCGCCCTCAACCGGGCGTCCAGCGCCCACTGCCGCGTTCCACGTCGGCAACCGTCACACCAGCGACGACCACGGCCAGCACTGGTCCGCCGACATCCGCCCCCTGTCCAGGGGCGACGTCCTGCGCATCACCGCACCCGACGGCTCCACCGGGCTACTGACGAAATACGGCGGACAGGGTGACGAAATGGCCGACTGCACTGGCGTCCAGTCCGCGTTCGCCTCGCCTGGTCGAGTGCGGCTGTGTTCGCCGCGTTTGCCCTCATTGGATGCGCGCCGGCCTCTACAGTGCTTCCCGTAGCTGGGGCGAGTGCCGGGGGGTACGCAGGTGGCGCGTGTCGTAGGGGTGCACGGGATCGGCAAGCAGCTGCTGGGGGAGGACTCTCTCCTGAAGGAGTGGCGGCCTGCTCTGACCGACGGGCTGCGCCGGGCTGGAGCCGCAGGGGCCGTGGCCGAGGCGGATGTGGCGATGGCGTTCTACGGAGACGTGTTCCGCCCGGCCGGGGAGTTCCTTGCCGTGGGTGATCCGCTCTATACCGCTGCCGATGTCGAGGACGGCTTCGAGCAGGAGTTGCTGCTGGCGTGGTGGCAGGCGGCCGCCGAGTCTGATCCGGAGGTTGTGCCTCCGGGTGCCGATACGCTCGTGACGACGCCGCGGTCGGTGCAGGCTGCGCTGCGGGCGCTGTCGGGGTCGCGGTTCTTCGCTGGCATCGCGCTGCGGGCGATGGTCTTTGACCTGAAACAGGTTCACTGCTACCTGATGGACCCGCAGCTGCGGGCGCGGGCCCGTGACCGGGTGCTGGACGCCATCGGGGAGGACACCCGGGTGGTGGTGGCCCACTCCCTGGGCTCGGTGGTCGCCTACGAGGCGTTGTGCGCCCGGCCCGGACACCCGGTGCGGGCCCTGGTCACCATCGGCTCACCGTTGGGCATCCCACACCTGATCCTTCACCGGCTCCAGCCGGCGCCGCTCGGGACGGGGCGCGCGGTGCGGGGCGTGTGGCCGGGCGGGGAAGACCTGGTGTGGACCAACATCGCCGACGACGGCGATGTCGTGGCGCTGGTGAAGGATCTCCGCCCCCTCTTCGGTGGCCGCCTGCGTTCGGTGCGGGTGCACAACGGTTCGCACGCACACGATGCGACCGCGTACCTGACCGATGCTCTGTGCGGGCAGGCGATCGCCGGGGCCCTGTCGTGAGCACCCCACCGGCCAACGCGGCTGGGGACGGTGATGGGCCGCGCAGGTTCCTGATCGCCACGGCCATCGCGCACTACCCCAAGTGCCCGGGGTGGGACCGCCCGGGGCTGGTCGAGGCCCGCGAACGAGTCATCGACCTGTTCACACACAAGCTCGGGTATCAGCATCAGACGGCGCTCGGCCTGAACCCGACCCGGTTACAGCTGACCGACCAGTTACGGGCCTTCTGCAAGGCGCCGGAGCGCCGCGAGGACGATCTGCTGGCCGTCTATATCTCCGGGCACGGGGACGTCCTTACTGACGGCGGCGACCACGTGCTGTACACCTGGGACACCGACCCGGACGACATCGCCTACACCGCGCTGCCCACCGTGGACCTGGCCCGGGCGATGCTGCGTGACACCATGCTGCGCCGCCTGCTGCTGATCCTCGATACGTGCTATTCCGGCCAGGGCGGCAACGAGCTGGCCGCGGCCGCGCTGGAGCGCATCAGCACAACGTGGAGGCAGGCAACCGGCTCCGGCCTGGTGATCGTCTCGTCCGCCCAGCCCCACCAGCAAGCAAAAGCCGGCCTCTTCCCCCAGCTCCTCAACGAGGCCATCGGCAGCTGGGCCACCGCCGGGCATGGACCGCAGGAGCTGTCGCTGTCCAGCGTGGTGCAGCAGATGAACGACCACCCCGACCGGCCCGGCTACCAGCGCATCAACCTGGCCCTGGTCGGGCTGACCGGTGAACCGCCCGCGTTCTTGGCCAACCCCCGCCACAGCACCCGGCTGACCGATGTGGACCTGGCCATCCAGCAGGCCGCCGAGTTCGACGAACAGGCCCGCCGTCGCGACACCGAACTCACCACGCGCCTGCTGGTGCGCGCCATGGGCTACCACGGCGACGCCTCGCAAGGCTGGTGGTTCTGCGGCCGCCACACCGCACTGACCGATCTCACCCGCTGGCTTGACCATCCCGGCACAGATGGCAGTGCGGCCTGCCGGGTGGTCACCGCCGGGCCCGGCTCAGGCAAGACAGCCGTCCTCGGCCTGGTCGCCGCGCTGGCTCACCCCGAACGCCGCCGCACCGTCCCCGTGGACGCCCTAGGCCTCGCCCCCCACCTGGTGCCCGACGAAGGCGCGGTCGACGTCGCCATCTACGCCCAGAGCCTCACCGATTCCGACGTGCTGCACGGCATGGCCTCCGCGGCCCAGGTCCGCGCCGACACCGTCGGCGAACTCCTCGAAGCCCTCGAAACCCGCAACAGCCAGCAACAGCAGCCGTTCACGGTGCTCATCGACGCACTCGACGAGGCCGCCACACCCGACACCCTCTGCTCACAGGTCCTGCGACCGCTGATCGCCCACTCCCGCGGCCGCATCCGGCTCCTGCTGGGCACCCGCCCACACCTCCTGGACCGCCTCGGCACCCCGCACACGGCGGGCGGCCGCGAGGAGGTCATCGACCTCGACTCCCCCCGCTACGCCGACCACGAGGCCCTGCGCTCCTACACCATCCGCACCCTCCTCGAAGCCCGCCGCACCTCCCCCTACCGGCGCAACCCCGAAGCACTCCGCCCCGTCGCCGCAGCGGTCGCCGCAGCGGCCGGCACGTCGTTCCTCGTTGCCCGGATCACCGCCGGCACCCTCGCCGCAGCCGACCACGTCGTCCCCGACCCCCACGACCACACGTGGCGAAAGAGCTTGCCCAGCCTGCCCGGACAGGCCATGCGCGACGACCTCATCCGCCGCCTCGGCACCGACGCACAACGCGCAACAGACCTGCTTCGCCCGCTGGCCTTCGCCGAAGGACAAGGCCTTCCCTGGGAAGACATCTGGGCACCGCTCGCCTCCACGATCTCCGGCCGCACCTACACCGACGACGAACTGCTGTGGCTGCGCCGCACGGCCGGCTCCTACGTCGTGGAAGCCACCGAGAACGGCCGCTCCGCCTACCGGCTCTACCACCACGCACTCGCCGAGCACCTACGCGAGCACACCGACCCGCAAACGGTGCACGCAGCCTTCACCGACGTCCTCACCGACCGTGTGCCCTACCGCGGCGATGCCACCCGCGACTGGTCCCGCGCCCACCCCTACACCCTCACCCACCTCGCTACCCACGCCACCGCAGCCCGGCGCCTCGACGACATCCTCAACGACACCGAATACCTCGTCCACGCCATCCCCCGCCGCCTCACCCCTCACCTGCACCACGCCCACACCCAACCCGGCCGACTCGCCGCAGCCATCTACCGCACCTCCCTCGACGTCCACGCCACCGCCCCCACAGCTCTGCGACGACAAGTCCTCGCCCTCAACGCCGCACGAGCTGGCGCCACCACCCAGCACCAGCAACTCACCCACCACATCCCGCATGGCAACTGGACCCCACGATGGGCCACCGGGACCGACTTCTCCCCACCCCTACGCGACACCCTCACCGGCCACAACGACTTGGTGACCGCGGTGACGTGCACGGTGCTGAATGGCACCCCGGTCGCCGTCACCGGCAGCCACGACCGGACGGTGCGGGTGTGGGATCTGACCTCCGGCACCCAGATCGGCCAGCCCCTGACCGGCCGCATCGGCTCGCTGGACTCAGTAGCAGGCACCGTGCTCGAGGGCACCCCGGTCGCCGTCACCGGTGGCGACTACGACGGGACGGTGCGGGTGTGGGATCTGACCTCCGGCACCCCCATCGGCCAACCCCTGACCGGCCACACCCGCCGAGTGACCGCGGTGGCGTGCACTGAGCTCGAGGGCACCCCGGTCGCCGTCACCGGCAGCGACGACGGGACGGTGCGGGTGTGGGATCTGACCTCCGGCACCCCCATCGGCCAACCCCTGACCGGCCACACCCTCGGGGTGACCGCGGTGGCGTGCACGGAGCTCGACGGCACCCCGGTCGCCGTCACCGTCACCGGCGGCCACGACGGGACGGGGCGGGTGGTGTGGGTGTGGGACCTGACCACCAGAGCCACTATCGGCCAGCCCCTGACCGGCCACACCGGCCCGGTGACCGCGGTGGCGTGCACCGTGCTCGACGGCACCCCGGTCGCCGTCACCGGCCACTACGACGAGACGGTGCGCGTGTGGGATCTGACCTCCGGCACCGCCATCGGCCAACCCCTGACCGGCCACACCGGCCCGGTGACCGCGGTGGCGTGCACTGAGCTGGACGGCACCCCGGTCGCCGTCACCGGTAGCCACGACCGGACGGTGCGGGTGTGGGATCTGACCTCCGGCACCCCCATCGGCCAACCCTTGACCGGCCACACCCTCGGGGTGACCGCGGTGGCGTGCACGGAGCTCGAGGGCAGCCTGGTCGCCGTCACCGGCAGCAGCGACGGGACGGTGCGGGTGTGGGATCTGACCTCCGGCACCCCCATCGGCCAACCCCTGACCGGCCACAACGACTTGGTGACCGCGGTGGCGTGCACGGAGCTCGAGGGCAGCCTGGTCGCCGTCACCGGCAGCGACGACGGGACGGTGCGGGTGTGGGATCTGACCTCTGGCACCCAGATCGGCCAGCCCCTGACCGGCCACAACGGCTCGGTTTATGCGGTGGCGTGCACCGTGCTGGACGGCGCCCCGGTCGCCGTCACCGGCAGCGGCGACGAGACGGTGCGGGTGTGGGATCTGACCTCCGGCACCCCCATCGGCGAGCCCCTGAGCAGCCACACCGGCCCGGTGACCGCGGTGGCGTGCACCGTGCTGGACGGCACCCCGGTCGCCGTCGCCGTCACCGGCGGCCACGACGAGACGGTGTGGGTGTGGGATCTGACCTCCGGCACCCAGATCCGCGAGCCCCTGTCCGGCTACGACGACGGTGTGTTCGCGGTGGCGTGCACCGTGCTGGACGGCACCCCGGTCGCCGTCACGGGTGACGTCGACGGGACGGTGTGGGTGTGGGATATGACCTCCGGCACCCAGATCGGCGAGCCCCTGACCGGCCACACCGGCCCGGTGACCGCGGTGGCGTGCACCGTGCTGGACGGCACCCCCATCGCCGTCACCACCAGCCGTGACGACACGGTGCGGCTATGGAACCTGCGGCGCGGCGCATCCGCAGCTCTCCTGGCAGCGGCTGATCCGCGTGCTGTGGCCCTAACCTCGGAGGGTGACCTTGTGCTGAGTATGGGCCGCGACGTAGCGGTCTTCAGCCGACGTCCTCAGCGCAGTCCGCACTGATTCCGAACTACCGCCCCCGACCGGTCCTCATATGAACGACGCCGCGGCCTCAATGGCGGAGCCGAGCCAATTGCCCGGAAGAAGTCACTGGGGATTGGGGAAATGATCAGACCAACCGTGGGAACTAGCCATAGCTCCACCTTCATCGCCCCTGGCCAGCTCTTTTCGTCGGCTTCCACCACCCACCACCTCGCCATCGCCCTCCCGGCCTTCTCCACCGTCGCGCTGCCCACCGACCACATGCATCTCGCCGCCGCCGCGACCAGCCGCCGCGCCTTTTGCTGGCAGCCCGGCAATCTTCGTCAGTGCCAACACCAAGGACTTCGGCAACGGGACCGAGTACCCGTACCCGATGAACGATGACATCGTCCACATGCAGAGCCGATTCATCCACCTGACCAGCATGGATGACGTGGCGAGCCACTTCACGCAACCCACCGACACGGACGAAGCGCTCGTGCTCCGCATCCTGAAGTCCAACGCTGTTGCCAGGACGATCGTCATGGAGGTCGACAGCGCCATCCCGCTACCCTTCAACTCAGCGTTCCGATGCACTGTCACGCTCGAGAACGGACAGGCCTTCGCCGTTCCGGCCCCGTGGTGGAGGACGGACGGGGCAAGCTTCGGGACGGCCGAGAGCGTGCAGACCTACCGCATCGGTGACCATGAGTGGTGTACGGCGGTAGTCGAATGGCGCATCGTTGGCGCCGTGAAAAACAGTCTCTTCGACCGCCCCGTGCCGGGCGCGGTGAGCTGGACGCCGTCGGTGCTGTTCAGCCTGAACACCGAGGAACCGCGCCTGACCATCCTGCGGAGCTCCGCGCCCCAGCCGGCGGGTGGAGAGGTCCTCGACGGCCTGGACTTGGCGGCGCTCGCTGCGACCGACGTCGAGACCGCTCTTATCGAGCTTCAGCAGGCCGCCGCGCCAGCCGCCGTAAAGCTGCCGCACCAACTGCGGGGTCTGCCCCGGGCCTACGAAGGAGCGCTGCTACGCAACGCTGGGATCTGCTTGGGTGACACGTCAGCGGGCTGAACGGGACAAGCCGCCTGTCAGCTGACTTGCCGATCCTCCGCCCGTATATGGATGCCGCATCGCCGGGCTGCCCTGCCGTGCGGCCAGGCCGGGTGGCCTGCGGGGCATTGGGCAACGGAGCGTGCGCACGACTTGCAGGGGACGCGGGGCATCTTCACGCGATCCAGTGTGGCGACACCCGGCCTGCCTGTGCGGGCAGGCCGGGCATGCGGGTTCCACACCTGTTCACCGCATATTGTTCGAACTATGCCGTTGGAGTCGGACGGATGGCCAAGGAGACTCGTCCCAGCATTCGCGGGAACCGGCGGCGCCGCGCCGCACACCGGCCGGCCAACGATTTGGCGCAGCAGCCTGCGCACAGGCAACAGCACGCCAATGTGCGGGCGTGTTGACGCGCGCCCAGACGATCTTCCCGCTCGCGGGGGCCTGGCGTAGCCCCAGTGACTGGCCAGAGTATCCAGGATGACCAGTCCCAGCGGGTGGCCGGGTGCATTCGGGACCGAGTTGGTTTGCCCGCCCCTTGGGGGAGGGGGGGCATCCTCGGTCGGCGAAGTCGCGGATGGTTGCCGGATCCGGCTGGACGGTCCAGGTCCCTCTGCCTGGCGGGGTCTCCTTCGAGCGAGCCTTGAGGTTTTCGACCTCCAAGGTCACTGGCCATTGCGTTGTGTACTGCGACCAGCGCACGCCGCCGAGGTCGATCCCGGCCAGGTCGGCGGTGCGCAGGTCGGCTGTGGTGAAGTCGTTCAGGAACGTGCGAACTGAGGCCTTGTCGAGGGTGGGTGTCTTTTGGCGCATGGCCGAGCCGATGGCTCGGCAGACTTCGTTGGTACGGACGGCGACGATGACGCGGGCGTAGGCCCGGGGGTTGGATTGGGCGTGGGCGCGGTCATGCCCGCGGGTGAGCTTGCGGCTGAGGTCGTGGGCGCGGTCGAGAACGCGGGTGAGGTCCTGGGCCCGGTCGCGGGCGCGATCGAGGTCGAGGTCCCGGTCGTGAGTGGTGCCGAGAAGGTCGGCGAGGTTGCGGGCGAGGTCTCGGGCGTCGCTTGGGCGGACGTGGGCGCGGTTGAGGCTGCGGGTGAGGTCGTCGGTGAGGTCGCGGGCGCGGCCGAGCTCGCCGGCACGGTGGAGATCAGCGTCAAGGGCATGGACGAGGTCGCGAGCGAGTTCGAGGAGGGTGCCGAGAGTGCGCAGGGGGTTGGGCTCGCGGGAGAGAGAGTAGTAGCGGTGACGGGCGAGCGCCTGGCTGACCGCTTTGACCTCAGGGTGATTGCGCAGGGCCATCCGTTCCGCCGGGCTGACTGAGCGAAGGAATTCCTCAGCGCTGGCATGGTCGTTCGCCACGCCGTGGGCGTCATCCAGGTTTACCGGTGGGCGTTGAGGTGTGGTGGGCAGGATGGTGGCGAGGCCTGCTTCGGTGTCGAGGAGGGTGTCGAGGTCGTCGATGGCCGTGTCGTGGCGGGAATGGAGCGGGATTTCGCGCAGGCCGGCTTCGATGTCGAGTGCCGCGTCGAGTGCGTCGGCCAGGGCGTCGGTGTGCTGCTCGAGCCACTGCGCCACACACTGCGTTTGGGGGTCGTGGTCCGGGTGCTGGTTCACTGTTCCTCCTCCCGTCCCTTGAGGTAGGCGGCTGCGGTGCGGCGGGCTTTTTTGAGGTTGGCGCGTACGGTCTCGGCGCTCAGGCCGAGGTGGTCGGCGATGTCGGTGGGGGTGAAGCCGGCCAGCGTCCACGACAGGACCTGACGCTGTCTCGGCGGAAGGCGGCGCAGCAGCGGCAGCGCGTCGTGTCGGGTCTCCCACTCGGCGATGGCGTCCGGGCGCGCCAGCAGTGACGTCGGCTCAGGCGTCCGCGGCATCGAAGAGGACGTGCTGCCGACCGTTCGCCGCCACGGCATGGGCACCCTCACCTACAGCCCGCTCGCTGGCGGCTGGCTCTCGGGCCGCTACCGCAAGAATGCCACCGAGGGCCCGGCCTCGGCCGCCCGTCCGCAGGCCCGCTTCGACATGAACACCCCCGCCAACCAGCGCAAGCTCGACGCCGTCGAACAGCTTGCCGTCCTGGCGGAGAAGGCCGGCCTTTCCCTGATCGAGCTGGCCGTCGCCTTCGTCATCAACCACCCTGGGGTCACCTCGGCGATCATCGGACCGCGGACCATGGAGCAGTTGGAGGCGTTCCTGCCCGCCGCCGACTTCACCCTGTCCACGGACGTCCTCGACGAGATTGTCGCCCCTGGCGTCACGGTCAACCCGGTCGACAACAGCTACGGAGACTTCGAGCTGCGGGCCGACCAGCGACGCCGCTGACATGAGCCGACTCCACCCGTCACGGCCAGCCGAGCCGGAGCACCAACGCGGCCCATCGGCGAACAAGCGCCCCGGACGATGCGCCGGGGCGCTCCACCGGCTTCCGGGCCAGTGCGAGCACACCTCGGCGCTGCAGGCGCGGCACTGAGAGATAGCGCTCCTCGCAACAAATTGCGATCACTCGAAATAGAAGAAACCGCACATGTCAGGCTTCGAACTGGCGGGCATTTCGGGCGACATTCATCAGCGCGCCCCTATCGCCCTGGTAGTGTCTCGGCTGAGCGGCAACACACAACAACCGTCCGCAAAAGCGGTGAGCGCCGCGGTGGCGTACGTTGCGAGCCCCGGCCGCGACCAAGGCCTCCCGGAGCCAGACGGCCCGGTTGCCGCCAGCCTGCGGTACCGGCGCTCCGAGCGCGATGAGCTGGTCTTCTGCATACTCGTGGCCCTGCTCTTGGCGGCGGACCTTCTGTGCCGCCCTGTCGGTAGCGCGCGAGTTCCAGGAATCTGGGCGGCCCTTGGCCGCGAACCTACGTGCAGGTCGTGATTTCGCTGTCTTGTCGGAGCGGGTTCCGGATCCTACGGCTGTTCTTCGCGGCCGGCCTGGGCGCGATTCGGCTGGCGGTTCCCGCGGCCAACGGCCGGAGGGGTGCGCAGCCGTAGGCGCTCGCCCTGGGGCCCGAACATAATCAGGTACTCAACAGGCCCGCCGGGGCCGGCGTTCACCATCCCATGCGGGGTGCGGGTGTCGAACTCGGCAACGTCCCCGGCAGTCAGGACAAGGTCTTGGTCTCCGAGCGCGAGCCACAGCCGCCCGTACAGGACGCACAGCCACTCGTAGCCCTCGTGGGAGACCTGCCGCGGCCGCGCGGGCGGACCCTCGACAGCGGGCAGGACGTGCTTGTGGGCGTGCAGGCCGCCGACGTACCGGGTCAACGGCAGCACCGCCTTGTCATCGCCGAAGCTCAGCGGCGCCGTAGCGCGCGGCTCGGCCGCGGGGGCGGGCGCGGTGCCGGCCAGTTCGTCCAGGGAGACGCCGTACTCCTTCGACAGCTGCAGCAGCACCTCCAGAGTGGGCTTGCGCCGGCCGGTCTCGATCCGGGACAGCGTGCTGGTCGAGATGCCGGTCGCGCAGCTGACACCGGCGAGCGTCGCGCCGTGGTGCTCGCGCGCGGCCCGCAACCGGGACCCCATCGCGGCCAGCGTGCCGTCCACGTCGTCGACTGCCACCTTTCCCGCTCCTTCTTACCGTGCCGCTCCACCGCTCTGTCCTGCGAGTTTGCCAGAATGGCAAGGCTGATCGCGTCGGGCGGGTACCGCGCCGCATGATCGATGGGTAGCCACGTCCGCCCGCGAATCGAGGAGAAGCCCATGCAGCCCGAGCCGACCGCCGAGCTCCGCCACCGCACCGTCGAGGCCCCAGCCGGGCGCCTGCACCTGGTCGAGCAGGGCACCGGCCCGCTGGTCCTGCTCGTCCACGGCTTCCCCGAGTCCTGGTACTCCTGGCGCCGCCAGCTCCCGGCCCTCGCCGCGGCCGGCCACCGGGCGGTGGCGATCGACGTGCGCGGCTACGGCCGCTCCTCCAAGCCCGCCGCGACCGACGCCTACCGGATGCTGGACCTGGTGGAGGACAACGTCGCCGTCGTGCGCGCCCTCGGACAGGAGAACGCGGTGGTCGTCGGCCACGACTGGGGCGCCAACATCGCCGCCGCATCCGCCCTGCTCCACCCCGAGGTCTTCCGCGCCGTCGGCCTGCTGAGCGTCCCCTACGCGCCGCCCGGCGGCCCCCGCCCCACCGACATCTTCGGCCAGATCGGCAGCCCCGAGCAGGAGTTCTACGTCTCCTACTTCCAGGAGCCCGGCCGCGCCGAGGCGGAGATCGAGCCCGACGTCCGGGGCTGGCTCGCGGGCTTCTACGCGGCCCTGTCCGCCGACACCATGCCCGCCCAGGGCGAGCCCGACCCCCACTTCGTTTCCCGCGGCGGCGGCCGGCTGCGCGACCGCTTCCCCACAGGGGTCCTCCCGGCCTGGCTGAGCGAGGACGACCTCGACGCCTACGCCGGGGAGTTCGAGCGCACCGGCCTGACCGGCGCACTCAACCGCTACCGCAACATGGACCGAGACTGGGAAGACCTCGCCCCGCACCACGGAGCCCCGATCAAGCAGCCGTCCCTGTTCATCGGCGGCGCCCTGGACGCCTCCACCACCTGGATGGCCGACGCCATCGACGCCTACCCCACCACCCTCCCCGGCCTGTCGGCCTCCCACCTCTTGGACGCCTGCGGCCACTGGATCCAGCAGGAGCGCCCCGACGAAGTCAACCGCCTGCTGACCGACTGGCTCGCCACCCTCCAGGGCTGAACCAGGCGGGCTACCTGGGCAGCTTGGCGGTTCGTTCGGGGTGGGCGGCGCTGACGTAGCGCATGGCGGTCTGCTCGGTGATGCCGAACAGCCGCATCAGCCTGAGCGGGTCGGCGCTTTCGGCTGCTTCGTGGAGGATGCGGTCTTGTCTCAGGCCGCTCAGTGTCAGCCCGCGGGGAAGGGCTCCGCTCAGGGTACCGATGCTGACGGCCGGGTGGTCGGGGTCGACCGCGCTCTTCTGGCTGACCAGCAGGTGGGGGTTGGACGAGGCCGGCCAGCGGTGGTGGCGGTAGGTCGTCCAGTCGGCGGCGAGTTGGTGGGTGAGCTCCTCCAGGTAGAGGGTGTGCCGCAGCAGACCGCGCCGGACTTCGAGGGTGCCCCGGGAGAGATCCAGGCCCGTGGTGTGCAGGGTCTGGCTCTCCTTGCCGGGCAGCGCGTGGACGGCGGCGAGGGCCACAACGAGGCGGCCGAGCGGTGTGGTCGCCTGGTCGAGCAGCCCCATGAGGAGGTCGGAGGGGATGGACTTCGGGATGCCCTTGATGTCGCCGACCGGGAGGTCCCGGGCGAGGTTGCGGAAGATCACGCGCTCACGCTTCAGCGCACGGAAGAGACTGCGCATGGCCGTGGCCAGCCCACGGCGGGCGTAGCCGGACACCCCACCTACGGCGTCCTCCACCTGGTCCTTGGTGATCTCCCTCAGCGAGGTCACACCGACGGTCGTGGTCCAGGCGGTGAGGGCGGGCTGGGGTTGCTGAGGAAGCGGCGGATGCTGTCGTACCTGCGCGGCTCACCCTCGCGAGGGCCCTGCTCGCGCAGGACCTTCACCCAGGTGCGCACTTCGCTCGCGACCGGCCCCGGCAGCGCGGCCAGGACCGACTCGATCCACACCTGATCCGCATCCCGGTGCAGGGCGGGATCCTCCACCAGCATGCCGCGAGCGCACAGGAACTGGCAGACGGGCTTGCCCGCGAGGGTCATGTCGATCCGGGCGAGGTCGTACACGTCGCGTGCGAAGACCGCCGTGTCGGCGCCGAGCCAGTACAGCAGGATCGTCAGCGTGCGGGGCTGACCAAAGAAGTCGCCTGTTGTTGCCGTTGCCTCACGGGTGCGCGTAGCTTCACGGACCACAGCGCTGCGTCCACGGGGGAGCGGCGCAGGGGGTGATGTCGGTGGCGGGACGTCCGGAGAGTCCGCTCGATCCGAACGCGGGTCCGGTGCAACGGCTGGCGGCCGAGTTACGCAAACTCCGCGCAGAAGCCGGGAGCCCGACCTACCGGGTGATGGCGCAGCGCGCGGGGCAGGGGGCGAGCACGCTGTCGCAGGCGGCCGCGGGGGAGCGGCTGCCGACCCTGCCGGTCGTCCTCGCTTATGTACAAGCCTGCGGTGGCGACCCGGAGGATTGGGAGGCACGTTGGCGGCAGGCGGCCGCTGAAGCAGCGGCGGAAGCCCGAACCGAGGATCAGCATGCCGAGCCTCCGTACCGGGGTCTGGCCCGCTTCGAGCCAGGCGACGCCGATCTGTTCTTCGGCCGCGACCGGCTCACCGACCGCCTGTTCGAGCTGACCCGTATCCGTCGGTTCACCGCCGTGTTCGGCCCGTCCGGCAGCGGCAAGTCCTCTCTACTGCGTGCCGGCCTCATCCCCCGCCTTCGTGCCCCGGATCAAGCCACCCCTCAGCCGGCCGCGCTGCGCGTTCTCACCCCTGGCGAGCACCCCCTGCGCACGCACGAACAGCGGCTGACGCCGAAGGACGGCGACGGGGACACGTGGCTGATCGTGGACCAGTTCGAAGAGCTATACACCCTCTGCCACGACCCGGACGAGCGCGACCAGTTCATTGACCGCCTCCTGACCGCCATCGATCCCGGGAGCAGACTGCGTGTCGTCATCGCCGTCCGGGCCGACTTCCTTGGCCGCTGCGCCGAACACCCGGCCTTGACAGCGGCCCTGCAGGACGGGACTGTGCTGGCCGGTCCCATGAGCCGCGACGAGCTGCGTGAGGCCATCGTCAAGCCCGCCCAAAGAGCGGGGATGATCGTGGAACGTGCCCTGAGCGCACGCCTCTTGGACGAGGTCGAAGGCGAACCCGGGGCCCTGCCGCTGATGTCGCACGCCCTGCTCGAGACCTGGTACCACCGCAAGGGCCGAGCTCTCACTCTGGAGGCCTATGAGTCCCTCGGCGGCCTGCACGGTGCCATCACCCGCACCGCCGAAGACATCCACGGCCGGTTTACGCCAGCCCAGGCCGACCTCGCATGTCGGATCCTGCTGCGTCTGGTCACCCCGGGAGACGGAGCCCCTGATACCCGCAGACCTGCCCGACGCGAGGAGTTCGACTTCGGTGAGCCCGCCGACACGGCGACGGTCATCGAGCAGTTGGTCCGTGCCCGGCTGCTCACTCTGGACGACGATCAGGTCGACCTGGCTCACGAGGCGCTCATCAGCGCCTGGCCTCGTCTTAGAAGCTGGATCGACACCGATCGTGAGCGGCTGCGTGTCCATCGGCGGCTGACGGAGGCCGCCACCGCCTGGGACGCGCTGGACCGCGATCCCGGAGCTCTGTACAGGGGCATACGCCTGGCGGCCGCCGAGGATGCCTTTGCAGGAGACAGGACTGCTGAACTAACCCGTCTCGAGCAGGCATTCCTCAGGACAAGCCGCGCACGCCGTAGCGGAGAACGCCGACGACTGCGTACCTTCTCTGCCTCCATGTCGATCTTGCTGGTACTCGCCCTGGTGGCAGGCGCGATTGCATGGCAGCAGAACAGGGCCAACGACCGCCGTCACGTGGAGGCGGAGGCCCGCCGAGTCGCGGCTGTCGCCGGCAGCATGCGGTTCTCGGATCCCGTGACAGCCATGCGGTTGAGTGTCGCCGCCTGGAAACTGGCGCACACGACGGAGACCAGAGCGGCGCTCGTAGGGGCTATGACGCAGCGCGAGCAGGACGTGTTCACGGTGCCGGACCCCGACTCCCCGACGGCCGTACGCCACCTGACAGCAGACGGAAGAACGTTGGTGTCCGTCTCATCCGATCACGTACAGACGTGGGACCTGCGCACACACCGCCAGACCCATGAGTATCGAGGTCCCGGCCGGTTGGCGAGCGAGGCCGACGACGTGGTCCTGAGCCCGGATGGCAACATGCTCGCTCTCGTCATGCAAGGCGGCGTCCGGCTGTGGGACGTCCGTGCCGGACGCACCGCCGCGCAGCTCGGTCATGGTGCACCGTTATTCGCACATTTCTCCGCCAGCGGGCACACCCTCCTTGTGCTGGACGAGGCCACGGATCCCTCGTCGATTCAGGTCTGGGACGTGCGCAAGCACCGACTCCTCACGCAGGTCAGGCCTCGTTTCACGAGCGGCTCGGCCGTCAGTCCGGACGACCGATGGCTCCTGATGTGTGAGGATGACCGGCCCCTGCAGGTCTGGGATATCGCGAAGGGGCAACGTGCGACACCGCTTTGGGCACGCAAGCTCGGACGTGGCTCCTGTCACGACGGCTGGCACGCCTTCTCCCCAGACAACCGCCAGCTCATGTTCGTCACCGACACAGCGATCCGCAGGTGGGATCTTCACACTGGACGCGAACTTCCTCAGCTGGCCCAGGAAGGCTACTCGACGGAGGAATCGCAATTCAGCGTGGAAGGCGATTTCCTGGCAACCACCACCGCGTCAGGAATCGTCCTGTGGCGCTTCTCCTCCCCCGACACGCCGGTCTTCCGTCATGCTCTGACCAGCGAGGCACCAAGCGAACTCAGACTTGATCTCGCCGCCGGGGTAGTGCGTTACCTCAACAAAAGCGGGACTGCTGTGCGGTCGCTGAATCTGGGCCGAGCGACGACGGCTCAGTGGCACAGCCCTCCGTACGACGGAGCCCAACTAAGCGATGACGGCAGACACCTGGCCGTACTCCGATGGGCCGGTGACAAGGCCTTCAGTCTGCGGGACACGCGCAACGGGCGGGTCGTCTCCACTCCGCCGGGGAACCCGTGTCTGCTTGAGAGGCCCGGTGCGGATAGGTCGAAGGGCAAAAGGGAGGGCACTGTCGTAGCCGACTGCAACGCGCCGATGGCACTCAGCTCCGACGGTCGCATCTTCGCCTACTTGGAAGCCGGGGCAAGCACAGATGTGCGCTTTCCGCGCCGCCAACGGATCACGGTGTGGGATGTCACGGCCCAGCAGAGAGTGGCCAGCATTGACATCCGGTCCAGCCTTTCCGGCCTCGAAGATGTCAAGGGGCTTGCTCTCGACGCCCGCGGCCGCACTCTTTTCGTATCACGTGACACGACGCAGTCGACCAGGATCGAACTGTGGGATGTACACCGACAGAAGAGGATCAAAACCCTCGTCGGGATCCTCGCAGACGATCACTCTTTAGGAGAGATCATCTCCATGGGAGGGATCACAGCCGTCCGCCCAGACACGCACAAGCTGGTGTCGGGGCAGGGTGCGGTCATCGACATGCCCAGCGGGCGGGTGATCCATCGCGTGCTGAGCGACGACGACGCCGAAACGCTGGCCTTCAGCCCCGACGGAGAGCACCTCGCGGTGGGCGATATCTCGGGCCGCGTCACCCTGTGGGACGGAGATGTGCGCCGACGCGTGGGCGTGCTTCCGGGCACATACACCGGCTCGCCCTCAGACAGCCCAGATCCCATCGACGCACTGGCCTTCTCCCCGGACGGCCGCACCCTCGCGGTCGCGGCCGGCTCCGGGACCGTGCAGCTGTGGGACGTACCGTCCAACCAGCCGCTCGGGTCCCCGCTTCCCACCGCTGGCGACGGGATCTTCTCCCTGGCTTTCGGCGCCGACGGCGATACCCTGTATGCCGCAGGCACCAACGTCTTCCTCCAGAGGTATGACCTCACGCCCGCCCACCTGGTCCGCCAGGCCTGTGCTCGCGCCCATTCTGGTCTATCCCGGTCGGCTTGGAAGACATACCTTCCAAGCCTGACCTACCGCCGTACCTGCTGAGCGCGCTGCCCGGCAGATTGCCGCCCAGCCCGAGCTCATGCGTTGATGGGCGCATGAGCGTGTGTGGCCGGGTGTCGTAGCAGGTCATGACGCACTCACTCGGCGAAAGGGAGAGGGACGAGTCTCCGGGCGCCGTCGCGTTTCGTCAGGGCGAGGTTCTCGTGGTGGGGGTTCGCGAGCCGTCCCGGCTCCCGGTGGCGCCTCCGCCTGTACCGGCATGCCAGACCTGCACGGCCTCTGGAGAGTGCCGGCGTGCAGCCCCGGGCGGGCGGCGCTCATCTGCCCCGCTCTTGACCTGGGATCTCACGCGCTACGATGCTCGAACAGGCATTCGAACTGGGAGCGGTGCACCACGCAGCGGATCGGAGGGGCAGGAGGTGGGAGGCGCGCCATGGGCGGGTTTACCCACCGCAACGTCACCTCCGGGTTCTCCACCCGCTACGGCGCCGCCCACCCCGAACAGCTCGTCCGCCGTGCAGAACCGCCTTCACGGGTGGGAGGCCATCCTCGGGCGCGTCTACTTGAACCAGTGGCGGACACGGTGATGGTGGGAGCAGGTGCGTGGCGTAGCGCAGCAGGTCACCCGCCGCCGCGACCTTCGGCAGGTACGGCTTGCCCGGTGGGCCCTGAACCGGCAGCGTGAGCGGCACCGCGAGCACGTAGCGGATCCTCTGCCCGTGCACCAGGACCTCAGAGCGGGGTTCTTGCCCGAGTCCGCGTCGGCAGCCACCCAGGAGAACGGCAGCCCACCGGCCACCGCGCCCTGCAGCATGGCGATGCCCAGCTGCGGCTTGGTGGCGAAGGCGACCTCGTCGGGGACTCCGGCTGCCCGGCACCGCTCACGATCGCCGGTCCAGGACTGCGGCAGGTACAGACGCCGGTCGTAGAAGGTGTGGCCACTCGCGGCGGCATAGGTGAGCATCACCATGACTTGGCAGTTGCGGACGTCACCGGTCGTCCCGCAGTGCTGGTGGCCGACCCCGACGGACTTGTCACCTTCTTGATCACCTGGGTGCCGTCCAGCACCAGCGTCGCGCTCGGATCCCCCAACTTTCGTGCCGCGTAAGCCTGCACCTCGGCCAGCAGTCCGTCCGCGCTCCAGGACGCCTCTCCCAGAAACTTCTGGATCCGGTGCGGGGTGGCATGCCCGGCTCGCCCTGCCATCGTCCAGCCGTTCTTCCGGCCCAGGCCAGACGGCAGCCCCTCGATCAGATCGGCGAACACCTCCCGCGGCCCCGGCCGGGCGAACAGATGCCCCAACCCGCCCGTCAGGGCAGCGAGTTCTCTGCCCACCCCTCAACGTGCTCCACGCTCACATCCATCAGCATGACCGGACAACAGTCAGCACCGATCACCAGTCACAAGATCTGAGGTAGTACCTGACAGTGTTAGAAAAATCTATGTCTGCCAAAGCGCAGCGAGTCCCGGCTAGCGTCACGACTCGTGCGACACCGCCGGTGACGAAGTACGAAGACGGGCGACGAGATTGATACGAGCCCATAGCTCACTGAGCCTCTTTCATCCTGTCTCGATGGGGTGAAATGGCTGCTCAGCAGGGGTGGAAGTTAGCGAGTAGCCAGACAGGACATCGCCATGGACAAAAAGATCCGCCTTATTCCCGTTTCCGAAAAAGACCTCGGGCTCCTCGACATCCTGTTCAACGCCAGCCCGGAATCCGACGAGGCATTCGACTGGTTCGGTTTTTCCGATCCCATGGCCAAGCGCAGGCGCTGGTCGGAGAATGGCCTGCTCACCGCCGATTCAGGCACACTCACGGTCGTGAGCGGCCAGGAGGCACTGGGAACAGTCTCCTGGCGGCCCGTCCCTTACGGGCCGCTCAACCGCGGCTGGAACATCGGCATAGGTCTCCGCCACGAAGTTCGCGGTCAGGGCATCGGCACACAGGCCCAGGCATTGCTCGCCCGGTACCTCTTCGCCCATACCGAGGTAAACCGCGTCGACGCGCACACGAATGTGAAAAACATTGCCGAGCAACGTGCCCTGGAGAAGGCTGGCTTTACGCGTGAAGGCGTGCTGAGGGGCGCCCAGTTCCGCAATGGTTGTTACCACGACATGGTCGTATACGGAATCGTCCGCAGCGAAGTCACTCTCGACTGAACCTCTTTCCTCACTGACAGGCGGCAGCATACGGCAACGTGAAGACCGCCGATCCGAGGTCTGCCCTGCGGCCCAAGCTCAGGCCGATTAGTTTCCACAACGACCATCGACGAACTTTGTCCTGAGTCATTAACGAACCCGGGACACCTCTCTATATGAAAGAGCCTATCATGGACATACATGTCGTTATCGGCGCCGGTTCCATCGGCACGAATGTCGCTCGGCTGCTCGCCGACCGCGGTGAAAGGGTCCGCATTGTCACGCGCAGCGGCTCGGGCCCGGAGTATCCGCAGGTCGAACGGGTCGCCGCGGATGCTTCCGACCCGGGCCGCTTGACCGAACTGTCTCGCGGCGCAAAGGTGATCTATCACTGTGCGAACCCGCCTTCCTACACAATGTGGGAACGACTCTTGCCGCCCATACAGAATGCGGTCATCGCAGCAGCGAAAGCAAACGGGGCCGTGCTGGCAATTACTGGCAGCATGTACGCTTACGGCCCGCAGCCTGACGGTATGATGAACGAATACACCCCCATGGCCGCCACTGGGTCTAAAGGTCTTCTCCGTAAACGGCTGTGGGAGCAGGCCCTTAACTCCGGAGTCCGCACCGTGGAGGTTCGCGGGTGCGACTACATCGGCAGGGACTCGAATGGCGTATTTTCCATAATCATTGAGCCGGCAATGAAGGCGGGCCGAGCAGCCTGGGTGCCTGCCGATCTAGACGCGCCACATACCTTCACCTTCAACGGAGACATGGCTCGGGCCCTGGTCACACTGGGAAACGATGAGCGTGCGTGGGGTCAGGCGTGGCATGTGCCGTCGCCACCGGCCATCAGCATCCGTGAACTGGCGCGGCGCTACGCCGCCGCTGCAGGCCGGCCCCCGGTCAAGCTGATCCCGTTGCCACGCGCGGCAATGCGTACAGCTGGGCTTTTGGTACCGGCAGCCCGTGAAATGGCCGAAATGGACTATCAGTGGTACTCGCCGTTCCTCATGGACGCCTCAAAAACAGCTGACACCTTCGGTCTCACCGCCACCGACCTGGACATCGTTATCAATGATCAGGTGAGCGCGGCGGCGGCTTGACCCCGCCTCCCGGGTTCGACAGCAAACAGCGATTCCGGCACCGCGCTTCGTCATGACACGTCCGGTGAATCGGCCCTTATCGCATTCGAGTGAATCCTGCGATGAGGCCCACCATCTGGGCTGTGTCGTGTAAGGCATCCCTCTTCGGCAGTAATAAACAACAACAGGAGTAGCCATGATCTACCACATCAACCGCGCGAAGGCCAAGGCCGAAGTCACACCCGAGCAAATCGAGGCTGCCTTGGAAAGTTGGCGCAACCAAGGACGGTCCAACCCGGCCGTGAAGTCTTTCATGGTTGGCCGCGATCTCGGCGGGGAATTCGACTACAGCTGTGTCTTCGTCGTTGAGGACCTCGACGGCCTCTACGAGTACCTGACCCACCCCGCGACCATCGGGACTGACCATCTGGGCCTGGCGCTACTCGAACGCCTCGACATCTTCGACATCAGCGACGACGACGATCCTGACCTGTACGCGAAAATCGAAGAACTGCACCGCCGCCGCAGCACCCTGAACCCGGAGATTCCCGGCATGCTTTCGGACGTCCCAGAATTTCGCGGCGCCGGCGCGAACGACTGATCAGCACGTCATGACCGGCAGGTATGCGTAGCAAGGCACACGGCACCTGCCGGTCGTGACGCAATCACCCCTCGATAACTTTTACGATGGTTACGGCACCGGCTCAGTGAGGACCTGGCCAGACATTCCGATGCGGCCGGGCCGGGATCGAATGACATGCAATCCTTGAGAAGGAGTAGTTCCGTGCACCTAATTGACGCGGTAGATCGCCTTTGTGACGCCATCAATTCGCATTCAGCGCAACGAGTCGCCGACTGCTTCACTGCCGACTACGCGGCGGAGGTGCCGCACCGTCCTGCAGAAAGTTTTACCGGGCGGGAGCAAGTGCTGACGAACTGGTCCTTGATATTTACCCGAGTGCCCGATCTGAAAGCAAGAGTTCTACGGACAGCGATTTCGGGGTCCGAGGTGTGGTCCGAATGGGAAATGGGTGGAACTTCTCCTGAGGGACTACCCGCCCTCTTGGTCGGACCTGTAGTAATGACCGTCCGCGACGATCGCATAAATTGGACTCGCTTCTATGTGAGTCCGGTCTCGTCCGTCTCATCCCATCCTGGCAAGGAGTGACGTCATGACGGTCCCGGGTTTCGATGAACTTCCCGTCTTCCTTCAACGCGATGGGCTGCTACCCGCCCCGGCGCTGCTCGCAGCGAGAGACCAGGCGCGCCTGACCCGAACCACGACGGTGTTCGGACAGGAGGCATGGCTGGTCACTGCCGCCGAGGACGTACGTACTGTCCTGGGTGATTCTTCGCTGTTCACCACGGGCGACTCGGTACCGATGTTCCGCAGCGGCGACCCGGACATCCTCGACATGCCCGGGGCGCTGCTGTTCATGGACCCGCCCGAGCACACGATCCTTCGTAAGATGCTGGCCCCCAGGTTCACCGGCCGAGCGCTCGCACGCTGGCAACCGCGGATCGTGGAGATCATCGAGGAACATCTCGACGCGTTGGAGCAGGCGGGCCCGCCTGCCGACCTGATGAGTCACTTCACCTGGCAGGTGCCCTCTCAGGTCATCTGCGAGATGCTCGGCGCTCCGCTGGACGAGCGCGAAAGGGTCCAGAAGCTGCTCGACGCGAGCTTCGACTTCACGATTTCGGAGGCCGAACGGACCACCGCGAACGAGGGGATCAACACCTATATCCACGAACTCGCCCTGCGGGCGCGCGCCAACCCCGGTGCCGGCCTGCTCAGCGAACTGGTCGTCGAACACGGCGATGAACTGACACCGAAGAACCTCGCCGCCATCGGAGCCACCCTGCTGCAGGCCGGCCACGAGACCACGGCGGACATGATGGCATCGTCTGTGGTCGCGTTGCTCGCAAACCCGGACCAACTGGCGCAGCTGCGTGCGGACCCGACCCTGATCGACAAGGCCGTGGAGGAGTTGCTGCGCTACCTCTCGGTGGTACAGATCAACCCACCACGTCGCGCCACCCGGGATACGATCGTCGGCGGCCAGCCCATCAGCAGCGGCGATCTACTGCTGGTCGCGCTGCCCGCCGCCAACCACGACGCCGCTCTCGTCGACAGGCCCGGCCGACTGGATATCACCCGGGATACCACCCATCACCTCGCCTTCGGGCACGGCATCCACCATTGCCTGGGAGCACCTCTGGCACGCCTCGAGCTCACCCTCGGGCTGCCCATGCTGCTGAACCGCTTCCCCGAGCTTGCACTGGCCGTGGAGCCGAGCGCGCTGAGGTTCAAGGTCGGTTCGGTGGTGCACGGGCTGCGGGAGGTTCCGGTGACATGGTGAGTCGGCGGATGGAAGCCGAGCAACTCGACCCGACCCGGCCCAGGTGACGGCGCTCCTCGACGAGCATCCCCGCCGGGGAGTCGAATGCGTACTTCGGGAACTGCACATCGCCTCCTCCACCTACTACCGGTGGCGCCGGGCCGAGCGTGAACCGTGCGAACGGCGGCGCCGCGACGTCGAGCTGACCGAGCGGATCAAGGAGATCCACACGGAATCCGGTGGCGTCTACGGCTCACCGCGCGTGCACGCCGTCCTCAAGCGGGAGGGCGTCCACGTCGGGCGCAAGCGCGTCGAGCGGCTGATGCGCGAGGCCGACATCGCGGGCGTGAGCCCGAGGCGGAAGGGCTTCACGCGCCGCGACCCGAAGGCCACGCCGGCCCCGGACCTGGTGGAGCGGGACTTCACCGCGAAGGCGCCGAACCGGCTGTGGGTCACCGACCTCACGATGATCCCGACCGGCGAGGGGCCGTTGTGGCTCTCCGCGATCCGGGACGCCTTCTCCCGCCGGGTGGTCGCGTGGGAGACCTCCGCCCGAGCGGACGCCGACTTGGTCCTGACCACGCTGGAGTACGCTCGCGCGTCCCGCGACGTCGAGCCCGGGCAGATGCCCCAAAGGTGCAACCCGAGCCGGGGGCACGACGCGGTGGCCGGCGGCCGACGCACTGTGCGAACGCAGCCCCGTACTTGCGGGCCGACGGGCGAAGTTGGCGCGGCCGAACATCTGCCGCGCGAGCATCTTAAAAGTTGCGTGGAATCTGTCGGGGTGATCATGTCTCCCCGGTGCAACCACGGACTTGGGAGAAGCTTTGAGCGGCACGGCGGTGTTGACGGAGAAGTGGCCGGTGCTCGGTCGGCACGAGCAGGCGGCGGCCTGGCTGACGATCTGGAGGGACCTCGGACGCGCCCCGCGCACGATCGACGCCTACGGCCGGGGACTGGCCGAGTACCTGTTGATGTGCGAGCGCGAGGGCGTGGACCCGGATACCGCGAACCGTGCCCATGTTGCCGTCTACGTACATGAGGCCGTAGGTGCAGTCACGGGTCCGTGTCCGTATGACCCGTCCCCGCCCCTGACGTGCGATGCCGGTAACGGCGTGGTGCGAAGCTCGGGGGAAAACCCAAGGGCTCCCGCTCCATCCGGGAGCTACCGGCAAGGGGAAGACCGGACGGGTGAACGCAAATGAACTCCCCTTGATGCCTCGTGATCCCAGGCCCCGTCGATGGAAGGTTCCAGCGGGGTGCATGGCTGGCCGCTGAGAAGCGGCAGGCGCTGGCCGGCAGAGGTCACTTCGGCCAGGTGGACACCGCCGCCTCGGGGCAAAGGGAGCACCCACCCCGGTCGTATCTCATTCGTGTGGAACGTGGAAACCCCGTTGGGGTCCGGGTCTTCGTGACTCGGTAGGCCGACCGCGAGGAAGGCTCAACTCCCTAGCGGGAACAGGATGGCCCAAGAAGCCAATGCCGGAAGCCGAAAGGAAACGGGAACCCGGGACAGCATGACCGGCCTCTCCGCTGGTCGCCCCGCATAACCGTCCGGATACGGGTGCACTGCCCGGACCCGAAAGGGTGCTGACATGGGCCGGGTGAGCCTGTGCGGACTCACTGGGCAAGGACGACGGAACCGAGGGGCCCTGGACTGCCCTGTCGGCGCGGTGGCCTGTGAAGAGCTCCACTTCCAGCTTCCGGCCCCACCTACCCCAGCACTCGCCCGAGGAAACCGCGCAGGTAACCCGCGACGACGTCCAGGTGGCTCTCCAACAGGAAGTGACCGCCGTTGACCAGGTGCACCTCCGCGTCCTTGGCGTCGCGGGCGAAGGCTCGCGCGCCTCCCGGGCCGAAGATTTCGTCGTTGCGGCCCCACACGGCGAGCACCGGGACCTCACTGGTACGTAGGAATTCGTGCAGCAGCGGGTAGAGCGGGCGGTTGTTCTGGTAGTCGCGGAACAGCGCCAGCTGGACCTCGTCGTTGCCCTCGCGGGACACGAGGGCGAAGTCGTGCTCCCAGGTGTCCGGGCTGACCAGGCTCGGATCGGGCACGCCGTGCAGGTACTGCCAGCGGATGGCGTCGATGCCCAGCGCGGCGCGGACGGCGGGTTCGGTGTCGGGGCCGGGGTTCGCCCCGTAGGCCCACACGTCGGTCCAGAACGACTCGACGAAACCGTCCTCGTAGCCGTTGCCGTTCTGGGTGACGAGGGCGGAGATCCGTTCGGGGTGCTGGAGCGCCAGGCGCCATCCGATGGGGGCGCCGTAGTCCTGGACGTAGAGGGCGTAGCGGTCCAGGCCCAGTTGGTCGAGCAGTCCGGAGGTGAGTTCGGCGAGGGCGTCGAAGGTGTAGGTGAACTCCCCTACGAGGGGGGCGTCGGAGTGGCCGAAGCCGAGGTGGTCGGGCGCGATGACGTGGTAGTTGTCGGCCAGCAGCGGGATGAGTTCGCGGAACATGAACGAGCTGGTCGGGTAGCCGTGCAGCAGGACGATCGCGGGGGCGTCGGCGGGGCCGGCTTCGCGGTAGAAGATCTCACGACCGTCGACGGTGGCGGTCCGGTGGTGCACCGAGCTCATTGTAACCCCTTCGAATATTTGATCTGGTTAGTCTCTCGTCAGGCAAGCACGGAATGATCTAACCTGTCAAACGACTCGATCAGGTTAGAGGGAGAGTGGCATCCGATGGACACGCTGCTGGACCTGCTCAACAGCAGGCCACTGGTCAACGGCGAGGAACGTGACGCACTCGACCCGGTCGGAGGCAGACGCTGGGCGCGAGAGCACGGCGGTGCAGGCAGCCTCGCGGAACTGGCGCTGCTGCGCGAGACGCGGGACGTCCTGCGGGACATAGTGCGCGGAGAAAGCTCGCCCGCCGCGTTGAGCCCGCTGCTCGAAGGGGTCCACCAGATCCCGGAGATCACTTCGGATGGTCTTCAGTGGATGGTCAAGACTCCCCCGCACGCCCGGCTGGCTGTCGAGGTGGTTCTTGCCTGGGCTGCCACCGAGAAGCACATGCCCGGCCGGCTACGCCCCTGCGCCAACGTTGAGTGCCGGCTGTTCCTGCTCGACCGCAGCCGCGCCAACCGTGCCCGCTGGTGCTCGATGGCCGTCTGCGGCAACCGCGAAAAGGCACGCCGCCACTACGAACGCACCCACTGACCTTGTTCTCGTCCCGACCTCCGACGGTGCCCCGAGCGTGATCGTCCGTCGGAGGATTCCGATGACGTGAACACGGCCTCCGCCTGATCCTGCGCTCCGCCCAACAAGGCAGCTGATCTTCCGGTGAGCTGTTCGTCCAGGCGAGCCCCCGACGCTCCGCTGTCCGCGTGGGGCCTTGACTCAAGCCCTGACGAGTTGGTGCGTGATAGGGGGTGAGGCAGCGTGCCTGGCCGCATCCCTCTGCACGTTGACCTCGCGGCCGCCGAACTGGCCGTCAACGACACCGACGAGCGGTGGAAGGGCAAGGCCTGACCAGCCCTCCGATGCCCGAGGGACACGTATGCAGGCGGCTCCGGCCGACGCTGTCGTTCTGAGCGCGGGCGTCGGTCAGTGAGGTTTCACAGAGCAAGCGTCCAGTGCTGCACGGCTGTGTCGACCAGCTTCTGGAGTTCACCGCGGCCTGCTCCGCAAGCCGCTTGGACGGCGATTCCGTTCGCCATCGTCATGAGGTAGCCGGCGAGTTCGTCCGGATCGGCGCCCGAGCGCAGGTCGCCCTCGTCGACGGCTCGCTGGAAGCGGCCGCGGAGACGCGAACGGTTCGCGTCCCGCCAGGCGTTCAGGGCATCGCGCGCGCTCTGCCCGAGGTGTCCGATGGCCAGGAAGCCCTGCACGCCCAGGCATCCGGCGGGGCAGCCGTGCTGAGTGGAGGCGTTGACCGAGCCAGTGAGGTAGGCCTCGGCCACCTCCCGGGCGGTCGGCTCCTCCAGTGCGCGCGAGCTGTAGGAGGCCGGGCCTTCGGCGTAGCGTTCCAGGGCTCTGCGGAACAGTTCTTCCTTGTTGCCGAAGGCCGCGTACAGGCTCGTCTTCGTGATTCCCATGGCGCGAGTCAGGTCGGTCAGGCTGACGCCGTCGTAGCCGTGTTCCCAGAAGACCACCATGGCCCGTTCGAGAGCCTCCTCGGTGTCGAACCCTCGCGGCCGGCCCACCGGCGCCCTTCGAATGCCTTCCATGGTCGAAATCATACCTCTTCTGTACCGGGCGGACTGGAAGTGCTATGGTCTCATTCAGTTCCGATCGGAACATAAATAATGCGAGGTCAAGCAGTGGACAGATTCAAGGACAAGATCGCTGTCGTGACGGGCGGCGGGACGCGGGGCATCGGCCGGGCCACCGCTGCGCGGCTGGCGGCCGAAGGGGCGCACGTGTTCATCACCGGCCGGCGCAAGGCCGAGCTGGACGAGGCTGTCGACTCCATCGGCTCCGCGGTCACGGCGGTGCCGGGCGACATCACCGATCCGGCCGACCTGGACCGGCTGTACGACATGGTCCGCGAGCGGGGTCAAGGCCTCGACGTGCTGTTCGCCAACGCCGCCACCGCCTCGTTCGCGACGGTGGAGACCATCACCATGGAGGACTACGATCGCGTCTTCGCCGTCAATGTCAGGGGCACGCTGGCCACCGTCCAGAAGTCCCTGCCGCTGCTGAACGAGGGCGCCTCGGTGATCCTCAACGCCTCCACCGCCGCCGACCACGGCACACCGGCCTTCGGCGCGTACGCGGCTTCCAAGGCCGCTGTCCGCTCCTTCGCGCGGACCTGGGCCAACGAACTGATCGGCCGGGGAATCCGGGTGAACGCGATCTCGCCGGGGCCGATCGACACCTCCGGCATCACCGAACTCGTCGGCGAGGAGAACGCCGCCGCCTTCAAGGCGAAGCTCGGCGCGGACGTCGCGATCGGCCGGATAGGACGCCCTGAGGAGGTTGCCGCCGCTGTGGCCTTCCTCGCCTCGGCGGACAGCAGCTACGTCATCGGCACCAACCTGTACGTCGACGGCGGAGAGAACCAGATGTGAAGCGGCCGCACTGCGCAGTGGACGGCAATGCCGTCAGGGCTGTTCCGGCCGAGCACCGTCGGACAACCGGCCGCCGGTGCGTGCGGACGCGGTTCACCGATCGCGGTCCGGGTTCACCGTCCGGGGGGCTTGAACCGCGACGGTCAACACGACCCGGTGGGTCTGGCCCGCAGTCTGGCCCGCTGATGACACTACTGCTTCTTCGATCACATCATCCGTTTGGCACTCGGTTTTCGAGCAGTCAGCAGACCCGACAGGGGAATCATGAGCTTTACCCAGTCCGGCCCCGTCCTCGTCACGGGTGCCTCCGGCTTCATCGCCGGGCATTGCATCGAGGAACTGCTCCGGCACGGCTACGCGGTTCGCGGCACTGTCCGCGACGTGGCACATACCGAGAAGGTCGCCCATCTGACCGCCCTCGCCACCGAATACGGCGGCCGTCTCGACTTCGTGGCCGCCCGGCTGGACAGCGACGAGGGCTGGGCCGAAGCGGCCGCCGACTGCGCCTTCGTCCTGCACGTGGCTTCGCCGAACCCGCCCGCCGTCCCGCTCGACGAGGACGAGGTCATCCGTCCCGCTGTCGACGGCACCCTGCGTGTACTGCGTGCCGCAGCCGAGAGCGGAACCGTCAGCCGGGTGGTGCTGACCTCGTCCTCCCTGGCTGTCAACGCCGGCCGTCCCGCCCCGACGGCCGACAGCTACACGGAGGACGACTGGTCGCTCATCGAGAACTGCGACCCCTATGCGAAGAGCAAGACCCTCGCCGAGCGCGCCGCCTGGAAGTTCATCCATGACCAGCCCGAGGGGCGCCGTCTCGACCTGGCTGTAGTGATACCCACCCTCGTCCTGGGCCCTCTGCAACGCCCCGAGGTGACCACCTCGAACGAGGTCGTCCAACGGCTGCTCGACCGCTCCATGCCGGCCGTTCCGAACCTCGGCTTCAGCCTTGTCGACGTCCGGGACATCGCTCTCGCGCACCGGCTGGCCATGGAGAGCCCGAAAGCCACCGGCAACCGCTACCTCTGCGGCGGTCCGTACACCTGGATGTGGGACATTGCCCGCGTTCTCGCCGCCGAGTTTGATCCCGAGGGCTTCCGCGTCCCCACTCGCCGACTGCCGTACTGGGCGATGTGGCTTGCCGCACGCTTCGACCCCGCCCTGCGCCTGGCACTCGGCTACGTCGGCCGTCCAGAGCGCTTCTCCAGCCAGAAGGCGATCGACGAACTGGGCTGGAGCACCCGCCCGATCGAGGAGATCCTGCGGGACACCGGGCAGAGCCTGATCGACCACGGCTTCGTCCACCCGCGTCGCGCAGGTCGTGCGCCTAGGCCTGCACCGCCATCACCACCTACGCCAACCGTATCCAGGTATTGAGCCTGCCCAACGCCGAGTTGGAAGCGGAGAACGCCGCCTTGCGTGAAGCCCTCCGGGCCGGCGGCGACTCGCCGTGCTTCCGGGGACGCCTTGAGTCAACCGCCGCTCAGGGGATGCAGTGTGTCCAGGGGTGCGGTCGGCCTGGCTCGAGCGCGCAGATGGTCGAGAAGGGTCGGCCGGGGCTGGGATGTGCTGGTGCTTGCTGCCCCGGCCGTAGGTGGGGACAGGAGCCGTTCTCGTGAGGTGCGGGAGCCTTCGCAAACGTTTCGGGTCTCGGACGTTCGGTGGTGGAGACTGGTCGCCTTGAACTTGCCGCCGAGGGGGAGGCGATCGCCCAGCTACCGTTGATCGTGCGGCTATGACAACAGGTGGTCGAGGCAGAGGTTCAGTCCGGCCTCCAGGTGTTCTGCGGAGCCGGTGGAGAGCAGGACGGTGACACCGCCTTGGACTGCGGCGATCACGGCCGCGGCAGTGCGGTCGGGGTCGAGGGCCGGGTTGGCCTCGCCGGCTGTTTGTGTGGCCTCGATGCCGGCGCGGACGCACTCTTGCCACCGTCGTAGCAGTTGTGCTGATACGGCTTGCGCCGCTGGGCTGTACCGGCCTACGTCGGCGATCAGGACCCCGAGCGGGCAGTGCAGTCCTTGGTCGCGGTAGCGCTCGACAATGAGGTCGCGCCATGCCTCCCATGCCGCTCGCGAGGTGAGTTCGCTCAGGTAGGGCTCCTGGTCGTTGAAAACGCGTTCGGCTTCAAGTTCGGCGACCGCGAGCAGAAGCTGTTCCCGACCTCCGGGGAAATAATGGAAAATCTGCCCTTTTCCGGTGCCGCTACGCCGGCCCACGTCGTCGAGCGTGGTGGCGTTCGTGCCGCGTTCCCGGATTTCTTCTGCGGCGGCTTCGACGATGCGTAGGCGGGTCGCGGTGCCTTTCCTAGTGGTCACAGAAAAAAGTGTACTTGCAGGTACATTTTTTGCTTCGTATCTTCGGCCGCATGAGAGCGATTGTTGTCAATGAGGCAGGGGGACCCGAGGTGCTGCAGCTGCGCGAGCGGCCGGCCCCTCGTCCGGGCCCGGGAGAAGTCCTGGTGGACGTCCGAGTGGCGGGTGTGAATTTCTTCGACACCGCCATCCGCAGACAGGCCCTGGCCGAGGTGCCGGGCGCGGAAGGCGTCGGCGTGGTGGGAGAGACGGGCGAGGGTGTGCACGGGTTCGCCCCGGGTGATCGGGTCGCGTGGTTGACGATCAATACCCACGGCAGTTACGCCGAGCAGATCGTGCTCCCTGCGAGCGGTGTCGTCCCGGTGCCCGACGCCATCGGTGACGAGACGGCCGCGGCGTTGCTCCTGCAGGGCCTGACCGCACACCACTTCGCCACTGTGTCCCACCCGGTGCAGCCGGGGGACGTCGCACTCGTGCACGCGGTTGCCGGCGGGGTCGGGATGATGCTCACCCAGATCGTCAAGGCCCGCGGCGGCACCGTGATCGGCCTGGTGTCGCGACCGGAGAAGGTCAAGTCCGCTACCGACGCGGGCGCCGACCACGTCCTGGTCTCCACCGGTGACGCGTTCGTCGAGCCGGTGCGCGACCTGACCGGCGGGGAGGGGGTGCACGTCGTGTTCGACGGTGCGGGCGCAACCACGTTCGCCGCATCGCTGCAGGTACTGCGCACGCACGGCACGATGGTGTTCTACGGGCCGCTGATCGGGGACGTGCCGACCATCGCAATGACCGACATCCCCCGCAGCACCCGCCTCACCTACGGCGTGACCGAGGACCATATCCGCACGCCCGAGGAACTCAAGGCGCGCACGGCCGAGCTGTTCACACTCGTCGAAAGAGGCGAGCTGGTTGTCCGGATCGGCGGCCGCTACCCGCTGGCCGAGGCCGCGAAGGCCCACGCGGACATCGAGTCGCGCACGACCACCGGGAAACTCCTGCTGATCCCGTAACGAGTGCCCGGTGGTGCAGCCTGGTGGTCGGCGACGCCGGCGTGAGCCGAGAGAGGCCAGCGCTCGCCCACACGTCGTCCGGCTTCGGGGCCGGTGAGCCCGTATAGGCGTGTACCGCATATGCCGGTCCCCGGGAGCACCATCGGTCCCATCTGCCAGCGCTCTGTGGGGACCCGAATATGCCGGACATCTGGGGTGGTGTCGTCCGTGCGGGAACGCCTCGCGGTCGGCGGTCTTTGTGTTCTCTGACAGAGTCAAGTGGTCACCAAGATTGGGAAATGCCCCATTGATTCCCGGGTTGCCTGCGCCAGACCGGAGGCTCGGTTCGTCCGGCTGAGAGCTGCACCCATGCCTGAGAAGCCCGAGCAGCGCCGTTGGAAGCGTCGCCGCCGTCACTGTCGGCCCGCAGATGCCAACCGAGTCCTGGGAAACCGTGAGGATCAGCCGCGGTGGAGTTGCTGGACCTTCTCTTGGTGGCTGCTGGTGAAGTCTGGATCCGTATAGACGTGGAGCTTGCTGATCAGGTGGCCTCGGAACGTGAACACGTTGCAGAACATTCCTTTGGAGATTTCGCCGTCGGGCCACGTCTGGCCGTCGCGAGTGGTACCCCACTCGCGTCCTTCGACGATCACGCGATCCCCGCTCGTCATGATGTCCAGGCCATCGATGTCATGTTCGAGGTGTTCGAGATCGAGCCGTCGCGCCAACTCGGCAATAGCATCTTTGCCCTGCCCGAATCCGAACTTGGGGAAGTAGAGCTCAATGTCATCGGTGCAGATATCGGCGAAGCTTGAGTCCCCTCGGTCTACTCGCCTGAAGTACTCCCGGACGGTTTCATGTCGCTGAGTCAGCGTTTCATCGTTCATCTTCTTGCTCACCACTTCTTGTAGCCTCCTTGTTTCATGAAAATCGTGGTCAGTGAAGGTTTGACTGTGTGCGCCACCATGAGTTGAATCAGTTTCTTCAGGGCCTGTGGGAGGGGCGGGGGGGCCCCCCCGGGGGGGGGGGCCCCCCCCCCCCCCCCCCGGGAACCCGGCCCATAGCCGGTTTAGTCCAGGTAGGTTTCTGTAGGTGCGTACCCGGCGCGCGTGGCGGGGCGCACGACCACCCT
>NZ_JBIAVX010000030.1:0-61736 GCF_042894725.1 Streptomyces sp. NPDC001480 | reverse complement strand
GTGGGCCCTTGGGCCAATCGGCTTAGCCGCCGCGCCCCCCGATTAACTCGCCCCGGGCACCCACGACAATGCCAAGAAGCGAGCGGCCCCCACGGTCACTCCATACAGGCGCTCACCTCACCCACCCCCTCCCCCACCCCGGTCACGATTGGATTTCGGCCACCCCCTCCCCCTTGCCCCCACCCCGTGTAATCGATTCCAATCCTCCGTACAACGCGGATGTAAACGATTCCACAAGGAGGTGGAGCCGGCGATGGCGAGCATCAAGGACGTCGCCGCCGAGGCGGGGGTTTCCGTCGCCACGGTGTCGCGGGTGCTGAACGACCACCCGTCGGTCAGCGACGACGCACGCACGCGCGTGCTGGCCGCCGTCGAGACGTTGGGCTACCGCCCGAACGCCGTCGCCCGTTCGCTGCGCACCGACCAGACCCGCACCCTCGGCCTGGTCATCAGCGACGTGATGAACCCCTACTTCACCGAACTGGCCCGCTCCGTCGAGGAGGAGGCCCGTGCGCTCGGCTACAGCGTCATCATCGGCAACGCCGACGAGCGGCCGGATCTGCAGGATCACCACGTACGGACGCTGCTCGACCGGCGGATAGACGGGCTCCTCGTCTCCCCCACCGACGGCGGCTCCCCGCTGATGCTGGACGCCGCGCGTGCGGGGACGCCGATGGTCTTCGTGGACCGGTGGATCCCGGGCGTGGACGTGCCCGTCGTACGGGCCGACGGACGGGCCGCCATCCGCGATCTCGTCGCGCATCTGCACGGGCTGGGGCATCGCAAGCTCGCCATCATCGCGGGGCCCGCTGCCACCACCACCGGCAGCGAGCGCGTCGAGGCGTTCAGGGCCGCCATGGCCGAGTACGGGCTTCCCCTCCCGGACGCCTACACAGGCCAGGGCGACTTCCAGGCCGAGAGCGGGCGGCGGGTCACCGAGGGGTTCCTGGATCTTCCGGAGCCGCCGGAGGTCGTGTTCGCCGCCGACAACCTGATGGCCCTGGGCGCACTGGACGCGATCCGCGCGCGCGGGCTGCGCGTGCCGGACGACGTCGCGCTGGCCGCGTTCGACGACATCCCGTGGTTCGTGCACACCGATCCGCCGGTCACGGCGGTCGCCCAGCCCACGGGTGAGCTGGGCCGGGCCGCCGTACGGGCCCTCGTCGACCGTATCGAGGGGCGGCCCCCCGCGTCCGCCACCTTCTCCGCCCGGCTCGTCGTACGCCGCTCGTGCGGCGAGCCTCCCTCCCCAGAAGCCCCAACCCCCCAGTCCCCCTCCCCAGTGCAAAGGAGCACGTCGTGAGCAACCCGGACGAGTTGCTGCGCATCGAGGGCATACGGAAGACCTTCCCGGGCGTGGTCGCGCTGGACGGCGTCGACTTCGATCTGCGCCGGGGCGAGGTGCACGTGCTGCTCGGTGAGAACGGCGCGGGCAAGAGCACCCTCATCAAGATGCTCTCCGGCGCCTACACACCCGATGCCGGGCGGATCCTGGTCGGCGGCGAGGAGGTGCGCATCCACGGTGCGCAGGACTCCGAGCGCCTCGGGATCGCCACCATCTACCAGGAGTTCAACCTCGTACCCGATCTGACGGTCGCCGAGAACATCTTCCTGGGGCGCCAGCCGCGCCGTCTGGGGGTCATCGACCGGAAGCGGATGGAGGCCGACGCCGAGGTGCTGCTCGCGCGCGTGGGCGTGAACGTGTCGCCACGCGCGCGTGTCCGTGAACTCGGCATCGCCCGCCTCCAGATGGTCGAGATCGCCAAGGCCCTCAGTCTGGACGCGCGCGTGCTCATCATGGACGAGCCGACCGCCGTACTCACCTCCGAGGAGGTCGAGAAGCTCTTCGCCATCGTGCGCAAGCTGCGCGAGGACGGGGTCGGGATCGTCTTCATCACCCATCACCTGGAGGAGATCGCCGCGCTCGGCGACCGGGTCACCGTCATCCGTGACGGCAGGTCCGTCGGGCAGATCCCGGCCGACACGCCCGAGGAGGAGCTCGTACGGCTCATGGTGGGGCGGTCCATCGAGCAGCAGTATCCGCGTGAGCGGCCCGTGCAGGGCGAGCAGGGCGAGCAGGGTGAGCGGGGTGAGCGGGGCGCCGCGTTGCTCGCCGTCGAAGGGCTGACGCGGGACGGTGTGTTCCACGACGTGAGCTTCGAGGTGCGCGCCGGTGAGGTCGTCGGTATCGCGGGGCTGGTCGGCGCGGGCCGTACGGAGGTCGTACGGGCCGTGTTCGGCGCCGACCCCTACGACCAGGGCTCCGTGAAGGTCGCGGGGACCGGACTGCGCCGGCACGACGTGGGCGCCGCCATGGCCGCCGGGATCGGGCTCGTGCCCGAGGACCGCAAGGGCCAGGGTCTGGTGCTCGACGCCTCCGTGGCGGAGAACCTCGGCCTGGTGACCATGCGGGCCGCGACCCGGGCCGGGCTGGTCGACCGCAGGGCGCAGCACGCGGCGGCCGAGCGGATCGCCGGGCAGCTGGGTGTGCGGATGGCGGGGCTCGAACAGCACGTGCGGACGCTGTCCGGCGGCAACCAGCAGAAGGTCGTCATCGGCAAGTGGCTGCTCGCCGACACCAAGGTGCTGATCCTCGACGAGCCGACGCGCGGCATCGACGTCGGCGCCAAGGTCGAGATCTACCAGCTCATCAACGAGCTGACGGCCGCCGGTGCCGCCGTCCTGATGATCTCCAGCGACCTGCCCGAGGTCCTCGGCATGAGCGACCGGGTGCTGGTGATGGCCCAGGGGCGGATCGCGGGCGAGCTAGCCGGCGAGGAGGCCTCCCAGGACGCCGTCATGGCGCTCGCCGTCGGCAGTCCTTCTGCCGTCCACAACCCCACCCCCGACGGTTCCACCACCAACCCCACCACGGAAACGGAGGCCAGCCGTGGCCACTGACACGCTCAAGAGCACAACGGGCGCCGGTGGCGCCACGGGCGGCCTGCGTCGGCTGCTCCTCGACAACGGCGCGCTCACCGCGCTGATCGTCCTGGTCATCGCCCTGTCGGCGCTCTCCGGGGACTTCCTGACCACCGCCAACCTGCTGAACGTGGGCGTGCAGGCGGCCGTGACCGCCGTTCTCGCCTTCGGTGTGACCTTCGTGATCGTCTCGGCGGGGATCGACCTGTCGGTCGGGTCGGTGGCGGCGCTGTCGGCCACCGTCCTCGCGTGGAGCGCGACTTCGCACGGTGTGCCGGTCGTCCTGGCGGTCGTGCTGTCCGTCGCCACCGGTATAGCCGCCGGCCTGGTGAACGGCTTCCTGATCGCCTACGGGAAGCTGCCGCCGTTCATCGCGACGCTCGCCATGCTGTCGGTGGCCCGTGGTCTGTCGCTGGTGATCTCCGAGGGCTCCCCGATCCCCTTCCCGGACTCCGTCTCCCACCTCGGCGACACGCTCGGCGGCTGGCTGCCCGTGCCGGTGCTGGTCATGGTGGTCATGGGGCTGGTCGCGGCCTTCGTGCTCGGCCGGACGTACATCGGCCGCTCCATGTACGCGATCGGCGGCAACGAGGAGGCCGCCCGTCTGTCCGGTCTGCGGGTCAAGAAGCAGAAGCTCGCGATCTACGCCTTCTCCGGCCTGTTCGCGGCGGTCGCCGGCGTCGTGCTCGCCGCCCGTCTCTCCTCCGCCCAGCCGCAGGCCGCCGACGGCTACGAGCTGGACGCGATCGCCGCCGTCGTGATCGGCGGGGCCTCGCTGGCAGGCGGTACGGGCAAGGCGTCGGGGACCCTGATCGGCGCGCTGATCCTGGCGGTGCTGCGCAACGGGCTGAACCTGCTCAACGTCTCCGCCTTCTGGCAGCAGGTCGTCATCGGTGTCGTCATCGCGCTGGCGGTGCTGCTGGACACGCTGCGGCGCAAGGCCGGTGCGACCCCGGTGGCCGCCGGTACGGGCGGTGACAAGGGCAAGCAGGCGGGCACGTACGCGCTCGCGGCGGTCGTGACCGTGGCGCTGGTCGGCGCGACCTCCTTCCTGCACAACGGTTCCTCGGCGACGACCAGCCCGAAGATGGGGCTGTCGCTGTCCACCCTCAACAACCCCTTCTTCGTGCAGATCCGGGCGGGCGCGCAGGCCGAGGCGAAGAAGCTGGGCGTGGACCTGACCGTCACGGACGCCCAGAACGACGCCTCCCAGCAGGCCAACCAGTTGCAGAACTTCACCAGTTCGGACCTGGGCGCGATCATCGTCAACCCGGTGGACTCGGACGCCGCGAGCAACTCCGTGAAGGCCGCCGACCAGGCGAAGATCCCGGTCATCGCGGTCGACCGGGGCGTCAACAAGGCGTCGGTGGACGCCCTGGTCGCCTCCGACAACGTCGCCGGCGGTGAGCTCGCCGGCCGGACGATCGGGGAGAAGCTCGGCGGCAAGGGCAAGATCGTGATCCTCCAGGGGCAGGCGGGCACCTCCGCCGCCCGGGAGCGGGCGGAAGGGTTCGCCAAGGGGCTGAAGGCCTTCCCCGGCATCCAGGTGGTGGCCCAGCAGCCCGCCGACTTCGACCGCACCAAGGGGCTCGACGTGATGTCGAACCTGCTCCAGGCCCACCCGGACGTCCAGGGCGTCATCGCCGCCAACGACGAGATGGCCCTCGGTGCCGTGAAGGCGCTGGGTGCCAAGGCCGGCAAGTCGGTCCAGGTCGTCGGCTTCGACGGCACCCCGGACGGTCTGACCGCTGTGAAGAACGGCACGTTGTACGCGTCCGTGGCGCAGCAGCCCAGCCAGCTCGGGAAGATCGCGGTGGACAACGCGCTGCGGGCCGTCCAGGGCAAGAAGGTCGCGGCGACGGTGAAGGTGCCGGTGAAGGTGGTCACGAAGGAGAACGTGGCCGGGTTCAGCGGCTGAGATCGGCGACCGCCCGCCCCAAGTCATCTCTCAGGGAGCTCATTTCATGTACGACTACGACCTCCTGGTCGTGGGATCGGCCAACGCCGACCTGGTGATCGACGTCGAGCGGCGCCCCGGTGCCGGCGAGACGGTGCTCGGTGGCGATCTGGCCGTCCACCCGGGCGGCAAGGGCGCGAACCAGGCGGTCGCGGCAGCCCGGCTCGGGGCCCGTACGGCCCTGCTGGCCCGGGTGGGCGACGACGCGCACGGCCGGCTGCTGCTCGACTCGCAGCGGGCGGCCGGGGTGGACACGGTGGGCGTGCTGGCGGGCGGCGCGCCGACCGGGGTCGCGCTGATCACGGTGGACCCGTCCGGGGACAACAGCATCGTGGTCTCGCCGGGCGCCAACGGCCGTCTGACGCCCGCGGACGTACGGGCCGCGAGCGGCCTCCTCCAGGCCTCCCGGGTGGTCTCGGCGCAGTTGGAGATCCCGCTGGAGACGGTCGTGGAGGTCGTACGGAACCTGCCCGCGGGCAGCCGTTTCGTCCTCAATCCCTCCCCGCCGCGCCCGCTCCCGCCGGAGGTGCTGGCGGCCTGCGATCCGCTGATCGTCAACGAGCACGAGGCGAGGGTGATCCTGGGCGACACCTCCGCGGAGGGCCGTCCGGCTGACTGGGCCCGGCTGCTGCTGGCGAAGGGGCCGCGGTCGGTGGTGGTCACGCTGGGCGCGGAGGGCGCGCTGGTGGCTTCGGCGGAGGGCGTCACGCCGGTCGCGTCGGTGAAGGTGGACGCCGTGGACACCACGGGCGCCGGCGACGCGTTCACCGCGGCGCTGGCCTGGCGGCTGGGTTCGGGGGCCTCGCTCGCCCAGGCGGCGGCCTACGCCGCCCGGGTCGGGGCGGCCGCCGTGACGAAGCGGGGCGCGCAGGAGTCGTTCCCGACGGCGGAGGAGGTCGAGGCCCCGTGAAGAAGGCGGGCATCCTCAACGGTCACCTCGCCGGGGCGCTCGCCGGGCTGGGTCATGGGCACGGCGTGCTCGTGTGCGACGTGGGCATGCCGATTCCCGACGGCCCCCGGGTCGTGGACCTCGCCTTCCGCGCCGGTGTGCCGTCCTTCGCCGAGGTGCTGGAGGGCCTGCTGGCCGAGCTGGTGGTGGAGGGCGCGACCGCGGCGACGGAGGTGCGGGAGGCCAATCCCGCGGCCGCGTCCCTGCTGGAGGGGCACTTCCCGGAGCTGGCCCTGGTCCCGCACGAGCGGCTGAAGGAGCTGTCGGCGGGGGCGCGTCTGGTCGTACGCACGGGGGAGGCCCGGCCGTACGCGAACGTGCTGCTGCGGTGCGGGGTGTTCTTCTGACGGATTCTGACGGATGACGGCCCCCTCGCCACGGGTGCCGGAAGCTTCGAGGGGCCCGGTCTCGTCGACCGGGCCCCTCGGCGTTTCCCCTCCGTGTCAGGCCTCCTCGATCCCCCCGGATCCCCCACCAGAAGCCCTGACGCCAAGTACGACACCGCAGGGACGAGGAGGGTTGCACGGCTTCTCGAGATTTTTTGCCTCGCCCCCTTTTCACGCCCCCGCCGCAATGGATCACGTGTGCGATGTGTCAACATGACGGCCGCCCCGGCCCCTCGTGCCGCAGCGCGAGGCCGGGGCGTGTTCATGCACAGGGAGGGACCGCTTTGAAGAAGTACTTCGTGTTGACCGCCGCTGCCGCCATGGCCGCCGCCACCATCGCCGCCACCCCGGCCTCCGCCGCCACCGATCCGAGGACCGTTCACTTCGGCGGATGGCAGTACGACAGCCCCGGCAGCGACACCCGCTCCAACACGAGCCTGAACAACGAGTGGATCAACATCCACAACGGCACGTCCGCCGCGGTGCAGCTCAAGGGCTGGTCGGTCGAGGACCTGGCGGGGCACCACTACACCTTCCCGTCGTACAAGCTCGGCGCGGGCAAGACGGTCAAGCTGCACACCGGACGGGGCACCAACACCGCCGGTCACCTGTACTGGGGCAGCGGCAACTACATCTGGAACAACACCCAGGACATGGCGTTCCTGTTCAAGCCCAACGGCTACGACTTCCGGTCCTGCTTCGCCGGCCACGACTTCGGCGACCCCAACCCGTACAACTGCCACAACGAGAGCTGATCGCCGACGCCGAGGGGCCCCCATTCGGGTGTGGGGGCCCGTCGGCCGTCATCCCACGACGTGCTCCACGAACCGCGCCGCGGTCTCGGCCAGCACCTCCCGCCCGTCCCGTGCCCACAGCCCGTCGTTGAAGAGTTCCACTTCGATGGGCCCGGTGTAGCCGGCCGCCTCCACGTAACGCTTCCACTCCCTCATGTCGATCGCGCCGTCCCCGATCTGGCCGCGTCCGTTGAGCACGCCCTCGGGCAGGGGGGTGGTCCAGTCGGCGAGCTGGAAGGTGTGGATACGGCCGCCCGCGCCCGCCCGGGCGATCTGTTCGGGGGCGGTGTCGTCCCACCAGATGTGGTACGTGTCGACGGTGACGCCGACCTGGTGGGCGGGGAGGCGTTCCGCGAGGTCGAGGGCCTGGGTGAGGGTGGAGACCACGCAGCGGTCGGAGGCGTACATGGGGTGGAGGGGCTCGATGGCCAGCTTCACTCCGTGGTCCTCGGCGTACGGGCCCAGCTCGGCGAGGGCGTCCGCGATGCGCTCGCGGGCGCCGTGCAGGTCCTTGGAGCCGGCGGGCAGGCCGCCGGAGACCAGGACCAGTACCTCGGTGCCGAGGGCCGCGGCCTCGTCGACGGCGCGGCGGTTGTCGGCCAGGGCCGCCGCCCGCCCCTCGGGGTCGATCGCCGTGAGGAAGCCGCCCCGGCACAGGGTCGTGACGGTGAGGCCCGCGTCGCGGACCAGTTTCGCCGTCGCCTCCAGGCCGTAGGTCTGCACCGGCTCGCGCCACAGGCCGACGTTCGTGACGCCCAGCTCGCGGCAGGCGTCGGCGAGTTCGGGCATCGACAGCTGCTTGACCGTCATCTGGTTGATGGAGAAGCGTTCGAGGCCGTTCGTCGTGCTCACTGGTTCACCCCGTACAGCGACAGCAGGTTCTTCATCCGTTCCTCGGCGAGCTTCGGGTCCGGGAAGAGGCCCAGTCCGTCGGCGAGTTCGTAGGCGCGGGCGAAGTGCGGGAGGGAGCGGGCCGACTGGAGGCCGCCGACCATCGTGAAGTGCCTCTGGTGGCCGGCGAGCCAGGCCAGGAAGACGACACCGGTCTTGTAGAAGCGGGTGGGGGCCTGGAAGAGGTGGCGGGACAGCTCCACCGTGGGGTCGAGGAGGGCGCGGAAGCCGGCCGTGTCCCCGGTGTCCAGCACCCGTACCGCCTCGGCGGCCAGCGGGCCCAGCGGGTCGAAGATGCCGAGCAGGGCGTGGCTGAAGCCCTTCGCGTCGCCCGCGATCAGCTCGGGGTAGTTGAAGTCGTCGCCGGTGTAGCAGCGCACGCCCTGTGGGAGGCGGCGGCGCAGGTCGATCTCGCGCTGGGCGTCCAGGAGGGAGACCTTGATGCCGTCGACCTTGTCCGGGTGGGCGGCGATGACTTCGAGGAAGGTGTCGGTGGCGGCGTCCAGGTCGGAGGAGCCCCAGTAGCCCTCCAGCGCCGGGTCGAACATCGGGCCGAGCCAGTGCAGGACGACCGGTTCGGCGGACTGGCGCAGCAGGTGGCCGTAGACCTCCAGGTAGTCCTCGGGGCCCTGGGCGGCGGCAGCGAGGGCGCGGGAGGCCATCAGGATCGCCTGTGCGCCGGACTCCTCGACGAGGGCGAGTTGCTCCTCGTACGCCGCTCGGATCTCCACGAGAGACCCGCCGGTGATCTGGTCGGTGCCGACCCCGCAGGCGATCCGGCCGCCCACGCTGCGGGCCTCCGCCGCGGACCGGCGGATCAGCTCGGCGGCGCCCGCCCAGTCGAGGCCCATCCCGCGCTGGGCGGTGTCCATCGCCTCGGCGACGCCGAGGCCGTGCGACCACAGGTGGCGGCGGAAGGCGAGGGTGGCGTCCCAGTCGACGGCGGCGGCCGAGTCGGGGGACACATCGGCGTACGGGTCGGCGACGACGTGCGCCGCCGAGAAGACCGTACGGGAGGTGAAGGGGGTGCCGGGGGTGAGGGCGAGCGGCTCGGTGCGCGGCTCGTAGGTCCTCAGGTCCCCGTGGGCGTCGGGCAGTCGGATGGTCACAGCGCGATCTCCGGTACGTCGATGCGGCGGCCCTCGGCGGACGACTTCAGGCCCAGTTCGGCGAGCTGGACGCCACGGGCGCCGGCGAGGAGGTCCCAGTGGTAGGGGGCGTCGGCGTAGACGTGCCTGAGGAACAGCTCCCACTGGGCCTTGAAGCCGTTGTCGAACTCGGCGTTGTCCGGGACCTCCTGCCACTGCTCGCGGAAGACCTCGGTGGCGGGGATGTCGGGGTTCCAGACCGGCTTGGGGGTGGCGGAGCGGTGCTGGGCGCGGCAGTTGCGCAGGCCCGCGACGGCCGATCCTTCCGTGCCGTCCACCTGGAACTCGACCAGTTCGTCGCGGTTGACGCGGACCGCCCAGGAGGAGTTGATCTGGGCGATGGCGCCGCCGTCGAGCTCGAAGATGCCGTAGGCGGCGTCGTCGGCGGTGGCGTCGTAGGGCTTGCCGTTCTCGTCCCAGCGCTGCGGGATGTGGGTGGCGGCGAGGGCCTGGACGGACTTCACGCGGCCGAACAGTTCGTGGAGCACGTACTCCCAGTGCGGGAACATGTCGACGACGATGCCGCCGCCGTCCTCGGCGCGGTAGTTCCAGGAGGGGCGCTGGGCCGGCTGCCAGTCGCCCTCGAACACCCAGTAGCCGAACTCGCCGCGGATGGACAGGATCCGGCCGAAGAACCCGCCGTCGATGAGCCGCTTCAGCTTCAGCAGGCCCGGCAGGAAGATCTTGTCCTGCACGACGCCGTGCTTGATGCCGGCGGCGTTCGCGAGCCGGGCGAGTTCGAGGGCGCCGTCGAGGCCGGTGGCGGTGGGCTTCTCGGTGTAGACGTGCTTGCCCGCGGCGATCGCCTTCTTGATCGACTCCTCGCGGGCGGAGGTGACCTGGGAGTCGAAGTAGATGTCCACGTCCGGGTCGGCGAGGACCGCGTCCACGTCCGTGGAGACGTGCTCCAGGCCGTGCCGTTCGGCGATCTCCCGCAGGGCGTGTTCCCGGCGGCCGATCAGGATCGGTTCGGGCCACAGCACGGTGCCGTCGCCGAGGTCGAGGCCACCCTGTTCGCGCAGGGCGAGGATCGACCGGACGAGGTGCTGGCGGTAGCCCATGCGCCCGGTGACGCCGTTCATGGCGATACGCACCGTCTTGCGTGTCACGTCAGTCCCCTTCATGGGCGTCGGGCGCCCCGGTAAGCAGTCCAGCAAGCGAGTACAGCAAGCGCTTTCTATCCAATGAGAAGCTAGCCTCTGAGCGGGGTTCCGGACAAGGCCTGGTCCACTCCGACTTGTTCGAGGGGGCGAACAAAAGGCTCCGTTGGCCTTATGGTCTGCTCGGCACCTCACGGAACCGTGTCCGTGGGATGGCCTGTCTACGTGGACGTACGACGAATATGCGCGACCGGAGGACGACGAGATGACGGTGACCCTGGCGGACGTGGCGGCCCGCGCCCAGGTCTCGCCCGCGACGGTGTCGCGCGTGCTGAACGGGAACTACCCCGTGGCCGCCTCCACCCGGGAGCGGGTACTGCAGGCCGTGGACGAGCTGGACTACGTCCTCAACGGCCCCGCCAGCGCCCTGGCGGCGGCGACCTCCGACCTCGTCGGCATCCTCGTCAACGACATAGCGGACCCCTTCTTCGGCATCATGGCCGGCGCGATCCAGGGCGAGATCGGCGGCCCCGGCGGACGGGCCGGCGGGGAGCGGCTGGCCGTCGTCTGCAACACCGGCGGCTCCCCCGAGCGCGAGCTGACCTACCTGACCCTGCTCCAGCGGCAGCGCGCCGCGGCCGTGGTGCTCACCGGCGGCGCGGTGGAGGAGGCGCCGCACGCGGCGGCGGTGGCCGCGAAGCTGCGCAAGCTCACGGAGGCCGGGACCCGGGTCGTGCTGTGCGGACGCCCGCCGGCGCCCGACACCCAGGCCGTCGCACTCGCCTTCGACAACCGCGGCGGCGCCCGGCAGCTGACCGAGCACCTCATCGGCCTCGGCCACCGCCGGCTCGGCTACATCGCGGGCCCCGAGGAACGCACCACCACCCGGCACCGGCTGGAGGGCCACCGCGAGGCACTGGCAGCGGCCGGCATCGAGGAGGACCCGCGCTGGACGGTGCACGGCCGCTACGACCGGCGCTCCGGCTACGAGGCGACGCTGGAACTGCTGCGCCGCGACCCCTCCCTGACCGCCGTCGTCGCCGCCAACGACTCCGTCGCCCTCGGCGCCTGCGCGGCCCTGCGGGACTCCGGGCTGCGGATCCCCGCCGAGGTGTCGGTCGCCGGGTTCGACGACCTGCCGTTCAGCATCGACGCGGTACCCGCCCTCACGACGGTACGGCTCCCGCTCGCGGAGGCGGGCGCCCGGGCCGGCCGCATCGCCATGGGGCGGGAGGAGCCGCCGCACGGGGGGATCGCGACGGTCCGGGGGGAGCTGATGGTGCGGGGGTCCACGGCGGTGCCGCGGGGGTGATCCGGGGACGCGAGGACGCTGGTGCTGGGGCTGAGACGGCGTGATCCTCGAATCGCCGGCGGCGACCGTTCCCTGCGCGGACTGCGCGGGTGAGGCCGCGTGGCACGGCGTCCAGGCTCTGGTGGGCGACTCCCTGCGGTGGGACACCGAGGTGGTGTGCCGGGACTGCGGGAGCGCGATGGCCGTCTGCGGCGGGGAGTTGCCGGCCCCACTGCGGGAGCGCATGCTCGCCGAGCACGGACGGACGGTGCTGCGGCTGGAACAGGCCCCTGGGGCGCCGGTGGCACCTGGGGTGCGGGTGGCGGTCATGCGCGTGCTGCGGACGGCGCTGGGGGTCCCGCTCGCCGAGGCCAGGGACCTACTGGAACGCGTCCTGAGCGGGGAGTACGGCGGGACCCTGCCCGAGACGGAATGGCTCGCGCGCAGGCTGCGGGCGGCCGGAGTCGAGGTGGTGGCCGTGCCAGCCGAGAATGGGGGCGCCGGGACCGATGAGTTCTCATCGCCGCCGGGGTCTTGGTTGCCGTAACCGATTGACCGCCCGAGCCGGGCGGTGGAGGAGTGGTTCTGATGCGCGTAGTGGTGACCGAGTTCATCAGTCTGGACGGCGTCGTGCAGGCCCCCGGTGGGCCCGAGGAGGACACCGACGGGGGGTTCGCGCACGGGGGCTGGTCGCACCCGTTCTTCGACCCGGAGGTGATCGGCGGGGCCTTCGCCGCGGGGCTGGAGAAGGCGGAGGCGCTGCTGTACGGGCGGCGCACCTGGCAGTCGATGGCGGCGGCCTGGCCGGAGCGGGCCGGGGACCCGTTCGCGGACCGGTTGAACTCGATGCGCAAGTACGTCGTCTCCGACACCCTCGGGGAGTCCGAGCTGACCTGGGAGAACACTGTCCGGATCCCCGTCGCCGAGGCCCTCGGCCGGGTCCGTGAGCTGCGGGCGGCCGAAGGCGGCGACCTGGCGATGATGGGAAGCCCCACGCTGGTGAGGGCCCTGCTCCAGGAGGGGCTGGTCGACGAACTCCAGCTCGTCGTCATGCCGGTGCTCCTCGGCGGCGGCAAGTCGATCTTCCCGGCGGACGGGGGGAAGCGGACGCTGGAGCTGGTGTCGACGACCACCGCCAAGACCGGAGCGCTGGTGAACGTCTACCGGGCCGCCCCCGCCGAATAGGCAGACGCGGAAAGGGGATCGTGGAACGGGGGGACCGCGGAACGGGGGATCGCCGATCTGCGCGGATCAGGTGAGCGACGGGCGATGCCGGGTAGTGTCCGCCCCATGAAGCTGGCGTTCTCCACCCTCGGTGTCCCCGGCCTGCCCGTACCGGAGGTACTGGCCCTCGCGGCCGAACACGGCTACCACGGCGTCGAGCTGCGCGCGCACCCGGAGGAACCGGTGCACGCGGGCCTCGGCCCCGCCGAACGGGCCGAGGTGGCCGCCGCGTTCAAGGCCTCCGGGATCGAGATCCTGGGCATCGCCGGATACGCGCGCGTCGCCGAGCCCGGGGCGGACGAGCCCGTACTCGGCGAGATCCGGCAGCTCCTCCAGCTCGCCCACGACCTCGGGGCGCCCTTCGTGCGGGTCTTCCCGGGCGCCGCCCCAGACCAGCCCCCCGCCGACGCGGACGCCACGGCCGCCCGGCGGCTGGGCACCGCCGCCGAGGACGCCGGTGCCCTCGGCGTCCGGATCCTGCTGGAGACCCACGACTCGCACCGCACCGGCGCCGACGCGATCCGCGTCCTCGGTCCCGTCGGCCACCGCCAGGTCGGCGCGCTGTGGGACGTGATGCACACCTGGCTGGGCGGCGAACAGCCCTCGGAGACGTACGCGGCGCTCTTCCCGCACCTCGGATACGTCCAGGTCAAGGACATCGCCTCGGCCGAGGACACCACTCCGCTGCCGCTCGGCGCCGGCGTGCTGCCGCTCACCGAGTGCGTGGAGGTGCTCTCCCGGCACGGCTGGGACGGCTGGCTGTGCTGGGAGTACGAAAAGCGGTGGTACGAGTCCGCCGCCCCGCTCCCCGGACTGCTGGACGCGGGCCGCGAGCACCTCGTACGGCTGCTGAGCGACTCGGCGTAGGGGCCCACGCCCTCGCGGCGGGCGGGTTCAGCCCGGCGCGGTCAGTCCGTAGCGGCGGGCCAGCGCGGCCACCGCCTCCGTGACCGCCTGCCGCAGCCCGGGCGGGCCGAGCACCTCCGCCTCCGGGCCGAGCCGCAGCAGGTCGGTGACCGCGACGGCCTGGGTCTCGACCGGCATCTCCACCTCGACCCAGCCCTCGCCGTCGGGCGGCCCGGCACCGTCCAGGGCCTGCCTGCCCAGCGCCCCGAACTGCATCGGCAGCAGCCGCTGGGCCCGGGGTGAGATCCGCAGGCGCGCGGTGTCCGCGTGGAGCGCCTGCTCCAGGTTCCGGGAGGACTCCGCCCAGTGGGCGGCCAGATCGAATCCGGCGGGGCGTTCGAAGGTGTCGGCCGTCAGGTCGACGGTCACGAACCGGGACATCCGGTAGGTCCGTACGGCCCCCACGGCCGCGTTCCGTGCGTCCGCCAGTGCCACCAGGTACCAGTTGCCCCCCTTGAGCACGAGCCCCAGGGGCCGCAGTTCGCGCCGCACCTCCCCGCGCCAGCGGCGGTAGTGCGCGTGCAGCACCCGCTGTTCCCACACCGCCCGGGCCACCGGCTCCAGGTACGGGACCGGGTCGGCGTCCCGGAACCAGGCCGGGGTGTCGAGGTGGAAGCGTTCCTGGACGCGCCGGGTGCGGTCGGCGAGTTCGGCCGGAAGGGCCGCGCGCAGCTTCAGCTGGGCGGTGGCGAGGACGGCGCCGAGGCCCAGGTCCCGCGCCGGCCCGGGTGCGCCGGCGAGGAAGAGGGCGTCGGCCTCGGCGTCGGTGAGGCCGGTCAGCCGGGTGCGGTAGCCGTCCATGAGGCGGTAGCCGCCGGCGGGGCCGCGGTCGGAGAGGACCGGCACGCCCGAGGCGCCCAGTGCCTCGATGTCCCGGTAGACCGTGCGGACCGACACCTCCAGCTCCGCGGCGAGTTCGGGCGCGGTCATCCGGCCGCGGTTCTGGAGCAGCAGGAGCAGGCAGAGGAGCCGGTCGGCGCGCATGGCGGCATTCTCCCGGTACCTGACAGAAGGTGTCAGGTACGGCGGCCAGGCTGGGGCGGGCACCGCACGGCGCCCCAGCGAAAGGACCCGCATGCCCACGCACACCACCGGTGACATCTCCTACGCCGACTGGAAGGAGAACCCGGCCGGCCCGCAGGAGCCCCTCCCGCGGCTCGCCCACGCCTCCGTCACCAACGCCTTCACCGGCGGCATCGAGGCGGCCGGCACGACCTGCGAGTACACGATCGTCTACACCACCGGGAAGACCGGGACGTTCACCGGCATGGAGCTGCTGGCGGGGCGGCTCGACGGGCGGGCGGGGAGCTTCGTGCTGGAGGAGCGCGGGGCGTTCGAGGCCGACGGCTCGGTGCGCTGTTCCTTCGAGGTGGTGCCGGGGTCCGGCACCGGGGAGCTGGCCGGGCTGCGCGGCACCGGAACCTTCACCTACCGACCCGGCGAGACACCCTTCCCGTACTCCTTCGACTACGACCTGGACTGAGTGGGAACCCACCCCGGCCCCGCCCCGTCCAACCCGCGAACTGCCGGACGAGTCCACGCGGTGCGGTGTCGGCCCTCGCTGCTGGCTGCGATCGCTGACCACCCTCTCCGCCGCACCGCGCCCGGCAGCACACCGCCATCGGCGCGCCCCCTCCAACTGCGCCGATGGCGGCCCCCTTCCGGGGCCACGCGCTGTGCGTTCCCTTGACTGGCAGAAACTTCCCGGATATGGGTGACTTCTCGGAAGTTTCCTTCAGTGGACCGGAAGGAGCGCACGTGCACCACACCGGCACGGGAAGCACCGCACGCCCCTCCAGACGTACCGTCCTCGCCGCGACCGCCGGCCTCACCGCCGCCGCGACCGTCAGCGGCACCGCGCACGCCGCAGCGCAGGACAAGAAGCCCGACGACCAGAGGCTCCACGCGCTCATCTCCCGCATGACGCTGGAGGAGAAGGTCGGTCAGCTCTTCGTGATGCGGGTGTACGGCCACTCGGCCACCGCCCCCGACCAGGCCGACATCGACGCCAACCTCAAGGAGCTCGGCGTACGGACGGCCGCCGAGCTGATCGCCAGGTACCGGGTCGGCGGCATCATCTACTTCACCTGGGCGCACAACACCCGGGACCCCCGTCAGATCGCGGACCTGTCCAACGGCATCCAGCAGGCCTCGCTGGGCCAGTCCCGCGGGCTGCCGGTGCTCATCAGCACCGATCAGGAGCACGGTGCCGTGTGCCGTGTCGGCAAGCCCGCGACGCTGTTCCCGGGCGCGATGGCGATCGGCGCCGGCGGCTCCCGTACCGACGCCCGCACCCTCGGCCGGATCTCCGGGGCGGAGCTGCGCGCGCTGGGCATCCGCCAGGACTACTCCCCCGACGCGGACGTGAACGTCAACCCGGCCAACCCGGTCATCGGCGTGCGGTCCTTCGGCGCCGATCCTCAGGCCGCGGCCGATCTGGTGGCGGCCGAGGTGAGGGGGTACCAGGCGGCCGGGGTGGCGGCGACCGCCAAGCACTTCCCGGGGCACGGGGACACCGCCGTGGACAGCCACTTCGGCTTTCCGGTGATCACGCACAGCCGTGAGCTGTGGGAGAAGCTGGACGCGGTGCCGTTCCGGGCGGCGATCCGGGCGGGCATCGACTCGGTGATGACCGCGCACATCCAGTTCCCGGCCCTCGACGACTCCGGTGACCCGGCGACCCTGTCCCACCCCGTCCTCACCGGCATCCTGCGCGGGGAACTCGGCTACGACGGGGTCGTGGTCACCGACTCCCTCGGCATGCAGGGTGTCCGCACCAAGTACGGGGACGACCGGGTGCCGGTGCTCGCGCTGAAGGCGGGCGTCGACCAGCTGCTCAACCCGCCGTCCATCGACGTGGCGTTCAAGGCCGTGCTCGCGGCGGTCCGGGAGGGTGAGCTGACCGAGGCGCGGCTGGACGAATCGATCCTGCGGATTCTGCGGCTGAAGGCGAAGCTGGGGCTGCTGGACCGGCCGTACGTCAGCACGGACGATGTGGACCGCACCGTCGGCACCCCGCGGCACCTGAGGGCCGCAGCCCGCATCGCCGAACGCACCACCACGCTCCTGGTCAACGAGGGCGGACTGCTCCCGCTGTCCCGGCGCACCCACCCCAGGCTGCTGGTGGTGGGCGCCGACCCGGCCTCCCCGTCCGGCACCACGGGCCCGCCCACCGGAGTGCTGGCCGCCGCCCTGACCGAGCTGGGCTTCACGGCCACGGCCCTGTCGACGGGCACGGCTCCCTCGGACGCCGCCGTCGCCCAGGCGGTGAGGGCCGCGCAGGACGTGGACGCGGTGGTCGTGGCGACGTACAACGTCACGGCGAGCAGTGGTCAGAAGACGCTCGTGGACCGGCTCGTCGGGACGGGCAGGCCGGTGGTGGCGGTCGCGGTCCGCAACCCGTACGACATCGCCGTGCTCCCCGCCGTCGGGTCGTACCTGGCGACGTACTCCTGGACGGACGTCGAACTGCGTGCCGCCGCCCGGGTGATCACCGGGCAGGTCCGGCCGCGCGGGAAACTGCCGGTGCCGGTGCAGCGGGCGGACGATCCGACACAGGTGCTGTATCCCATCGGGCACGGGCTGACGTACTAGACGTACGTCACGCAAGGTGCGTAACGCCCACAAAGGGCGGAAAGCCTCCGATACGCCTGGCGTGGCCTGTCGCCGCGGGTCACGCTGGTCGAGGTGTCTGGGGGGATGGCGATGCGCGCGAGGCGTTTGGTGGGGCTGGTGTGCGGGCTGTGCGCACTGCCCCTGGCCCTGCTGACGGGCTGCCAGGACGCCCCGGGGCCCGCCGCGGACGGCACCCCGGCCGGGGCGGCCACACCCACCCCGACCACCGGCTACGGCGCCGAGTTCCTCGGCATGGGCGAGTGCAGCTCCTTCGGGACCACCAGCTTCACCGAGGTGCCGTGCGCCGGCGAGCGGGCGGCGGCCCGGGTCGTCGCCCGCTACGACGGCACCGCGGCCGACGGCCCGTTGTGCCCGCCGACCACCGACTTCGTGCTGCACATCAGCGCCCAGAGCCCGTCCGCCGGCGAGGACGGCGACGGCAGCATCCCCCAGGGCTACGCCTGCATGCGCGACCTCGAACCCCCGCACCCCGGCGATCCCGGGGGCGGAGGCGGCCCCCGCACCATCCCCGGCGACTGCGTCTACGGCTCCGGCAGTGACCAGGTCCGCGAGACACCCTGCGACGGCTCGGGCGCACGGAAACCCCAGTACAAGGTCATCAAGGCGGTGGCGACCCGCGGCCGGTGCCCCGCGTCCACCGCCCTCTACGTCCAGCTCGGCGGCCGGAACCCGGTGGGGTGCGCGCGGCGGGTGTGACGGGACGGGGGGGCGGCCTCAGCGGTTCAGCACAGGATCCAGCCCGAGCTCACCGAGCCGCGGCTCACCGAGCCCTTGATCCACACGCAGCGGTGGCCGGCGTGCACCGTCACCGGGCCCGCCAGGTGGGCGTAGCGGCCCCTGTCGACGACGGGACGGTTGCCGCGGGCCTGCACACTGACCGACATCGCGCGCTTGGCGCCGGCCTTCTTGGGGACGGTGACCGCGCAGACGTAGCCGTTGCGCTTGTAGACGTGCACGCTGCCGGTGGAGAAGGGCAGGGTTCTCACCTCGCGCCCGGCGCAGGACGTCTGCGTCGCCGCCTGGGCGCTGCCCGGCGCCGCGAGCGCGAACACCCCGGATGCGGCCAGGACGGCCGTGCCGAGCGCCAGGCGCCGGCGTATCGCACCACTGTCCACTGTGGTCCCTCCCGTACATCGGTCATGCACCAGCCATGAACGTACTGATGTACGGACGCACGACATATGTCGGATGGTTGCACGACCGTCAGCGGGACACCCCGACCGGCTCCTCCGGCTCGGCCTGGCCGATGAACGTCCGCCACAGTTCGGCGTACCGGCCGTCCCGGGCGAGCAGTTCCTCGTGGGTGCCGTCCTCGGCGACGCGGCCGTGGTCCATCACCACGACCCGGTCGGCGCGGGCGGCGGTGGTCAGGCGGTGGGCGACGACGAGGGTGGTGCGGCGGCCCGTCAGGCGGTCCGTCGCCTGGTTGACCTGGGCCTCGGTGGCGAGGTCGAGGGCCGCGGTGGCCTCGTCGAGGAGCAGGATGTCGGGGTCGACCAGTTCGGCGCGGGCGAGGGCGATGAGCTGGCGCTGGCCCGCCGAGAGGTTGCGGCCGCGTTCGGCGACCTCGTGCAGGTAGCCGCCGTCGAGCGTGGCGATCATGTCGTGGGCGCCGACCGCCCGGGCCGCGGCCTCCACCTCGGCGTCGGTGGCGTCGGGGCGGCCGTAGGCGATGGCGTCGCGGACGGTGCCCTGGAAGAGGTACGCCTCCTGGGGGACCACGCCGAGGCGGTGGCGGTACGAGGTCAGGTCCAGGGCGCGCAGGTCGGTGCCGTCGACCGTCACCCGGCCGCGGGTGGGGTCGTAGAACCGTGCCACCAGCTTCACCAGGGTCGACTTGCCCGCTCCGGTCTCGCCGACGAAGGCGACGGTCTGGCCGGCGGAGATGGTGAGGTCGATGCCGCCCAGCGCCTCCTCACCGTCGCCGTAGGCGAAGTGCACGTCCTCGAAGGCGATGTCCCCCTGGAGCGAGGGCACCTCCAGCGGTTTCTCGGCGGACCGGGTGGACGTCGGCTCCTGGAGGAGTTCCTGGATGCGGCCCAGCGACACCGTCGCCTGCTGGTAGCCGTCGAAGACCTGGGAGAGCTGCTGGACGGGGGCGAAGAACAGGTCGATGTAGAGCAGGTAGGCGACGAGCGCGCCGGTCGTCAGCGTGGCCGCCTCGATCCGGCCCGCGCCCGCGATCAGCACGGAGGCCGCGGCGACCGAGGACAGCAGCTGGACGAAGGGGAAGTAGACGGATATCAGCCACTGGCCGCGGATGCGGGCGCTCCGGTAGCTGTCGCTGCGTTCGGCGAACCGGCGCCCGCCGTCCCGCTCGCGCCGGAAGGCCTGCACGATCCGCAGCCCGGACACCGACTCCTGCAGGTCGGCGTTGACCACCGACACGCGCTCACGGGCGAGTTCGTAGGCCTTCACGCTCGCCCGGCGGAAGAAGTACGTGGCGACGATCAGCGGGGGCAGGGTCGCGAAGACGACCAGCGCGAGCTGTACGTCGATGACCAGCAGGGCGACCATGATGCCGAAGAAGGTGACGACCGAGACGAACGCCGTGACCAGGCCCGTCTGGAGGAAGGTGGACAGGGCGTCGACGTCCGTCGTCATCCGGGTCATGATCCGGCCGGTCAGCTCCCGCTCGTAGTAGTCGAGGCCGAGGCGCTGGAGCTGGGCGAAGATCTTCAGGCGCAGGGAGTACAGGACGCGCTCGCCGGTGCGGCCGGTCATCCGGGTCTCGCCGATCTGCGCGGCCCACTGCACGAGTACGGCGAGCAGGGCGAGCAGGGAGGCCGACCACACGGCGCCGAGGGCCACCCGGTTGACGCCCTGGTCGATGCCGTGCCGGATCAGGACCGGCAGCGCCAGGCCCATGCCGGCGTCCACGGCGACCAGCAGCAGGCTGACGAGGAGGGGCGGGCCGAAGCCGCGCAGCAGGCGTCGCAGGCCGTAGGAGGCCTCCGGGCGGACCGCCCGCGCCTCGTCGATGTCGGGGGTGTCGGTGGCCGGGGGCAGCGCCTCTACCTGGGCGAGGAGCTCCGGGGTGGCCGGGGTGCCGGCGAGTGCGGTGTCCTTGGGCTCGCGGTCGCCGGTCCACAGGCGGGGGGTGACGCCCCGCTCGACGTCGAACTCGGCGTCGAGTTCGTCGCGCAGGGAGGTGTCCTCCTCGGGCGCGGCGGGCTGGGCGTGGCCCGGGGAGACGCCGCCCAGTTCGTCCGGGTCGGTGAGCAGGCTGCGGTAGAGGGCGGAACGTTCCTGTAGTTCCTCGTGGGTGCCGATGTCGGCGAGACGGCCGCCGTCGAGGACGGCGATGCGGTCGGCGAGGTTGAGCGTGGAACGGCGGTGTGCGATCAGCAGCGTCGTCCGGCCGCGCATCACCTGCTTCAGCGCCTCGTGGATCTCGTGCTCGACGCGGGCGTCCACGGCGGAGGTCGCGTCGTCCAGGACGAGCAGCCGGGGGTCGGTGAGGATCGCGCGGGCGAGCGCGACGCGCTGGCGCTGGCCGCCGGAGAGGGTCAGGCCGTGCTCGCCGACCTTGGTGTCGTAGCCGTCGGGCAGCTCGGTGATGAACCGGTCGGCCTGGGCGGCGCGGGCGGCGGCCTCGATCTCTTCCTGGGTGGCATCGGGTCGGCCGTACGCGATGTTGTTGCGGACGCTGTCAGAGAACAGGAAGGAGTCCTCGGGCACCAGGCCGATCGCGGCCCGCAGCGAGTCGAAGGTCAGCTCGCGCACGTCGTGGCCGCCGATCAGGACGGCGCCGTGGGTGACGTCGTAGAAGCGCGGCAGCAGCAGGGAGACCGTGGACTTGCCGGAGCCGGAGGAGCCGACGAAGGCGAGGGTCTCGCCGGGGCGGATCTCGAAGCTCAGGCCCTGGAGCACGGGGCTGGTCCGGCCGGAGGCGTGGGCGTAGCCGAAGGACACGTCGTCGAACTCGACGGTCGCGGGGGCGTCGGCGGGGAGGGTCTTGGTGCCTTCCTTGATCGACGGCTCGGTGTCGATCAGCTCCAGTACCCGCTCGGTGCCCGCGCGGGCCTGCTGGCCGATGGTGAGGACCACGGCGAGCATCCGGACCGGGCCGACGAGCTGCGCGAGGTAGGCGGAGAAGGCGACGAAGGTGCCGAGCGTGATGTGGCCGCGTACGGCCAGCCAGCCGCCCAGCGCCAGCATGGCGACCTGGCCGAGCGCGGGGACGGCCTGGAGGGCCGGGGTGTACTTGCTGTTCAGACGGATGGTGCGCAGACGTCCGGCGAAGAGGCGGCGGCCGACCTCACGCAGCTTTCCGGTCTCCTGCTCCTCCTGCCCGAAGCCCTTGACCACGCGTACGCCGCTGACCGAGCCGTCGACCACGCCCGCGACGGCGGCGGCCTGGGCCTGCGCGTACCAGGTGGCGGGGTGCAGTTTGGAGCGGCTGCGCTTGGCTATCCAGCCGAGCGCGGGGGCGACCGCGATGGCGACCAGGGTCAGCGGCAGCGACAGCCAGGCCATGATCACCAGGGAGATCAGGAAGAGCAGGACGTTGCCGATGGTCATCGGCAACATGAAGAGCAGGCCCTGGATCAGCTGGAGGTCGCTGGTGGCCCGGCCGACCACCTGTCCGGTGGACAGCTCGTCCTGGCGGCGGCCGTCGAGGCGGGTGATCGTCCCGTACATCTCGGTCCGCAGGTCGTACTGGACGTCGAGGGCGAGGCGGCCGCCGTAGTAGCGGCGGACGTAGGTCGAGGCGTAGACGAGGAGCGCGGCCGCGATGAGGGCGCCCGCCCAGGGGGCCATGCGCCGGCTGTGGTCGCCGATCACGTCGTCGATGATGACCTTGGTGACCAGCGGCACCACCGCCATGACGGCCATGCCGGCGAGCGAGGCGCCGAGGGCGAGGACGACGTCCTTCGGATACCGCCACGCGTATCCGGCCAGTCGACGTGCCCATCCCCGTTGCGGTGTCACGCGGTGCCCTCCGTTGATCCGGTCCGGTCCTGATCCGGTCCTGGTCTACGGAAGGCACCAACGCGAAAAGAAGCGGATTTCATCCCTCCGCAACAAAACAACAGCGGGAACCGGACATGTCAGACACGTACCCGCAGGTATCAGATACGTACCCGCAGGTAGTAGAAGCGGGTCGTCTGCGCCGTGTTCTGGTTGTCGTCGCTCACCAGCAATACCTTCAGCCGGCCGTGCGCCCGGCCCGTGACCGTCATGCCCTCGATGTTGTCGAGGAGGGGGTTGGGCTGGGGCTGCTTGGCGGTGGCGCCCAGGGCGGGGCAGGTGGCGATGTCGGTGAGCAGGGTCTTCCTGATCAGGTGGACGCCCGCCTGACCGGTCAGGTTCTCGATGCCGCTGGTGTCGGTGGCGTGCCGCGGGTCGGCCAGGTAGAGGCGGACCGTGTTGCCGACGCCGGGGGTGAAGCCGCGCTCCAGGACCAGCAGGCGGCCGTCCGGCGTCGCCTGGACCTCGGGGACGCCGAGGCCGGAGTCGGTGCGGTAGGCGTACTGGGCGCCGAGCCTGAAGTGGTCGCCCTTCGTCCGCTGCCAGGTCTGGAAGCGGACGGTGCCGGCGGTGTCGCCGGAGATCGAGTACTCCATGGACGCCAGCAGGGTGTGGCCGCCGGGCAGGAGGGTCAGGCCCTCGAAGGTCTGGTTCGACGTGGCCCGGCCGGCCGGCGCGACGAGGAGGGAGGGCGGGACCGGGAGGCGGTCGAGGACATGGCCGTCGCGGGAGTAGCGGCGGACGGACGGCTCGGTCTCGGAGGTGATCAGCCGGGTGCCGTCCCCGTCGATGACCAGGCCCTCGGAGTCGAGGACGGTCCCGTTCTCGTCGGCGAGCGGGACGAGGGCCTTCGGCGCGAGGGTCTTCGCGTCCAGGGAGAACAGGGACGAGCGGTCGGAGAGGGCGGCGAGGGTGCCGTCGCGGTCCGTGGCGAGGGCGGAGAAGTTGCCGACGAAGTCGCCCTGGTACCTGGTCTTGTCGAGCGCGTCGGAGAAGCGGTCGATCGAGACGGCGGGCGAACAGGCGTGGTCCGCGGCGGTGTTGGTCCGAGCCGCGTCGGCGGGCCCGGCGACGGCCAGACAAGTGGCCGCCGCCAGGCCGGCAGTGAGGGTGACGAGTACGGTTCTCAGGCGCATGGGCGTCACCGTAGAACGGTCCGGTGGCCTGCGGGAGACCGCCTCGTGAAGCGTCAGCCCTGTTCCGGAACCGCCACGAACGCCTCGCGGGGCGTGCTGGTCGGGGTGTAGGTCGCCGTGCCCGACGTGGTCGGCACCAGGTCCTTGTGGATGGCCTTGGCCACGTTCTGGATGGTGGCGACGCCGTAGTCCATGGTGCTGTTGTCCTGCGTCAGCACGCTGATCATGTAGTCGTGTCCGGCGCCGTTGAAGGTGCCGAGGCTGTGCACCCGCCAGCCGTGCGTGGAGCGTTGCAGCCAGCCGTTCTTGACGTGCACGGAGACGGTCGACGGCGCCCCGGCGGGCGTGCCCCAGCGCTGCGAGGAGACGACCTGGCCCATGAGCTTCAGGATGTAGGCGCGGGAGTTGTCGCTCAGCACGGTGTTCTTGGCGGTGACGAGCCCCAGCAGCTTCTGCTCGTCGGTCACGTTCTCCTGGGTCAGACCCCAGTAGCCGTCCGCGCCCGGCGTGGTCTTGGTCATCCCGGCGGCGGCCAGGAAGCCCTTGATCTTCGTCAGCCCCAGCTGCTTCCACAGCTTGCTGGTCGCGGCGTTGTCCGACTGCGTGATCATGGCCTTGGCGAGCGACTGCTCGGTGCTCGTCAGATACCGGTTGTGCTTCTTCGCGTCCCACAACAGCGTGGCGAGCACGGTGACCTTGACGGTGCTGGCCGAGTCGTAGGACGTGGTCGGGCGCAGCGTGCAGGTCGTCTTGGTGGAGCGGTCGTAGAGCCCGACGGCGACGGTGCCCCTGCGGTTCGCGAGGGCCGCCGTGATGTCCTTCTTCAACTTGTCGGCCAGGCCCGCCTTCGCGGACGTGCAACTGACCGTGGGGGTCGTCGCGGCGGCCGGGGTCGCGGCGACGACCCCCGGTATGAGTACCGCGGCGCCGACGGCGGCCGCCAGCACCCTGGCCCTCCTGGAAGTCCTGTGAGTCATGCCCCAGATGACTCACAGATTCGAGTGAATGGTTGTACGAGCGCAGCTGATCATCAGGCAAAGGCTGTACAAGGAGTTGCCCAACGGGCATTACCGCGCCCAGTGCGTATTCACAGCCAGCGGCCAGGTACGGCACAGCCCCCACCCACGCCCGCCCGGCAGGCTGCGCCCGTGACATCTGCCACCGATCCACACCCCCACCCGACCGTGACCCCCGACCCGCCGGCGCCCGTCCCGCCCGCGACGGCCCCGGGCGCCGCACCCCGCTGGTCGCTGCCCGCGCTGATCGCGATCCTGGTCCTGGCGGCGGTTCTCTACTCCTGGAACCTGTCCGGATCCAGCCTCAACAGCTTCTACAGCGCGGCCGTCCTGAGCGGCACGCAGAGCTGGAAGGCGTGGTTCTTCGGCTCGCTGGACGCGGGCAACTTCCTCACCGTCGACAAGCCGCCCCTCGCGCTCATGGTCATGGGCCTGTCCTGCCGGATCTTCGGGTTCGGCACCTGGCAGATGATGGCGCCGATGATCGTGGCCGCGCTGGCCACCATCTGGATCCTGCACTCCTCCGTGAAGCGGGTGTGGGGGCACGGCGCGGCGGCGATCGCCGCGCTGGTGCTCGCCCTGACCCCGATCACGGTGGCCATCAACCGGGACAACAACCCCGACACGCTGCTGGTGCTGCTGATGACCGGCGCGGCCGCGCTGGGGCTGCGCGCGGTGACGAACGGCCGGCTGCTGCCCTTGCTGTGCTCGGCGGCCTGCTTCGGCCTCGCGTTCAACACGAAGATGCTCCAGGGCTACATCGCGCTGCCCGCCGTCTTCGCGGTCTATCTGTACGCGACCCGGCTCCCGTTGGTGAAGCGGATCGTCAACCTCGCGCTCGCGGCCGTGGTCCTGGCCGTCTCCAGCTTCTGGTGGGCGGCCGCGGTGTCCCTCGTGCCCGCCTCCGACCGCCCGTACATCGGCGGCTCCACGGACGGCACCGCCTGGGACCTCATCATGGGCTACAACGGCCTCGGCCGGGTCTTCGGCGGCGAGGGCAACGGCGGGGGCGGCGGAGGCGGAGGCGGAGGCTTCTCCGGCACCGCCGGGCTCGGCCGCCTCTTCAACGACATCCTCGGCGGCCAGATCTCCTGGCTGATCCCCTTCGCCGCGATCGCCTGCGTCGCCGGCCTGGTGCTGTGCGGCAGGGCGCCGCGCACCGACCTCACGCGTGCCGCGCTGGTGCTGTGGGGCGGCTGGACGGCCCTGCACTACCTGACGTTCGCCATGGCCGAGGGCACCATGCACCCGTACTACACGACCGCGCTCGCGCCCGGCATCGCGGTGCTGTGCGGGGGCGGCGGCCTGATGCTGCTGCGCGCCTTCCGCGCCGACAGGCGGTGGGCGTGGGTGCTGCCCGTCGCCCTCGGTGTCACCGGCGTCTGGGCGATCGTGCTGCTGCGCCGGGCCTCCGGCTGGAACACCTGGCTGTGGCCGGTGATCGGCGTCGTCATGGCGGCGGCGATCGTGGGCCTGCTGGTCTTCCGCTCGGGCAGCCGGGTGCGGCTGCTGGCGGCCTCGGGGGCGGCGGCGGTCGTCGCGGCGGTCGCGGGCCCGGCGGCGTACGCCTGGTCGGTGCCGTCGGAGTCGGGCGGTGGCGGAATGGGCGGCACGAACCCGACGGCCGGCCCGTCCACGGGCAACGGCTTCGGCGCCGGGCCCGGTGGGGGCGGCGGAGGCGGTGGCCGCGGCGGGTTCCCGGGAGGCGGGGAGATGCCGCAGCAGGGCGGCCAACAGGGCGCCCCGGGCGGCCAGATGACGCCGGGCGGGGGCAACGGGGAACTCCCGCAGGGCGGGGGCTTCCCGGGCGGCCGGCAGGGCGGCGGGAACGCGGAGGCGGGCGGCCCGCCCAGCGGCACCAACGGCGGTACGCCCCCGGGCGGCACGGGTTCAGGTACAGGCACCGGAACCCGCACCGGCGGCCCCGGCGGTGGAGGCATGGGCGGCGGCGCGAGCAGCGAGCTCATCGCCTACCTGAAGAAGCACCAGGACGGCGCCAAGTGGCTGCTGGCGGTGTCCAACTCCCAGAGCGCGGCCCAGATCGAGCTCAGCACCAGGCAGCCCGTCATCTCCATGTGGGGCTTCACCGGCAGCGACAACGCGATGACCGTCGCCAAGCTGGAGGAACTGGTGAAGAAGGGCGAGCTGCACTACGTCCAGGTCGGTGGCGGCGGCATGGGCGGCGGCCCGGGCGGGGGCAACAACAGCCTCAGCTCCGCGGTGACGTCGTGGGTGCAGAAGCACGGGACGGCGGTGAAGGAGAGCGCGTACGGCAAGGGTTCGTCGTCGACCGGCTCGTCGAAGTCCTCCGGTTCCGCCAACTCCTCCAGCTCCTCTAACACTTCGACCGTCTACCGCCTGGACCCGTCCGACGTGAGCTGACGCCTGCCCGGCTCCCCCAGCTGAACGGCCCCTGATCACCACTCCTGTCAGGGGCCGTTCGTCGTGTCACCGAACCGACACCTCACGTTCATTGCGTCGCGTGCATGTTCATGTCACGCTCCGGATGCCGCCTCCGGTCAACCCGCGTAGAACGGACCCCACATGATGCTGGCGACGCTCCCCCGCCGATGGAAGTCGGTGGCCCTGACCACGGCCGCCGTCCTGGTCGGCCTCACCGCTCCGACGCTGACGGCGGCCCCGGCCGCGGCGACGACGACCTCGTACGACTCGACGTACTACAAGAACGCGATCGGCAAGACCGGCACCGGCCTGAAGTCGTCCCTGCACACGATCATCAGCAGCCAGAGCAAGCTGTCCTACTCCCAGTTGTGGGACGCGCTGAAGGTGACCGACCAGGACCCGAACAACAGCGGCAACGTGATCCTGCTGTACTCGGGCATCTCCCGCAGCAAGTCGCTCAACGGCGGTGCCACCGGCGACTGGAACCGCGAGCACGTGTGGGCGATCTCCCACGGCGACCTCACCACCTCCACCGGCCCCGGCACCGACCTGCACCACATCCGCCCGGAGGACGTCGCGGTCAACGGCAAGCGCGCCAACCTCGACTTCGACGAGGGCGGCTCCACCTTCACCAACAGCGGCGGCAGCAAGGCCGACTCGGACTCCTTCGAGCCCCGCGACGCCGTCAAGGGCGACGTGGCCCGCATGATCCTCTACATGGCGGTCCGCTACGAGGGCGACGACGGCTTCGCGAACCTGGAGCCCGACGACAAGGTCAACAACGGCAGCAACCCGTACATCGGCAAGCTGTCGATCTTGAAGAAGTGGAACGACGAAGACCCGCCGGACGCCTTCGAGGAGCACCGCAACCAGGTCATCTACGACTCCTACCAGCACAACCGCAACCCGTTCATCGACCACCCGGAGTGGGTGGACGCGATCTGGTAGGACTGCCGCGCGCCGGCCGCACGGGGTTCTCGGGAAACCGCGCAGGGGTAGTGATCCGCCCATGACGGAGAAGCCGAGCAACGCGTACCTGTGCGGCCAGCTGTGGGCGACGCTGCACATACTGAGGGTCGTCGGGTACACGAGGAGCGGGGACCGCGAGAAACTCGCGAGCAAGGAAGTGCTGGAGGCCGTTCGCAGAAATCCGGGTCGCCTGATCACGGAGCAGCTCGACAAGGCACCGGAACACCTCGTCGGTGCGCGTACCCGCAGACCGCCTCGGACCAAGGCCGCCGACGCGCTGTGGCTGCGCATACCGGAATTCCTGCCACCCGGCGGGGTCCCCGCAAGCTTCTCCTCGGACGCCGACGACTTCCAACATGCGTTCCGTACGCAGCAAGGAATCTACGAGGTCGAGTACCGGGACGCCATGAAGTGACAAGTGAACGAGCAGTCCTACTAGTTCGCTCACACCGGTGATACCGATCTTGCTCCCGGGCGTGTCCCGGCCGCCGGGCAGGAGCATGGCGAGGCCCCGGCAGATCCGCCGGGGCTTGCCAACTCCCCTTTTCGGAGAGTCTCGTGAAGCTTCGTTCCTGGTCCCTCGCCGCCGTTCTCGCCCTGACCGCGCTCGTGCTGCCCGCCCAGACGGCCTCGGCCCGGGTCGCCCAGCCATCCTGTCCCGACGGGTCGGTGTGCTTCTGGAGCGGGGAGGGCTTCAGCGGCAGCACCTGGGAGTGGACCTCCCGCAGCGGCTACCGCGACATGCCGTCCTTCCTCCACGACCACGTCGGCTCGGCCGTCTCCAGCACCAGGGCCTGCTTCATCAACTGGCAGCCGGTCGAGAAGCGGGACGTCTTCAACGGCGACTGGCGCTCCCGCTACCTCGGTGACTTCGGCGGCCGTATCGACGGAGTGGGCCCGGGGGCCTGCTGATACGGCCTCTCAGTCCAGGTGCGTCGGCGCGAACATCCGCAGTACCGCCGGGAGTACGACCACCGACGGCCCAGGCGTCGACAGGGCCTTGGCCAGGTCCGCCTCCAGGGTCTCCGGGGTCGTGCGGACCCCGGGGACGCCGAAGGACTCCGCGAGGGCCACGTAGTCCGGGCGGGTCAGTTCCGTCGCCGTCGGCTGGCCGAAGGCGTCGGTCATGTACTCGCGCAGGATGCCGTAGCCGCCGTCGTCGACGATGAGCCAGGTGACCGGCAGGTCGTACTGCTTGGCCGTGGCCAGTTCGGCGATCGAGTACAGGGCGCCGCCGTCGCCGGACACCGCGAGCACCGGGCGGGTCGGGTCGGCGGCGGCCGCGCCCAGGGCCGCCGGGAAGCCGTAGCCGAGGCCGCCGGCGCCCTGGGCGGAGTGCATGGTGTTCGCGCCCCTGGGGTCGAAGGCGGACCAGGCCCAGTAGGCCAGGATCGTCATGTCCCAGAAGGACGGGGAGTCGGCGGGCAGGGCTCGGCGGACCGACGCCAGCACGTCCTGTTCCAGGGTCAGTTCCTGGGAGGCGATCCGTTCGCCGACCTTGGCGAGCACCGTGCGCACGCGCTCGTGCGCCGTCTCGTCGGTGCGCTCCCGCACCGTCTCCAGCAGCGCCTGGACCGCGAGGCGCGCGTCGGCGTGGATGCCGAGGGCCGGGTGGTTGGACTCCAGCTTGCCGAGGTCCGCCTCGATCTGGATCACGCGGCCGCGGGGCTTGAACGTGTGGTAGTTGGAGGAGAGTTCGCCGAGGCCGGAGCCGACGACGAGGAGGACGTCCGCGTCCTGAAGGAAGTCCGTCGTGTGGCGGTCCTCCAGCCAGGACTGGAGGGAGAGGGGGTGCTCCCAGGGGAACGCGCCCTTGCCGCCGAACGTCGTCACCACCGGCGCCTGGAGCCTCTCGGCGAGCTGCCTCAGCTTGCCGGAGGCGTCCGCCCGTACCGCTCCACCGCCCGCGATGATCGCCGGGCGGGCGGCGCAGGAGAGCAACTCCGCTGCAACGGCGGTCAGTTCGGGGCGCGGGGGCAGCTCGTCGGGGGTGGCGTCCGGCGCCGTCACCACCGGCAGGGTCGTCTCCGCCAGCAGGACGTCCTGCGGGATCTCCACCCACACCGGGCCGTGCGGAGCCGTGAGCGCCGACTTCCAGGCCGCGGCGACGGCGGACGGGATCTGGGACTGGGCCCGGACGGTGTGGACCGATTTGACGACGCCCCGGAACGAGGCCGCCTGGTCCGGGAGTTCGTGCAGGTAACCGTGGCGGCCGCCGCCGAGGCCCGCCGTCGGGATCTGGCTGCTGATCGCCAGTACGGGCGCCGAAGCGGCCGCCGCCTCCTGGAGCGCGGCCAGGGAGGTGAGGGCTCCCGGGCCGGTCGACAGCAGCAGCGGGGCCGCCTCGCCCGTGATCCGGCCGTACGCGTCGGCCGCGAACCCCGCGTTGTTCTCCACCCGCAGGCCGACGTACCGCAGCGCGGAGCGGCGCAGGGCGTCGAACATGCCCAGCGCGTGCTGGCCGGGCAGGCCGAAGACGGTGGTCGCGCCGAGACCGGTCAGGGTCTCCACGACGAGGTCTCCGCCGTTGCGGCCGGGGGGAGGGTTCAGCGCGGCCTCCGTCTGGGCGGGCGTCGGGCGGAGTACCAGGTCGTGGTCGTGGGTCACTTGGCTGCCTTCTCCTGCTTCGCCGCCGCGATCTGCCGGGTCATGATCGTGGCCAGTTCGTACGCCGTGTGGGACGCGGCCACCGACGTGATCTCCGCGTGGTCGTACGCGGGGGCCACCTCGACGACGTCCGCCGACACCAGGTTGCAGGACGCCAGCCCGCGCAGGATCTCCAGCAGCTCGCGGGAGGTCATGCCGCCCGCCTCGGGGGTGCCGGTGCCGGGGGCGTGCGCCGGGTCGAGGCAGTCGATGTCGATGGAGATGTACAGCGGGCGGTCGCCGATGCGCTGGCGCAGCTGGTCGGCGACCTCGTCGGCGCCCCGGCGGTAGATGTCCGCGGAGGTGACGATGCCGAAGCCCATCTTCTCGTCGTCGGTGAGGTCCTGCTTGCCGTACAGCGGGCCGCGGGTGCCGACGTGTGAGAGGGCGGAGGTGTCGAGGATGCCCTCCTCGACCGCGCGGCGGAAGGGGGTGCCGTGGGTGTACTCGGCGCCGAAGTAGGTGTCCCAGGTGTCGAGGTGGGCGTCGAAGTGGAGCAGGGCGACCGGGCCGTGCTTCTTGGCCATGGACCTCAGCAGGGGCAGCGCGATGGTGTGGTCGCCGCCGAGGGTCATCAGGCGGGCGCCGGTGCCGAGCAGTTCGTCCGCGGCGGCCTCGATGGTCTCCACGGCCTCGTGGATGTTGAAGGGGTTCACCGCGATGTCGCCGCCGTCGGCGACCTGGGCGAGGGCGAAGGGGGAGGCGTCCTGTGCCGGGTTGTAGGGGCGCAGCAGCCGGGACGCCTCGCGGATGGCGTTGCCGCCGAAGCGGGCGCCCGGCCGGTACGAGACGCCGGAGTCGAAGGGCACGCCGACCACGGCGACGTCGGCGGTGCCGACCTCGTCGAGGCGGGGCAGCCGCGCGAAGGTCGCGGGTCCGGCGTACCGCGGGATGCGGGAGGAGTCGACGGGGCCGCGGGGCGTCTCGTTGCCGCTCATGAGTACTGCCTTCTTTCCTACGCTTCGTCGCGTATGTACGTCTTGTTGTACGACTCTACTGGTGCGCCGGCACCGGTTCGGACAAGGGTTCGGGGTTCCGTCCCGCGAGGCGTTCGCGCCAGGCGGCGAGGACGGCGGCGTCGGTGGGCCGGGTCGCCAGGGACACGGCGACGTAGGCGACGAGCGACGCGGACAGGCCGAGGTAGACGGGCTCGTTGGCGAGGATGCCGTACCCGGCCATCAGGCCGATCACCGCGAGGCCGCCGACGATCACCGAGGCGAGCGCGCCCTGCACGGTGCCCCGCTTCCACAGCAGGCCGCCGAGGATCGGGACGAGCAGCCCGCCGACGAGCAGGTTGTAGGCGACGGTCAGCGCCTCGACGACGTCGTTGAGGGCGATGGCCGTGCCGATCACGCCGAGGCCCATGACGAGGATGAAGGCGCGGTTGCCCCTGACCTCGTCGTGTTCGTCCCCGGTGGGCCGGACGGCGCCGCGCAGCCGGGACCAGATGTCGTTGTTGGCGACGGTGGCGCAGGCGATCAGCGCGCCGGAGGAGGTGGACATCACGGCGGCGAGGGCGGCGGCGAGCACCAGCCCGCGCACGCCGACGGGGAGTTCGTCCTTGACGATGGTGGCGAAGGCGTCGTCGGCGCTGCCCAGGTCGGGGTAGAGCACCTTGGCGGCGGTGCCGATCACGGCGCCGGCGAGGGCGTAGGCCAGACAGTAGGTTCCGGCCACCGTGCCGCCCCACTTCGCGGTCGTGTCGCTGCGGGCGGTGAACACGCGCTGCCAGATGTCCTGGCCGATCAGCATGCCGAAGGTGTAGATCAGCACATAGGTGAAGATCGTCTCGCCGCCGATGCCCAGCGGGTCGAAGTACGTGGTCGGCAGCTTCGCCTTCATCTCGGAGAAGCCGCCCGCCTTGACGACGGCGATGGGCAGCAGCAGGAGCAGTACGCCGATCGTCTTGACCACGAACTGCACCATGTCGGTCAGCGTGATCGACCACATGCCGCCGAGCGTGGAGTAGGCGACGACGATCGAGCCGCCGAGGATGATCGCGACGGTCCGGTTGAGGTCGAAGAGGACGTCGAAGATCGTGGCGTAGGCGATGGTGGAGGTCACCGCGAGCATCAGCGTGTACGCCCACATGACGACGCCGGAGATCACGCCCGCCCGGCCGCCGTAGCGCAGGTCGAGCATCTCGGAGACGGTGTAGACCTTCAGGCGGGCGATGCGGGCGGAGAAGAAGACCGAGAGGGCCAGCAGGCCGAGGCCGATGGTGAGGACCATCCAGGCCCCCGAGAGCCCGTACTTGTAGCCGAGGCCCACCCCGCCGATGGTGGACGCGCCGCCGAGGACGATCGCGGCCATGGTGCCGGAGTACATGGCGGGGCCTAGTCGGCGGCCCGCGACGAGGAAGTCGCTCTTGGAGCGGGCGCGGCGCATGCCCCACCAGCCCATGGCCAGCATGCCTGTCAGATAGACGACGATCACTGCGTAGTCGACGGCCATGGGGGCCCACCCTTCTTGCTCGCGTCATGGCTAGGTGGTGGTTCGTGGGTTGACCCTAGGTGGCTGAAAAGCGCCCTGGAAGTGTAGGTTTCATCCACAGTCGCCATACCGGATGGAGGAATCGTCCACCATGCCGGACACTCCCGTACCGCCCACACCACCGGTCCCGCTGGTCGCCCTGCTGGCCAGGGAGGACCTGGGCCTGAGGCGGATCGCGGGGCCGGACGATCCCGGCATCGTGATCCACTGGGCGCACACCTCGGAGATGGCCGACCCGTACCCGTACCTGCTGGGCGGCGAGCTGCTGCTGACGGCGGGGGTGCACGTGCCGGAGGCGGCGGGTTCGGGGACCTACTTCGACGACTACGTGTCCCGGATCGTGGCCGCGGGCGGGGCCGCGCTCGGGTTCGGGCTGGCGCCGGTGCACGACTCGGTGCCGCGGGCCCTGGTCGCCGCCTGCGACACCCATGGGCTGCCCCTGCTGGAGGTGCCGCCGCAGACCACGTTCTCCGGCGTGGCCCGCGCGGTCTGGCAGCTGATGGCGCAGGCCCGCCTGGCCGAGCTGCGCCGGGTCACGGAGGCCCAGCAGAGCCTCGCCTCCGCCGCCTCCCGGCCCGACCCGGTGCCCTCGGTGCTGCGCAGGCTGGCCCAGCGCCTGGGCGGCCGGGCGGTGCTGTACGGCCCGGACGGCGCGCAGATCGCGGCGGCGGGCCGGGAGACGGCGCGGGAGGTGCGGGAGGCGCTGGCCGGGCTGGCGGGGGTCGTACGGCCCACCGGGGCGCAGGCTTCCTCCGCCGGCCCCTCCTCCCGCCCCTCCCCCGGCCCTTCCTCCTCCTCCGCCGCCGCCCCTTCCTCCGCCACGGACACCGTCCTGGGCACCCATCTCGCCGTCTACGCCCTCGGCACCGGTCAGGGTTTCGTCCTCGGGGTCGCCTCCGACCGGCGTGAGCCCGGGGACCACACCATCGCCTCCGTCGCAGCCGTCCTCCTCTCCCTCCTCACCGGCGAGCACCAGAGCGGCGCGGGCACGGCCCGCTCGTCGGCGCTGGTCCGGCTGCTGCTCGGCGCCCCACCCGAGGACGTGGCCCCGCTGCTCGGGGCCCGGCGGTGGGTCGTCGTGCACGCGCGGCCGGACGGGCAGGCCCCGGACGCGGTGGCCGCCTCGGCGCTGGGCGCCGCGCTCGGGTCCGCGCTGGTCGACCTGGCGGACGGCGTCGTACGGGTCCTGGTGCCCGCCGACCGGGAACCGGCCGCGCAGCCCGGCTGGGCCCTCGGTGTCAGCGCCCCCGTGGCGCCGGACGACTGGCCCGCCGCCGACACCCAGGCGGCCCGCGCCCTGGCCCGCGCCCGCGCCACCCGCACGGCGCTGGTCCGGCACGGCGGCCGCCCGGGCCTGGCCGACCTGGTGCCGCCCGGGGAGGCCGAGAGCCACGCCCGGGCGCTCCTCGGTCCGGTCTCGGCGCACCCCGCGCTCACCGAGACACTGCGCGCCTGGCTTTCCCTGCACGGCAGTTGGGACCGTACGGCGGTGGCCCTGTCGGTGCACCGCAACACCGTCCGGCAACGGATCGCCCGGTGCGCGGCGCTCCTCGGCACGGACCTGGACGATCCGGACGTACGCATGGAGTTGTGGTTCGCGTTGCGGAACCTGTGACCGACCGGGGCTGACCTGCGACGTGACCCACGTCCCAGCAGGTGGTAAGCCAGGGACGCGCACGGGACCCTGCCCCACAATGGGAGACATGCCGATACCCGGGACACCCAGCCGCGCCGAGCTCGTCGACCACCTTGTGAAGACCCGTATCGCGGGCGACGTCGCGACGCCCCGCGAGAACAACCTTTCCCACTACCGCAAGCTGGCCAACGGCGACCGCAACTTCTGGCTCGGCCTGGAACTCGGCGACCGCTGGCGGGACGAGCAGGACGTGCTGGCGGTGATGGCGGAGCGGGTCGGTGTCAACGACGACGCGGAGCACCGGTACGGGCAGGACACCATCGACCCCGAACTGACCGTCGACGCCCTGGAGCGGATGGCGGCGCGGCTGCGCAAGGCGGCCGACGGGCGGCAGCGGGTGCTGTTCGCCACCGGCCACCCCGGCGGTCTGCTCGACGTGCACCGGGCCACGGCCGTCGCGTTGCGCGCCGCCGGCTGCGAGATCGTCGTCATCCCCGACGGGTTGCAGACGGAGGAGGGGTACGTGATGCAGTTCGCGGACGTGGCGGTGCTGGAGCACGGCGCCACGCTGTGGCACACGCACTCCGGTGCGCCGATGCGGGCCATTCTGACGGGACTTGAGCGCGAGGGCCGCCCGCTGCCCGACCTGGTCGTCGCCGACCACGGCTGGGCGGGGTACGCCGGCCAGCACGGTGTCGACTCCGTGGGCTACGCGGACTGCAACGACCCGGCCCTGTTCCTCGCCGAGTCGGAGGGCACCCTCCAGGTGGCCGTGCCCCTCGACGACCATGTGCTCAGCCCGCGTTACTACGACCCGCTGACGGCGTATCTGCTGGCGGAGGCGGGCCTGGCCTGACCGGGAGCGGGCGAACACCGTGAGGTGCGGCGCCGCTGACGGGGCCGCACCTCACGCCTTTCACTTCTCCGGGCGGGCGGCCTCAGTAGCCGCCACCGCCGTGGTCACCGCCGCCGTGGTCGCCACCACCGTGGTCACCGCCGCCGTGGTCGCCACCGCCGTGGTCACCGTTGTCGCCGTGGTCACCGCCGTGATCGCCGTTGTCGCCATGGTCGCCATAGCCGCCGTTGTCGTAGCCGCCGTTGTCGCCATAGTCGTCGTCGCCATAGCCGTTGTCGCCATAGCCGTTGTCGTCGTCCGACCAGCTGTAACCACCGTTGTCGTGGTTGTCGCCGCAGTCACCGGCCGAAGCGACGCCCGCGGCGCCGAGTGCGGCGCCGCCCGCCATCAGGACGGTTGCGGCGGAAGCCGCGAGGAGACGCCTCGCGCGTTGTGCTCGCATGGGAAATACACCTTTCGTTCCATCATCTCTCGCGGCTCCGCTGTGGACTCACGAGATGGGATGGCCGCCGCCGCGAGGTGAGAATGCGGCGCGGTCTCAGATGTCACCGCGCTTTCATGGCGGGCGCGCCACCGGATCCAGATCGGCCGGGCGTCCCGTGCATCGCGGCGTTCACTCCAAGAGCCTAGTCCCGCATGCGTCACACGTCATCTCGGGAGGCGCCCACCGCCACACGGTCACCGTGGGACGCGGACGACACCCTCCTGGATGACCGAGATGGCGAGCCGCCCGTCCTGGGTGTAGATACGGGCCTGGCCGAGACCGCGGCCGCCGTACGCCGAAGGCGACTCCTGGTCGTACAGCAGCCATTCGTCGGCCCGGAACGGCCGGTGGAACCACATCGCGTGGTCCAGCGAGGCCCCGACGACGTCGCCGACGGCCCAGCCGCCGCGGCCGTGCGCGAGCAGCACGGAGTCGAGGAGGGTCATGTCGGAGACGTAGGTGGCCAGGACGACGTGCAGGAGGGGGATGTCGATGGCGCCCTCCAGCTTGCCGTTGGCGCGGAACCACACCTGGGAGTGCGGCTCGCGCGGTTCGCCGAACTTCCCGTACGGCGGTTCGTCCACGTAGCGCAGGTCGACCGCCTCGCGGGCCTCGATGAAGCGCTCGACGACCTGCGGGTCGAGGTGGCTGTAGCCGCGCAGGCGCTGCTGGGAGGTGGGCAGGGTGGCCGGGTCGGGCGCGGGCGGCATGGGGGTCTGGTGGTCGAGGCCGTCCTCGTGCGTCTGGAAGGACGCGGAGAGGGTGAAGATCGGCCTGCCGTGCTGGATCGCGACCACCCGGCGGGTGGTGAAGGAGCGGCCGTCACGGATGCGCTCGACGTTGTAGACGATGGGCGCGCCGGGGTCCCCGAGGCGGAGGAAGTAGGCGTGCAGGGAGTGGGCGTGCCGGTCGGCGGGGACCGTGCGCCCGGCGGCGACCAGCGCCTGGGCAGCGACCTGCCCGCCGAAGACCCGCGGGACGACGGCGGACCGGGACTGGCCGCGGAAGATGTTCTCCTCGATCTGCTCGAGGTCGAGCAGATCAAGGAGATCCTGGAGTGCCTGGCTCATGGAGTCGGTTGTATCCGCCGGTGATCGCGTGCGGCTACAGACCCATGTCCTTCGCGATGATCGACTTCATGATCTCGCTGGTACCGCCGTAGATGCGGTTGACGCGGTTGTCCGCGTACAGGCGGGCGATCGGGTACTCGTTCATGAAGCCGTAGCCGCCGTGCAGCTGGAGGCAGCGGTCGATCACGCGGTGGGCGACCTCGGTGGCGAACAGCTTCGCGGAGGCGGCCTCGGCGGGGGTCAGCTCGCCGGCGTCGAGGGCCTCGGTCGCGCGGTCCACGACGGCCTCGGCCGCGTCCACCTCGGCCTGGCAGGCGGCCAGCTCGAACTTGGTGTTCTGGAAGGACGCGACGGTCTGGCCGAAGACGGTGCGCTGCTGGACGTAGTCCTTGGCGAACCGGACGGCGGCCTTGGCCTGCGCGTACGCACCGAAGGCGATGCCCCAGCGCTCGGAGGCCAGGTTGTGGCCGAGGTAGTAGAAGCCCTTGTTCTCCTCGCCGAGGAGGTCCTCGACGGGGACCTTGACGTCGACGAACGCCAGCTCGGCGGTGTCGGAGGTCTTCAGGCCGAGCTTGTCGAGCTTGCGGCCGACGGAGTAGCCCTCGGCCTTGGTGTCCACGACGAAGAGGGAGATGCCGTGGCGGCGGTCCTCGGCGGTGGGGGCCGCGGTGCGGGCGCAGACGATCATGCGGTCGGCGTGCACGCCACCGGTGATGAAGGTCTTGGCGCCGTTGAGGACGTAGTGCGTGCCGTCCTCGGAGAGCTTGGCGGTGGTCTTCATGCCCGCGAGGTCGGAGCCGGTGCCCGGCTCGGTCATCGCGATCGCCCACATCTCCTCGCCGGAGACGAACTTCGGCAGGAAGCGCTTCTTCTGCTCGTCGTTGGCGAGCAGCTTGATGTAGGGCAGGCCGAGCAGCACGTGCACGCCGGAGCCGCCGAAGGTGATGCCCGCGCGGGCGGTCTCCTCGTAGAGGACGGCCTCGAACTTGTACGAGTCGATGCCGGCGCCGCCGTACTCCTCGTCGACGCGGATGCCGAAGACGCCCAGCTCGGCGAGCTTGTAGTAGAAGTCGCGCGGCGCCTGGCCGGCGGCGAACCACTCGTCGTACACCGGTACGACCTCGGCCTCGATGAAGGCGCGGATGGTCTCCCGGAACGCCTCGTGATCCTCGTTGAACAGCGTGCGGCGCACTCCGCCACCTCCACGGACTTCGGCATGTCTAAGCGCTTGCTCAGATCAAAGGTACCGGCGAGTACGGAAGCGGTCCAGAGTGATCGGGGTAACGCTCGTCACGCCGGGGCGGCCCCGGCCCCCGAGGCCGCCGCGAACGCGCCCCGCGCCATCCGGTGCAGCAGCTCCGAGGTGGCCCCCCGGCCCGGGAGGAAGCCGCCGCGACCCAGGTGCGGCGTGGAGTTCAGCAGGCCGAAGACCGAGTGCACGGCCGAGCGGGCCGCCGGTTCGGTCAGGTCCGGGTACACCTCGCGGACGACCTCGACCCACAGCTCGACGTACTGCCGCTGGAGCTGCCTGACCAGCTTCCGGTCGCTGTCACGGAGGCGGTCCAGCTCGCGGTCGTGCAGGGTGATGAGGGGACGGTCGTCGAGCGCGAAGTCGATGTGTCCTTCGATGAGCGAGTCCAGGACCGCCTCCGGGGCAGCCGTGCCGTCGGCCTCCGCCAGGCGCCGCTTGGCCCCGGTCAGCAGCTGGCCGCTGATGCCGACCAGCAGCTCGGCGAGCATCGCGTCCTTGCCCGCGAAGTGGCGGTAGAGGCCGGGCCCGCTGATGCCCACCGCGGCGCCTATCTCGTCGACGCCGACCCCGTGGAAGCCGCGCTCGGCGAAGAGCCGCGCGGCCTCCTTGAGGATCTGCTCGCGTCGGGTGGGGGCGTCGGTTCTCGTGGCCATGGAAGCAATTCTAGACAGCGAGGTTAGCGGTCGTTAACCTGGAGGAAATGGTTAACGCTCATTAACAGTCGATCACTGGGTGAGGGGACCGCAGGATGCACGAGGCACCGGAGCTGACGAGCGCGGCCGATCCCGCGTCGGAGGCCTGGCGGGCCAACGAGGAAGCGCACCGCGAGCTGGTCGGGGAACTGCGCGGCAAGCTCGCCGCGGCGGCGCTCGGCGGCGGCGAGAAGGCCCGCGCCCGCCACACCGCGCGCGGCAAGCTGCTGCCCCGGGACAGGGTGGACACCCTGCTCGACGCCGGTTCGCCCTTCCTGGAGCTGGCCCCGCTGGCGGCCGACGGGATGTACGAGGGCCAGGCCCCGGCCGCCGGGGTCATCGCGGGGATCGGGCGGGTCAGCGGGCGCGAGTGCGTGATCGTCGCCAACGACGCCACCGTCAAGGGCGGCACCTACTACCCGATGACGGTGAAGAAGCACCTGCGCGCGCAGGAGGTCGCCCTCGAGAACCGGCTGCCCTGTGTCTACCTCGTCGACTCCGGCGGCGCCTTCCTGCCCATGCAGGACGAGGTCTTCCCGGACCGCGAGCACTTCGGGCGGATCTTCTACAACCAGGCCCGGATGTCCGGCGCCGGCATCCCGCAGATCGCCGCCGTCCTCGGCTCCTGCACCGCCGGCGGGGCCTACGTGCCCGCCATGAGCGACGAGGCCGTGATCGTCCGCAACCAGGGCACGATCTTCCTCGGCGGTCCCCCGCTGGTGAAGGCCGCCACCGGTGAGGTCGTCACCGCCGAGGAGCTCGGCGGCGGCGAGGTGCACTCCCGGGTCTCCGGCGTCACCGACCACCTCGCCGAGGACGACGCGCACGCCCTGCGGATCGTGCGCGACATCGTCGCCACCCTCCCCGCGCGCGGGCCCCTGCCCTGGGAGACCGTGCCCGCGGTGGAGCCGAAGGTCGACCAGTACGGGCTCTACGGCGCCGTCCCGGTCGACTCCCGCACCCCCTACGACGTACGCGAGATCATCGCGCGCGTGGTCGACGGCTCCCGGTTCGCGGAGTTCAAGGCGGAGTTCGGGCAGACCCTGGTCACCGGCTTCGCCCGGATCCACGGCCACCCGGTCGGGATCGTCGCCAACAACGGCATCCTGTTCTCCGAGTCCGCCCAGAAGGGCGCCCACTTCATCGAGCTGTGCGACCAGCGCGGGATCCCGCTGGTCTTCCTCCAGAACATCTCCGGCTTCATGGTCGGAAAGGACTACGAGGCCGGTGGCATCGCCAAGCACGGCGCCAAGATGGTCACGGCGGTCGCCTGCACGCGCGTGCCGAAGCTGACGGTCGTGGTCGGCGGGTCGTACGGCGCGGGGAACTACTCCATGTGCGGACGGGCCTACTCCCCGCGCTTCCTGTGGATGTGGCCCAACGCGAAGATCTCGGTGATGGGCGGCGAGCAGGCCGCGTCGGTGCTGGCGACCGTGAAGCGGGACCAGCTCCAGGCGCGGGGCGAGGAGTGGCCGGCCGAGGACGAGGACGCCTTCAAGGCGCCCATCCGCGCGCAGTACGAGCGCCAGGGCAACGCCTACTACGCCACCGCCCGGCTCTGGGACGACGGGGTCATCGACCCGCTGGACACCCGTCAGGTGCTGGGCCTGGCCCTGACCGCCTGTGCCAACGCGCCCCTGGGAGAGCCCCAGTTCGGCGTCTTCCGGATGTGAGGGGGGAGTTGACGACGATGTTCGACACAGTGCTGGTGGCCAACCGGGGCGAGATCGCCGTACGCGTCATCCGTACGCTGCGGTCGATGGGCGTGCGCTCCGTCGCCGTCTTCTCCGACGCCGACGCCGACGCGCGGCACGTCCGGGAGGCGGACACGGCGGTACGGATCGGTCCGGCGCCGGCGGCGGAGAGCTACCTGTCGGTGGAGCGGCTCCTTCAGGCCGCCGCGCGGACGGGCGCGCAGGCCGTCCACCCCGGGTACGGCTTCCTCGCCGAGAACGCGGGCTTCGCGCACGCGTGCGAGGAGGCGGGGCTGGTCTTCATCGGCCCGCCGGCGGACGCGATCGCGCTCATGGGCGACAAGATCCGGGCCAAGGAGACGGTGCGGGCCGCCGGAGTGCCGGTCGTCCCGGGCGGGCGCGATCCCGAACTGGCCGAAGCGGCACGCGCGCTGGGCGCGCCCGTACTGCTCAAGCCGTCGGCAGGCGGGGGCGGCAAGGGCATGCGTCTGGTGTGGGACCTGTCCGTGCTGGACGAGGAGATCGCCGCGGCCCGCCGCGAGGCCCGCGCCTCCTTCGGCGACGACACGCTGCTCGTCGAGCGGTGGGTGGACCGGCCCCGGCACATCGAGATCCAGGTCCTGGCCGACGGGCACGGGAACGTCGTCCACCTGGGCGAGCGCGAGTGCTCGCTCCAGCGCAGGCACCAGAAGATCATCGAGGAGGCGCCCAGCGTGCTCCTCGACGAGGCGACCCGGGCCGCGATGGGCGAGGCGGCCGTGCAGGCGGCGCGCTCTTGCGGGTACCGGGGCGCGGGGACCGTGGAGTTCATCGTCCCCGGCGGCGACCCCTCTTCGTACTACTTCATGGAGATGAACACCCGGCTCCAGGTGGAGCACCCGGTCACCGAACTGATCACCGGGCTGGACCTGGTGGAGTGGCAGGTGCGGGTGGCGGCGGGCGAGCGGCTGCCGTTCGGGCAGGACGACATCACGCTCACCGGGCACGCCGTCGAGGCCCGTCTGTGCGCCGAAGACCCCGCGCGCGGGTTCCTGCCCTCGGGCGGCACGGTCCTCAGGCTCCGCGAACCCCAGGGCGACGGCATCCGCACCGACTCCGGGCTCAGCGAGGGCACGGAGGTCGGCAGTCTGTACGACCCGATGCTGTCCAAGGTGATCGCGTACGGGCCGGACCGCGCGACCGCGCTCAGGAAGCTCCGGGCCGCCCTGGCCGAGACGGTCACGCTGGGCGTGCAGACCAATGCCGGATTCCTGCGGCGGCTGCTGGCACACCCGGCCGTGGTGGCGGGCGAGCTGGACACCGGGCTGGTGGAGCGGGTGGTGGACGAGCTGGTCACCACGGACGTACCGGAGGAGGTGTACGAGGCGGCGGCGGCCGTACGGCTGGAGGCACTGAAGCCTCGTGAGGACGGCTGGACCGATCCCTTCTCGGTGCCGAGCGGCTGGCGTCTCGGCGGTACCCCGAAGCGGCCCGCCTTCCCGCTGCGGGTGACCGACCCGGTGACGTACACCCCCAGGGGTGTCCACACCGTCGCCGACGACCGGGTCGCCGTCACCCTCGACGGCGTCCGCCACACCTTCCACCGCGCCGCCGACTGGCTCGGCCGCGACGGCGACGCCTGGCAGGTGCGCGATCACGACCCGGTGGCCGCGTCCCTGTCCCGGTCCGCGCACGCGGGCGCCGACTCGCTCACCGCGCCCATGCCGGGCACGGTGACGGTGGTGAAGGTGGCCGTCGGCGACGAGGTGGCCGCCGGCCAGAGCCTGCTGGTGGTCGAGGCGATGAAGATGGAGCACGTCATCTCCGCCCCGCACGCCGGCACGGTCGCCGAACTGGACGTGCGGCCCGGCACGACGGTCGCCATGGACCAGGTGCTGGCCGTCATCGCACCCACCGAGGAGGCGGACGGATGAGCGCCGACGGACTGCCCATGGCCGTACCGGCCCAGGACCTGCCCGCACGGGTGCGGATCCACGAGGTCGGCGCGCGCGACGGGCTCCAGAACGAGAAGACGGCCGTACCCACCGCGGTGAAGGCGGAGTTCATCCACCGCCTCGCCGACGCGGGCCTGACGACCATCGAGGCGACGAGCTTCGTGCACCCCAAGTGGGTGCCCCAACTGGCCGACGCCGAGGAGCTGTTCCCGCTCGTCAGCGACCTGGACGCGGCCCTGCCCGTCCTGGTGCCCAACCAGCGCGGCCTGGACCGGGCGCTCGCGCTCGGCGCCCGCCGTATCGCCGTCTTCGCCAGCGCCACGGAGTCCTTCGCGAAGGCCAACCTCAACCGCACCCTCGACGAGTCCCTCGCCGTGTTCGAGCCGGTGGTGCGGCACGCGAAGGACGAGGGCGCGCACGTACGGGGGTACGTGTCGATGTGCTTCGGCGACCCCTGGGAGGGCGCCGTACCGCTCCACCAGGTCGTCCGCGTCTGCCGGGCGCTGCGGGACATGGGCTGCGACGAGCTGAGCCTCGGCGACACCATCGGGGTCGCCACGCCCGGCCATGTCCGCGCGCTGCTCGCCGCGCTCAACGCGGAGGGCGTGCCGAGAGACGTCATCGGCGTGCACTTCCACGACACCTACGGCCAGGCCCTCGCCAACACGTTCGCCGCCCTGGAACACGGCGTGACGACGGTCGACGCCTCCGCCGGAGGCCTCGGCGGCTGCCCCTACGCCAAGTCCGCCACCGGCAACCTCGCCACCGAAGACCTCGTGTGGATGCTCCACGGCCTCGGTATCGACACCGGGGTCGACCTCGGCCGTCTCACCGCCACCAGCGTGTGGATGGCCGAACAACTGGGCCGACCCAGCCCGTCCCGCACCGTCCGCGCCCTCTCCCACAAGGACCAGTGATCGCCATGGACCACCGTCTCTCCCCCGAGCTGGAGGAACTCCGCCGTACCGTGGAGGAGTTCGCGCACGACGTCGTGGCGCCGAAGATCGGTGACTTCTACGAGCGGCACGAGTTCCCGTACGAGATCGTCCGCGAGATGGGCCGCATGGGCCTGTTCGGGCTGCCGTTCCCGGAGGAGTACGGCGGCATGGGCGGCGACTACCTGGCCCTCGGCATCGCGCTGGAGGAGCTGGCCCGGGTGGACTCGTCGGTGGCCATCACCCTCGAGGCCGGGGTCTCCCTGGGCGCGATGCCGGTCCACCTGTTCGGCACCGAGGAGCAGAAGCGCGAGTGGCTGCCCCGGCTGTGCGCGGGCGAGATCCTGGGCGCGTTCGGGCTCACGGAACCCGACGGCGGCAGCGACGCCGGCGCCACCCGCACCACGGCCCGCCTGGACGCCGGCACGAACGAGTGGGTGATCAACGGCTCCAAGTGCTTCATCACCAACTCGGGCACCGACATCACGGGGTTGGTCACGGTCACGGCGGTGACGGGCCGCAAGCCCGACGGCAAGCCGCTGATCTCCTCGATCATCGTCCCGTCCGGCACCCCGGGCTTCACGGTGGCCGCCCCCTACTCGAAGGTCGGCTGGAACGCCTCCGACACCCGGGAGCTGTCCTTCGCCGACGTCCGCGTGCCCGCCACCAACCTCCTGGGCGAGGAGGGGCGCGGCTACGCCCAGTTCCTGCGGATCCTCGACGAGGGCCGTATCGCCATCGCGGCGCTCGGGACCGGTCTGGCCCAGGGCTGCGTGGACGAGTCGGTGAAGTACGCCAAGGAGCGTCACGCGTTCGGCCGTCCGATCGGCGCCAACCAGGCCATCCAGTTCAAGATCGCCGACATGGAGATGAAGGCCCACACCGCCCGCCTGGCCTGGCGCGACGCGGCGAGCCGGCTGGTCGCGGGCGAGCCGTTCAAGAAGGAGGCGGCGCTGGCCAAGCTGTACTCGTCCACGGTCGCCGTGGACAACGCCCGCGAGGCCACCCAGATCCACGGCGGCTACGGCTTCATGAACGAGTACCCGGTCGCCCGCATGTGGCGCGACTCCAAGATCCTGGAGATCGGCGAGGGCACGAGCGAGGTCCAGCGGATGCTGATCGCAAGGGAGTTGGGGCTGGTGGGCTGAGCCTGCCCGTCCGGCCCTGAAGGCCGGTCACACGTTCGGGCGCGGGGCGCCCCACCCTCTGGACATCAGCTGAGGTTAGGCTAACCTACCTTGGAAGTTGTCCGGCGGGCGCTCCGCCCCGTTCGAAAGCAGTCATACCCATGCCCAACGCCCGTGCCACCCACCTCACTCGTCGCGGCATCCTCGCCGCGGGCGGCGCCATCGGTCTGGGGGCCGCGCTCGCGGCCTGCGGGAACGAAGACGGGAAAAGCGGCGGCTCGGACGGCAACACGACGGCGGGCAAGTCCGGCCCCTGGTCCTTCAAGGACGACCGCGGCACCACCGCGAAGGCCGACAAGGTCCCGTCGAACATCGTCGCGTTCGTCGGCGTGGCCGCCGCGCTGTACGACTACGGCGTCCAGGCCAAGGGCGTCTTCGGCCCGACGAAGACCAAGGACGGCAAGGCCGATGTGCAGGCCGGGGACATGGACGTCAGCAAGGTGACGGTCCTCGGCAACGAGTGGGGCCAGTTCAACATCGAGAAGTACGCGGCCCTGGCGCCGGACGTCCTCATCTCCACCATGTTCGACGACGCCGGCACGCTCTGGTACGTCCCCGACGAGTCGAAGAAGAAGATCCTGGCCGCCGGTGCCCCGAGCGTCGGCATCTCCGTCTACGACCGCCAGCTGACCGAGCCGCTCCAGCGCATGCTGGCCCTCGCCAAGTCGCTCGGCGCGGACACCTCCGCCGCCAAGGTCACCGAGGCCAAGAAGCGCTTCGAGGACGCCGCCGCCCGGCTGCGCGCGGCCACCAAGGCCAAGCCCGGCATCAAGGTGATGGCCGGCTCCGCCAGCCAGGACCTGTTCTACGTCTCCGGCTCCAACCTCTCCGTCGACCTGGAGTACTTCAAGGCCCTCGGCGTGAACTTCGTCGAGCCCCCGGAGAAGGCCAAGGCCAAGGGTGGCGGCTGGTACGAGTCACTGAGCTGGGAGAACGTCGACAAGTACGACGCGGACATCATCATGATGGACAACCGCTCCTCGGCGATCCAGCCCGCCGACATCACCGAGGGGACGTGGAAGAAGCTGCCGGCGGTCAAGGCCGGGCAGGTCATCGCCCGCAACCCCGAGCCGATCCTGTCGTACGACAAGTGCGCTCCTCTGCTCGAGGAGTTGGCCGAGGCGATCGAGAAGGCGAAGCAGGTCAGCTGACCGCCCTGTGAGGGTGATTCATGGGACGCCGCGGGTCGCCTGTGGCTGGTCGCGCCCGCGCGGCGGAGCCGCATATCAATACGGCCCCGCGCCCCTTGGGCCGGCCACCTTGCCCCCTGACCGAAATTCAGGAGCCCTGATGACTACCGCCGTAGCCGCCCCGTTCCGTTTCTTCTCCCTCCAGGTCGTACGGACGAGGCGGCTCGGCCCGTCCCTGGCCCGTGTCACCTTCGGCGGGCCCGACCTGCACGCCTTCCACTCCCACGGGCGGGACCAGTCCCTGTCCCTGTTCCTGCCGCATCCGGGCCAGCCGGAGCCCGTCGTCCCGCTGGAGCTGGGCGACAACTGGTGGCAGGGGTGGCGTGAACTCCCCGACGACGTGCGGGCGGTGATGCGCTCGTACACCCTCCGGGCGCTGCGCCGCGACCCCGACGAGATCGACATCGACTTCGCCCTGCACAGCCCGTCGGGCCCCGCCTCCCGCTGGGCCGCGGACGCCACCCCGGGTGACCGCGTCCTCCTCCTCGGCCCGGCCGTCGCCGACAACCGCGCGATCCGCTTCCGCCCGCCCGAGGGGACCGACCTGGTGGTGATGTGGGGCGACGAGAGCGCCGTACCCGCCGCCTGCGCCACCCTGGAGTCCCTGCCGGCCGGCACCCGTGTGCGTGCCTGGCTGGAGGTGAACCACGCAGGTGACATCCAGGACGTCATGACCGACGCGGACGCCGAGGTGACGTGGCTCGTACGCGACCCGGGCGGCAGCGCGGGGGCCCCGCCGGCCCTCGACGCGCTGCGCGACGCCCGGCTCCCGGCCGCCGAACGCCCCTACGCCTGGATCGCGGGCGAGTCCGGCTGCGTCAAGGCGCTGCGCCGGCACCTCGTCGGCGAGCGCGGCATCGACCGCCGGTGTGTCACCTTCGTCGGCTACTGGCGGCGGGGGATGACCGAGGAACAGCTCAGGACCTCTGAGTAGTTCCGACCAACTCCCTTTGGTGGAACCGCAGTTCGAAGTGACGGCGGTCACGGGAGGGGCAGGTTTCGGCCGAGCTACTTAGGTTAGGCTAACCTAAGTTGAACTCCCCGCACGGACCGTCCCCATCGGAGGACCCCCACATGCGCTCGCACCTGCTCAATGACCTCACCGCGGAGCACTACCGCCGCTCCGTGACCGAAGGAGTCGAGCGGGTGGCGGCCAAACTCGCCACCACCGAACGTCCGTTCACCGGCGTCACGGTCGACGCCCTCGCCCCCCGCATCGACGAGATCGACCTCGACCAGCCGCTGCACGACACCACCGCGGTGCTCGACGAACTGGAGGAGGTCTACCTCCGGGACGCGGTCTACTTCCACCACCCCCGCTACCTCGCCCACCTCAACTGCCCGGTGGTCATCCCGGCGGTGCTCGGCGAGACCGTGCTCTCCGCCGTCAACTCCTCCCTGGACACCTGGGACCAGTCGGCCGGCGGCACCCTGATCGAGCGCCGGCTCATCGACTGGACCGCCGCCCGCATCGGCCTCGGCCCGTCCGCCGACGGCGTGTTCACCTCCGGCGGCTCCCAGTCCAACCTCCAGGCGCTGCTGCTGGCTAGGGAGGAGGCCAAGCCAGGGCCGGACGGGTGGGAGGAAGGGGCCTCCCTGGCCAGACTCCGCGTGTTCGCCTCCGAGGTCAGCCACTTCAGCGTGAAGAAGTCCGCCAAACTCCTCGGCCTGGGCCCGGACTCCGTGGTCTCCGTCCCCGTCGACCACGACAAGCGCATGCAGACCGTGGCCCTCGCCCACGAACTGGAGCGCTGCGAGAAGGACGGCCTCGTCCCCATGGCCGTCGTGGCCACCGCCGGCACCACCGACTTCGGCTCCATCGACCCGCTGCCCGAGATCGCCGAACTCTGCGCCCAGTACGGGGCGTGGATGCACGTCGACGCCGCCTACGGCTGCGGCCTGCTGGTCTCCCCCAGTCGGCGCGACCTCCTCGACGGCATCGAGCGCGCCGACTCGGTCACCGTCGACTACCACAAGTCCTTCTTCCAGCCGGTGAGTTCGTCGGCCGTGCTGGTGCGTGACGCCGCCACCCTGCGGCACGCGACCTACCACGCCGAGTACCTCAACCCGCGCCGCATGGTCCAGGAACGCATCCCCAACCAGGTCGACAAGTCCCTCCAGACCACCCGTCGCTTCGACGCCCTCAAGCTGTGGATGACCCTGCGCACCATGGGCGCCGACGGCCTCGGCCAGCTCTTCGACGAGGTGTGCGACCTGGCCCGGGAGGGCTGGGAGCTGCTCGCCGCCGACTCCCGCTTCGACGTCGTCGTCGAGCCGTCCCTGTCCACCCTGGTCTTCCGTCACATCCCGGCCGCCGTCACCGACCCGGGCGAGATCGACCGCGCCAACCTCTACGCCCGCAAGGCCCTGTTCGCCTCCGGCGACGCCGTCGTCGCGGGTACCAAGGTGGGCGGCCGCCACTACCTGAAGTTCACCCTGCTCAACCCCGAGACGACCGTGGCCGACATCGCCGCCGTCCTCGACCTCATCGCCGGCCACGCCGAGCAGTACCTGGGAGAGTCCCTTGACCGCGCGTCCTGAAGCCCCGACCGCCGCCTACGACTTCGTGGGGATCGGGCTCGGCCCCTTCAACCTCGGGCTCGCCTGCCTCACCGAACCCATCGACGAACTGAGCGGAGTCTTCCTGGAGTCGAAGCCCGACTTCGAGTGGCACGCGGGCATGTTCCTCGACGGCGCCCACCTCCAGACCCCGTTCATGTCGGACCTCGTCACCCTGGCCGATCCGACCTCCCCGTACTCCTTCCTCAACTACCTGAAGGAGAAGGGCAGACTCTACTCGTTCTACATCCGCGAGAACTTCTACCCGCTGCGGGTCGAGTACGACGACTACTGCCGCTGGGCCGCGGGCAAACTGAGCAGCGTCCGGTTCGGCACGACGGTCACCGAGGTGACGTACGACGACACCGACGGGCTCCACGTCGTCCGCACCGGGGCCGGCGAGGTGTACCGCGCCCGCCACCTGGTCCTCGGCACGGGCACGGTCCCCTTCGTTCCCGAAGCCTGCCGGGAACTGGACGGCGACCTCGTCCACACCGCGCAGTACATGCACCGCAAGGCGGAACTGCGGGCCAAGAAGTCCCTCACGGTCGTCGGCAGCGGCCAGAGCGCCGCCGAGATCTACTACGAGCTCCTCTCCGAGATCGACGTCCACGGCTACGAGCTCAACTGGGTCACCCGCTCCCCGCGGTTCTTCCCGCTGGAGTACACCAAGCTGACCCTGGAGATGACCTCCCCGGACTACATCGACTACTTCCGCGCGCTGCCCGAGGAGACCCGCTACCGGCTGGAGAAGCAGCAGAAGGGCCTCTTCAAGGGCATCAACTCGGACCTGATCAACGACATCTTCGACCTGCTGTACCAGAAGAACGTCACCAGCGGCGACCGCCCGGTCCCCACCCGCCTGCTCACCAACTCCTCGCTGACCGGCGCCCGGTACGAGGACGGCGCGTACACCCTCGGCTTCCACCAGGACGAGCAGGACAAGGACTTCGAGATCCGCACCGAGGGCCTGGTGCTGGCCACCGGCTACCACTACCAGCCGCCGGCCTTCCTCGACCCGCTGCGCGACCGCCTCCGCTTCGACGGCCACGGCCGTTTCGACGTGGCCCGCAACTACGCCGTCGACGTCACCGGCCGCGGCGTGTTCCTGCAGAACGCCGGCGTGCACACCCACAGCATCACCAGCCCCGACCTGGGCATGGGCGCGTACCGCAACAGCTGCATCATCCGTGAGCTGCTCGGCGCGGAGTACTACCCGGTCGAGAAGAGCATCGCTTTCCAGGAGTTCTCCGTATGACCTTCACCCTCCGCCCCCTCGACCCCCTGAAGGACGCCGAGCTGCTGCTGGGCTGGGTCACGCATCCCAAGGCGGCGTTCTGGATGATGCAGGACGCGAAGCTTCAGGACGTCGAGCGCGCGTACATGGAGATCGCCGCCGACGAGCACCACCACGCCCTGCTGGGACTCGACGAGGACGGCGTACCGGCGTTCCTGATGGAGAAGTACGACCCCGCCCACCGAGAGCTGGTCGGCCTGTACGAGCCGCGGCCGGGCGATGTCGGCATGCACTTCCTCACCCCCGCGACCGACACCCCCGTGCACGGCTTCACGCGGGCCGTCATCACCGCGGTGATGGCGCACCTCTTCGAGGATCCGGCCGTCGAACGGGTCGTCGTCGAACCGGACGTGGCCAACAAGGCCGTACACGCCCTCAACGAGGCCGTCGGGTTCGTGCCCGAGCGGGAGATCCAGAAGCCGGAGAAAAAGGCCCTGTTGAGCTTCTGCACCCGCGAGCGGTTCGTCGCCGCGACGGGGGTGGCCGTATGAGCCTCGCCGACGCCGTGGCCCACCTCTCCCCCGAGCGCTGGGAGCAGGCCAACCGCCTCCTCGTGCGCAAGGCGCTCGCCGAGTTCGCGCACGAGCGGCTGATCACCCCCGAGGCGGACGGAGACGCGTACGTCGTCCGCAGCGACGACGGCCTGACCCGCTACCGCTTCACCGCCGTCCGCCGCGCCCTCGACCACTGGCAGGTGGACGCCGGCTCCCTCACCCGCCACCGCGACGGCACCGAACTCCCCCTGGCCGCACTGGACTTCTTCGTCGAGCTGAAGCAGTCACTGGGCCTGAGCGACGACATCCTGCCGGTCTACCTGGAGGAGATCTCCTCCACCCTGTCCGGCACCTGCTACAAGCTCGCCAAGCCCCGGGTGTCCGCCGCCGAGCTGGCCGGGAGCGGCTTCCAGGCCATCGAGACCGGCATGACCGAGGGCCACCCCTGCTTCGTCGCCAACAACGGGCGGCTGGGCTTCGGCGTCCACGAGTACCTGTCGTACGCCCCCGAGACGGCGAGCCCCGTCCGGCTGGTGTGGCTGGCGGCGCACCGGTCGCGGGCGGCGTTCACGGCCGGGACCGGCATCGAGTACGAGGCGTTCCTGCGCGGAGAGCTGGGCGAGGCCACGCTGGAACGGTTCCGCGCCACGCTCACCGGCCAGGGCCTCGACCCCGCCGACTACCTGCTCATCCCCGTCCACCCCTGGCAGTGGTGGAACAAGCTGACCGTCACCTTCGCCGCCGAGGTCGCCCGCCGGCACCTGGTGTGCCTGGGCGAGGGCGACGACGAGTACCTGGCCCAGCAGTCCATCCGGACCTTCTTCAACGCCTCGCACCCCGGCAAGCACTATGTGAAGACGGCTCTGTCCGTCCTCAACATGGGCTTCATGCGCGGGCTCTCGGCCGCCTACATGGAGGCGACCCCGGCCATCAACGACTGGCTCGCCCAGCTGATCGACAACGACCCCGTGCTGAAGTCGACCGGCCTGTCCATCATCCGGGAGCGGGCGGCCGTCGGCTACCGGCACCTGGAGTACGAGAAGGCCACCGACCGGTACTCGCCGTACCGCAAGATGCTGGCCGCGCTGTGGCGGGAGAGCCCCGTGCCGTCCCTCGCGGAGGGCGAGTCCCTGGCCACCATGGCCTCGCTGCTGCACGTGGACCACGAGGGCGCGTCCTTCGCGGGCGCGCTGATCGAGCGGTCCGGGCTGTCCCCGGTGGAGTGGCTGCGGCGGTACCTGCGGGCCTACTACACCCCGCTGCTGCACAGCTTCTACGCCTACGACCTGGTGTTCATGCCGCACGGCGAGAACGTGATCCTGGTCCTGGAGGACGGCGTGGTGCGGCGGGCGGTCTACAAGGACATCGCCGAGGAGATCGCCGTCATGGACCCGGACGCGGTGCTGCCGCCCGAGGTGGGCCGGATCCGCGTCGAGGTCCCCGAGGACACGAAACTCCTGTCGATCTTCACGGACGTCTTCGACTGCTTCTTCCGCTTCCTGGCCGCCCTCCTGGCCGACGAGGGAATCCTGGAGGAGGACGACTTCTGGCGCACGGTCGCCGAGGTCACCCGCGAGTACCAGCAGGCGACGCCCGAACTCGCCGACAGGTTCCGCCAGTACGACATGTTCGCCCCCGAGTTCGCCCTGTCCTGCCTCAACCGCCTCCAGCTGCGCGACAACCGGCAGATGGTGGACCTGGCCGACCCGTCGGGCGCGCTACAGCTCGTCGGCAGCCTGGAGAACCCGATAGCGGCGTTCTGACCCGCGGACGGGCGGGCACCCCGGTGTACGGTCCACCGGGGTGCCCGTCGACCTTCCTAGGAACCCGTCGGCCAGGGCACCTGGGGTGACCTGTAGTACCCGATACCGAGGGCGTCCCAGCGCGGGGCCTGGGCGGCGAGCCGCGTCCGGTAGGCGCTCCAGTCGTGCGTGGCCGCCGGGGACCAGCCCAGCTCGGCCGCGCCGGGCAGCCGGGGGAAGGCCATGTGGTCGATGTCGGCCGAGGTCCGGATGGTCTCGGTCCACAGGGGCGCCTCGACGCCCCTGACCGCCGAGGCCGGAGCCCCCGGGAGGTAGGCGCCCGGGTCCCAGTCGTAGGCCCGCCGCACCTCCACCAGGCCCGCCCAGTCCTGACCGAGCGGGGTGTCCGCGGTGTACTTCATGTCGAGGTACAGCCGGTCGGCCGGGGACAGGATCAGCCCGGTCCCGTGCTGGGCGGCCTTGACGACCTGTGCCTTCTCCGCGGGGTCGGTGTCGTCCAGGCCCCAGTACTGCGCCACGGCGCCCTTGGCGGGTGTCGCGCCGGTCAGCTGGTGCCAGCCGATGACCTTCTTGCCGTACCTGGCGACGATCGGCTGCACCCGGTCCATGAAGGTCACGTAGTCGGCGTGGCTCGTGGAGTGCGCCTCGTCGCCGCCGATGTGCAGATAGCGGCCGGGGGTGAGCGCGGCGAGCTCCCGGATGACGTCGTCCGCGAAGTGGTACGTGACCGGCTTGTTCGCGCACAGCGAGCTGAAGCCGACCTCGGTGCCGGTGTACAGCGGGGGTGCGGTGCCGTCGCAGTTCAGCTGGGCGTAGGAGGCGAGGGCCGCGTTGGTGTGGCCGGGCATGTCGATCTCGGGGACGACCTCCAGGTAGCGGGAGGCGGCGTAGCGGACGATCTCCCGGTAGTCGGCCTTGGTGTAGTGGCCGCCCGGGCCGCCGCCGACCTGGGTGGAGCCGCCGTACGTCGCGAGGCGGGGCCAGGAGTCGACGGCGATGCGCCAGCCCTGGTCGTCGCTGAGGTGCAGATGCAGAGCGTTGATCTTGTAGAGGGCCAGTTCGTCGATGTAGCGCTCGACCTGGTCCACGGTGAAGAAGTGCCGGGAGACGTCGAGCATCGCCCCGCGGTAGGGGTAGCGGGGCGTGTCCTGGACGGTGCCGCCCGCGATCTGCCAGGGGCCGGGCTGTACGCGGTTCTTCTCGACGGCGGCCGGCAGGAGCTGGCGGAGGGTCTGGACGCCGTGGAAGAGGCCGGCGGGCGTGCGGGCGGTGAGGGTGACGCCGTCGGCTCCGCTGTGCAGGCGGTAGCCCTCGGCGCCGAACGGGCCCTCGGCGAGGCGCAGTCGGACGCCGCCCCGGCCGTGCGCGGTCAGGGGCAGGCGGTAGCCCGTCGAGGGGCGCAGGATGTCCGCGAGGTAGGTGCCGACGCGGCGGACCTCGCGGTTGTCGTCGACGCGTATGCGGGTGTCCCGGGTGATGCGGTAGGGCGCTCCGCCCGGCTGGACGGATGCGGGGGCGGGGACGACCCGGCCGAGCGGGGTCGCGGTCCGCTGCCCGGCGTCCTGGGGGGCCGGCGGGGCCGCGCCGACCGTGATCGCGCCCGCCGCCAACAGCAGTAGCGAGCCCAGCAGTCGGGTCATACGGGGAGTCGTTCTGTGGTGCCGTCTCACAAGCGCGCTCCCATCACTTCACGAGGGTCACTTCACGATTGGTCGAGACCAGTCTCCCGCGCATCCGGTGAAACAATCCCCTCATGGCGGAGATCATCCAGAAGGACGGCACGTGGGTTTTCGACGGCGGGGCGCTGCGCCTGACCCCCGGACGGGACAAGAGCGTCGGCCTGCTGCGCAGGACCTTGGGTGAACTGCTGGTCCCGCTGGGGGCGTTGGCCGGCGTCTCCTTCGAGCACGGCAAGAAGTCGGGGCGGCTGAGACTGCGGCTGCGGGACGGCGCCGATCCGCTGCTGCACGCGACCGGCGGGCGGCTCGCCGAGCCCCACGACCCCTACCAGCTGACCGTGGAGCCGGACCGGTACGGCGTCGCCGAGTACTTCGTGGACGAGGTCCGCAACGCCCTGCTGCTGGACGGGGTTCCGTCCGGTCCGGTGACCGCGTACCTGCTGCCCGGCCCGTCCGTCCCGCTGTCGGTGGCCGCCGGGGACGGCACGGTGAGCTTCGACGGCGAGCACGTACGCCTGGAGTGGAACTGGAAGACGGAGGACGCCAAGGCCGCGGCCGGCGCCCGGGCGATCCCCGTCGCCGAGATCACCGCGGTGGAGTGGCAGCCGGCGGCCGGGCTGGAGAACGGCCATCTGCGGTTCACCGTGCGGGGCGCGGCCACCAAGGCGCCGCCGAAGTACGACCCCAACGCGGTGGAGCTGTGGGGCTTCAAGAAGGACCCGCTGATGGCGCTGGTCGCGGCGGCGGTGCAGGCGCGGCTGCCGCACCCGTCGGCGGCCGACCGGACGGACGCGGGACCGGACGCGCCCCGGATCCCCGAGCAGCTCACGTCGTCCCCCGTCGAGGACGACCACGACGCCCTGCTGCGGCGGCTGCGGGAACTGGGCGAGTTGCGCCGCGACGGGGTGCTGACCGACGAGGAGTTCACGATGGCCAAACAGGCGGTCCTCAAGCGCATGTGAGGACCGCCTGCGGAGCCGTCGACGGCTACTTGGCCTTGCGCGCCACCGTGAAGTGGTCGATGCGGTCACCGGTCTCGGCGATGCCCGACACCTTCAGCCTGGCGTAGTGGCCGGGCGCCGCGGGCTCGACGTCCACCCGCAGGAACGAGTAGTTGAGGTAGCGCACCCGGGACCAGGCGACGGTCTCGTTGACCTTGCCGTCCTTGGTGTTGACGAAGGAGGCGACGGAGTCGACCTCGTTCAGGTGCCCCTCGTAGGAGTCCGGCGCGGTGAACGCGTACAGGCTGCGGCCGGCCGCGCCAGCGGTCACGTAGACGACGCCCTCGGTCTCGGGGTAGGCCGTCTCGCCGATCGGGAGCTTCTTGGTGACCTTGTTGCCCTTGATGACGTCGGTGCGCTCGTACTGGTGGTTGTGGCCGTTGATGACGAGGTCGACCGTGTACTTCTCGAACAGCGGTACCCACTCCTGTCGCACACCCCCCTCCGAGGCGTGCGCCGTGGACGTGCAGTACGCGCAGTGGTGGAAGAACACGACGATGAAGTCGATGTCCTTCGAGGCCCGGAACTTCTTCAGCTGGGCCTCGAACCACTTGGTCTGGGTTCCACCCGATATGCCCAGGTTCGCCGGGATCTCGAAGGAGATGTCGTTCGGGTCGAGGGAGATGACCGCCGTGTTGCCGTGGACGAAGGAGTAGACGCCCGGCAGGTTCTTCTTGTCCGGCCCGTTGTCGGGCAGGGTGAAGCGGGCCTCCTCGCCGCCGTAGCCGTTGGGCGAGTACCAGGCCTCCATGTCGTGGTTGCCGAACGACACCATCCACGGCACGGACTTGGCGACCGACTCGGTCTGGGCGAGGAACTGGTCCCACACGCGCGAGTCGAAGCCGGTGTCGGCGGTCTTGCCCGCGCCGGACGGGTCGGCGTAGGCGATGTCGCCGGCGTGCAGGTGGAAGCTGGGGTTCTGGCCGAGGATGAGGGCGTCGTTGGCCAGCCCGTGGTAGCTGACGCCCTGGTCGCCGAAGGCCGTGAAGGTGAACGGCTGCTTGTGGCGGGGGGCGGTGGTGAAGGTGCCGATGGTGCCGGCGAACCGCGGGGAGGCCGGGTCGAAGCCGTCGTGGCCGACGCCGTAGTAGTACGTCTTGCCGGGCTTGAGGCCCGCCAGCTTGGCGTGCACGTAGTACTGGGTGTGGTCGCCGCTCGCGCCGACGCCGGCCGGGGTGTGGAGGGAGCGGACCTCGGCCTCGATCTTGACGGAGAGGTGCGAGGCGTGGGTGCCGATGCGGACGAAGGGCTTCTTCACCGGGACCGGGACCTGCCAGGAGATCGTCATCTCCGTGCCGGCGTCGTTGCCGTAGGCGAGGTGCCGGCCGAACGGGGCGACGAAGGCGCCGTCGACGTGCTGGGTGGCGGGGGCGGAGGACTGGGTGGGGGCGGCGGCCTGGGCGGTGCCGCCCAGTACGAAGGAGCCGCCCGTGACGGTGCCGAGCGTGACGGCGCCGCCTCTGATCATGGAGCGCCGGGAGAACCTGGCGCGGAGGTACTCGTGCTGCTCGGCCATGGTCATGCGGTCGGCGAGCTCATCGGGTACGCCCATACGAGGAATGTCCATGGCGTCTGAAAATCGTCGCCACAAGCAACGTGGCGCAAGACGCAGGATGGACAGGTTGCGAACAGAGCCCCATAAGAGATTCAACAGGCCGTTGCCCGAAATCGGGCAGGATTCTTGCGAAACCGTCGCCGGTACCTCAGGATCTACCGGGTGCACGACGAACTGGTTGATCATCTGACACGGTCCACGACCCTGCACCGGGGCGAGGCACTGCGGGTGATCCAGGACGTGCTCGCCTATTTCGACGAGACGACCGAAGACTACGTCCGTCGCCGCCACCGCGAGCTCCAGGCCCAGGGCCTGGTGAACGCGGCGATCTTCGAACGGATCGGGGCGGACCTGAAATACCGTGCGGTGGCCCCGCCCGAGCTCACGCTCAGGCAACTGCGGCGCATCGTCTACGGCTGAACGGAAGCTTGGGGATACCTTTATATGTGCGGAATCGTCGGATACATCGGGAAGCGTGACGTCGCCCCGCTGCTCCTGGAGGGCCTTCAGCGCCTGGAGTACCGCGGGTACGACTCCGCGGGCATCGTCGTCACCTCCCCGAAGACCGCCGGCCTGAAGATGGTCAAGGCCAAGGGCCGGGTCCGTGACCTGGAGGCCAAGGTCCCGGCGCGGTTCAAGGGCACCACCGGCATCGCCCACACCCGCTGGGCCACCCACGGCGCCCCCTCCGACGTGAACGCCCACCCGCACATGTCCGGCGACAACAAGGTCGCCGTCGTGCACAACGGCATCATCGACAACGCCTCCGACCTGCGCCGCAAGCTGGAGGCGGACGGCGTCGAGTTCCTCTCCGAGACCGACACCGAGGTCCTCACCCACCTCATCGCCCGCTCGCAGGCCGAGAAGCTGGAGGACAAGGTCCGCGAGACCCTCCGGGTCGTCGAGGGCACGTACGGCATCGCCGTGATGCACGCCGACTTCTCGGACCGCATCGTGGTGGCCCGAAACGGCTCCCCGGTCGTCCTCGGCATCGGCGAGAAGGAGATGTTCGTCGCATCCGACGTGGCCGCGCTGGTCGCCCACACCCGGCAGATAGTGACGCTGGACGACGGCGAGATGGCCACCCTGAAGGCCGACGACTTCCGCACCTACACCACCGAGGGCACCCGCACGACCGCCGAGCCCACCACCGTGGAGTGGGAGGCCGAGTCGTACGACATGGGCGGCCACGACACCTACATGCACAAGGAGATCCACGAGCAGGCCGACGCCGTGGACCGCGTGCTGCGCGGCCGCATCGACGACCGCTTCTCCACCGTGCACCTCGGCGGCCTGAACCTGGACGCCCGCGAGGCGCGCCAGATCCGCCGCGTGAAGATCCTCGGCTGCGGCACCTCCTACCACGCGGGCATGATCGGCGCCCAGATGATCGAGGAGCTGGCCCGCATCCCCGCCGACGCCGAGCCGGCCTCCGAGTTCCGCTACCGCAACGCGGTCGTCGACCCCGACACCCTGTACGTCGCCGTCTCGCAGTCCGGTGAGACGTACGACGTGCTGGCCGCCGTGCAGGAGCTGAAGCGCAAGGGCGCGCGGGTGCTGGGCGTGGTCAACGTGGTCGGCTCGGCGATCGCCCGCGAGGCCGACGGCGGCATCTACGTGCACGCCGGCCCCGAGGTGTGCGTCGTCTCCACCAAGTGCTTCACCAACACCACCGTCGCCTTCGCCCTGCTCGCCCTGCACCTGGGCCGCACCCGCGACCTCTCCGTGCGCGACGGCAAGCGGATCATCGAGGGCCTGCGCAGGCTGCCCGCGCAGATCTCCGAGATCCTCAAGCAGGAGGACGAGGTCAAGAAGCTGGCCGAGAGTTACGCCGAGGCCCGCTCGATGCTCTTCATCGGCCGCGTGCGGGGCTACCCGGTGGCCCGCGAGGCCTCCCTGAAGCTCAAGGAGGTCTCCTACATCCACGCCGAGGCCTACCCCGCCTCCGAGCTCAAGCACGGCCCGCTCGCGCTGATCGAGCCCGCGCTGCCGACGGTCGCGATCGTCCCGGACGACGACCTGCTGGAGAAGAACCGCGCCGCCCTGGAGGAGATCAAGGCCCGCAGCGGCAAGATCCTCGCGGTCGCCCACCAGGAGCAGGAGAAGGCCGACCAGACCATCGTCGTACCCAAGAACGAGGACGAGCTGGACCCGATCCTGATGGGCATCCCGCTCCAGCTCCTCGCCTACCACACGGCACTGGCCCTGGGCCGGGACATCGACAAGCCGCGGAACCTGGCGAAGTCGGTGACGGTGGAGTAACCGGCACGACGCATTCAACTACCGGTCCGCAAAGGCAAACTGCCGAGGCATGAGGTAGATCACCGGCGGGCGGTGGACGTATTCGGAGCGTGCGCTCACGAGATCCGTCCCCCGCCCGCTTCTGTGTCCGAAGGAGGCCGGGGCTCTACATCACCGACGGCGGTGACGCCGGCTGTGGCAAGAAGGGCTACGACGTCGGCCAGTTCGGCTCGTACCAGGTGCAGCTCTCGTGGAACGGCGACGGCTACGACGTGAAGTCCGAGTGGTTCAACGAGTAGGACAACGAGTGAGACCGTGACGCCGTAACGGTTCCGGGCGGATGAGCCCTGGGGGAACGGGGCGACGAGCTGAATGACGGCGAGTCAGGCTTCCACGACACGTCACGTCACGGGATGACGATCACGGGCCGCTTCGCCCGCTTGGCGAGCCGTCCGGCGACCGAGCCGAAGATCCGCCCGACGATCCCGTGCGTGGAGCCCACCACGATCGCGTCGGCCTCGTACTCCCGGCCCACCTCTTCGAGCTCGTGGCAGATGTCACCGCCGCGCTCGACCAGGATCCAGGGCACCTCGGCCAGATAGTCCGCACAGGCCAGCTCGAGACCCAGCACCTCGGTGCGGTGATCGGGCACGTCGACGAAGACCGGGGGCTCACACCCCGCCCACACGGTGGTGGGCAGCCGATTGGCGACGTGGACGATGATCAGCCCCGAGGCGGATCGGTGAGCCATGCCGATCGCATAGGCGAGGGCGCGCTCACTGGACGTGGAGCCGTCGAAACCGACGACGACTCCGTGCTTGAAGGCGGGGTCGCAGGAAGGACGCGCCTCTTCCGCCGCCAGGGGCTCGGCCGCCGTGGGATCGGCGACCGGCCGCTTGCGGTCCGCGGGTTCGAAGAATTCGTGACCGGCCATGGCTGTCTCGGCGTTGTGATCCTTTTTGGGTGGCGACAGTGTGCGGCGGAGCTGTGTCCGGGAAACATCTTCCCCACCCCATACCCCCAAGGGTACGGCGGCAAGCTTCCTCAGCCCAGATCCCGCACGGGCTCCGTAAGGCGTCGTGAGACGCAAGGCGTCGTAAGGCGCCCCCGGAGTCCGCAGGGGTTCCCCGGAGCATGCACGAGCGACGCCCGTAACGCAATGGTTGCTGCCCCGTACAGGCGGTTTGCACGGGATTCAACAGCGGCGACTTCATCCGGTCGGCACGCACGGTGACCCATTGAGTGATCAACTGTCTGATCAACTGGGTGACCGACTGAGTGACCGCTCGATCGAACACGCGTTGAACCCTGTGAGCCACCGCCGCGAGGAGTACGACCAGGGAGTACGAGATGCCCGGACGACGCCCCACCAGCAAGCAGCGCCCCACTCCGGACACCGCCGGTGACGTGGTGCGCTGGGCGGTGTTCAGCTGCGTCCTCGTACCCGTGGTCCTGCTCTGGTACGGCACCTCGCTGGCCGGCGCCACCGGCACCGCCCTGGGCCTCGCCGCCGTCACCGGCGTCTGCCGGATCCTGCTGCGCCGCTCGGAGCGCTGCGCGGCACGCCCGACGCCCCAGGGAGGCGGACGTCACACCAAGGGTGGTACACCGGTTGACTGACCGGTTTCCGCGCACGCACCCGTAGCTTTTCAGCCAACTTCTGGACACTGTGCAAGACAGGCCGGAACCACCCCTCGCACCCCGTTCCACCTGCACGGAAAGGGCCCAGGGGGCCCTGCGCACCCTACGCTGTTTGGCCACTGCGACGAGGCGTACTTCCCTGCACGGCCCACGAGTGCAACGCTTCGTGATCGAATGCTTCACGCCAAGTTGTCATGTCGACAATGCGCCGGGTGTCGATCTGGTCACCACGGCGGCGTGGCACCCAGTAGATTCGATCTTGATGTCTTACGGCGGGGGACTCGTGCAGGACCGAGGGGAAACGTGCAGGAGCGACACAACCGAGGAGCCGCGACCACCAAGGGGGGCTTAGCAGGATGAGCCACGACTCCACCGCCGCGCCGGAAGCCGCGGCCCGGAAGCTGTCCGGGCGACGTCGCAAGGAGATCGTCGCCGTGCTGCTGTTCAGCGGCGGGCCCATCTTCGAGAGTTCCATACCGCTGTCGGTGTTCGGGATTGACCGCCAGGACGCCGGCGTGCCGCGCTACCGACTACTGGTGTGCGCCGGCGAGGAAGGCCCGCTGCGGACCACAGGGGGCCTGGAACTCACCGCACCGCATGGCCTGGAAGCCATCTCACGCGCCGGTACGGTCGTTGTACCGGCCTGGCGTTCGATCACTTCTCCGCCACCGGAGGAAGCGCTCGACGCGCTGCGCCGGGCACACGAGGAGGGCGCACGCATCGTAGGCCTGTGCACCGGCGCGTTCGTGCTGGCTGCGGCGGGCCTGCTGGACGGCCGACCGGCCACCACACACTGGATGTACGCGCCGACGCTGGCGAAGCGCTATCCGTCGGTGCACGTCGATCCGAGAGAGCTGTTCGTCGACGACGGTGACGTCCTGACATCGGCGGGTACGGCGGCCGGAATCGATCTGTGCCTGCACATCGTGCGGTCGGACCACGGCAACGAGGCGGCGGGCGCGCTGGCCCGGCGTCTGGTGGTCCCGCCGCGCCGGTCGGGCGGCCAGGAGCGCTACCTCGATCGATCTTTACCAGAGGAGATCGGCGCCGACCCGCTCGCGGAGGTCGTCGCCTGGGCGCTGGAGCACCTCCACGAGCAGTTCGACGTGGAGACGCTGGCGGCGCGGGCCTACATGAGCCGACGCACCTTCGACCGCCGCTTCCGGTCGCTGACCGGCAGCGCGCCGCTCCAGTGGCTGATCACCCAGCGCGTGCTGCAAGCGCAGCGGCTGCTGGAGACGTCGGACTACTCGGTCGACGAGGTCGCGGGCCGTTGCGGGTTCCGCTCGCCGGTGGCCCTGCGGGGTCACTTCCGGCGCCAGCTGGGCTCCTCGCCGGCCGCGTACCGGGCCGCCTACCGCGCCCGTCGCCCCCAGGGCGACAAGCCCGCCGATGCCGAGCCGGCCATGTCCGCGCCGGCCGGCCCGGTGGGCCCGGTACCCGTCCTCCACGCTGAGGCCGGCGTCCCGATCCAGGCCCGGCGCAGCCTGTCGGTGAGCGTGCCGGGGCCGCGCAGCGGCGTGTGACCCCCAGGGGGCCCGAGGCTTCAGCCCCGGGCCCCTTTCCGTCCTGGGGCTCCGCCCCAGACCCCGGGGGGTTTCCCACCCACCCATGACGCCCAACTGGAAGATCGCCGCCCCTGGGGCTCCGCCCCAGACCCCGGGGTTTCCCACCCACCCACCCATGACGGCCAACTGGGAAGTCACCCCACCCTGGGGCTCCGCCCCAGACCCCG
>NZ_JBIAVX010000029.1:0-64934 GCF_042894725.1 Streptomyces sp. NPDC001480 | reverse complement strand
TAGACGGCCACGCTCGCGATCCCGGCGTCCCGGCAGGCCCGGGCCACGCGGACAGCGATTTCGCCACGGTTGGCGATGAGCACCTTGCGCACGATTGAGGCTCCCTCCTTGAAACAAGCCGAGTTTAGGGACTGCCGACACGGCACTTCGACCCGTCCCCAATGGTGAGCTTGCCCACACGGAGCGTGATTCGAGGCTCGCTCGACCCGCGAAAGCCCATGTCGCACCGAGGTACGCAAGGCTTCACCGGGCAACCCTAGTCCTGCCATGTGGTCAAGGTCTCTGTGAGAGCGTGCCGCGCCCCACTCGGTTTCTTTGTTGAGTCCCTACGAATGGCCCAACGATTCTTTGCTCCCGACCGGACCCTTGTCCCGGGGTTTACCCGTTAGTAGCGTTCGCGATGTCTCGAACGTACTTCAGGTAACGGCAGCTCTGGTCGGGCTGTGGTCGAAAGTGGGTGGGACCGGTGGTGCGCAGACCGGTGGCGTGGGTGGTGGCGGTCGTACTCCTGGCCGAGGCGTTCGGCATCGCGGCGCTGAACTGGCTCCTCGGAGTGATGGTGGACCGTCAGAACATGTCCCTGGCCGGTCTCGACCCGGACAAGATGGCACTGTCCTCGAAGGTCGGCGGAGTGCTCTTCGGCCTCTACTTCGCGCTGTGCGCCCTGGTCGCGCTGCTGGTCGCCGTCCGCGACCGCGCCCCGGCCGGCTTCGGCCGCGTCCTGTTGATCAGCGTGGCGGTGGTGCACGGGCTGCTGGGCGCGTTCGCCTGGGGACTGGTGGGCTGGACCGCGTTCCTGTTCATGGTGGTGGTGCTCGCGCTGATCGTGCTGCTCCTGATGACGTACGACCGTCAGGGGGGCCCGGCCCCGGCACCGGCCGGGGGCACGCCCGGCGACGGCGACGGCGGCCCGGGCGGAGACCCCGCCCCGGCTCCGGTTCCGGCGCCGGACCCGGCCCCCGAGCCGCAGGACGACGTGCCCCCTGCCCCGGTCACTCCGCCGGCGCCCACAACTCCGTGATGCCGACGCCCAGTTCCTTCAGCAGCCGCCGCACCAGGGGCAGGCTGATGCCGATCACGTTGCCGTGGTCGCCGTCGATGCCCTCGATGAAGGGTGCCGAGCGGCCGTCCAGGGTGAAGGCGCCGGCGACGTAGAGAGGCTCGCCCGAGGCGACGTACGCGGCGATCTCCTCGTCGGTCGGCTCACCGAAGCGGACCACGGTGGAGGCGGTGGCGGACACGTACCGCTTGGCCGCCGTGTCCCACACACAGTGCCCCGTCTGGAGGATCCCGGCCCGCCCGCGCATCGCCTTCCAGCGGGCGGTGGCCTCCTCGGTGTCCGCGGGCTTGCCCAGCGCCTGCCCGTCCAGCTCCAGCACCGAGTCACAGCCGATCACGAGGGCGCCCTGCACCTCCGGCCGGGCGGCGACCACGGAGGCCTTCGCCTCGGCCAGGGCCAGCGCCAGCTCAGCGGGGGTGGGCGCGGTGACGGCGTCCTCGTCGACCCCGCTCACGATCACCTCTGGCTCCAGCCCGGCCTGCCGGAGCAGACCGAGCCGGGCGGGGGACTGGGAGGCGAGCACGAGTCGCCTGCGCGGCTTGGCAGTCATGCCGTCAGGTTAGCCAAGCGGCCGCGCCGTCCTCACCTCAGCCCGAGCAGGATCATTGCGAGCACCATGGCCAGCGCCATGAGAAGGCCGAGCCGCCGAAGCATGTCCTGCATGTCGCGCAGTTCCTTCGGCGGCTCGTTCTCAGGGTCGGACCACAGCATCTCCCCATGGTCCGGCGGGGTGCCGGAGCGGCGCCTGAGTACGCGTACTCAACTTGGCCGCGAGGATTCCGCTTGTCCGGCTCACCCCGGCCAGTAGGTGCGGCTCCACGCCGCCGGGCCCGGCTTCGGAAGCCGGTGGGCGGCGATGCGGGCCGGGTCGGCCCAGGAGTCCCGGGGCCCCTCCGCGCCGGACGGCGAGTCGGCTGCCGCCGCGGCGCGGACCCGGACCACCGCCAGGGCGGCGGCCAGCTCCTCGGGGGTCGGATTGCCCCGTACGACCTTGATCGTCACAGCGGCTCCTTAGAGGGGGATGTTGCCGTGCTTCTTCGGAGGGAGGGATTCCCGCTTCGTGCGCAGCTGACGCAGGCCTCGCACCACGTGCCCGCGCGTGTCGGACGGCATGATCACCGCGTCGATGTAGCCGCGCTCGGCCGCGACGTACGGGTTGAGCAGGGCGTCCTCGTACTCCTGGATGAGCCGCGCCCGGGTGGCGTCCGCGTCCCCGGCGGCCTCCGCCTCGGCGATGGTGCGGCGGTGCAGGATGTTGACCGCGCCCTGCGCGCCCATCACGGCGATCTGGGCGGTGGGCCAGGCCAGGTTGAGGTCGGCGCCCAGGTGCTTGGACCCCATGACGTCGTACGCCCCGCCGAACGCCTTCCGGGTGATCACCGTGATCAGCGGGACGGTGGCCTCGGCGTAGGCGTAGATCAGCTTGGCGCCGCGCCGGATGATGCCGGTGTGCTCCTGGTCGACGCCCGGCAGGAAGCCCGGCACGTCGACGAAGGTGATGACCGGGACGTTGAACGCGTCGCAGGTCCGCACGAACCGCGCCGCCTTCTCGCTGGCGTCGATGTCGAGGCAGCCCGCGAACTGGAGCGGCTGGTTGGCGACGATGCCCACCGGGTGGCCCTCGACCCGGCCGAAGCCGGTGAGGATGTTCGGCGCGAACAGCGGCTGCGTCTCGAAGAACTCGGCGTCGTCCAGGATGTGCTCGATCACCGTGTGCATGTCGTACGGCTGGTTGGCGCTGTCCGGCACCAGCGCGTCCAGCTCGCGGTCCTCGTCGGTGACGGTGAGGTCCGCCTCCTCCGGGAACACCGGGGCCTCGCTGAGGTTGTTGGACGGCAGGTACGACAGCAGCTGCTTGACGTACTCGATCGCGTCCTTCTCGTCGCCCGCCATGTGGTGGGCCACCCCGGAGGCGGTGTTGTGGGTCCGGGCGCCGCCCAGCTCCTCGAAGCCGACGTCCTCGCCGGTGACGGTCTTGATGACGTCCGGGCCGGTGATGAACATGTGCGAGGTCTGGTCGACCATGACCGTGAAGTCGGTGATGGCGGGCGAGTAGACCGCACCGCCCGCGCACGGGCCCACGACGAGCGAGATCTGCGGGATGACACCGCTGGCGTGGGTGTTGCGCCGGAAGATCTCCCCGTACGCGCCCAGCGAGGCCACGCCTTCCTGGATGCGCGCGCCACCGGAGTCGTTGATCCCGATGACCGGGCACCCGGTCTTCAGGGCGAAGTCCATGACCTTGACGATCTTCTGCCCGTAGACCTCGCCCAGCGCTCCGCCGAAGACGGTGAAGTCCTGCGAGAACACGGCGACGGGACGCCCGTCGACGGTCCCGTACCCGGTCACCACCCCGTCCCCGTAGGGCCGGTTCTTCTCCAGTCCGAAGTTGGTGGACCGGTGCCGGGCGAACTCGTCCAGCTCGACGAAGGAACCCTCGTCGAGCAGTAGTTCGATCCGCTCACGGGCCGTCAGTTTGCCCTTGGCGTGCTGCTTCTCGACGGCGCGTGCGGAGCCGGCGTGCGTCGCTTCCTCGATACGGCGCTGGAGATCCGCGAGTTTGCCCGCGGTCGTGTGGATGTCGATCCCTTGGATCTCTTGACGCTCTTCCGGCTCGGACATCGGGATGCGGCTCCCTGCCTGCTCAAAAGGGGGGACGGTTACTCATCCGTAGCGTAGTGGCGGCCTCATCAATCGGCAGTGCGGTGTTTACCACACCTAGGGTGGCTTGCATGACGCCACGAGATGCAGCAGACGACAGCCGTTGGTCGGATCTGGAGCGCCCGCCCCTGGACGTCGCGGCACTGCGGCGCGCGCTGGTGCGGGAGGGCGGCCTGTGGTCCGAGGTGGAGGTGGTGCGGCGCACCGGGTCCACCAACAGCGACCTGGTGGCACGGGCCGAGGCGGGCAGGGCCGCCGAGGGCGCCGTGCTCGTCGCCGAGGAGCAGACCTCCGGCAAGGGCCGCCTCGACCGCCAGTGGACGGCCCCCGCCCGCTCCGGCCTGTTCTTCTCCGTCCTGCTGCGCCCCACCGAGGTGCCCGTGGCCCGCTGGGGCTGGCTGCCCCTGCTGACCGGGGTCGCGGTGGCCACGGGGCTGTCGCGGGCGGCGGGCGTGGACACGGCACTCAAATGGCCCAACGACCTGCTGGTGACCGTGGACGGCGCGGAACGCAAGGCCGGCGGCATCCTCGCGGAGCGGGCCGGGGACGACGGGGTCGTCATCGGCGTCGGCATCAACGTCTCGCTGCGCGCCGAGGAACTGCCCGTCCCCCAGGCCGGTTCGCTGGCGCTGGCCGGGGCGGTCAGCACGGACCGGGATCCGCTGCTGCGGGCGGTGCTGCGCTCGCTGGCCGACTGGTACGAACGCTGGCGCTCGGCCGGGGGCGACCCGGCGGCCAGCGGGCTCCAGGAGACCTACGCGGCCGGCTGCGCCACCCTCGGCCGGCATGTACGGGCCGAGCTGCCGGGTGACCGGTCGATCGTCGGCGAGGCGGTGGCGGTCGACGGCGACGGGCGGCTGGTGCTGGCGACGGAGGAGGGGGTGCGGGAGCCGGTGGGGGCGGGGGACATCGTGCACCTGCGGCCGGCGTGAGGTGGGCCGGTCACTTCTCGACGCCGGTCCGGATTATCCCAGCCCGTCCGGCGTTTGAGGACGAGGCCGTTCAGGCCGAAGCGGGGGCCTGGGGCGGCAGTCCCCAGCACGGCGCCCACCCCAACGCCCCCCATCCGCCAAACCCAACGGAGTGAGCTGGCGCACACCTACCGTAGAGTGAAGGCCGGTCGATACCTGACCGTGGCAGATCGGAAGGGCAGCAGGCGTGACCGTCGACGACACGGGCTCCGGCGCGGACTCGGACGGCCGGGTGGATCCCCACGCCGCCGACTCCGGCGAGGACAACCCGCTCGCCCTGCGCCTGGAACACCTCATCCTGGGCGCCGAGCGGCGCTACACCCCGTTTCAGGCGGCCCGCAGCGCCGGCGTCTCCATGGAGCTGGCCTCCCGGTTCTGGCGGGCCATGGGTTTCGCCGACATCGGCCAGGCCAAGGCGCTGACGGAGGCCGACGTCCTGGCCCTGCGGCGCCTGGCCGGTCTCGTCGAGGCGGGGCTGCTGAGCGAGGCGATGGCCGTGCAGGTGGCCCGCTCCACCGGGCAGACCACCGCCCGGTTGGCGGAATGGCAGATCGATTCCTTCCTGGAGGGGCTGACCGAGCCGCCCGAGCCGGGCATGACCCGCACCGAGGTGACGTACCCGATCGTCGAGCTGCTCCTGCCCGAACTGGAGGAGTTCCTCGTCTACGTCTGGCGCCGCCAGCTCGCCGCCTCGGCGGGCCGGGTCGTGCAGGCCGCGGACGACGAGGAGATGGTCGACCGCAGGCTCGCCGTCGGCTTCGCGGACCTGGTCGGCTTCACACGGCTGACCCGCCGTATGGAGGAGGAGGAGCTCGGCGAACTGGTCGAGGCGTTCGAGACGACCGCCGCCGACCTGGTGGCCGCGCGCGGCGGCCGGCTCATCAAGACCCTGGGCGACGAGGTCCTGTACGCCGCGGACGACGCGGGCACGGCCGCGGACATCGCGCTGCGGCTGGTCGAGACGATGGCGAACGACGAGACGATGCCCGAGCTGCGGGTCGGTATGGCCTTCGGCACGGTGACCACCCGGATGGGTGATGTCTTCGGTACGACGGTGAACCTCGCCTCACGGCTGACCTCGATAGCCCCGCGCGACTCGGTGCTCGTCGACAGCGCCTTCGCCGAGGAGATCATCCGCACCGGCGAGGCGCCCGCGTCGGAGGCGGAGGCGGCCGAGGCCGCGGCCGCCGCGGAGAAGGAGGGCGAGGAGCCGCCGACGTACCGCTTCGCGCTCCAGCCGATGTGGCAACGCCCGGTCCGCGGCCTCGGCGTCGTCGAACCGTGGCTACTGGCCCGCCGGGACAGCGACGCCTAGTCCAGACCTCGACCCTCCGGCCCCCGCCTCGGCCCCGGGCTGCCACCCCCTACCCCAGCACCCGGTTCAGGCACAGCCCGATGACCGGTACGCACACGCCACCCGGTTGGCTCGCTGTCGGTGCCGGAGTGCCGGTGCTTCGGCTTGGTGTCGGTGTGGGGTCGGAAGGTGTCGCCGACGGCCTTGGTGTGGTCCCGGGGGGTGGGTCGTCCGCCAGTGTGGGGATGGTGGTCGGGACGGAAGCCGGGGCGTTCAGGGGAAGTGTCGTCGGGACGGCGGTGGCGGAGCCGGGGAGCGTCGTGGGCGACGGAGTGCCGGTCGGGGTCGGGCTCCCGCTCACCCCGCCCATGGGGGAGGTCGCCGACGGTGGGGCCGTGGGGGCGGCGCCGACGGAGGCGGCCGTGTTCGCGGACCGGTCCGTGCCGCCGGCGTCGAGCCGGGGTTCGGCCTCGGCGGTGCCGGGGGCGCCGACCCTGGAGTCGGGCGCCATCCGCACGAGGCTCAGGGCGCCGGCGGCCAGGGCCAGGCCACCGGCGGCGAGCAGGGCTTTGCGGGGGCGGGGCTTGCGGTGCCGGCCGCGCCGGACGAACGGTGCGGTGTGCGGAGCCGAGCTCGTACTCGTGTGCGTTCCCGTGTCTGTCATCGCGTCCCCTCCCCGCCGCGCGCCCCCGATGCGCCGCGCAGCGCACGCTATGCGCTCCCGTGGGCGGGCGGGCCGGGTCGGGCGGGATGTCACTCGAACGGGGCAGCGGGGCCGCTCTTCCCCGGCCGGGTTCCGACTGCGATGATCGGGGCGTCAGGAAGTTAACCCGCGTTAACCGGAGGGGTGTCATGAGCGAGGAGCGGTTCGGGGAGTTCGTGCTGGTGCGGCGGCACGGGCACGTCGCGGAGCTCGTGCTGGACCGGCCCAAGGCCATGAACGCCGTCTCGACCGACATGGCCCGCTCCGTCGCGGGCGCCTGCGCCGCGCTCGCCGCCGACCCGGACGCGCGCGTGGTCGTACTGACGTCGTCGCACGAGCGGGCGTTCTGCGTCGGGGCCGATCTGAAGGAGCGCAACTCCTTCAGCGACGCCGACCTGCTGCGGCAGCGGCCGGTGACCCGGGGCGCCTACACCGGCGTGCTGGAGCTGCCGATGCCCACCGTCGCCGCCCTGCACGGCTTCGCGCTGGGCGGCGGCTTCGAGCTGGCGCTGGCCTGCGATCTGATCGTGGCCGACCGCACGGCCGTGGTCGGGCTGCCCGAGGTGTCCGTGGGCGTGATCCCGGGCGGCGGCGGTACGCAGCTGCTGCCCCGGCGGGTCGGGGCGGCGCGGGCGGCGGAGCTGATCTTCACCGCGCGGCGGCTGGAGGCGGCCGAGGCGCACGAGCTGGGGCTGGTGGACCAGCTGGTGGAGGAGGGGCGGGACCGGGACGAGGCCCTGGCGCTGGCCGCCCGGATCGCCGGGAACTCGCCGGTCGGGCTGCGGGCGGCGAAGCGGGCGCTGCGGCTGGGGCAGGGGCTGGATCTGCGGGCCGGACTGGAGGTGGAGGACGCGGCCTGGCGGGCGGTGGCGTTCTCGGGGGACCGGGCGGAAGGGGTGGCGGCGTTCAACGAGAAGCGCAAGCCCCAGTGGCCGGGGGAGTGACGGGGGCGGTTCCCGTGAAACGTCCCTAACCTGGAGTGATGGGTGAGGACGAGCGTCTCGCCGCCGTGGTCGCGCTGGCGCAGGGCATGGCGGCGGCGCACACGCCCCGCGAGTCCTGGCGGGCCGCGGCGCTCGGCGCGTGCCGGGCGCTGGACGGGGGCTTCGCCGCGCTGTCCGTGTGGGAGCGGGAGCACGGGCGGCTGCGGGTCCTGGTGAACGCGGGGGAGCGGGCCCCGGACGAGGAGGAGTTCCCGGACCACGAGACCTATCCGGTGCACCAGTTCGCCGAGATCACCGAGTTCCTGCACGAGCGGTGGGCGGGCGGCCAGGGGCCAAGCGCCTGGGTCGAGACCTCCGAGGGGCCCGCCGCCGGACGCCCCGGCTACTTCCACCAGCGGGTCGCCGCCCTGCGCCGCCGCGGGCGCGGGTGCTGTGTGGTGGCGCCGGTGGTGCTGCACGGCAGGGCCTGGGGCGAGCTGTACGTCGCCCGCGCGGCCGGTGCGCCCGTCTTCGACCGGGGCGACGCGGACTTCGCGACCGTGCTGGCGGCGGTCGTCGCCGCCGGGCTCGCGCAGACCGAACGGCTCCAGGAGGCCCGCCGGCTGGCGTTCACCGACCCGCTGACCGGGCTGGCCAACCGCCGTGCCGTGGACGTACGCCTGGAGGAGGCCGTCGAGCGGCACCGGCGGGAGGGTGTGGTGGTCAGCCTGGCCGTGTGTGACCTCAACGGGCTCAAGCGGGTCAACGACACCCAGGGGCACGCCGTGGGCGACCGGCTCCTCGAGCGCTTCGGTTCCGTGCTGTCGCTGTGCGGGGCGATGCTGCCGGGGACCCTCGCGGCACGTCTGGGCGGGGACGAGTTCTGTCTGCTGGCGGTGGGGCCGCCGGCCGACGACGTGGTCAAGGCGGCGGACCAACTCTGCCGCCGGGCCGCGGAGTTGGAGCTGGGCGAGGGCGTGGCCTGCGGGGTCGCGTCTACTTCGGACCCCATCGGCGAGGTACGTTCGGCCCGCCGCCTGTTCCGGCTGGCCGACGCGGCGCAGTACCGTGCGAAGGCGCTCCGTGCGGAGCGGCCCGTGGTGGCCGGGCGGCAGGGGCCCGACGACCCGGTGATCCGTCTGGCCGACGAGCCACCCCCCGAGCAGGCCGAACGCCGCCGCTTCCGCGGCCGCCGGCCTTGACCGGTGCGTGGACCGGCGCGTGGGTTGTTCCGGTTCGGTGACGCGCGGCAGTACCGTGCGAAGGCGCTGCGTGCGGAGCGGCCCGTGGTGGCCGGGTGGCAGGGGCCCGACGACCCGGTGATCCGGCTGGCCGACGAGCCACCCCCCTAGCAGGCCGAACGCCGCCGCTTCCGCGGCCGCCGGCCGTGATCCGACGGTCGTCCGCGCGGTAAGGGGCTGACCCGTCCCGCACTAGTGACATCCCCGCATTCAATGCGTACGCTCCTGAATATGGATATGCACACTGTGGTGGTGGGGACGACGGGTGTCACCGCGTCCGACGTTCTCGCCGTGGCGCGCGGCGGCGCCCGCATCGAGCTGGCGGAGGAGGCGGTGACGGCCCTCGCGGCGGCCCGCGAGATCGTGGACGCCCTGGCGGCCAAGCCGGAGCCGGTCTACGGCGTGAGCACCGGCTTCGGCGCGCTGGCGACCCGGCACATCAGCCAGGACCTGCGCAGCCGGCTACAGCGCAACATCGTCCGCTCGCACGCCGCCGGCATGGGCCCCAGGGTGGAGCGGGAGGTCGTACGGGCCCTGATGTTCCTGCGGCTCAAGACCGTCTGCTCCGGGCACACGGGCGTGCGGCCCGAGGTCGCGCAGACCATGGCCGACGTGCTGAACGCCGGCATCACCCCGGTCGTGCACGAGTACGGCTCCCTCGGCTGCTCCGGCGACCTCGCCCCGCTGTCCCACTGCGCCCTGACCCTGATGGGCGAGGGCGACGCCGAAGGCCCCGACGGGACCGTCCGCCCCGCCGGCGAACTGCTCGCCGAGCACGGGATCCAGCCCGTCGAACTGCGCGAGAAGGAAGGCCTCGCCCTCCTCAACGGCACCGACGGCATGCTCGGCATGCTGCTCATGGCCCTCGCCGACCTCGACCTGCTCTACAAGTCCGCCGACGTCACCGCCGCCCTCAGCCTGGAGGCACTGCTCGGCACGGACAAGGTGCTCGCCCCCGAACTGCACGCCATCCGCCCCCACCCCGGCCAGGGCGCATCCGCCGCCAACATGCTGGCCGTGCTCAAGGGCTCCCAGCTCACCGGCCACCACCAGGACGACGCCCCCCGAGTCCAGGACGCCTACTCCGTGCGCTGCGCCCCGCAGGTCGCCGGCGCCGGACGCGACACCCTCGCGCACGCCCGCCTGGTCGCCGAGCGCGAGCTGGCCTCGGCCGTGGACAACCCGGTCGTGCTGCCCGACGGCCGCGTCGAATCCAACGGCAACTTCCACGGCGCCCCGGTCGCCTACGTCCTGGACTTCCTCGCCATCGCCGCCGCCGACCTCGGCTCCATCGCCGAGCGCCGCACCGACCGGCTGCTGGACAAGAACCGCAGCCACGGCCTCCCGCCGTTCCTCGCGGACGACGCCGGCGTGGACTCCGGGCTGATGATCGCCCAGTACACGCAGGCCGCCCTGGTCAGCGAGATGAAGCGGCTCGCCGTGCCGGCCTCCGCCGACTCCATCCCGTCCTCCGCCATGCAGGAGGACCACGTGTCGATGGGCTGGTCGGCCGCGCGCAAGCTGCGCACCGCCGTCGACAACCTGACCCGGATCATCGCCGTCGAGCTGTACGCCGCCACGCGTGCCATAGAGCTGCGCGAGGGACTCGCCCCGGCGCCCGCCTCCCAGGCGGCCATCGACGCCGTACGGGCCGCGGGTGTCCAGGGCCCCGGCCCGGACCGGTTCCTCGCGCCCGACCTGGCCGCCGCCGACGCGTTCGTGCGGAGCGGGGAGCTCGTCGCCGCCGTCGAGACGGTCACCGGACCGCTCCAGTAGAACCGCCGGGGCAGAAGCAGTAGAAGTAGTAGAAGAGGGGCCCTGTCCACGGACAGGGCCCCTCTCACATCCCGTACGTCACTTCAGCTTGCCCGCCTGGGCCTTGATCACCGCGGCCGACACCGTGTAGGCCTTCTTGGACATACCCGCACCGATGTTGATGGTGCTGTACGTCGCGACGGTGTTCCCGTGCCGCACGACCTCGCCGTGCAGCGGAACGGCCCCGTCCGGCGTGTCGTTGGTCGCGGTGAAGGCCAGCGACTCGTCACCCGTGCCCGAGGACTTCTCCTCGCCGACCTTGGTGAACTTCCCCTTCTCGCCGTCCTGCTCGCCGGAGAAGCCGCCCGCGCACGCCTTCACCGCGTCGGAGACCGTCCGCACGGCCTTCTCGGCACCGTCGCCGTCGTACGAGGCCAGGGTGACCACGGTGACGTCCGTGTCCAGGGACTTGTTGATGGCGTCCTCGAACTTGCCGTCGGCCAGGTCGTCCAGGGACGTGGCGTCGTCCGTGGGGTCCTTCTTGTCCTCCGTGGCCATACGGCTGGTGTTCGTCGCGGCGTCGCCCGGCGCGATGCCGGTCAGGACCTGGAGCAGCGGGTCGCACTTGGCGTCGTCCGCCTTGACCTTGCTCTTGGCGGGGATGCCCCCCTTGACGGCGCCGACCTTGAAGCCGGGCACCTCGCCCTTGGCGATGACCAGCTTCTGCAACTCCGCGGCGCTCAGCGCCTTCGCGTCCGACGACGAGGCGTTGGAACCGTTGGAACCCTTGGCGTTCCCGGAGCCCTTGGACCCCTCATCGGAGCACCCCGTGACAAGGGCGAACGACAGCACGCTCACTGTGGCAGCGGCGCACAGACGCACGCCCGATGATCTCTTCATGAGCGGACTATGAAACGAAAGTCAAAGAAACGTCAAGCTCGTTAAAACCCCAGGCGTTCGCGACGTACCGAATACACCACGAAACCGGCGCCCACGGCGAGGCAGAAGGTGCCGCCGATGACGTACGGCGTGGTGTCGGGGCTTCCCGTGTCGGCGAGCTCGGTGCCGTCCGTCGCGGCCGAGGTGGTCTCGGTGGTCGCCTCGGACACCGCCCTGGCCTGCTGGGTGAGCTGCGTCGCCGAGGTCTCCGCTCTCGCCGGGGCGTCCTGCGACGCGTTGGCGGACGGGACGAACCACAGGGCGCCCAGGAGGGTGCCCGCGGCGGTGGCGGTCAGCAGCGGGCGGCGAACGGATGACACGGAATATCGATCCCCCTTGTGGCGCTGGCGAATTGGCCGTGTGGGGGCGATGTTAGTGAAAATCGCGGGTCACGGGAAAGTCACGGGAGATTTCCGCCGTACTCTCCCCGCATGAGCACTCCAGAGACATCACGTTTTGTACGGCTTCGGGTGGAAGTGGTGCTCGAAGTCGAGGACGACGAAGCGGTCACCGAGGCCGCGTTGGGCCGGCTCGCCGCGGATCCGGAACTGCCGGACGAGGAGCGCGCCCATGCCCGGGCGGCTGTGACGGAAGACACCGCGGAGGCCCTGGCCTATCTCGTCGATCCGTTCGACCTGGTCGGCGAGGTGCCCGGAGTGGAGCTCCAGCAGGCCTCCTGGTCCACCGAACGGATCGACTACGACCCCGATTCGCCGGATTGGGAGCTCGACGAGGATGATGACGAGGAGGACGACGAAGACGACGCGGACGAACGCGGCGGCATCGGCTGAGCGTCGGGGGGGAACGCGTGACCCCGGACGGCAACCGCCGGCCGGGGTCGTGTCGTCTCAGGGGGCGCACGGCCGACTCCCGTACCGCCCGCCTCGGGGAACGTGGCGTGGCCCACACCTGTCAGGGATGTGGAACGGGGCACACCGGTCGTAGCGTTGAAGGTTCTCAACGGGGGACTCGGGGTTTTTGGGGATTCAGCAACCATGGAGAAGCGTGTGATGACGGACAGTAAGCGGCGCAAGGGCCTGATGGCCGCGTCCGCACTGCTCGGCGGTGTACTGGTGCTCTCGGCCTGTTCCGGCGGCGACGACAAGTCCTCCGGCAGCGGCGGCGGCGACAGCTCGCAGGCCCAGGCCGACGAGGCGGCGGCCAAGAAGTCCTCCGAGGCCCAGATCACGATCACACCCAAGGACGGCTCGGACAACGCGTCCATCAACAACTCCGCCGCCGTCAAGGTGGCCAAGGGCACGCTCACCGGCGTCACCATGACGACCGCCGACGGCAAGGCCGTCTCGGGCCAGCTGGCCGCCGACAAGAAGAGCTGGAAGCCCAGCGTCCAGCTGGAGCGTTCCACCAGCTACAAGGTCGCCGCGGAGGCGAAGGACTCCAAGGGCCGTGTCGCGCACGAGAACGCCTCGTTCACCACGGTCTCCCCGGCCAACAGCTTCATAGCCAACTTCACACCGGAGGACGGCTCCACGGTCGGCGTCGGCATGCCCGTGTCGATCAACTTCGACAAGGCGATCACCAACAAGGCCGCCGTCCAGAAGGCCATCACGGTCAGCTCCAGCGGCGGCCAGGAGGTCGCCTGCCACTGGTTCAGCGCCAACCGCATGGACTGCCGTCCGCAGGACTACTGGAAGGAGAACTCCACCGTCACGCTGAAGCTCGCGCTCGACGGTGTCGAGGGCGCCTCCGGTGTCACCGGCGTGCAGCAGAAGACGGTCACCTTCCACATCGGCCGCAACCAGGTCTCCTACGTCGACGCGAAGACCAAGCAGATGAAGGTCACGCAGGACGGCAAGACCGTCAAGACCATCCCGATCTCCGCCGGCTCGCCCGACAACAAGACGTACGAGGGCGTCATGGTGATGTCGGAGAAGTTCAAGCAGACGCGCATGAACGGTGCGACCGTGGGCTTCACGGACGACGACGGCAAGGGCGAGTACGACATCAAGGACGTGCCGCACGCCATCCGCCTCACCAGCTCCGGCACCTTCCTGCACGGCAACTACTGGGGTGCGAAGTCCATCTTCGGCAGCGTCAACACCAGCCACGGCTGCGTGGGCCTGTCGGACACCAAGGGTGCCAACGACCCGAACACACCGGCCGCGTGGATGTACAACCACTCGATCCTCGGTGACGTGGTCGTCGTGAAGAACACCGGTGACAAGACCGTCGCCCCCGACAACGGCCTCAACGGCTGGAACATGAACTGGGCGCAGTGGAAGGCCGGCTCCGCCGTCTGACGCCTCCCCGCCCCCCTCTCCACACGTGACCGGTGCCGCCTCCAGGGGCGGCACCGGCATTTCCGGGGTCCTTCTGGGGTCCTTCTGGGGACTTTCCGGGGCCGGCCACAGCCTTCTCATGCATCTCTTATTTCGGCCTTATCGAGTCATCACGGTCCGTACCTAGCTTGCGGCCATGTTCTTCACCTACCTGAGGCGCGAACTGCGCCGCCGCAGAAAGGCGGCCCTCGTCGTCGCCTCCGGACTCGCGCTGGGCATCGCGCTGGTCATCGTGGTCAACTCCGTGTCCAACGGCATGGGGAAGGCACAGGACAAGGTCCTCCAGTCGCTCTACGGCCTGGGTACGGACATGACGGTCACCAAGGCGGCGTCGGCGTCCACCGGCACCGCACAGCGGCCGCGCTTCCAGTTCGACGCGCAGAACAAGGACGACGCCAAGTCGCAGAGCAGCGACCGGGTCATGGTGCAGGGCTTCACCACCCTGGCCTCGTCGACGGTCGGCAAGGTCGGCGGCCAGAAGGGCGTCTCCTCCGCCGTCGGCGGGCTGAGCCTGAACGTGGTGAAGGTCAGCGGACAGTTCACCCGCGGCCAGTTCCAGCAGAACCAGAACTCCGGCGGCAGCCGGCAGGGCGGCCCCGGCCAGGGCGGCGGCACCGGCCAGCCGCAGGGTGAAGTGCGGGGCGGCGGCGCCGACTTCGACATCAACCAGTACTCGGTCTACGGCACCGACGTCACCAAGACCGCGCTCGGCCCGCTGACCTCCTCGAAGATCACCAGCGGCCGCACCTTCAGGACGACCGAGACCGACGCCAAGGTGGCCGTCGCCGACTCGGCCTACGCCAAGACGAAGAAGTACAAGGTCGGTTCCACCGTCACCATCAAGTCCGTCAAGTACAAGGTGATCGGCATCGCCACCGCCAGCAGCGGCGACTCGGCGGCCAACCTGTACATCCCGCTCAAGCAGGCGCAGACCCTGGCGGGCGAGAAGAACAAGGTCACCACGATCTACGTCAAGGCGACCGACTCCCAGCAGATCGACTCCGTCAAGAGCACCATCCAGAAGAACGTCTCCGGTACGACCGTCACGACCTCGGCCGACCTCGCCAAGACCGTCTCCGGATCGCTGTCCACCGCCTCCAGCCTCGCCACCAACGTCGGCAAGTGGCTGTCCATCGCGGTGCTGGTGGCCGCGTTCCTGGTCGCCGGTCTGCTCACCTCCTCGGCGGTGTCCCGGCGGGTGCGGGAGTTCGGCACGCTCAAGGCGCTGGGCTGGAAGTCGGGCCGGGTGACCCGGCAGGTCATCGGCGAGGCCATGGTCAACGGCCTGGTCGGCGGCGCCCTCGGTATCGCGCTCGGTCTGGCGGGCGCGTACGTCGTCACCGCCATCAGCCCGTCGCTCCAGGCGCAGCTCGGCGGCACCGGTGGCGGTGGCGGCACGGGCGGTCCGGGCGGCGGCCCCGGCGGCGGGGGCGGCTTCGGCGGCCCCGGGCGGCAGGCGGCCAAGACCCTCGAGGTCGCGCTCACCGCGCCGGTCAGCGTCACGACCATCGTCCTAGCCGTCGGGCTCGCGGTGGCCGGCGGCCTGATCGCGGGTGCGTTCGGCGGCTGGCGGGCGTCACGTCTGCGCCCGGCGGACGCGCTGCGGCGCGTCGAGTAGCCGTCCGCGCACCCCCCTTCTCCCAGTTCTCCCCCAGGAGTTGCACCCACCATGTACGAACTCAGAGGCGTCACCAAGCGTTACACCCGGGGCAAGGACACCGTCCACGCCCTGGACGGCGTCGACCTGACCATCGGCGACGGCGACCGGCTGGTCATCCAGGGCCCCACCGGCGGCGGCAAGTCCACCCTGCTCCAGATGCTCGGCGCTCTGGACCGGCCCAGCTCCGGCGAAGTCGTCCTCGACGGCACCGACCTGGCCAAGCTGTCCGAGGCCCGGCTGACGAGGGTCCGCAGCGAGAACATCGGCTTCGTCTTCCAGTCCTTCAACCTCATCCCGACGCTCACCGCACAGGAGAACGTCGAGACCGCCCTCGTACCGCTCGGCGTGAAGGCGAAGGAGCGGCGCGAACGGGCCGCCGAGGCGCTGAGGTCGGTCGGGCTCGGCGAACGGCTCGGGCACCTGCCGTCCGAGATGTCGGGCGGTCAGCAGCAGCGCGTCGCCATCGCCCGCGCGCTGGTGAAGCAGCCGAAGGTGCTGCTCGCCGACGAGCCCACCGGCAACCTCGACGAAGGCATGCGCGACGAGATCATGGACGTGCTCGAACGCCTGTGGATGGAACACGGGTTGACGTTCATCATGGTCACCCACGACTCCGCCATCGCGAAGAAGGCCCCGCGGCTGGCGACCATCCGCAAGGGTAAGATCACTGTGAAGGAGAACGCCGGCACCGCCTGAGTGCCGTGCTTATAACACCGATCTCCGGCGCGCGACTTCCCGATTCTGTAACGGTGTTCCCCCCGGCGCGTAACAGTTGACGGTAGCGCTTTCTCACACCTCTCTCATGTATTGAGGCGTCTGATCACCCCCCGGCATACTGCGTGTTCCGGGGGGTTGACGCTCATGCGTACGAGACTGCCCCCGGCCGGGTGAACGGGGAATTCGCCCGGTACTCCGTCTCCAGGGGGAGTCTTGCGCAGACAAGTGAAAAGAGCGGCTGCGGCCACCGTTGCCACCGCCGCCGCAGTCGCCCTCGCCGCGGGCATGACCAGCCCGGCGTCGGCGAAGCCCGAGCAGCGGTCGTCCACCGCTGCCGCATCGCTCACTTCCAAGCACCGCATCACCCTGATCACCGGCGACCGGATCGCCGTCGACGCCAAGGGCCGGGTCGTCGGCCTGGAGCGGGCCAAGGGACGCGAGCACATCCCGTTCCAGATCCGCAAGGCCGACGGCCACACCCTCGTCATCCCCGCCGACGCGGCCCACCTGGTCGCCTCCGGCAGGCTGGACCAGCGGCTGTTCGACATCACCGAGCTCAACAAGGCCGCCACCCGCAAGTCCCAGAAGCACGGCCTGAAGGTCATCGTCGGCTACCAGGGCGCCGCCACGGCCGCCAAGTCCGACGTCCGCGACGCGGGCACCCTCCGCCACAGCCTCAAGTCGCTGAACGCGGACGCCGTGCAGACCCCGGCCAAGGAAACGCCCGAGCTGTGGAACGCGGTCACCAACGGCGACAGGACCGCCTCCGGTATCGCGCACGTCTGGCTCGACGGCGTCCGCAAGGCCAGCGACGACAAGTCCGGCCCGCAGATCGGCGCCCCGACCGCGTGGGCGGCCGGCTACACCGGCAAGGGCGTCAAGATCGCCGTCCTGGACACGGGTGTGGACACCACCCACCCGGACCTCAAGGACCAGGTGATCGAGTCCAAGAACTTCTCGACCGCCGCCGACGCCAAGGACCACTTCGGCCACGGCACGCACGTCGCCTCCATCGCGGCGGGCACCGGCGCCAAGTCGAACGGCAAGTACAAGGGCGTCGCCCCCGACGCGAAGATCCTCAACGGCAAGGTCCTGGACGACACCGGCTCCGGTGACGACTCCGGCATCCTCGCCGGCATGGAGTGGGCGGCCCAGCAGGGCGCGAGCGTCGTCAACCTCAGCCTGGGCGGCTACGACACGCCCGAGGTCGACCCGCTCGAGGCCGAGGTCAACAAGCTCTCCACCGAGAAGGGCATCCTGTTCGCGATCGCCGCGGGCAACAGCGGCCCCGAGTCCATCGGTTCGCCGGGCAGCGCGGACGACGCGCTCACCGTCGGCGCCGTCGACAAGTCGGACAAGCTGGCGGACTTCTCCTCCACCGGCCCGCGCGTCGGCGACGGCGCCATCAAGCCGGACGTCACCGCGCCCGGCGTGGACATCACCGCCGCCGCGGCCCCGGGCAGCGTCATCGACACGGACCCCGAGGTCCCGCACCCGGCGCCCGGCTACCTGACCATCTCCGGCACCTCGATGGCCACCCCGCACGTCGCGGGTGCCGCCGCCATCCTGAAGCAGGAGCACCCCGACTGGGGCTACGCCGAGCTCAAGGCCGCCCTGGCCGGCTCCGCGAAGGGCGGTAACTACACCCCGTTCCAGCAGGGTTCGGGCCGCATCGCGGTCGACAAGGCCATCAAGCAGACCGTGATCGCCGACCCGGTGTCGGTGAGCTTCGGCGTCCAGCAGTGGCCGCACACCGACGACACCCCGGTCACCAAGCAGGTCACCTACCGCAACCTCGGCACCAAGGACGTCACGCTCAACCTGGCCGCCACCGGCACCGACCCCAAGGGCCACGCGGCTCCGGCGGGCTTCTTCAAGCTCGGCGCCACCAAGGTCACGGTCCCCGCGGGCGGCAAGGCCACCGTCGGCCTGACCGCCAACACCAAGCTGGGCGGCACCCTCGACGGCGCGTACTCCGCGTACGTGACCGCGACCGGGGACGGCCAGACCGTGCGCACGGCCGCCGCGGTGCAGCGGGAGGTGGAGTCGTACACCGTCACCTTCAAGCACACCGGCCGTGACGGGAAGCCGACCGGCGCCTACGACACCGAACTGTTCGGCTACACCGGCATCGGCAAGGACCACTCCTACGCGGCGCAGCCCGCCGACTCCGGCACCACGACCCTGCGTCTGCCCAAGGGCACGTACCTGCTGGACTCCGAGATCGCCAAGAGCCTCACCAGCTGGGAGGGCGGCCTCGACTGGCTGGTGCAGCCCAAGCTGAGCGTCACCAAGGACCTCACGGTGAACCTGGACGCCCGCACCGCCAAGCCGGCCGACATCACCGTGCCGGACGCGGGGGCCAAGCCGTTCACCGCGTCGATCGACTACATGTACGACCCGGCGGGCGTCGGCATCGGTATCGAGGTGGGCAGCGGCTTCGCCGATCTGCGCATGGCGCACCTCGGCCCGGAGGTGGCGAACGGTCTGACCCAGACCTGGAGCGGCCAGTGGACCAAGGGCGACAACGCCGAGTACGACGTGGCCACCAGCGCGAAGGCCAAGAAGATCCAGGGCGACAAGGTCCGCCACTTCAAGACCGGTGAGCTGGCCACGGTGAAGAACACCGTGGGCGCCTCCGCCCCCAACAAGACCGGCGCGGTCGCCGCCTGGGGCAGCGTGGGCGACGACTTCGTCGCCGGCGAGAGCGTGGAGCAGAAGCTGCCCGGCACGCGCACGGCGTATGTCTCGACCGTCGACGGCGCGCAGTGGGGCTTCGACGTCAGCCAGTACTCCGGGCACGACGCCAACGGCTTCCCGATCGCGGACGCCTTCTACACGCTGGGCAACCCGCAGACCTTCAAGGCGGGGACGACCTACAAGAAGACGTTCAACACCGCGGTCTTCGGCCCGCACCTCAACTCCGAGTACGGCCTGTTCCGTGAGGGCAACCAGATCTACGGCGTCGTGCCGCTGTTCGCCGACAGCAACAAGCACGCCGGTTCCTCGGACTTCACCGCGGTGACCACCACCCTGTACCGCAACGGCACCAAGGTGGGCTCCAACGACGACCCGCTGTTCGGCGGAGGGCTCTTCAACGTTCCCGCCGGTGACGCCGAGTACAAGCTGACCACCTCGGTCAAGCGGACCGTCAAGGTCGCGGCCGCCTCCACCCGGATCGACGCGAGCTGGACCTTCCACTCCAAGAAGCCGGCCGGCGGTTTCGCCCAGCTCCCCGCCTCCACCGCCCACTTCGGCGCCAAGACCGGCCTCGACAGCCGCGTCGAGGCAGGCAAGACGGTCACCTTCCCGGTCACCGTCGAGGGCGCCGCCGCGGGCCGCAACCTGAAGTCCCTCGCGGTGTACGTGTCGTACGACTACGGCCAGACCTGGAAGAAGATCGAGGTCAGGAACGGCAAGATCACCGTGAAGAACCCGGCGAAGGGGAAGGCCATCTCCTTCCACGCCAAGATCGCCGACAAGAAGGGCAACAAGTCGACGATCTCGATCTACAACGCGTACTACGGCAAGTGATCCGTAGGTAGCGCGAGGGGCGTGCCGGAGTTCTCCAGCACGCCCCTCATCGTGTGCGAGGCCGGGCACCGCCCGATCAGCCGGAGGCTCTCGCGCGGGTCGCGTCCGCCCCCCAGCTGGCCAGCAGGCGCAGCGCCTCCGCCGACGGGGAGCCCGGCTCGGCGTGGTAGACGACCATGCTCTGGTCCGCGTCGTCCGCCAGCTTGAACGACTCGAAGTTCAGGGACAGCGCGCCGACCAGCGGATGCTGAAGCCGCTTGAGGCCGTGGCTCTTCTCCTTGACGTCGTGCGTCGCCCACAGCCGCCGGAATTCCTCGCTCTTCACGGAGAGCTCACCGACCAGCGCGGACAGCCGGGGATCGTCCGGATAGCAGCCGGCGTCCATGCGCAGCGCGCAGACGATGTCGATCGCCTTCTGCTCCCAGTCGACGAACAGATCCTGGTACTCCGGCTTCAGGAACACCATCCGCGCCCAGTTCCGCTCCGCCGCCGGCAGCTCCGCCCAGTCCCCGAAGACCGCCGCGGCCATCCGGTTCCACGCCAGGACCTCGGAACGCCGCCCCACGACGTACGCGGGCACCGCGTCCATCGTGTCCAGCAGCTGCCCGATCGCCGTCCGCACCTGCTGTGGCCTGGCCGACGGCTTCTTCTTGTGCTGCTTGCCCTTGGCGAGGTGGGTGAGGTGCGCCTGCTCGGCGTCCGTCAGCCGGAGCGCCCGCGCGATGGAGTCCAGCACCTCCGCCGACACGTTCTGCCCGTTGCCCTGCTCCAGACGCGTGTAGTACGCCACCGACACCCCGGCCAGCTGCGCCAGCTCCTCGCGCCGCAGCCCGGGCACCCGCCGGTGCCGCCCGAAGTCGGGCAGCCCCACGTCCTCCGGCTTCAGCCGGGCCCGCCGGGTGCGCAGGAACTCACTCAGTTCGGCACGCCGGTCGAGGGACGGGCCGGAGGGCTGGGGCTGTGCTTCCATACGCCCCAGTATTCATCGTCGTACGTTCACGAGCCTGACCCCGCCAGTGGTAGGCACGGCAGTCGTACGACGAGGCGTGATCTGGGTGGCGCAGGCGTCGTGGGGCAGGCTGGGGGCCATGACCACTGTTGCTGCATACGCCGCCCCCGCCGCGAAGGCCCCGCTCGAGCGGACCACCATCGAACGGCGGGAGACCGGCGAGAACGACGTACTGATCGACATCAAGTTCGCGGGCATCTGCCACTCCGACATCCACCAGGCCCGGGAGGGCTGGGGCAAGGCGACCTTCCCGATGGTCCCCGGCCACGAGATCGCGGGCATCGTCTCCGAGGTCGGCCCCGGTGTCACGAAGTTCGCCGTCGGCGACCGCGTCGGCGTCGGCTGCATGGTCGACTCCTGCCGTGAGTGCGACAACTGCAAGGCGGGCCTCCAGCAGTACTGCGTCAAGGCTCCCACCTGGACGTACAACGACCACGACAAGGACGGCGAGCCCACCTACGGCGGCTACTCGGAGAAGATCGTCGTCGACGAGAACTACGTCGTCCGCATCCCCGACAGCCTCCCCCTGGACGTGGCCGCGCCCCTGCTGTGCGCCGGTATCACGACCTACTCCCCGCTCAAGCACTGGAACACCGGCCCCGGCAAGAAGGTCGCCGTCGTCGGCCTCGGCGGGCTCGGCCACATGGGCGTCAAGATCGCGCACGCGCTCGGCGCGGAGGTCACCGTCCTCTCGCAGTCCCTGCGCAAGAAGGACGACGGTGTGCGGCTGGGCGCCGACCACTACCACGCCACCAGCGACCCGGCGACGTTCGAGCAGCTCAAGGGCACCTTCGACCTGATCCTCAACACGGTCTCCGCCCCGGTGGACTTCGCCGCCTTCCTGTCCCTGCTGCGCACGGACGGCGCGATGGTCAACGTGGGCCTGCCCGAGGAACCGGTCCAGATCACCCTCCAGTCGATCTTCGGCAACCGCCGCAGCCTCAGCAGCTCCGGCATCGGCGGCATCCAGGAGACCCAGGAGATGCTGGACTTCTGCGCCGAGCACGGCCTGGGCTCCGAGATCGAGCTGATCCGCGCGGACCAGATCAACGAGGCGTACGAGCGAGTGCTGGCCAGCGACGTCCGCTACCGGTTCGTGATCGACACGTCGACGATCTGAGCCGGGGAGTGTCGACGATCCGAGCAGGGACGATCCGAGCAGGGACGATCCGAGCAGGGACGATGCGAGCGGGGGAGTTCAGAGGCGGCTGTACTTCTCGATGTCCTCGGTGAACTCCTCGATCGCCCGCGCGGTGAGCGTCGGCCGGGTGTCGGCGATGGCGGTCATGTAGTCCTCGGTGGTGGCCGGCCGGCCCTCGCGGTGGGTGACTTCGCGTTCGAACGCCGCCTGCGCGCCCTTGCGGGCGGCGAACTCGATGTCGGCCGGGGTGAACAGCTCAGTCGCCTCGACCAGCCGGGCGAGGTCCACGGAGTCGGTGGCGGCGCGGAGATAGCGGGCCCAGATCGCCGTGCGGGCCGTCGGGTCCGGGGGCCCGATGGGCAGGACGTAGTCGAACCGGCCCGGCCGCAGGAAGGCCGCGTCGAGCGAGCGGACCGAGTTGGTGGCGCAGACCAGCAGCCGTGCGTCCGGCTCGCGGAAGACGGGGATGAGCTTGAGCAACTCATTGGTCACCCCGTGCCCGGGGTCGACCGCCTTCCCGGACCGGGCGCCGGCGATCTCCTCGACCTCGTCGATGAAGAGCAGCACCGAGTCCAGTTCCGCCAGATCCGCGAACACCTCCCGCAGCGCCGCCGCCAGACCCTCGTTCGTGTCGGCCGCCAGCCGGGACGGGAAGAGCTCCACGAACGGCCAGCCGAGCCGTGAGGCGACCGCCTTGGCGAAACTGGTCTTCCCGGTGCCGGGCGGCCCGAACAGGATGACCGCCTTGGGTGGCAGGACGCCGTAGCGGTCGGCCAGCGCCGGCTCCGTCAGCGGGAGCACCACACGGCGCTCGACGACCCGCTTCTCCCGTTCCATGCCGGCCATGGCGGCCCACAGCCCCTCGGGCAGCATGCGGCCGCCCAGCGCGGCGAGGACGTCGGCGTCGGCCGCGCCGGGCGGTTCGAACTTCTCGAAGTAGGTCAGAGTGTCGCGGCACCGGAAACCGGAGTTCTCCAGAGCCTTCGTCCCGGCGGCGCCCGCGGGCAGCAGTGCGCTGATGTGGCGCACGCCCAGCGCCCGCAGGCGTCGCTCCAGCTCGGTGAGGAGGGCACTGCCGATCCCGCGCTCACGCCAGCGGGAGGCGAGCGCGACCTGGAGGACCCACCCCCGTTTGCCGTGCGCCTCGGCCACCGCCATGCCGACCAGTTCCTCACCGACCGCCGCGACCACCGCGGGCTGACCGGCCTTGGCCGCCGCCATCACCTCGGACACCGGGAACACGGGGTGTTCGTCGGCCTGGCGGCTCTGGTCCCAGATCTGGATGGCCTGGTCGAGATCGTCGTCGTGGTAGTCACGCAGACGCCATGCGGGCATCGCCACCACCTCGCCAAGCTCGGGAGTCCCATTGTCTCCCGCGGGAGCGCCGGGTGCCGGGGCCGGAGTCGGCAGGCTGTGTGGGGGCGCGAAGGACGCAGACGTTACTGCCATCAAGCCCGCAGACCCTTGAGCCCGTCGTAGGCGGCCATCACCAGTTCCAGTCCCCGGTTGTCGTCCGTGGGTTCGCGCATCTGGTCGGTCACGTACGCCACCGCCATGCGTTCCCCGGGATCGATCATGACGAGCGAGCCGCCCCAGCCGCCCCACCCGAAGGTGTTGCCGAACAGTCCGTAGCCCAGCCCGTAACGGACCCGCATGCCCAGGAGGCGGTCCTCGCCACTGAACTGCTCCTCCCTCGCACGGTCACAGCCCGCCTGCGACAGCAGCCGCACCCCGCCCACCGCGCCGCCGCAGGCCAGCACCGACTGCACGAGGGCGACCGAGCGGGCGTTGCCGAAACCGCTGGCCGCAGGGATCTGCGCGCGGCGCCAGGCCACGCTGTTACCGTCCCGGACCCGTACGGTGGTGCCGGCGGCGGGCGACGCGCCGCTGCCGGGCGCGCTCGCGGCATAGTCCTCGTCCCGGGACGGCGGCGGGACGATGAGCGCCACCCGGTGGTCGTGCTCGGCGCGCAGCCCGATGTGGAAGTCGGCGCCCAGCGGTCCGGCCACCTCCTCCGCGAAGAACTCGCCCAGGCTCCGGCCGGTGATCCGGCGTACGACCTCGCCCACGAGGAACCCCTGGGTGAGCGAGTGGTAGCCGGCCGCGCTCCCCGGTTCCCACAGCGGAGCCTGCGCGGCCAGACGTGCCGTGGCGGACGGCCAGTCGTAGAGGTCCTCGATCGGCCCGTCCCAGTGGGGCAGGCCCGCGGTGTGCGCGAGCAGGTGCCGCACCAGCACGTTCTCCTTGCCCGCCGTGGCGAACTCGGGCCAGTACCGGCCGACCGGTGCGGCCGGATCGAGCTCGCCACGGTCGGCCAGGACCAGCGCGCACAGTGCCGTCATCGTCTTGGTGACGGAGAAGACATTGGTGATCGTGTCCCGCTGCCACGGGATCGCCCGGTCCGCGTCGGCGAACCCGCCCCAGACGTCCACCACCGGCTCGCCGTCCACGAAGACCGCGACCGAGGCGCCGACGTCCCCCTCGTCCAGCAGTCCGGCCAGCGCACTCGGCACCGCGGTGAACAGATCATCGTATGAGCCCTGAATGTCGGCCATGCACCGCATTAGCGCCCATCGGCCCGCCAGGGGCAATCGAATTTCCGTCCCTACCTGTCAGCCGACCGAGTCCATGACGGCCAACATGCGGCGGTCGACCTAGTCCGCATGGTCGATCTGCGGTCCGTGACCGGCGTTCGAGACGATCCCGGCCCGAGCGACATTGCCGAGGTCGCCGCTCATCCCCCGGCCGGCACCACCCCGACCGGGCAGGACACGCCCGTCCCTACCAGGGTGTACTTATGTGACCCATGACGAACTCCACGGGCACGAAGGGCACTTCGGGTACGAGGCGAGCAGCGATCTACTGCCGGATCAGCCAGGACCGGGGCGGTGCCGGTCTCGGAGTCGCGCGCCAGGAGGAGGACTGCCGGGCACTGTGCACCCGCTTGGACTGGGATGTTGTGGCCGTCTACCCGGACAACGACGTCAGCGCCTACTCCGGGGCGCCCCGTCCCAAGTGGCAAGAGCTGTTGGCGGACATCCAGCGGGGCGAGATCGACGCGATCGCGGTGTGGCACGTGGACAGGCTGACACGATCGCCACGCGAGTTGGAAGACGTCATTGATCTCGCCGACCGCCAGGGCATCGAGCTTGCCACCGTGAGCGGAGAGATCGACCTTGCGACGCCGACCGGGCGCATGGTCGCCCGCATGCTCGGAGCCGCCGCCCGTCATGAGGCGGAGCACAAGGCCGAGCGCCAGAAGCGTCAGCGCCGCCAGGCCGCCGAGGCCGGGCGGATAGCCGGGGGAGGGGCGCGCCCGTTCGGATACGAGGAGGACCGAGTGACCATCAGGGAGAGCGAGGCCCGGGTGATCCGGGAAGGAGTCCGGCGCGTCCTCGCGAACGAAAGCCTGGCGAGCATCTGCCGCGACTGGCAGGCACGGGGGATCGTCAGCCCCGCGGGCAAGCCCTGGAAGCCCAGCGGGCTGCGCCGCTTACTGGCGTCGGCCCGGATCAGCGGCCGCCGTGAGCACACGCCGCGCGGTTCGTGGGAGAGCACGCGCCCGCTGCTCGGGGAGATCGTCGCCGATGCCGTCTGGCCGGGCATCATCAGCCATGAGGACTCGGACCGCGTTCGCAGGACGCTGAGCGACCCGGCCCGCCGGCGCAACGTGGAGGGCACGACCAAGCGCAGCTATCTGCTCTCGGGTGTGCTGCGCTGCGGGAAGCCGAAGGCAGATGGGAAGCCGTGCGGATGGGGCATGGTGGGACGTCCCCGAAGCGGGGTTCCCCGGTACTCGTGTCCCAATGTGCCTGGCACGGACGCGTGCGGGGGTACGGCCGCCAACGCCGAACGGACCGACGATCACGTACGGGACATGGTGTTGGCCGCCCTGGATTCGCCTTTGTTCGTGCAGCGGTTGCGCGACCAGGATCACGCAGGCAAGGACCTGTACGACGAGATCCGGGAAGACGAAGAGGAACTTGAAGCCCTCGCACGGGACATGGGAGAGCGGAAGATCAGCCGTAAGGAGTGGATGGTCGCCCGCCAGCCCATTGAGGAGCGACTGAACCTGAACCGGGCCAAACTCGCAAAGGTCTCCAGGACCGCCGTTCTCAGCGGGTTCGTTGGAACCTTCGAGGACATGCAGGAACGTTGGAAGAAGATGAACAACTCCCAGCGCCGAGCCGTCATCACCGCATGCGTGAGGTCGATCGAGGTACGCCCGGCGGACCCGCGGAAGCGGTGGGATCCGGACCGGTTCCTCATCGACTGGATCGCGTAGGCAGAAGTGATCTCTAGCCGGGGTACCTACTGCCAGTACTGATTGATCTCTAGTCCAAACCTCTATTCACACTTCTGCGCGGTTGGCTGACGGTAGCCGCCCGCAGCGCTATGCTCTCTTCACCTGCTGTGGGTTGAATCGGCTAGGGGGGGCTAATTGGCCGAGGAAAGCGAAAAAGACGAGGATGTCAGCCGTCCGTCGATTTATCTAAGTTATCTCAATGAGGCTGAGAATGCCGTGGCGCCTATTAGGGACAGGTTGACGGTAATTGGCTTCAAGGTCTATCCGACCCCTCCCCCTCCAGGATCCGCATGGACTCGTTGGGTACGTGGTCAGGTTAATGATGCTGACGTGGTCGTCGTTCTGCTGACGGGCAACTACTTCTCTGGTGACGGTGTTCTGCTGGAATTGGCGGAAGCTCTCGATTCCGAGAAGAAGATAATTCCGGTGCTTCTGGAGTCTGGCGCGGCGATTCCTGCTGTACTACGTGGATATCAGTCCGTCGTGCTGAGTGGGCGTGCGGATAGCGATGATTACCTAAATCCGCTTCTAGAGGCTCTGAGTGTCAATGAGCCGCCTGTCGACCGAGTAAGTGAGATTGGCCAGATCGAAGCCCAGGAGCGATTGCTTCGCCGTGAAACGGAAGAGCAGGCCCGCAGTATTGAAGAGGTGCATCGTCAGGATCGAGACAAGTTGGCTGATGCATCACTGACTTCAACAGCCTTCGCTAGCGGGACCATGATTGGGATGGCCCTAGGTGGTCCTATTAGTGCGGTCGTAGGGGGGATTGTGGCTGCCGGGATCAGCGCTGCAATTGCTGCAGCGAAGAAACGTCGCTCAAAGAGCGAGTCTTCCGTCGATTCCCCTTCTCCTACCGGAGCGCCGCATGACGCTTGAATCCGGGGGAGGGAAAATTGGTACGGAGACTGCTATTCTTCTTGCTCAAGCTGAGGAGCGACTTCGTCAGGAACGCCTGGTGGCTGACGAGAATATTGCGCGTGCACGCGCTATCAGGCGCCTGCAGGTTTCGGCTGGTTGGACCGGAATCTTGATGCTTCCTGCTATGGCCGTGTTCTGTGTAGTCGTCCTCATGCAGTACGAAACGGTTCCCGGTGAGATGACTGCAGCTGCCTCGGGTGCCCTGTTTGTCGACGTTCTGGGAGTCGTTGTGGCCGCCTACAAGTCTTGGGCAGTGAAGAAGGCGCCGGAAGAACCATTAAAACCTGTAACTGAGGCTCCGGTTTTCCAGCGTCGTTAACGGATGCCTGGACCCTATGTGCCAGCCTGAAGACCCTTTAATGGGGCTGTTTCGCCCGATGATTAGCTTCTTCCGGCAATGTTGCGAGTCTTGGTCGGCTTTTGGTCCTGAGGCGTGCCTGCTCATTTTCGGAAGGGCCGGGAGGAATCAGCCGGAAGGCGCGAGCGGCGTGTTCGATCACCGCCAGGTCCTCGATGACTGGGGGAAGGCCCTGCCGGGCCCGAGACTCGGCTACCCGTCGCCGTAACTCATCCGGCACCAACAGCGCCCCCAGAGGTGGGGAGCACGGCGTCACGTGCCGCTTCCCGAACACTCGGCAGATCTTCGGCGATGCCTGCGGCGATGAGGGCTGCGCCGGGGGTGTGGCCGGAGCCAACGTAGTGCCAATGCCGATCGGTGACAGCGGCGGCGATCTCGGCATGGCCCATGTGGTCGGCGCGTTCGGCGCGCAGAGCCGCGTATGTCGTTGAATAGGCACGGGACTTGGTGAGGATGTGGCCCCGGTAGCCGAGCGTGTGAGCCCAGGCGCGGAGGCGAAGGGACTCGTACTCGGGGAGGCCGCCGAGGCGCCAGCAGGTGCGCATGAGGGTACGGACGTGTTCACTGACGGGTGCCGACTCGATGTCGTCCCAGGTAGTGGGCGGGTGGTCGGTGCCGGCGCCTGTGTCGCTCGCGCCTTTGGTGACGTACTTGGCCACGTACGCGGCGACCGCATCATCGTCGGGCCCGTCGCCGTCGATGCGTAGGGGCCTGGCGTCGACCTGTGCGCCCCAACGCAAGGCCAGCTCGCCCACGGCCAGGCTATAGGGAGTACGGACCAGGACCCGCGGGGCGGAAGTGCGTACGGCGTCGGTGAGCAGTTCCGCAGTGCCCCAGGCCGGGGGTTCGTCGTCCGCCCCGTTCGGGCCGTCCAGGCGGACGACGGCGTGCACGTGAACGGCCGCGCGCTTCTGGTACTCGGCGACGCGGGCGAAGGACAGTCGGGCGTGCTGCGCGAAGCGGGACTGTACGAGGCCGACCGAGGAGGCCAAGCGCCGCCGGACGTCGATGACGAACCGGTCCCACAGCTTGGAGGCGTGCGCGTGCCACAGCACGTGGGCGGTGTAGTCGTAGCAGTCGGGGCACAGTGGTTGGCCGACAGTCGGTGCGTCCAGGGCATGACGGCCGCTGCAACCGAGGGACCGTCCGTGTGCGCAGGTGCCGCCATCGCGGCGGGGACGGCACAGATCCGAGGCCCGGTGTACGGCTCCGAAGGACGGGGCGGTGAGGGTGACGAACAGCCGGGGGCGATGGCGGACGGTCGCGGGGACGTTCTTGCCGCCGAGGAGGCCGGCGCGGACGAGGTGGTAGGTGTCTCCCGCGTGCAGGCGGGAGCAGGCCGGGCAGACGGTCGCGCGTCGGTTCCGGCAGCGGACGAGGAGGCGTTCGCCGGGTTCGTTGCGCGTGTCGTAGTGGTGGATGATCTCGCCGGTGGTGCCGTCCACGGTGGTGGTCGAGCCGGAGAGGTGGACGGGGTGGGCGCAGCCGCCGGTTGCAGTGATCTGCTCGAGCCAGCGGGGGAAGTTCGGGTCTTGGGCGAGGCGTATGGCGTCGTGGTCTGATTCGGGGAGCTGACGCAGGCGCGTCGCGCGGTCGAGGGCGGCGCGCCTGTCAGCCGGAGTGAACTCCGCGGTGATGGTGGTGACCTTCCAGTGCGGGCCGCCGAAGCGGCACGATCGATGGTGGGCGGTGCGCCGTGGGCCATGGGGATCACTCCCGTGCGTGAGTGGGTCGGGTGGGTAGGGGTTCAGCGGATGGTGCCGGTTCCCCGGCAGACGCGGCAGCGCCGCAGCCGACCGGTCCAGGTCCTGCGGGCTCCGTCGCCCTTGCAGTGGGGGCACCTCACGCGAGGCATGGGCATAGCCGTGTCTCCGTTCTTGGTCAGAAGTGCTTGAAGCCGCTGAGGACCCAGGTCACGAAGCCGTTGATCGTGAGGCTGGCGGGTGTCTGGCCCAGGTACATGCCGAACAGGGCGATGCAGGCCGCTTCCCAGATCCGCACGTCGCGGGAGCGGACAAGGAGGACGGTGATGATCCCGAAGACCACGACGAGAGACACGGCGGCACCTGCGCTGATCACTTGTCGTCTCCTTCCAGCGCCGCGAGCGCGCGGCCTAGGGCGGGCAGTTCCGGGGTGGTGGCGCCGTACTTCTGGGTGATCGCGGTGGCGTCTTCCGTGGGTGTGAGGTGGGAGCGGGCGCGGCTCCATCCGCCGTCCGGTCCGGTGCAAACGGCCACGCCGCGTTCCTGCGGTGTGATCGACTGGGCGACGGCCACGGCGTCCTTGTTCAGGTCACCCAAGGTCATTTCAGCTGTGCCGGGGTCGTTGACGCGGTGGCAGATCCGGCCGCCGAGCTGGGCGCGCAGCGCGGTGACGCCAGGGCCGAGATCGGAGCCGACGCGCTGTCCGGCCACGATCAGATGGATGCCGAGCGCGGCCCCGAGCTGCGCGAGACGGAGCAGGAGCGTCGAGCACTGTTCCGCCTCTGCCTTGCTCTCGCGGGTGCCGTCGGAGAGGTACAGTTCCGCGATCTCGTCGACGATCACGACGACCGGCACCGGCCGCAGCTTCTCGGGCAGCTCCCAGATGGAGCGCACGCTGGCCGACCGGCAGGCGCTCATCCGGTCCTGCATGTCGACCACGAGGGCGGAGAGCACGGCGACCGCCTCACGCCTGCACGTCGCCAGCGCGCTCAGCCGTCCGGCGAACAGGCCCAGCTCCATGCCGCCCTTGCAGTCGATGCCGACCAGGGCGACCGGTTGCGGAGTGAGTTGGATGATCAGGCGGGCCAGCAGCGTTGACTTGCCCGATCGGGTGGCCCCGACGATGAGCCAGTGCGGCACCAGTCGCAGGTTCATGACCCAGGCGCCGCCGCTCTCCAGGACGCCGATGAGAGCGGAGAGAAGTTCGGCCGGAGCCTGGGCTAAGCCGGGCCGCTGAAGCGGGTCTGTGGCTGTGGCGGTCAGCAGGACGAGTCCGCGTTCCGGCGAGGTGACGCGTACAGCGTGCACCTTCCACGCGTGGACCAGCGCGTCAGCCGCCTTCATGAAGGTTGCCGGGGTCTGGCCCGCGTGCAGGCGCACGGCCACGGTCAGCCCCAAGCGGGTGGCGCGCGGGAAGGAAATCCGGGGAGCCACGGGCCGCAGCGGATCGCCCTTGACCACCAGGTCGCCGAGCAGCCCCCGCGGCGGGCGGTGCGAGACTGCGAGGTCGTTGAGCATGGCGACCTTGCGCCAGGTGAACATCACGCGGAAGGCGGTGGCCGGGTAACCGATGAGGTACCAGTGCCAGGCCGGACGGTGCCGGCGGACCAGGTCGCCGAGGACGAGCAGCCACGCCAGAATGGCGAGCGCGAAGGCAAGAAGGATCGGTTCCATCACGCGTCACCGCCTTTGGTGTGCGCCGCCGGACCGCCGTGCACGGGCGTGATCGCGTCGGCCCGGAAGCTGACGCCGTGCCGGTCGCCCATCGACCACATGAACGCCGTCAGCCCGGTGACCTTGACGATCTGCCCTTCCTCGATGCCCTTCGGCTGACCGCTCACAGCGATCTCGATGACGGAGATACGCCGCCCGTCCTGCCGCACGGTCACGGCCACGGTCCAGACCGGGTTGCCGTCCCGGTCCCTCTTGACCTCCTGTGTCTCGGAGTTGGTGATCTTTGCTTCGGGCGCGATGGCGCACCGCAGTACGCCCAGACGCGCCGTGTCCACGGGAATGGACTGCATGATCTTTGGCCTCCCTGGCCAGTCGGGACGCCCGTCATGTACGGACGTCACTTGTCCTTACGAGTGATGACTATGGAGTGCTGTACGGCGAGGGTGCAACTACTTATGCTGACGAGTGATGTCGCGCGTGCGACGTGCCTACGACTTCAACCCGGAGATGCCGAGATGTCAGAGATCCAGCGCCCCGGAGCCCTCTACCAGCAGGTGGCCGCAGCGATCCGAGAGTCGATCCTGTCCGGCGAGTTTGCGCCCGAATCCCTGCTGCCGTCCGAGGCCCAGCTCATGGCCCGCTACGGCGTTTCCCGCCCCACGGTCCGTAACGCGGTTGCGGCACTCCGGGCAGAAGGCCTGATCGACGTCCGCCACGGCAAGGGCAGCTTCGTCCGCTCCAGCGGACAGCCCGTCCTCACCATCGAGCGCCGTATCAGCCGCACCGCCGAGGGCAAGTTCGTCATGCCCAACGGCGACACCTGGCAGGAGGCCGAGGCGCCGAGCAGCTACCGCGCCCGCACCACGAAGGACACCGGCCGACTTCTCCAGCTCGGCGAGGAGGAAGCGCTGTTCGGGTGCGACCGGCTCTTGGTCGACCCCGCTACGGGGACGCGCGCGATGCACCGCACGCTGATCCCGTTCGAGGTCGCCGAAGCCGTTCCGCTCCTTGCCGACGAGCCGTGCAAACGCCCCGCCGCGATCTACCGGCTGCTCAGCCAGGACGGACACCCGCTGTCCTGGTCCGAGACCGTACGCGCGCGCATGCCGCTGCCCGATGAGCGGACCACGCTCCAGCTCCCAGACGCGACCCCGGTCTTGCATGTGGCCCGCGTCGCGCACGGAGCCGACGACCGCCCGCTGATCCTTGAAGAGCTGCGCTTCGGGGCGGACCGTGCCGAACTCGCCTACGGGATCACCGCCGACAAGCAGCCCACGCGACGCACCCGCACTTGAGCGCCAACGGCAATCGGTCGAAACAGCCTTCACTTCCTCAAGGGCGCGCCTGCGGCGCGCCGGGTCGCCCGGCCGCCCCGGCCGGGCGTGCGGCGTGGACGCCGGTCCCGTCCGGTCACCAGGCGCCCCCGCCCGCAGCACGTTCGAGAAGTCGAGGCGTCGACCAGTCGTCGCAGGCCGAGGCCGACGGGGCTGGGGGTCGACAGCCTCCGAGACTTTAGGCAGCCACCATGGGGCGAGCCTCGAAGAACAGGGGGCCCATCGGGCACATACGCGGGCAGGACCAGTGCCTGCCCGATTCGCCGGGCCAGCGTAGGGCCCCCTGTTCACTCGCCCCATGGCAGCTCCAGCCCAAAGTCTCTCCGGCCGGCGACGTGCCCAGGCGCGCCGCTCACCAGCGAAAGGCCCCCTCACGCGGCACCACCATTGCCGTCCGCGCGCCCCTCCAGGAGCTGGGCAAGCCTGTCCACGGCGTCCGGCCAGCCCACCAACCGCACAACCCCGCGACCATCCTCGTTCGTCGAGGCGACGGCCCGTACGGCAGACAGCTCCAGTCCCACGCCCAGGAGCGCCCGGTTCAAACGATCGGCCGACTCGCGCGCCGTACGCCAGCCTTCGATGTAGTCGACGCCGGACACCCACAGCCCGGAGTCCACACCCGTGACCTCAAGACCGTCGCCCAACCGGTCCTCACCGAAGCCAGTCACCTTGTCCACCTCTGCCCTGATCTAGGTAACGGATCATCAACTTCCTTGTGCCAGGGCCAAAACGCAGCACGACGGCCCCGGTACCATCAGGTACCGGGAACCGCCGTGTTCCCAGCCGGGCCACCCATCGCTTACCAGGGCAGGGGTGGCCCGGTGTCATTTGTGGTTGTGAGGCGCGGCCCCTCGGCCGGAAGGGGAGCCCCCGGAAACAGGAGAGACCGCGCCAGTGGTCGGAGTGGGTCAGACTCCGGCCGGTGTCCGAGCCGCCGCCAACTCCCGATCGCGAGGGAGTGAGGCAGGTGACGGGCCCGGAGTTCATCAGATGGGCGTGAGCTCGGCTCCACTGTCCAGGTCGAAGCGGCACCAGACCGTCTTGCCGCCCTGCTCACCCGGCGTCCACCAGACAGCCGTCGCCACCCGCTGAGCGATCATGAGCCCACGCCCGCTGTCCGGCAGGACCGCCTCTGACAGTTCCCCCACCAGCTCCGGCGCGAGCCAGTCACCCATGGGGAGCAGCGGAGCCGTCGAGTCCTCATCCGTGACGCCGATGAAGAACCATTTCGGGTACAGCTTGAAGGTCACGTCGATGCGCCGGCAGCCGCCGGGACGGGTCTGGTGGCGATCCGGCACGGCGTGATTCACCACGTTGCCGACCAGCTCCGAGACAACCAGCCGGGCATCGTGCATCACCTCGTCTGCGACCGCACCCCGAAGAAACACAGAAGTCGTGTCGCGCGCGACGCGAGCAGTGCCGGCGCACTCGGCGAAGAGCATCAGCGCCAGGAACCGACCGCCAGAACGCGGATCCGGTGCCACGAACCAGTGCGCGTACGCGTCCAACTCGCTTGCCACGTGCTGGGCTTTCCCCGCATCCATCACGTTCCCTTCCGAGCCTCGACGGCCCTCACGTCACCGCTTGCTGCACGCAAGCCAGTACACGGCGGAAGGCATGTGACCGGGAGCGTTCACCAGGGGGTTCACGTGAACACCGGCAAACGCAAGGGGGGTTCACTAATGGACCCCCCCCAAGGCGAGACTGCTGTGACACGATGGGCACTCGCCGTAATTCTCGGGTTGGCAGGGGAGCATGAGCCGAGAGCCAAACGCGAAGTTGATCGCGATCATGGAAGAGGCGCAGGTCTCGAACAAGGGCCTGGCGAAGCGCATGCAGGAAACCGCCGATCACCGTGGCCTTGATCTCCGGACCACGCATATCTCCGTGCAGCGATGGCGGAACGGATCAGGCATCCGGCCCGAAGCAGCGTCGGTCATGGCGGATGTCCTGGGCACCAAGCTTGGCCGCCGCATCACGTCGGCCGATCTCGGCTTTTTCGATCTCCCGCAGGCCGCCGCGCCTCAGCCGGTCGGCTATCCGAGCACCGTTCCCGATGTGCTCTCCACACTGGGCAGTCTTGCCGACGAGCGGTCTGAGACCCCGGCCGACGACCCGCTGATCGTTGCCGACGGTGACCTTAGCTCCGCTGTCCTGTCATGGATGATCGCGCGCCCCGATGGCATCCAAGCCGATCGCCCCGGACGCCAACGCGTCGGCATGCGCGACGTGCGTGCGATCAGGGACGCCGCAGGCATGTTCATGCAGCTCGACTTCAAGTACGGCGGAGGCCACGGCCACAAGGCACTGCGCCACTACTTCCGCCACGAAGTCCTGCCGCTGCTGGAAGTCACCTACAGCGAAAAGGTGGGCACCGCCTTATTCGGCGCCGCCGCCGAGGTCTCTCAGCTTCTCGCGTGGACCGCGTACGACACTGGGAACCACCGGCTCGCCCACCGCTACCTGTCGTCCACGCTCCGGCTGACGCAGGTCATCGATGACCGCATGTTCGGCGCCCGCATCCTCGGCAACCTCAGCCACCAGGCGAACTATCTCGGCCACCACGCCCAGGCCATCCAACTGGCCCGCGCCGCCGTCGAGGGCGCCAAGGGCCGAGCCACCCCACGCGCCATGTCCAACTATTGGGCGATGGAGGCCCGAGCCCTCTCCAACGCAGGCGAGAAGGTAGGCGCAGCTCGCGCGATGAACGAGGCGGCACGCCACTTCGAGCAGGCCGACAGCGCCGACGACCCCGCATGGCTCGGCTACTTCGACGAAGCGGAACTCACGGGCGAGTTCTGCCACTGCTTCCGCGATCTGCGGATGCGCCGGGAAGCAGTCGAGCAGGCGCAGCGCGCCGTCGACAGCACCGACCCGGCGTACGCCCGCACCCTTGGTTTCTGCCGCATGGTGCTCGCCCAAAGCCAGCTCATAAACGGCGAGTTGGAAGCCGCGGTCGCCACCGCGAGTCTCGCAGTCGACGGCGGAGACTCCCTCCAGTCCTCCCGCTTCCAGCGCTACGTGACCGACTTCCAGGCCGAGGTGAGCCCGCACGCGGCCCACCCCGCCGTGGTCGCCTTCAACGAGAAGGTGAGTGAGGCACTGGCCCGGCTGGACGACGACGAATAGCGGCTACCACGGCCGCCAGTCCCGAGGCGCGTCGTCGTTGCGCAGGGCCGAGATGCGCCGGCGGTACTCGGCAGCCGTCCTCCCGTCCTCCCGCACGTTCTGCATGAGCCACGTCGTCATGCCGAACTCTTGGAGCCGTCGAAGCGTGCCATAACCGTGCCAGTCGTACAGGTCGCGCCCGTAGGCCCGCACGAAGTCGGCGTACTGCTCGTCGGTCTGCCAGCCAAGACTGTGATGCTCCGTGGCCGTGACCATCAGGTCCCATTCCGGGTGATCGAAGCAGAACGCCTCAAAGTCGATCAGGATGACGTGCCCTTGATCGTCCACCATGAGGTTTTGGACGTGAGCGTCACCATGCACAGGTCCCTTGGGCGTCTCGAAGCTCAGCTCTCCGAACTGATCACGCAGCTCACGCCAGCGCTTCCGCAAGAAGGCCCGATCGTCCTCCGGAATCGGGGCCCGGTTGATCCGCAGTTCTTGCTTGTCGAAGGGATCGAACGAGGGAAACTCCACCCCGGCCGGCAGGGTCATGGAGTGGAGATCTCGCAGGATGCCGCCCAGTTCCCCGTACGTTGCCTTACGGTCACCCTCACGGATGAGATGCCAGAAGGTCACCGGGTGACCGTCGACCACGAGTGGCTGTTCGAGGTCATCGAGGATGCGCGCCCCGGGGAAGCCCTCCTTTGCCAGCCACCGCGACACGGCTACCTCGATGCGCGCTTTGGGTAGCCACTCCTCCCCCCGCGCCACACGCACGACCACAGGTACCGAGGCCAGCCGGAACAGAGCGTTCTCCCCGAACCGGATCAGCTCCGCGCCCCCGCCATCCAGCCCCGCCGCCCGGCACGCGGCACTCATCACCCGCGCAGCCCCCGCCGACGTGAACCCTTCTTCCGATCGAGCAGCGTCAACCGCCATGCCCGTACCAGCTCCCCTAGTCGCGCGCGATCAACCAGCGCACGCCCACGGGTGACCAACCCGACGTACACCGGACACACGACCACGACGGTACCCAGGAGAACGCCGTCTGAGCGAGAGAAAGAGCCCTCAGCATGGGAAGCTCAGTAGTTTCGCACGTCCATGCGGACGTCTATGGTCAGGCACCTTCGTCCCGAACGCGATTCCGGATTCTCCTCCCCGGCCCCCCTCCAGAGACCAACCAGCGCAGGTGGGCGCGATAGGCCATCCGCTTTTCAGGCCGCGTGTCGTGGTGCGAGCAGGTCTGGTCGTGCTTGGCGTCAGTGACCTCGGCCGGCTTGGTTGTGTGCTGCCGGTGGCGTACCCCACAGGTCACTGACTGATGAGACAGCCTCTGTAACACCATGAGCCACGTAGCGCGAGGGGCTGACAGCCCGTGATGTTGATAAGAGGGCGACCAGCACCCCAGTGGTGCCGTTGATCAGTACGTCATGCATATCGCTGTTAAACCCGTTGACCAAATGGGAGACTAGGCACGGTACCGGGCGAGCGTCGGGGGGATCGGTGGAGAAGGAAGAGCAGGCGCTGGGGGCGGTCGTGCCTGAGTCGACGCAAGAGCGCGGGATCTTCGATTGTGACGACGCCTATCGCACGCCATCTCAGGCTGACTATCAGCGACTGTTCTCCTCTGCAATTATCGTCCTCGATACGAACGTTCTCATTAATCTTTACAGGTCGAACGAACGCACCCGTAGAGATACGTTCGCCGTACTGAATCAGTTGAGAGGGCAGATCTGGATACCTCATCAGGTGCTTTCTGAATTTTGGAGAAATCGAGATCTGCCATCCGTGCGCGGCCACCATAAGAGTAAAGCCCGCGAAGCTGGCGCGGCTCTCGACAAGGTTTCTCGTTCCATGAAGGACGCCTTGGAGCGCTGGCTAAAAGACGTTCACTTGATGAATGACGGTGAGGCTCACCGACGCGTTAATACGGCAACCCAATCCGTGCTTGAGACTTTTTCCGAGCTAAAAGACTTCATCGAAGATCAGGCCAAGAAAGATGCCCTAGAAGGGACGTCTTCCACTTCTACAGATCCAGTCTTGCGCCAACTGGAGCCACTTCTTCGCGGTAGGATTGGTGACCCGTTCTCTGAGCAGCTTTATGCCGAAGCGCTTAGTGAGGCTGCTAGGCGAGCGACCGAGGAGATTCCTCCTGGATATAAGGATTTCCAATCAGGCAAATCACCCGAACAGGCGGCGGGAGACTACATAATCTGGGCACAAATTCTCGTCGAGGCGGAGCAGCGCAGACGTGAGGTGCTACTGGTGACCGGAGACGTGAAGGAGGATTGGTGGACCTCAAGCGGGAGTCAAGGCTCCGCTCGTCCGAGGACTGAGCTTCGCGTCGAGCTAAAGAAGCGGGCTGGCGTAGATTTGCACATGTTGACACCAAGTCAACTTCTCGCCGAGGCTGACCGTATATTCGGCCTGAAGGTGGATGAGCGCTCTGTTAGCGATCTGGCTACTAGTGAAGTACTTGGCGCGGGAATTCACCTTCCGGTGAAACTGGCCGCAGAAATCCCGTCCCGCCTTCAGCGTGCCCATGACCGTGCCGTTGAAGTGGTGAATGGGACCGGGGTTAAGCGGCTGCCTTACAGCGTTGTCCTGACGAGGGAAGTCCTTCGGGAGCTTAACAGTGCGGTGCGAACAATGGGCGGATCGTCCATTCTCGTAAGATCGAAGGAATATCCAGTCCTGCAGGGCCACCTTCTATTTCCGGTCAGGTACGCCAGTCACCCGGTACCGATCAATCACGTATTGAAATACTTGAATGGAAAAAAGACGCTGCGTGACTTTTTCGGTGAACTGGAAGAGCGTCAGTATGATCTTTCGTTGACCGACCTAACGCGATCCCCTACGGGAATTCCCGGTCTTCTTGGGCCGTCAGGATCCAGCCTGAAAATTGTGGTTATTCCATTCTCTGCGGGCGTTGAATATGGCCTCCATGTTGCATTTTGGGGAACCTTATACAGCAGTAGTACCGGGACCTTCAATTGGCGTGACATGGAGCCGCTTTTTGGCTTTAACGACGTTTGATGTGTTGCCGCCGTTGTACGTGTTGGCGTACGCCAAAAACCCTGTTTCCGCTGGTCACCACTGGTAGAAAGCGACGCTGGCGTCACCCATGGATTTGTAGCGTGACCACCCGATGAGCTCTTTAGTAGGTCGCACCAATTCCGCCTGTGGGCATCAGAAGGATCAGTTGACCGCGACGCCGGGGATGAAGGCCACGAGGCCGGACAGGAAGCTGCCGATCGCGGCCAGCGTGACGAGGGTGGCCTTGCCGTCTGAGAACAGACCGGAGCAGAACGCGCGTACTTGACGTCGAAGGATAAGCATCTTGAGCTTCTGCCACCGGTGCTGGCGGATGTGGCAGCCCATGAGGAGGCCGGTTGCGTTGTTACGGCAGCCGTCGTCCCGTCCCCTGACTGGCGCTCCACAGGTCACCGGCGCTTGAAAGAAAGACCAGAGAAGCACAGCGGCGGACAGAACGACGATCACCGCTGGACCCGCTGCCCTATTGATCCACGCGGCGATGAGTAGAGCGCCAGCCAGGACCCCCCACCACTGCCCTAAACCGCCGAGCCGACTGCTTCTTGCCCCCGAGGTCGCCATGTCTGTAATCGTGGCGAGCGGCTTAGCGAGCCATGCCCTCAGCGGACGGTTTGGCCGAAACCCCGCTCCAGGAAGGCTGACGCCCTGCGGAGCCAATCGCTCGGATGTGGGCCATACGGCCGTGGCACCGTCCCGAGTGATCGGCGGCACGGTCGATGGGTGGGATGTGAGCTTGGTGGGCTACTGCTCCGTGGCTTCCGGCGCCGGAGCGATGCCCGTCGGGCAAGACGCACCCCAGTTCGTCTCGAACGGGTCACTTAGCTTGACCCCCGTCCCGGCGAGCCTGTGCTGCCATGTGACCCGTGGTGGCAGCCGACTTCCGGGCGGGCGTGCACGGTCAGGAGTACAGATGGGTCAGTAGTTCGCCCTCAGCTGGGTATGGCCGCTCCTTGGGTAACAGTCGGGTCGCCGCGTCCAGGTCGCCGTGGTTGACGAGTTCGTGGATCTCGTAGGCGAGCGGAGTCACGTCACTGATGGAGACCGTCCACTCGTCCGCGTAACGCTCTACGGCCTCACCGGAGAGCCCGAGTTGCAGCGCGCGGTAGGGCAGGGGCTGGAGGTGCAGATCACGTTCGGGGTCCCACTGGACGCGGGTCGGTGAGCGCTTCAACTGGCGTTGCCAGGTGCTGCGGTCGGAGTGCAGCCTACGGACGTAACTCGACAGGCACGCGTTGCGCAGCGCCCACTCGAAGCCGTCGCGAGTGATCTCGACGGCAAGAACCGTCTCCTGTCCCGGCTTCGTGCCCCAGCCGCAGCGATACATCATCCACAGGAACGATGGCTTGATCCACGTCATCCGGCTCCGCTTCCACGAGGCGGGAAACCTGCCTTCCCGGACGGCGGGCAGGCCAAGCTCCGGAGGGTACGCCTGATAGACGGTGATCGTGGAGGCTCCGTAGGCCGCGCGGATCTCATGTTGCGGTCGTTCCATGGCGTACAGCGTCGGGCCGGTCCGTGCGGGGAGCCACTGATTTTCGACGCGCATGGGCAACGGGACAGCCGACAGGCGAATCGCCATACCCGGTAGCGTCCCCTTGGTGAACCTCAACCTCATCAACGACGTACCCGACAGGCTGACGCGTAGAGCCCGGAACTTTGTCAGTGTGCACGGCATCAAGGTCGACGTCCGGCCGGTTGAGGAACACAGGCAGTGGTGGCTTGACCGGGACGTCCCGTCTGCGGTGATCGACCGGATGGCGACCTTTGAAGCGCGATGGGGCGGACTGCTCTTGCCGCCCGCTCCGCAATACGACGGAGGCCCCAAGTACTTCGATCCCGACTCGCCTGAAGGCTCACCGGCCGAAGGCTGGTGGTTCGAAGCAGGCACACAGCGGACCGCCGTCCCCTACTCATTCATGATCGGACCGGGCGGTGAGTTCGGCATCCATGCAGGTCGGTGGGTGCCCCTTCACACGACCGTTGAGGGCTGGGTGGAGTCGCTCGCACTGGCCCATCACGCAGCCATGTGGGCGAAGCAGGTCACCAAGGCCACGGGTGACGACGTCGACCGGATTGCTCTGGACTCCTACGAGCCGGTGCGCGAGGTGAGGGGGCTGGCGGACACTTGGTGGCGGGGAACCGACTCGTTGGTGGCGATCTATTCAGGGGAGGCCGAGTGTTTCTCGTTTCTCCGGGGTCGCACAGCGCTCATCTACTCAGGCCTGGACGAGTGGGGGCTGCTCGGGGGAGTCGAGCCGTAGCACTGAACGAGATGCCGTGCCACGGCTCCCCCCCCATCATCAAGTGCCAGGGCTCGCACCACTGGTTACTTGTCGGTCACCTCGGGCGCCGGCGCAATGCCGATCGGGCAGGAGGCTCCCCAGTTGGTCTCGAACGGGGTACTTAGCTTGACCCCCGTCCCTCCCAGCCCGCAGTACCCCGCCGGGTTCTTGTCGAGGTACTGCTGGTGGTACGCCTCGGCCGGGTAGAAGGGGCGGCCCTCGGACGGGAGGATCTCGGTGGTGATCTTGCCGTGGCCGGAGGCGGTCAGGAGCTTCTGGTAGGCGGTGCGGGAGGCCTCGGCGGTGGCGGACTGTTCGGGGGTGTGGGTGTAGATCGCGGAGCGGTACTGGGTGCCCACGTCGTTGCCCTGGCGGAAGCCCTGGGTGGGGTTGTGGGACTCCCAGAAGGTCTTCAGGAGGCGGTCGTACGAGATCAGCTTCGGGTCGTAGACCACGCGGACGGCCTCCGTGTGGCCGGTCAGGCCCGAGCAGACCTCCTCGTACACCGGGTTCTCGGTGTGGCCGCCCTGGTAGCCGACCAGGGTCGTCCACACCCCTGCCGGGAGCTGCCAGAACTTGCGCTCGGCGCCCCAGAAGCAGCCCAGGCCGAAGTCGGCGACCTCCAGACCCTCGGGGTAGGGGCCCTGGAGCGGATTGCCGAGGACGGTGTGGCGGTCGGGGACCTCGAACGCGGGAGCGGGCCGGCCCTTGAGCGCCTGCTCGGCGGTGGGCAGTTGGGGCGTACGGCCGAAGAGCATGAGATCTCCCTGTCGGTCTGGGGTGTGCCGCCCGTACGGAGGCGTCGGCGGCACCCCGCACAACGCTTCCGGCGCCGCCCGGATTCCGGCCCCGGTCAGGTGAGCAGGGTCGCCGGGCTGCCGCCGTTCGCCTCGTAGCCCGCGACGGCCAGGGCGCGGTGCAGGGCGAACTCGGCGGCCGGGTCGGCGGACAGGATCCAGGGGAGGGCGCCGACGTGGCCGTCGACGTGTATCAGCTGGTTCATGGCCTCCGCCCAGCGCTCGGCGCGCACCAGGAAGAAGACCAGCAGGTGGCGGACGTGCGCCTGCATCGGGTCGTCGGGGCGCGCCGCGTGCACCGCGTGGAGCGCGCCGTGGATCGCCTTGGTGACGACCTCGCTCTGGTAGAAGCTGCTGACCAGGTTCACCTCGGGGAGGTGCTCGAACACCGCGAACAGCGGCATCGCGGCCAGCAGGGAGCCCTGCGGGGCACGGGCCGCGGCGGCCTCCGCGAAGGAGTACGCCAGCTCGCGGGAGCCGTGCCACTTCTCGCACCAGTAGTGCAGGGCCGCGAGATGGGCGCCCATGTGGTTGGGGGCGCGGTCCAGGATCCTCAGCCAGAGCTTCTCGAACTCCGGCTGGGAGTAGGCCAGTCCGCGCGCCACCGACAGCTCGACGATGTGCGGGACCGGGTCGCCGGGCGCCAGCAGGGCCGCCTGGGCGCAGGCGTCCCGGGCTTCCTCCATGATGATCCGGAACTCGTCCGAGCCCGGCGTCGACGTGCGCCACGCCTGCTGCACCAGGAACTCCGCGTGCACGGCGGCGCCGCCCGCGTCCTTGGGCTGCTCGGCCCGCCACACCCGCAGCCACTGCCCGCCGGGCGTCTCGTGGACCCCTCCGGGCCGCTGTTGCAGCTCCAGCGCCGCCGCGCCCGCGAAGGCCTGCACGCGCTGCCAGCGCGGCTCGCCCTCGGTCTCGGTGCCGGCCAGCAGCTGCGCCGCCGCGCGGTAGTCCTGCGTGCGCTGCACCAGGTCCAGGACGTCCAGCAGGTCCTGGTCGGGGCCGGGCATCCGGATGTCCAGCTCCTCCTGGCGCACGAAGCCGTAGTCCGCCGGGTCCGCGGCGTCCGGGTGGTCCGGAGACACCAGCTCGATCATCCCGCGCCTGCGCCGCAGCGTCGGGAGCAGCACGAAGCTCATCATGAGCAGCGCAATCAGGACCCAGAGAATCGCCATGCGTCAAGCGAACCAGACGCCGCCGACAATTGGCCAACCGGTTCGCGGCACCTGTGGAAAACCTTCCGCCCCCGCCGTCCGGGGCCCGGCGTCCGTCATCAGCCCCGCGAGCGCATTACGCTCGGTCCCCATGAGCGACAGGCACATCAGTCAGCATTTCGAGACCCTCGCGATCCACGCGGGCAACACCGCCGATCCCCTGACCGGCGCGGTCGTCCCGCCGATCTACCAGGTCTCGACCTACAAGCAGGACGGCGTCGGCGGCCTGCGCGGCGGTTACGAGTACAGCCGCAGCGCCAACCCGACCAGGACCGCCCTGGAGGAGAACCTCGCCGCCCTCGAGGGCGGTCGAAGGGGCCTGGCGTTCGCGTCCGGGCTGGCGGCCGAGGACACCCTGTTGCGTACGCTGCTCAGCCCCGGTGACCACGTCGTCATTCCCAACGACGCGTACGGCGGTACGTTCCGCCTGTTCGCGAAGGTGGTCACCCGGTGGGGGGTCGAGTGGTCCGTCGCCGACACCAGTGATCCGGCCGCCGTACGGGCCGCCATCACCCCGAAGACCAAGGCGGTCTGGGTGGAGACCCCCTCCAACCCGTTGCTCGGCATCACCGACATCGCCGCCGTCGCCCAGGTCGCCCACGCCGCCGGGGCGAAGCTCGTCGTGGACAACACCTTCGCCACGCCCTACCTCCAGCAGCCGCTCGCGCTCGGCGCGGACGTCGTCGTGCACTCCCTGACCAAGTACATGGGCGGCCACTCGGACGTCGTCGGCGGTGCGCTGATCACGGCGGACGAGGGGCTGGGCGAGGAGCTGGTGTATCACCAGAACGCGATGGGCGCGGTCGCCGGGCCCTTCGACTCCTGGCTGGTGCTGCGCGGCACCAAGACGCTTTCGGTGCGCATGGACCGGCACAGCGAGAACGCCACGAAGATCGCCGACATGCTCACCCGGCACGCGCGCGTGACGAGCGTCCTGTACCCGGGGCTGCCCGAGCACCCCGGTCACGAGGTCGCCGCCAAGCAGATGAGGGCGTTCGGCGGCATGGTCTCCTTCCGGGTCGAGGGCGGCGAGGAGGCGGCCGTCGAGGTGTGCAACCGGGCGAAGGTCTTCACGCTCGGCGAATCCCTCGGCGGTGTCGAGTCGCTGATCGAGCACCCGGGGCGCATGACCCACGCGTCCGCGGCCGGCTCGGCCCTGGAGGTTCCCGCCGACCTGGTCCGCCTCTCCGTGGGAATCGAGAACGTCGAGGACCTCCTGGAGGACCTCCAGCAGGCCCTCGGCTAGTCCCGGCTCCCGGCGGGAGACCGGCCGGTCAGCTCACCATCCGGTCAGCTCACCAGCCGGTCAGCGGTGGAGTCGTCTGGGACGGCGGCTCCACCCAGGGGTGTACCCGCGCCGCCCAGACGGTGAAGGCGACGCACGCGGCGCACAGCAGCAGCCACAGCAGGCGGCGGGCCGCGGCCCTGCGGCGCAGCAGGCGGCCGCCGCGCCGCACGGCGTCCGCGTACAGCTCCGGCGGCACCCGCGGCGACGTCCGCTCCATCATGTGCCGCACGGTGGCCTCACGTGCGGACCGGTTCATGACGGCGCCACCTCGGCGCCCGCCACCTTCGGCGGCTGCCTGCGGGGCGGGTCCAGCACGGTGGCCGTCGCGCGGTCGCAGATGACGCAGACCCGCTCCAGCGACAGCCCGAGCAGCGCCGCCACCTGTTCCTCGGCCACTCCTTCGTACAGCCGCAGGACGACGATCAGGCGTTCCTGGGGTGTGAGGACGGCCAGGGCGCCGCGGGGGTGCGGGCGGGGGCGGGCGAAGCCGCCGTACTCGTGCCAGGCGCCGCGGGCGAACCGTGTGGCCAGGTACTGGCGGGCGCAGTCGTACGGGTCCTCCCCGCGCAGCCGGTCCCAGCACGCGTACGTGTGCGCGAGCGCCAGCGTCAGCAGGTGCCGGGCGCGCGGGTTGTCGTCCGGCGCCTCCGCCGTGAGCAGTGTGGCGGCATGCAGCAGCCGCCCGCCCGCACCCGCGACGAACGCCTCGAACTCCCGGGCACGGCGGGCGTGTCCGGACGCCTGCCGTTCTTGCACCGCGCCTCCCCCCGGGGCCGTCTGGTCTCATATGAGGCCAGTGGCGGCCCGCGGTCAAGAGTCGTGCGCCACGCGCGTGTGCGGACCCGCCGCCGGGGGCTGAGCGGGGCGGCTCAGGAGGCCGTCGGCGTCTCCGGCCCCGGGACGCCCTGGACCGTCATGCGCGCGGAGAGCGCGGTGTTGAAGCGCGTCAGGAGCGTGCAGAACGTCTCGCGCTCCTCCGGTGCCCAGTCGTGTGTCAGCTCGGCCATCAACTGGCGCCTGGACGAGCGCACTTCCTCCAGCCGGGACAGCCCGCGCGGCGACAGCTGGAGCACCACCGCGCGCCCGTCCTCGGGGTGCGAGGTGCGCTTCACGAGCCCGGTGTCCACGAGTGGAGCAACCTGCCGGGTGACCGTCGAGGAGTCGATGCCCATGCTCGCGGCGAGCGCCTTGACACCCATCGGGCCTTCCTTGTCGAGGCGGTTGAGCAGCAGGTATGCGGCGCGGTCCATGGAGTTGCGCACCTGCCCGACGCCGCCGAGCCGGGTCTGTTCGGCACGGCGGGCGAACACCGCGACCTCGTGCTGCAACGTGTCGAGGAGACCGGTGTCACCGACGGTCGTCATGTCCATCGACATTTCAGGTGTTGTGGGCATGGCCGGGGGCTCACTTCATGAAGGGGGTGCTGGGTTGGGGGACAGAGTACGCGGCCGGGGGGTGGGCCGTACCGGCGCTGCGCAAACCGGTCTCGGAGCTTGGTCACACCAGTCGCTCACGACTGTGAACTGCGAGACTGGAGTCATGAGCTACAGCACGGCTGACTCCTTCCTGCCCGTGACCCTCGACGACGTGCGCGGCGCACAGAAGATGCTGTCGGGGGTGGCGCGGGTGACCGCGATGGAGGGCAGCCGGCACCTGTCCCAGCTCGTCTCCGCGCCGGTGCACCTGAAGTGCGAGAACCTCCAGCGGACGGGTTCGTTCAAGCTGCGCGGCGCGTACGTGCGGATCGCCGGGCTGCTGCCCGAGGAACGGGCCGCCGGGGTGGTCGCGGCGAGCGCCGGCAACCACGCGCAGGGCGTGGCGCTGGCCTCCGCGCTGCTCGGGGTGCACGCCACCGTGTTCATGCCGAAGGGCGCACCGCTGCCCAAGATCAGCGCCACCCGTGACTACGGCGCCGAGGTGCGCCTGCACGGTCAGGTGGTCGACGAGACCCTGGCCGCCGCCCAGGAGTACGCGGACGAGACCGGCGCGGTGTTCATCCACCCCTTCGACCACCCGGACATCATCGCGGGGCAGGGCACGGTGGGCCTGGAGATCCTGGAGCAGTGCCCGGAGGTGCGCACGATCGTCGTCGGCATCGGCGGCGGCGGGCTCGCGGCCGGCATCGCGGTGGCGGTCAAGGCGCTCCGGCCGGAGGTGCGGATCGTCGGTGTGCAGGCGGCGGGCTCGGCGGCCTATCCGCCCTCACTCGCGGCCGGGCGGCCCGTTGCGATCGAGAACCCGGCGACGATGGCCGACGGCATCAAGGTCGGGCGGCCCGGCGACGTGCCGTTCGGCATCATCGGCGACCTCGTCGACGAGGTCCGCACGGTCAGCGAGGACGAGCTGTCCGCGGCGCTGCTGCTGTGCCTGGAGCGGGCCAAGCTGGTCGTCGAGCCGGCCGGTGCCAGTCCGGTCGCCGCGCTGCTGAGCGACCCCGGGGCCTTTCCCGGGCCGGTCGTCGCGGTGCTCTCCGGCGGCAACGTCGATCCGGTGCTGCTCCAGCGCGTCCTGCGGCACGGCATGGCCGCGCAGGGCCGCTACCTGGCCGTTCGGCTGCGGCTGACCGACCGTCCCGGCGCCCTCGCCACGCTTCTCGGGGTGTTGTCAGTGGTGGACGCTAACGTCCTCGACGTGAGCCATGTACGGACCGATCCCCGGCTCGGGCTCACGGAGGCGGAGGTGGAGCTGCACCTCGAGACGAAGGGACCGGCGCACTGCGTCGAGGTCGGCCAGGCGTTGCGCGAGGCGGGTTACACGGTCATCGCCTGAGGCAGTGGCCTCGGGGTTCACTCGTTCGAGTATTTCCATTGAGGGACGCGATACATCGCGTTAGTCTGTGCCGCGGATCCTCCGAAGCATCCCGACGATGCATCCCGACGAAGCATCCCCGAAGACGTGGAGACTCATATGCCAGGCGCCATCTATGCCGAAGGCCTGGTGAAGACCTTCGGCGACGTAAAGGCATTGGACGGCGTCGACCTCGACGTCCCCGAGGGCACGGTCCTCGGACTGCTCGGGCCGAACGGCGCGGGTAAGACGACGACCGTCCGCTGTCTGACGACCCTGCTGCGCCCCGACCGCGGCCAGGCGGTCGTCGCGGGCATCGACGTGCTCAAACACCCCGACGCCGTACGCCGTTCCATCGGCCTCTCCGGCCAGTTCGCGGCCGTCGACGAATACCTGACCGGCCGGGAGAACCTGCAGATGGTGGGCCGGCTGTACCAGATGAGGGCCAAGGCGGCGAAGACCCGCGCGGAGGAGCTGCTGGAGCAGTTCAACCTCACGGACGCCGCCGACCGGCCCACCAAGACCTACTCCGGGGGCATGCGCCGCCGGCTCGACCTCGCGGCGGCCCTCGTGGTCTCCCCGCCCGTGATGTTCATGGACGAGCCGACGACCGGTCTCGACCCGCGCAACCGGCAGCAGCTCTGGGAGGTCATCAAGCAGCTGGTCTCGGGAGGGACGACCCTGCTGCTCACCACCCAGTACCTGGAAGAGGCCGACCACCTCGCCCATGACATCGCGGTCGTCGACCAGGGCCGCGTCATCGCCAAGGGCACCTCCGACCAGCTCAAGGCCCGCACCGGCGGCGAGCGCGTGGAGGTCGTGGTGCACGAGCGCGAGCACATCGCGACCGCCGAGGAGGTGCTGCACGGATTCGGCAAGGGCGACACCACGGTCGAGGAGCACACCCGCAAGCTCACGGTGCCCGTCACCGGCGGTGCCAAGCTGCTCGCCGAGGTCATCCGCGAGCTGGACACCCGCGGCATCGAGATCGACGACATAGGGCTGCGCCGTCCCACCCTCGACGACGTCTTCCTGTCCCTGACGGGACACGTGGCCGAAGTGAAGGACGAGGAGAAGGGCGCGGAGAACGGCGCCGCCAAGACCGCCGCGAAGAGTGCCGCGAAGACCAAGGAGAACGTGAAATGAGCGCCGTCACCGACACCGTGCCGGTCGCGGCACCCCGCAACCCCCTCGGCCAGTCCGTCCGGGACTCGCTGATCGTCGCCCAGCGGAATCTGATCCGCATGTCCAGGATTCCCGAAATGGTGATTTTCGGGCTCATCCAGCCGATCATGTTCGTGGTGCTGTTCACCTACGTCTTCGGCGGCTCCATGCAGATCGGCGGCAGCACCAGCCCTACCGCCTACAAGAACTTCCTCATGGCCGGCATCTTCGCGCAGACCGTCACCTTCGCCACCGCCAGCTCCGGCGCCGGCATCGCCGACGACATGCACAAGGGCCTCATCGACCGCTTCCGCTCGCTGCCCATGGCGCGCGGCGCGGTGCTCACCGGGCGCACCCTCGCCGACCTGGTCCAGACGGCACTGACCCTGCTCGTCCTCGCCGTGGTCGCGCTGCTGGTCGGCTGGCGTACCGGGACGGTGGGGGACACCAACGCCGGCAAGGTCCTGGCGGCCTTCGGTCTGCTGCTCCTGCTCGGGTACGCGTTCACCTGGATCGGCGCCCTGATCGGCCTGTCCGTGCGCACGCCCGAGGCGGCCACCTCCGGCGGGCTGATCTGGCTCTTCCCGGTGACCTTCACCTCCAACGCGTTCGTCGACACCAGCAACATGACCCCGTGGCTGCGTCACGTCGCGGACTGGAACCCGTTCAGCGCCACCGTCCAGGCGGCCCGCGTCCTGTTCGCCAACGCACCCAAGTCGGCGTCGGACGCCTGGCCCATGCAGCACCCGGTGTGGGCCTCGCTGATCTACTCGGTCCTGATCGTCGTCATATTCCGGACCCTCGCGGTGCGCAAGTACCGCTCGGCGACGGCGTAAGGGCGACCGCATGACAAGGCCCCCGGCGCCACATGGACGCCGGGGGCAGGTCAGGAAACCGTGGGCCGGGCCGGGCCCGAGCCGCTCAGCCCGAGTAGGGCTCGGCCTTGAGGATCCGCACCGAGGCCTTCTTGCCGTTGGGCAGCTCGTACTCCGCGTCCTCGCCGACCTTGTGGCCGATCACACCGGTGCCCAGCGGGGACTGCGGTGAGTACGTCTCGATGTCGGCGCTCGCGTACTCGCGCGAGGCGAGCAGGAACGTCATGGTGTCGTCCTCGTCACCGTCGAAGGCGATCGTCACGACCATGCCGGGCGCCACCGCACCGTCGGTCGAGGCCGGAGCCTCGCCGACCTGGGCGTTCTCCAGCAGCTGGGTCAGCTGGCGCACGCGGAGCTCCTGCTTGCCCTGCTCCTCCTTGGCCGCGTGGTACCCGCCGTTCTCGCGCAGGTCCCCCTCCTCGCGCGCGGCCGCGATCTTGGCGGCGATCTCCGTGCGCGCAGGACCAGTAAGGTACTCAAGCTCATCCTTGAGCTTGTTGTACGCCTCCTGGGTCAGCCAGGTGACGTTCTCGCTGGTCTGGGTCACAGGGTGCTCCTCGTCGGTACTGGGAATACAAAGCATCGCCCTACCCAGAAGAATGTTCCTCCATGGGAGGGCGAAACCACGAGCCTAACAATTCAAGTGCCGAAGGGGGAGGGCATAAGCCTCCAGATTCATGTCAACGCAGGTCAGCGCCTACGTATTCCGCATGACGTCAGTCGGCGTGGCACCCGAGCAACTCGGCTGTGGTGCCCTTGGACAGCGTACGGAGCGTGACCACCTTGTCGATCCGCGTGGCGGATCCGGAGAAGTGGAAGTCCCCCCGGCCCACCACGGCACCGTCGGCGGCCTGGGAGCGCAGCGTGCAGTAGCCGGAGGCGCCGGAGTCCTTGTGGACCTCGAGATGCACCTTGACCGCGGTGTCCGAGGCATCGAAGGTGATCACCTGCGCGCTGATCTCGTTCTGGGCGACGTAGTGGTAGGCGAAGTACCCGACCAGCGCCAGCAGGACCGCACCGAAGACCACCGCGGCGATCTTGAGCTTGCGGTCCGCGCGCTCGTCCGAGGAGCGGCCGTAGCGGCCCTCGGGGAGCCGCGTGCTCGCCGTGCTCATGATCGTCCTCTCCGCGGAATTATTCGCCCGCCGTTTCGGTCACTATAGAAGCCGCCGATCGCACCCGAAGACACGGGGCGCCGACTTACAAGGATTGAGTCTTGACTGACCAACTGCGACTGATGGCCGTCCACGCGCACCCCGACGACGAGTCCAGCAAGGGCGCGGCCACCATGGCGAAGTACGTGTCGGAGGGGGTGGACGTGCTGGTGGTGACCTGCACCGGCGGGGAGCGGGGCTCCATCCTCAACCCCAAGCTCCAGGGCGACAAGTACATCGAGGAGCACATCCACGAGGTCCGCAAGAAGGAGATGGACGAGGCCCGCGAGATCCTCGGGGTCAAGCAGGAGTGGCTCGGCTTCGTCGACTCCGGCCTGCCCGAGGGTGACCCGCTGCCCCCGCTGCCCGAGGGCTGCTTCGCCCTCGAGGACGTCGACAAGGCGGCCGGTGAGCTGGTCAAGCAGATCCGCCGCTTCCGTCCCCAGGTGATCACCACCTACGACGAGAACGGCGGCTACCCGCACCCCGACCACATCATGACCCACAAGATCTCGATGGTGGCCTTCGAGGGCGCGGCGGACGCCGAGAAGTACCCGGAGAGCGAGTTCGGCCCGGCGTACCAGCCGCTGAAGCTGTACTACAACCAGGGCTTCAACCGCCCGCGCACCGAGGCCCTGCACAAGGCGATGCTCGACCGGGGCCTGGAATCCCCCTACGGCGAGTGGCTCAAGCGCTGGAGCGAGATCGAGCGCAAGGAGCGCGTGCTCACCACGCACATCCCCTGCGCGGACTTCTTCGAGATCCGTGACAAGGCGCTGATCGCGCACGCCACCCAGATCGACCCGGACGGCGGCTGGTTCCGCGTCCCGATGGACGTCCAGAAGGAGGTCTGGCCGACGGAGGAGTACGAGCTGGCGAAGTCCCTCGTCGATACCTCCCTCCCCGAGGACGACCTCTTTGCGGGCATCCGCGACAATGCCTGACATGAGCGCGAGCCTGGCACTGACGCACCTCGTCCCCCTCGCCAAGGAGGTCGACGAGAACAAGGTCACCCCCGGCGTCCTCGGCTTCATCGTCTTCGCGGTGATGGCCGTGGCCGTCTGGGGCCTGATGAAGTCCATGAACAAGCACATGCAGAAGGTCGACTTCAAGGAGGCCCCGGACGCCAAGGGGGAGTCCGAAGCCGCCCCCGCCGACGCCAAGCCCCACCAGGGCTGACCGGGGTCACTGCCTGGCCGGCACCGGGACGCCCATCACCTCCCGGGCATGCCGGTCCGGCACCATCCCCAGCCGCCATGCCTGCCAGCCCGCCTCCAGGCTGACGCCCCGCTCCAGGAGCAGCTGGTACGCACCGACGTATTCGTCCAGCTTCTCGTCCCGGCCCGGGTGGCCGGCCCGGGCGAGCTGGGCCAGTTCCTCCTGGGCCACCGCCGTGCCGACCTCCACCCCGCCGGGGGCCGCGTACGGCAGCAGGGTGCAGCGCAGGAAGCGGGCCCAGTCCTCGCCCCGGCGGTCGCCGTACCCGGTGAACAGGCCGAGGGCCTCGTCGCACAGGCTGAGGGCCTGCTGGGTGCGGGCGTTGCCCGCGTCGACGACCGCCAGCTCCAGGCAGGTCCAGGCCTCGCCGTGGTCGACGCCGATCCGCTGGAAGTCGGTGCGGGCGTCGACCAGGAGCTGACGGGCGAAGCCGGAGTTGCGCAGCGAGCCGGTCTGGGCGGCGCGCTGGTCGCGCGTGACGCGGGCCGAGTGGTGGCGGGCGCAGGCCAGGCCGTAGACGTCCCGCATCCGCGAGAACATCGTGCGGGAGCGCTCCAGCTCCCGGACCGCCTGGTCCAGATTGCCGGTCTCCTCCAGGGCCAGGCCCAGGTAGAAGCCCGTCCAGGCCTCGCCGCGCACATCCTCGTTCTCCCGGTGCCGGGCGGCCGCCTGACGCAGGCCCTCCTCCGCCGGGGACGCGTCGCCGTCGACCAGCCGGGCCCGGGCCAGCTGCGTCAGGGCCCAGGCCTCGCCGCGGGCGTCACGGGTACGGCCGTAGCGGTCGAGGGCGGCTCCCAGCTCCCTCTCCGCCCGTGGCACGTCGCCCATGCGCAGGGCCAGCTGGCCGAGCTGGAAGTGGGCCCAGGCCTCGCCGTGCACCGAACCGCCCTCGCGGTGCAGGACCAGGGAACGCGTCAGCAGGTCCAGGGCTTCCGGCAGGCGGGCGCGGTCGCGCTGCACCGCGGCCAGCGCGTGCATCGTCCAGGCCCGGTCCGTGGCCAGCTCGGGCGCCGCCTGGAGGCCCAGGGCCTCCTCCAGCTTGGCCGCGGCCTCCGTGAGGTTCCCCTGGTGGTGCAGGGTGATGCCGAGCGAGCACAGGGCACGGGCGGCGCCCGCGTCGTGATGGGCCTCCAGATAGAGGTCGACCACTGACGTCAGGGTGGTGCGTGCCTTGTCCAGCTCGCCGAGCTGACGGGCCGCGATACCGGTGCGCCACTGCACGGAGCGCACCAGCAGGCCCTGGTCCACAGCCTGGGCGAGCTCGCTGATCTCGCCGAGGCGGTAGAGGTCGCCGCGCAGCAGGCAGTAGTCGCACAGGGCGCCGAGCAGGTTCAGCACCGCCGACTGGTTCACGCCCTCCGCATGGCGCAGCGCCGCGGTGATGAAGCTCGACTCGTCGTCCAGCCAGCGCAGCGCCTCGTCGAGGGAGGTGAAGCCGTGCGGCCCGAAGCGGTCCGAGCGGGTCGACATGTTGCCGTCGACCAGGCGGAGCACGGAGTCGGCGAGTTCCGCGTAGTTCACGATCAGGCGTTCCTGCGCGGCCGTCCGCTCGGCCGGGTCCTCCTCGTCCAGCAGACGGGCGTGGGCGAAGGCACGCACCAGGTCGTGCAGCCGGTAGCGGTTGCCGCGGACGTGGTCGATCAGGCCGGCCCGGGCGAGGGCGGCGAGGTGACGGCCGGCTTCGGGCTCGTCGGTGGCGAGCAGCGCGGCCGCCGCCGCGGCGCCGAGGGAGGCGCGGCCGGCCAGCGCCAGCCTTCTCAGCAGCCGCCGGGCCGGTTCCGGCTGGTCGGTGTAGCGCAGCCACAGCACGCGCTCCACCGGCTCGACCGGGCCGTATGCCGCCAGGTCCGAGGCCAGCTGAGGGGCCGATCGCGGGCCCAGGCAGGAACCCGCGACGCGCAGCGCCAGCGGCAGGCCGCCGCACAGCTCCCGGATCCGGTCGCTGGACTGGGCGTCGTAAGGCCCCGAGGCGTCCTGCGCGGCCGCCTCCAGCAGTTCGTCCGCGCCCGCCGCCTCCAGGGGCTCGACCGGGAGCTGGTGCACCCACGCCAGCAGGTCCGCCGGCAGGTCGAGAGGTTTGCGCGCGGTGACCAGCACCAGGCTGTCGGAGCGGTCGGGGACGAGGGCGCGGACCTGCTCGGCGTTCGAGGCGTCGTCCAGCACGATCGTCACCGGCAGGCCGGTCAGCTGCTGGTGGTAGAGCTCGCTCAGCCGTTTGACCTGCTGGTCGGGGGAGGACCGCTCGCGGAACAGCAGCTGTTCGCGGGGGGCGCCGAGCCGGTTGAGCAGATGCAGCAGCGCGTCCCGGGTGGACAGCGGCGGCTCCTGGCTGTCGCCGCGCAGGTCGACGACGACCGCGCCGCGGAAGTGGTCCTTCAGGTCGTGCGTGGCACGGACCGCGAGGGTCGTCCGGCCCGCGCCGGGAGCCCCGTACAGGACGACCACCGTCGGCCGCGTCTCGGTCGTCGCCCGGGCGGACTGCACCCACTGCCTGATCCGCGCCATCTCCTTCCGCCGCCCCGCGAACGGGCCCTCGGCGTCCGGTAGTTGCGCGAAGGACTGCTCGAGCACCGTGCGCCTGCGGGCCGCCGCGCTCTTGTCCGCGCCGCGCAGCTGGGGCCCGTTCTTCTTCGAACCCGTGGAGGCGCTGAGCACCCGCTGCTGGTCGAGGAAGGGACGGATGCCCCGTACCTCCAGCGCGGTCAGCCACTGCAGACGCAGCTGTTCCGGGCCGCCCGGCTGGCCGGCCGCGCCGGCCCGGTGGTGGGCCGCGGGCAGATGGGAGCCGGCGACCTTCACGACGGTGGCCGCCGCGCCCACGACGCCGACGGCGACACCCGCGCCGAGCGCGGTCGCCGCGCCGGTGCCCAGCGACAGGTCGGCCACGGTGGCCGCGACCGCCGCGACTCCCGCCACCAGCAGGGGAGTACCGGCGCCCTCGCGCGCGTAGCGCTGGCCGAAGGTGAGCCGTCCCGCCTCCCCCTCGTCGAGGGCGCGCGTGTACGCCTCGTACTCCTCGGCGGCCGTCCTGGAGATCGAGTCCAGCGCGCCGCGTGCCCGCGAGAGCAGTACCTGCCCGTCGATCCGTCCGCCCGAGCGCCGTACCTCCTCCTCCACGGCCCGCGCCACCAGCCGCTCGGCCTCCGCCCGATGGCCGTCCCGCATGTCCCGTCCCCCTCCGGCGGCAACTCCTTTGCCTATGAGTGTCCTTCGGGGGAGCCGGGAGCGCGAGAGGGCCGACGATCACGCAGCGCCAGAAGCACGCAGGCGGTGGCGAGCGCGGCCTCCGCCACCGCGCAGGCGGCGGCCTGGAACAGGGCGGCACCCGAAGGCGCCGTGGTTATGTCGAACCAGGCGTCGAGGACCGCGACGGCGGCCGTCGCGGAGGCGGTGAGGCGGGCTCGGGCGTCACCGCGCAGACCCAGGAACGCGGTGGCGGCGCAGCCCGTGGCCATGAAGACGTCGAGGCCGATCCAGGCGAGGGACCAGTGCCGGACCTCGGTGCTCGCCGGGAGGGTCAGGCCGAGCACCACCATCCACGGCACCAGCAGGGCCGCGGCCACGCCGAGCAGGGTCAGGATCCGTTTCGATCGCATGCCCCCACACTAGACCGCAGAGAAAATTCTGCAAAGAAAATTCTGCGAAAGTCAGGGACGGCTCAGGGATGTCTCAGGGATAGGGATACCGTGACGGCATGACCGAGATGACCAGCCTTGAGCGCACCGCTCTGTACAAGTCCCTCGGCAACCCCCTGCGCCGCCGGATCCTCGACTACCTCGGCCGGCACGGCGAGGCGAACTCCACCGTGCTCGCCCGCGAACTCGGCGAGAGTTCCGGCACCACCAGCTACCACCTGCGCAAACTCGCCGAGCAGCGGCTCATCGAGGAGATCCCGGAGAAGTCCGGCGGCCGCGAACGCTGGTGGCGGGCCCTGCCCTTCAGCCACACCACGCCCGACCCGGCCACGATGTCCCCCGAGGAGTACGCGGCCGCCGAGCACCTCGCCCTGCTCAGGATCGAGGTCGACACCAGACTGTTCCGCCGCGCCCACGAGGAGTACCGGGGACCGCAGGGCTGGGCCCAGGTGCAGCGCACCGGCACCTGGATGACCAAGGAGGACCTGCACGCCTTCGTCCGCGACTACCAGGAACTCCTCGACCGCTACGGCCACTCCGACGAGGACGTCCCGGAGGGGGCGCGCCGGGTGAACCTGCGCTTCTACGCCGCCCCCGACGCCGTGGGAGAGTGGAACGGTGAACCGACTGGCCCATGAGACGTCCCCGTACCTGCTCCAGCACGCCGACAACCCCGTCGACTGGTGGCCCTGGTCGGCCGAGGCCTTCGAAGAGGCCCGTGCGACCGGCAGACCCGTGCTGCTCAGCGTCGGGTACAGCAGCTGCCACTGGTGCCATGTCATGGCGTCGGAGAGCTTCGAGGACCAGGCCACCGCCGACTACCTCAACGACCACTTCGTCAGCGTCAAGGTCGACCGCGAGGAGCGCCCCGACGTCGACGCCGTCTACATGGAGGCCGTCCAGGCGGCCACCGGCCAGGGCGGCTGGCCCATGACGGTCTTCCTCACACCGGACGCCGAGCCCTTCTACTTCGGCACCTACTTCCCGCCCGCCCCCCGGCACGGCATGCCCTCCTTCCGGCAGGTGCTGGAAGGCGTCCGGCACGCCTGGAGCGAGCGCAACGACGAGGTGACCGAGGTCGCCGGGAAGATCGTGCGGGACCTCTCGCAGCGGGAGATCGGCTACCAGACCGCGCAGGTCCCCGGCGAGGAGGAACTCGCCCAGGCACTCCTCGGCCTCACCCGCGAGTACGACCCGCAGCGCGGCGGGTTCGGCGGTGCGCCCAAGTTCCCGCCGTCGATGGTCCTCGAGTTCCTGCTGCGCCACCACGCCCGCACCGGCGCCGAGGGCGCCCTCCAGATGGCCCGGGACACCTGCGAGCGCATGGCGCGCGGCGGGATCTACGACCAGCTCGGCGGCGGCTTCGCCCGCTACTCCGTCGACCGCGACTGGACCGTGCCGCACTTCGAGAAGATGCTGTACGACAACGCCCTGCTCTGCCGGGTGTACGCCCATCTGTGGCGGGCCACGGGCTCGGAGCTCGCCCGCCGGGTCGCTCTGGAGACCGCCGACTTCATGGTCCGCGAACTGCGCACGGCCGAGGGCGGGTTCGCGTCCGCGCTGGACGCCGACAGCGAAGAGGAGGTCCCGCGCGAAGCGCGTCCTCAGAAGGGCGGTGGTGGGAGACGGGAGGGCGGTTCGGGCCGGCACGTCGAGGGCGCTTACTACGTGTGGACGCCGCGGCAGCTGACGGACGCGCTCGGCCCCGAGGACGCCGAACTCGCCGCCCGGTACTTCGGCGTGACCGAGGAGGGCACCTTCGAGCACGGGCAGTCGGTCCTGCAACTCCCGCAGCAGGACGGCGTGTTCGACGCCGACAGGGTCGAGTCCGTCCGCGAGCGCCTGTTGCGGGTGCGCGGCGAGCGCCCCGCCCCGGGCCGCGACGACAAGGTGGTCGCCGCCTGGAACGGCCTCGCGATCGCCGCCCTCGCCGAGACCGGCGCCTACTTCGACCGCCCCGACCTGGTCGAGGCCGCGGTCGGCGCCGCCGATCTCCTCGTCCGGCTGCATCTCGACGAGCACGCCCGTCTGGCCCGCACCAGCCGCGACGGCCGGGCCGGTGCCAACGCCGGTGTGCTGGAGGACTACGCCGACGTCGCCGAGGGGTTCCTGGCACTGGCGTCCGTGACCGGCGAGGGGGTGTGGCTGGAATTCGCCGGGCTGCTCCTCGGCCATGTGCTCACCCGCTTCGCCGACCCGGAGAGCGGCGCCCTCTATGACACCGCGGCCGACGCCGAGACGCTGATCCGCCGTCCGCAGGACCCCACCGACAACGCCGCCCCGTCCGGCTGGACGGCCGCCGCGGCCGCCCTGCTGGGCTATGCCGCCCACACGGGTTCCGAGGCCCATCGGGCCGCGGCCGAGAAGGCGTTGGGCGTCGTGAAGACGCTCGGCCCGCGTGTGCCGCGGTTCATCGGGTGGGGACTGGCCGCCGCGGAGGCCCTCCTCGACGGGCCTCGGGAGGTCGCCGTCGTCGGCCCCTCGCTCGACGACCCGGCCACAAGGACCCTGCACCGTACGGCACTTCTGGGCACCGCCCCGGGCGCGGTCGTCGCCGTCGGCACCGTGGACGGTGACGAGTTCCCGCTCCTCGCCGACCGCCCCCTCGTGGACGGCGAACCGGCGGTGTACGTCTGCCGCAACTTCACCTGCGACGCCCCGACGACCGACCCGGAGCGCCTGCGCGCCGCCCTGAGCCGCTCGAGCGGGACCAGTGGCTAGTCCCGGTCCGTGAACTCCGCGAGGGCGCGCTCCACGATGGCCTCCAACTGGTCGTGGTGCGCGCCCTTCCAGTAGGCGCGACCGCACTCGGCGCACTGGGCGAAGACGTCGTACGAGCGCTGGGTGCCGTGCTTGAGCTGGTCGGCGACCTCCTCCTTCGTGGCGTCGCGCAGCACGCCGTTGCACGCGGTGCAGCGGGTCCAGGGGCGCAGGTCGGGGTGGAAGCGGCCGAGGACGTCGCGGAGCTGGTCGTCGGGGCGGGTGCTGTAGACGTATGCGCCCGCCCACAGTTCGCGGCGGCGCAGCAGGCCCCGGTCGCGGCTGAGCATGACCCGCTGCTCGGCCGCCGAGCGGGCGGCCAGCGCCGGGTCGCCGATGTCCGTCGACTCGTACGCCGTGTCCACGCCGAGCAGGCGCAGCCGGCGGGCGAGGGTGCCGAGATGGACGTCCAGGAGGAAACGCAGGGGAGCGCCGGGGACGAGCTGGGGGCGCTGCACCGCCCGTACGTCCACCCGCTCGCCGGCCGCCGGGACGTGTGAGGCGGGCACCTCGCGGCCGTCGACGACGAGCGCGCCGACCTCGGTCAGCGGGACGCCGAGGGACTCCACGACGTGGCCGAGGGTCGAGACGCCGTCGGTGGGCAGCGGGGTGGCGCCGAGACGCCTGGCGTGCGGCACGAACAGCCGCAGCTCGGGGGCGACTTCGACGTGGATCTCGGGACCGTTCACCTGGTCAGGATCGCACGGGGAGGGGGCCGGGCCTCAGCGGTTTTCGGTGGGCAGGCCGCGTTCCATGACGTCCAGGGCGCGGTCCACGAGGTCGCGGAGGTCTCCCTGGTAGCCGTTCTCCGCCCAGTACATGGAGACCTCCATCAGCCCTCCGACGAGGGACATCGCCCGGACCCGGACCTCCAGGGAGTCGGGTGCCAGGCCGGCGCGGTCCGCTATCGCCTCACGGAGCAGCCGGCCGGTGGCCGACATGCTCTCCATCATCCGGGAGCGGACCGCAGGCACCTCGACCCCGAGGCGGGCCCGCAGCCGGGCCACCTCGGGGTCGTCCTGCATTCCGGCGGCGACGGCCTCGCGCATCACGTGCCGCAGGGATTCGGCCCACGGTTCGTCTGTGGGCCGGGCGCGCAGTTCCTCGAGGAGGACCGGGTCGTACTCGTCCGTGAGGACGATGTCCTCCTTGGTCGGGAAGTACCGGAAGACGGTTGACGGCGAGACCTCGGCCCGGTCGGCGATCTGCTCGATCGTGGTGGCCTCGTAGCCCTGCTCCTCGACCAGGGCGTACGTCGCCGTGCGGATCGCCTCACGGGTCTTGATCTTCTTCCGCTCCCGCAGGCTCAGCTGCGGGCGGTCCGCCGGGGAGGAGGTGCGTGCCGTCATGCTGGCCATTGTCAGGCCTCCAGCTCGGAGGCCGCCACGCCCGGGGCGGACGCCGGGGGCTCCGCGGCGGTCGCGGGTCCCTCCGGGGCGGGTGCTGGGAGCTGCGCGGGAAGCTCGCCGAGCTCGGCCGTCGCGGCGGCCTCGCCGGGCGTGGCCGGAGCGGGACGCTTGCCGTCGGCGCTCGGCGCGGTGGGCAGGAACGCTCCGGCGAGCAGTGCGGTGACCAGGGAGGCGATGCCGCAGACCAGCAGGACCAGGCCCATGCCGTGTACGTAGGCGCCGTTCGCGGAAGCCGCCAGGTGGGCCGACTGCGCCTTCTCGGCGACGATGTGCGCGGCGACCACCGACTCACCGGCGGTGTGCGCGGCCTCGCCGGGCAGCCCGGTGACGTCCAGCCGGTCGCGGAAGACGCTCGCCAGCAGGCTGCCCAGCAGGGCGATACCGATCGCGCCGCCGACCTGGCGCAGCGTCATCAGCAGTCCCGAGCCGCTGCCGGCCCGGTCGGGGGGCAGGGCCGCCAGCGCCCCGTCCATCGCGGGCACCACCGAGAAGCCGAAGCCGAGACCGGCGATCGACAGCCACAGCGCGGTGAAGCCGTAGCCGGAGTCCACGCTCGTACGGCTGCCGAGCAGTGCGGCGAAGGCGAGCACCACCAGGCCCGCGCTGACCACGGCCCGCGCCCCGAACCGGGCGACGACCGGCTGTGCGCCCTTCGCGGCGACCATCAGCCCGCCCATCATCGGCAGCAGCCTGAGGCCGGTGCCGAAGGCGTCGTGCCCGAGGACGGCCTGGAGGTACGGCGGCAGTACGAACATCAGGCCGGACAGGACGAACATCACCAGGGTCGCGGCGATGGTGTTGAGCAGGAAGCCGCGCTGGCCGAGCAGCGTCATGTCGAGCATGGGCCGGGTCATCCGGCGCTCACGCAGCACCAGTCCGGTCAGGAGCACTGCGGCGGCGGCGAACATCCCGGCGACCAGCGGGTCGCCCCAGCCGCGGTCGGGCGCTTCGATGATCGCGTAGATGAGGGTGCCGAGGCCGGCCGCGGTGAGCGCGGTGGAGAGCACGTCGACCTTGGGGGAGGCCGGGTCGCGGGTCTCGGGGAGCAGGAAGACGCAGGCCGCGACGCCGATGCCGACCATGGGCACGTTGATCAGGAACACCGAGCCCCACCAGAAGTGGTTCAGCAGCCAGCCGCCGATGATCGGGCCCAGCGGCATGCCGAGCGCGGAGGCGGCGGAGATGACGCCGACGGCCTTGGTGCGCTCGTCCGGCCCGAACAGCGAGGGCAGGATGGACAGCGCGAGCGGGGTGATCAGGGCGCCGCCGATGCCCATGAAGGCGCGGGCGGCGATCACCCAGTTCACGTCCTCGGCCAGCGAGCCGACCAGCGAGCCCGCCAGGAAGACGCCGAGGCCGGCGATGAGCATCCGGCGGCGGCCGAAGCGGTCGCCGAGGAGTCCGGCGGGGAGCATCAGCGCCGCGAAGACGATGACGTACGCGTCCGCCATCCACTGCTGTTCGCCGGTGCTGGCCCCGAGCTGCTCCGCCATGGTCGGCAGCGCCACATTGAGGATCGTCATGTCGAAGCCGAGCACCAGCATGCTCGCGACCAGGGCTCCGAGGGCCCACCAGCGGCGGGGGTCACGCCGCGTCTCTTCGATGTTCGTGATAGTAGCCATGAAATGAGAGTAGCTCTCAAATCCAGGTCTCCGTCAATAACCAGCGAGTGTCATGGCATGAAAAATGGCCACGGCTCTCGCGAGCCGTGGCCACTGTGCGGAGTGGAGCTTCAGCGGTGTGTGTATGCCACCAAAGAGATGCCCACGTAGTGGACGACGAAGGCGGCGAGGGTGAGGGAGTGGAACACCTCGTGGAAGCCGAACCAGCGCGGTGACGGGTTGGGCCGCTTGATCCCGTAGATCACGCCGCCCGCGCTGTAGAGCAGGCCGCCGACGACCACCAGGACCAGGACGGCGATGCCCCCGGTGCGCAGGAAGTCGGGCAGGAAGAAGACGGCCGCCCAGCCCATCGCGATGTAGCAGGGGGTGTAGAGCCAGCGCGGGGCGCCGACCCAGAAGACGCGGAAGACGATGCCCGCGGCGGCGGCCGCCCAGACGCTCCATAGCAGCCACTGCCCCTTGCCGCCGGGCAGGAGCAGCATGGTCAGCGGGGTGTAGGTGCCCGCGATGATCAGGAAGATGTTGGCGTGATCGAGTCTGCGCAGGATGCCGTCCATGCGCGGGCTCCAGTCGCCCCGGTGGTACAGCGCGCTGACGCCGAACAGCAGGCAGGCGGTCAGTACGTAGATCCCGCAGGCGATGCGGCCACGGGTGGAGTCGGCGAGGGCGGTGAGTACCAGGCCCGCGATGAGCACGGCCGGAAACATGCCCAGATGCAGCCAGCCGCGGAGCTTGGGCTTGACCGGGTGCGGCAGGGAGAGCGCGACGGGACCGCGGCCGGCGGCCGGCCTGTCCGTGGGCGCGTCGGGGACGGACGCAGTCATGACCGGCATCGTATCTACGGAACCGTAAGTTACGGCAGAGTCCCGGTCGATGACCGGCCGGGAGTGTCCATCCTCTCACGGGCGATCCGGGGCCGCGACGCAAAAAGTCTCTCAGGCGAACCCAACGTGCACGCAAAGGATCCCGGAGTTATCCCGGAAGGGTGCGGCTAACCGTGGTGTTCCTCACGTCGCTCACTTGTGAGGCGCTCTGGACAGATGCGCAGTAGCATCGGATGATCAAATGAGTGCGGTCGGCACCGGATGAGCGGCTACGAAGCGTCCGGGCCGCAGCCCCCACGGGGCCTAAAAGGACAAAATCCCTCATTTAGGAGCAATCGTGGCGCGCGACATCGCGGCTCCCCCCGTCATCCCCACCAAGCACCAGGAACTGATCTCGTGGGTGAACGAGATCGCCGAACTGACGCAGCCGGACAACGTGGTCTGGTGTGACGGATCCGAGGCCGAGTACCAGCGGCTGAGCGAGGAGCTCGTCGCCAAGGGGACCTTCAAGAAACTCGACCCCGTCAAGCGCCCCCACTCCTACTACGCCGCCTCGGACCCGACCGATGTCGCCCGGGTCGAGGACCGGACCTTCATCTGCTCCGAGAAGGAGGAGGACGCGGGTCCGACCAACCACTGGAAGGCGCCCGCGGAGATGCGGGACATCTTCCAGGGGGAGAACGGCCTGTTCCGCGGCTCGATGCGGGGCCGCACGATGTACGTCGTGCCGTTCTGCATGGGCCCGCTCGGCTCGCCGCTGTCCGCGCTCGGCGTGGAGATCACGGACTCGGCGTACGTCGCCGTGTCGATGCGCACGATGACGCGCATGGGGCAGCAGGTCCTGGACGAACTCGGCGACGACGGCTTCTTCGTCAAGGCCGTCCACACCCTCGGCGCCCCGCTGGAGCCCGGCCAGGAGGACGTGCCCTGGCCGTGCAACTCGACCAAGTACATCTCGCACTTCCCCGAGAGCCGCGAGATCTGGTCCTACGGCTCCGGCTACGGCGGCAACGCCCTGCTCGGCAAGAAGTGCTACGCCCTGCGCATCGCCTCCGTCATGGCGCGCGACGAGGGCTGGCTGGCCGAGCACATGCTGATCCTCAAGCTCACCCCGCCGCAGGGCGAGTCGAAGTACGTCGCCGCGGCCTTCCCCTCCGCCTGCGGCAAGACCAACCTCGCCATGCTGGAGCCGACGATCTCCGGCTGGACGGTGGAGACGATCGGCGACGACATCGCCTGGATGCGGTTCGGCGAGGACGGCCGGCTCTACGCGATCAACCCCGAGGCCGGTTTCTTCGGCGTCGCGCCCGGCACCGGTGAGCACACCAACGCCAACGCGATGAAGACGCTGTGGGGCAACGCGGTCTTCACCAACGTCGCCCTCACCGACGACGACGACATCTGGTGGGAGGGCATGACCGAGGAGCAGCCCGCCCACCTGACGGACTGGAAGGGCAACGACTGGACCCCGGCGTCCGACACCCCGGCCGCCCACCCCAACGCCCGCTTCACCGTCCCGGCCTCGCAGTGCCCGATCATCGCGCCGGAGTGGGAGGACCCCAAGGGCGTGCCGATCTCGGCGATCCTGTTCGGCGGCCGCCGGGCGTCGGCGGTGCCGCTGGTGACGGAGTCCTTCGACTGGAACCACGGCGTCTTCCTCGGCGCCAACGTGGCCTCCGAGAAGACCGCCGCCGCCGAGGGCAAGGTGGGCGAACTGCGCCGCGACCCGTTCGCGATGCTGCCGTTCTGCGGCTACAACATGGGCGACTACATGGCCCACTGGGTCGACGTGGCCAAGGACAAGGACCAGTCCAAGCTGCCGAAGATCTACTACGTCAACTGGTTCCGCAAGAACGACGAGGGCAAGTTCGTCTGGCCCGGCTTCGGTGAGAACAGCCGCGTCCTGAAGTGGATCGTGGAGCGCCTGGACGGCAAGGCGGAAGGCGTCGAGACCCCGATCGGCGTGCTGCCGACCCGGGAGGCCCTCGACACCGACGGCCTCGACCTCGCCGACTCCGACCTCGACTTCCTGCTCAAGGTCGACAAGGAGGTCTGGCGCGAGGAGGCGGGCCTTATCCCCGAACACCTGGGCACCTTCGGCGACCACACCCCGAAGGAGCTGTGGGACCAGTACCACGCCCTGGTGGCCCGCCTGGGCTGACGTGACGCTCCGCGGTGCGCTCCGCTGGGGGCCGGATTCGCAACAGGTGTGTTGTGGGCCCGGCCCTTCGGCGTGCGTGCCTTGGGCGGGGGTGGCAGTGGGCTCGGGGTTGCTCGCGGTATCCGGCACCGCCGGAAACCGCCGCCGTGGCTGAGCGCCGTTGTGGCGGATTCGAAATTGCGGCGGATCAAGGGGTGCGGCGGGTTCGAGGTGGCGGGCGGTTCGAGGTGGTGGGCGGTTCGAGGTGGTGGTGGTCTCAAAGGGCAGCTGATGGCTCTGCTCGCGGCAACCTGGGCTCGGCGGCACCTTGAACCCGCCGTATCCCTTGAACCCGCGTTACCTGTCGAACCCGCCGCCCTGGATCCGCCGCACCCCTGGATCCGCCGCACCCTTGAACCCGCCGTTCCTGAATCCGCCGCAACGGCGCCAAGCCGCAACGGCGTTGACCGGCGGTCTGCACATCGCCCGGCCACGGCAGCAGGCCTGGCCGCGGATGAACACACCGCCAACCAGAAACACCGCCGAAGCCAACGCAGTGCTGTGGCTCCCGGTCCGCGCGTCGCTGCGGGTGCACGCGGACCGGGGCCGTCGAGGGACCCCGGGGGGTCAGTGGGCGGCGCTGATCGGTTCCTGGGCCGCCGCGTGGGCGTCCATCCGCTCGGCCGCGAGGATCGCCGCCGCCGTGTCGGCGCGGGAGGCGGCGACGACGAGGGCGCGGCCCGCGAGGGCGTGGGCCCGCTGGTGGAGCGCCGACGGCTCACCCGCGGGAGGCGTGGACGCGCGGAGCGGACCGCGACCGCCCCGCAGGCGCGACACCTGCGCGGCGAGCCGTTCGGCCGCCGTGTCCAGGTCGGCCGAGGGGGCCAGCGCGCGCAGTTCGTCCGTGACCGCGAGGAGCGCCGCGAGGTGGCCGGCGAGCTGGATGTCCAGCTCCTCCTCGCGCGACCGGTGGGGGAAGTTCGAGGTGCTGCCGGCCATCGTGCTGCTGGGGACGGACCTGCGGGAAGGCCCGGTGCGGATCGGCTCGTACATGGGAGATGGCCTCCTGTGCTCTGACAGGAAGCCATCCTAGCTTAGATTTCGTCTAAAGTTGGCTGTAGCCATCGAGGAAGGTTCCGATCCGGGTCACCGCGTCCCGCAGATCGCCCACCGACGGCAGGGTCACCACCCGGAAGTGGTCCGGCTCGGGCCAGTTGAAGCCGGTCCCCTGGACCACCATGATCTTCTCCTGGCGCAGCAGGTCCAGGACCATCCGCCGGTCGTCCTTGATCTTGAAGACCTGTGGATCCAGCCGCGGGAAGAGGTACAGCGCCCCCTTCGGCCGTACGCACGTCACGCCCGGGATCTGGGTGAGCAGGTCGTAGGCGGTGTCCACCTGCTC
>NZ_JBIAVX010000028.1:0-65452 GCF_042894725.1 Streptomyces sp. NPDC001480 | reverse complement strand
TGGGCACGTGGTGTGGCGGTCGACTGGTCCCCGGCGTTCGCCCCGTACGGTCCGCAGCGGGTGGAGTTGCCGACGTACGCCTTCCAGCGGCAGCGCTACTGGCTGGACGCACCGCAGGCACCGGCCGGCCCCTTCGCCGATCCCGCCGTGCTCGGCGGGGTCGACCTGGCCGACGACGGGTTCTGGGAGTCGGTCGAGGGTGAGGACGTCGAGACCCTCGCCGAGACCCTCGGACTGGACGACGTGCAGTCACTGGGCGCCGTCGTACCGGCCCTGTCGTCCTGGCGCCGGAGCCGGCGGAAGCGTTCCACCCTCGACAGCTGGCGCTACCGCATCGTGTGGCGGCCGAAGCCCGAACAGGGCGGGGCACCCGCGACCCTGGACGGCACCTGGCTCCTCGTCGTCCCCGAGGGGCACGAGGACGGCGACCTCGTGCGCGAGGTGACCTCGGCGCTGCGGGAGCGGGCCGCCGGCCTGCGCGTCCTCGTCGCCGGTGCCCTGGACGCCGAACGCGACCGGCTCGCCGACCGGCTGAAGGAGGAGGCGGCCCACGGACCCGTGCACGGCGTCCTGTCGCTGCTCGCCCTCGACGAACGCCCCTGGTCCGACGAGGGCGTCCTGCCCACCGGTCTGGTCCTGACGACCACCCTGATCCAGGCACTCGGCGACGCATCGCTCGAAGCGCCCCTGTGGTGCGCCACGCGTGGCGCGGTCTCCGTGCACCGCCACGACGCACCGGACCGTCCGCTGCAGGCCATGGCCTGGGGCCTCGGCCGGATCGCCTCGATGGAGTACCCGCAGCGCTGGGGCGGCCTGCTCGACCTGCCGGAGGTCCTGGACGAGCGGGCCGGCCGGCGTCTCGCCGCGGCCCTGTCGGGGGACCTCGACGAGGACCACCTCGCCCTGCGCGGGTCCGGCCTGTTCACCCGCCGGCTCGTCCGGGCCGGCGACGGCCCGCGCCCGGACGGCCCGGCCTGGACGCCCAGCGGTACCGTTCTGGTCACCGGTGGCACGGGCGGCCTCGGCCGGCACGTCGCCCGCTGGCTGGCCCGCGGCGGTGCCGAACACCTGGTACTGGTCAGCCGGCACGGCGCCGACGCCCCCGGCGCCGCTGAACTCGTCGCCGAACTCGCCGAGCTGGGCACCCCGGCGAGCGTCGTCGCCTGTGACGTCGCCGACCGCGAGGCCGTCCGCCGGCTGATCGACGACCTGCCCGGCGGCGGCACCCTGACGGCCGTCGTGCACACCGCCGGCATCATCGACGACGGTGTCATCGACGCGCTCACCCCGCAGCGCGCCCACGGCGTGCTGCGCCCGAAGGCCGACGCCGTGCTGGCCCTGCACGAGGCGACCCGTCACCTCGACCTGTCCGCGTTCGTCCTGTTCTCCTCCATGGCCGGCACGCTGGGCCGATCCGGTCAGGGCAGCTACGCGGCCGCCAACGCCTTCCTCGACGCCTTCGCCGCCCGGCGGCGCGCCGACGGCCTGCCCGCGACGTCCATGGCCTGGGGCACCTGGGCCGGGGGCGGCATGGTCGGCGAGGAGGTCGCCCAGCGGCTGCGCCGCGACGGCGTGCCGCCGATGGACCCCGAGCTGGCGGTGTCCGCCCTCCAGCAGGCCCTCGACCAGGACGAGGAGTTCCTCGTCGTCGCCGACGTCGACTGGAAACTCCTCACCGCCCGCGCCTTCGCCGCGCTCCGTGACTTCCCCGAGGCCCGGGCCGCCGCCGCGGCCGACGGCGAGCGCGCCGAGAAGGAACCCGGGGCACAGGACGGGCCGCCGCTGCCGGCCAGGCTGCGCCGACTGGCCCCCGCCGAACGCCGCGCCGCACTCGTGACGGAGGTCCGCCGGCAGGCCGCGGCGGTGCTCGGCCACGCCGACGCCGACGCCGTGCCCGAGGGCAGGGCCTTCCGCGACCTCGGCTTCGACTCGCTGACCGCCGTCGAGCTGCGCAACCGCCTCGCCGAGGCGACCGGGCTGCGCCTGCCCGTCACCATGGCCTTCGACCACCCCTCGGCCGCCGCGCTCGCCGCACACCTCGACACCGAACTCTTCGACGACACCGGGACCGGACCGGCGGACGGACTCCCCGCCCGCCCGCAGACCGTCACCGACGACCCGATCGTCATCGTCGGCATGGGCTGCCGCTTCCCCGGCGGCGTACGCTCGCCCGAGGAACTGTGGCGCCTGGTCGCCGACGGCACGGACGCCATCGCCCCGTTCCCCGACAACCGCGGCTGGGACATCGACGGCCTCTACGACCCCGACCCCGACAAGCCGGGCCACACCTACGCCCGGCACGGCGGATTCCTCTACGACGCCGACCGGTTCGACCCCGCCTTCTTCGGGATCTCACCCCGCGAGGCCGTCGCCGTCGACCCGCAGCACCGGCTGCTGCTGGAGACGTCCTGGGAGGCCTTCGAACGGGCCGGGATCGACCCCGGGCTCGTCAAGGGCAGCCAGACCGGCGTCTTCATCGGCTCCAACTACAACGACTACGGCAGCCGGGCCCGCCAGGCCCCCGACGGCCTGGAGGGCTACCTGGCCACGGGCAGCGCCAGCAGCGTCGCCTCCGGCCGCATCGCCTACACCTTCGGCCTGGAGGGCCCGGCGGTCACCGTCGACACCGCCTGCTCCTCCTCCCTGGTCGCCCTGCACCTCGCCGTGCAGGCACTGCGCACGGGGGAGTGCGGGCTCGCCCTCGCGGGCGGCGTCACCGTGATCTCCACACCGGACACCTTCGTCGAGTTCAGCAGGCAGCGCGCCCTGTCGCCCGACGGCCGCTGCAAGGCCTTCTCCGCCGACGCCGACGGGGCCGGCTGGGCCGAGGGCGTCGGCCTGCTGCTCCTGGAGCGGCTCTCCGACGCGCGCCGCAACGGCCACACCGTCCTGGCGACCGTCGCCGGCACGGCCGTCAACCAGGACGGCGCCTCCAACGGCCTCACCGCCCCCAACGGCCCCTCGCAGCAGCGGGTCATCCGGCAGGCCCTCGCCTCCGCGGGCCTGACCCCCGCCGACGTGGACGCCGTCGAGGCGCACGGCACCGGCACCAAGCTCGGCGACCCCATCGAGGCACAGGCCCTCCTCGCGACGTACGGCCAGGACCGGCCCGCCGACCGGCCGCTGTGGCTCGGCGCACTGAAGTCCAACATCGGTCACACCCAGGCCGCCTCGGGCGTCGCCGGCGTCATCAAGATGGTGATGGCGATGCGGCACGGCGTCCTGCCCCGAACCCTGCACGCCGAGAACCCCTCCCCGCACATCGACTGGTCCTCGGGCGCGGTACGCCTGCTCGACCAGGAACGCGAGTGGGCCCCGGGCGACGCCCCGCGCCGCGCCGGCGTCTCCTCCTTCGGCGTCAGCGGCACCAACGCCCACGTCATCCTCCAGGAACCCGACTCCGAGCCCGCCACGGCCGCCCTCCCCGAGGCGAACGACCCGAAGGGGACCGCGACCGCACCGGTCGTCCCGTGGCTGCTGTCGGCCCGGGGCACGGACGCCCTGCGCGAGCAGGCACGCCGGCTGCTCGACCACCTCGCCGCACCGCACACCGCGAGCCCCGCCGACATCGCGCTGTCCCTGGCCGGCGGACGGGCCGCCTTCGAGGACCGGGCCGCGATCGTCGCGGGCGACCCCGGCTCCTTCGCCGAGGCCCTGACCGCGCTCGCCGAGGGCCGCGAACACCCGCGCCTCACCGTGGACCGGGCACGCTCCGGCAAGGTGGCGTTCCTCTTCTCCGGACAGGGCGCGCAACGGCCCGGCACCGGACGCCGGCTCTACGCCGAGTACGACGCCTTCGCCGACGCCCTGGACGCCGTCTGCGCACACCTGGACCCGCACCTTGAACAGCCCCTGCGGGACGTGCTGTTCGCCGAACCCGGCACCCCCGAGGCCGCCCTCCTCGACCGGACCGCCTACACCCAGGCGGGCCTGTTCGCCCTCGAGGTCGCCCTGTTCCGGCTGCTGGAGAGCGCGGGCTTGAAGCCCGACGTGCTCCTCGGGCACTCCGTCGGCGAGATCGCCGCCGCGCACGTCGCCGGGGTGCTCTCCCTCGAGGACGCCTGTCTGCTGGTCGCCACCCGCGGCCGGCTCATGCAGGAGCTGCCGGAGGGCGGCGCCATGATCTCCGTACAGGCGACCGAGCAGGAGGTGCTGCCGCTGCTCGCCGAGCACGACGGCAGGGCCGCGATCGCCGCCCTCAACAGCCCGCTGGCGACCGTGGTCTCCGGGGACGAGGACGCGGTGACCGCCGTCGCCGACGCGCTCGCCGCCCAGGGCCGCAAGACCCGCCGGCTCAACGTCAGCCACGCCTTCCACTCGCCTCGCATGGACGCCATGCTCGACGAGTTCACCGCCCGCACCGCGCACCTGGAGCACAGCACACCGGTGCTGCCCGTCGTGTCGGCCGTGACCGGCCGCCCGTACGGCGAGGACGAGACCGGCGACCCCGCCCACTGGGCGCGCCAGGTCCGCGAAGCCGTCCGCTTCGGCGACGGCGTGCGCACCCTGGAGGAACAGGGCGTCACCACCTACGTCGAGATAGGCCCCGGCGGCGTGCTGACCGCACTCGCCGGCGAATGCGTCACCGGCGACGCCACCCTCGTACCGCTGCTGCGCCACGACACCGACGAGGGCGAGTCCCTCACCGCCGGGCTCGCCCGGCTGCACGTCCGCGGCCACGCGACCGACTGGGCCGCGCTGCTCGCACCGCTGCGGGCGCGCCGCGTCGACCTGCCGACCTACCCGTTCCAGCGGAGCCGGTACTGGCTCCAGGCCACCACCGGCGCCCGCGACGTCGCCCAGGCCGGTCTGGAGGCCGCCGGGCACCCGCTGCTCGACGTCGCCGTACCGCTGGCCGGATCCGACGGGGCGCTGCTCACCGGCACCGTGTCCGTGGAACGCCAGCCCTGGCTGCGCGACCACGCGCTCGGCGACACCGTCCTCTTCCCGGGCACCGCGTTCCTCGAACTCGCCCTGCAGGCCTGCGAACGGGCCGGCGCGGCACAGGTCACCGACCTCACCCTGGAGGCACCCCTGGTCCTGCCGGCCACCGGCGCCGTCCAGCTCCAGGTCACCGTCGCCCCCTCCGACGGCTCCGGGACCCGCGCCCTGACCGTGTACGCCCGGCCCCTGAGCACCCACGACGAGACGGACCGGCCCTGGGTCCGGCACGCCGGGGGCACGCTCGGCGACGAACCGCACGGTCCGGCCGAGCGCCTCGACACGACGGCCTGGCCGCCCGCCGGAGCCGAACCGCTCGACGTGTCCGGGCTGTACGACCGCATCGCCGCCGGCGGCTTCGGCTACGGGCCCTCGTTCCGCGGCCTGCGCGCCGCCTGGCGCCTGGGCGACGAGGTGTACGCGGACATCGCCCCGGAGGACGGCGTCCCCCACGAGCGCGCCGAGGACTTCACCGTTCACCCCGCGCTGCTGGACGCCGCACTGCACACCGTGGCACTCGTCGCCGACCCCGAGGGACCCACGGTCCTGCCGTTCTCCTTCACCGGAGCGACGGTGACCGCGGCCGGGCCCGCCGCGCTGCGGGTGCGGCTCACCCCCCAGGGGGACCAGCGGTACGCGGTCGCGGTCGCCGACGCCACGGGCACCCCCGTCGCCGGCATCGCGGGCCTCGTCCTGCGCCCCGTCGACACCGACCGGCCGGCGGCGCACCCCTCCGGCGCCGCCGGCCTGCACCGCCTGCGCTGGGTGCCCACCGACACCGGTGCCGCCGCCGGCGGCCACACCGGCGGGGCACCGGCCCTCGTGGGCGCCGACGGAGCCCTGGCCGACTGGGCCGACCGGCACCCCGGCCGGGTCACCCGGCACGACAGCCTCGACACCCTGCGGGCCGAGGTCGCCGCCGGCGCTCCGCTGCCGCGCACGGTACTGGTGTCCCTGCCCGCCACCGACGGGGCCGAGGACCTCGCCGCCGCCGTACGGCGGACCACGCACCGGGCCCTCGAACTGGCCGTCACCTGGCTGCGTGACGAGACGTTCGCCGCGGCACGGCTGGTGTTCGCCACCCGCCACGCCGTGGCGACCGGCACGGCCGACGCCCCGGACAACGACCCGGCGCAGGCCGCCGTATGGGGTCTGATCCGCACGGCCAAGGCCGAGAACCCGGGCCGCTTCGGCCTCCTCGACCACGACGGCGCCGCCGCCTCCCTGGACCTGCTGCCCGCGGCCCTGGCCGGCGACGCGACGGAGACCGCCCTGCGCGGCGGCAGCGCGCTCACGCCGCGCCTGACCCGCGTCCAGGACACATCCGCCGGGGACCCCGCCCGCCTCGCCGGATCCGGCACGGTACTGATCACCGGGGCGTCCGGAGTGCTCGCCCGGCAGGTGGCCCGGCACCTCGCCACCACGCACGCGGTCCGCTCCCTGCTCCTGGTCAGCCGGCGCGGAGCCGAGGCCGAGGGCATGCCCGCGCTCGCCGAGGAACTGCGCGGCAGCGGCACGGAGGTGACGGTCGCCGCCTGCGACGTCGCCGACCGCGACGCCCTGACCGCACTCCTCGCCCAGCTTCCCGCCGAGCGCCCGCTGACCGCCGTCGTGCACACCGCGGGTGTCCTCGACGACGGCGTCGTCGAGGCCCTCACCCCCGAACGGCTGGACACCGTACTGCGGGCCAAGGCCGACGCCGCGCTCCACCTCGACGAACTCACCCGGGACGGCGGCCCCGTCGAACTGGTCCTGTTCTCCTCGGTCGCCGGCACCTTCGGCGGCGTCGGACAGGGCAACTACTCGGCGGCCAACGCCTTCCTCGACGCCCTCGCCACCCGGCGCGCCGCCGCCGGACACCCGGCGCTGTCCCTGGCCTGGGGACTGTGGGCGGAACGCAGCGGCATGACCGGCAAGCTCGGCGAGGCCGACTGGCGCCGGGTGCAGCGCGGCGGCCTGCGGCCCATGGAGACCCCCGACGCCCTCGCACTGCTCGACGCCGCACTCGGCGCCCCGGACGCGTTCCTCGCGCCGGCCGCGCTGAACCCGGCCGACCTGCGCGCCGCCGACGGCTCCGTGCCCGAGCTGCTGCGCGACCTCCTGCCCGCCCGCACCCCGCGGGTGGCCCGCGCGAGCGGTGCGGCCACCGCCGGCGCCACGGCACCGGAGCCCGGCACCACACTGCGGGACCGCCTCGCGGAACTGCCCCAGCACGAGCGCTACGAGGCCGTGCTGCGGGCGGTGCTCGACCAGGCGGCCCTCGTCCTGGGCTACGACACGGCCGACCTCATCGACCCCGAACGGGGTTTCCTGCAGGTCGGCTTCGACTCCCTGACCGCCCTCGAACTGCGCAACCGGCTCGGCGCCCTCGGCGGCGTCCGGCTGCCGGCCACCCTGCTGTTCGACTACCCGACCCCGGCGGGACTCGCCGACCACCTGCTGACCAGGATGGCCCCCGCCCCCTCCGCGACCGGTACCCCCGAAGGGTCCGTCCTCGCCCGACTCGACCAGTTGGAAGGAGAGTTCCAGCAGGTGCTGGCCGACGCCGGGCCGCACGACGACCTCTACGACGGACTCCGCGGCCGGCTCCAGCGGCTGCTCGACCGACTCGACGCCGCCGCACCCGACGTGCGGCAGGCAGCCGGCACCGGCCACCCGGACGAGGTGTCGGACGACGAACTCCGCCGGTTCCTGGAGACCGAACTCGGCGGTGCCTGACCCCGCGGGGCGGCGGCCGCACCGGGCCGCCGCCCCCTCCCACACGTCACCTGGATGGAACTGTGAAGGCTCTCGTGCTCGCGGGGGGATCCGGTACGCGGCTGCGCCCGATCACCCACACGTCCAGCAAGCAACTGGTCCCGGTCGCCAACAAACCGATCCTCTTCTACGGTCTCGAGGCCATCGCCGCGGCCGGCATCACCGACGTGGGCGTCATCGTCGGAGACACCGCCGACGAGATCAGGGCCGCCGTCGGCGACGGCTCGGCCTTCGGCCTGGACATCACCTACATCCCGCAGAGCGAACCCCTCGGGCTCGCCCACGCCGTCCTCATCGCCCGGTCCTTCCTCGGCGACGACGACTTCGTCATGTACCTCGGCGACAACTTCGTCCTCGACGGCATCACCGACGTCGTCGAGGAGTTCCGCAAGGACCGCTGCGACGCCCAGATCCTGCTCACCCGCGTCTCCGACCCCACCGCCTTCGGCGTCGCCGTCATCGACGACAGCGGCAACGTCGTCGACCTGGAGGAGAAACCCCGCCACCCGAGGAGCGACCTCGCCGTCGCCGGGGTCTACCTCTTCACCCCCAGCGTGCACGACGCCGTACGCGCCATCGAACCCTCCCCGCGCGGCGAACTGGAGATCACCGACGCCCTGAAGTGGCTGATCGACCAGCGGCTCGACGTGCGCTCCACCGTGATCACCGGGTACTGGAAGGACACCGGCAACGTCAACGACATGCTGGAGGTCAACCGCACCCTCCTGGAACGCCTGGAGACCCGCATCGACGGCTACGTCGACGAAGCCAGCGAGATCATCGGACGCGTCCGCATCGAGGCCGGCACCGAGGTGCGCAACTCGCGCATCGTCGGCCCCGCCGTCATCGGCGCCGGCAGCGTCATCACCGACTCCTACATCGGCCCCTCCACGTCCGTCGCCGAGAACTGCCGCATCACGGCCAGCGAGATCGAGTTCTCCATCATGCTGCGGGACTCCTCCTTCGACCGCATCCGCCGCGTCGAGGCCTCCCTCATCGGGCGCAACGTCCAGGTGACCCTCGCCCCGCGGCTGCCCGCCGCCCACCGGTTCGTGATCGGCGACCACGGCCGCGTGCAGATACCGTCATGACACCCGTACGGCTCCTCGTGGTGACCGCGGTCGCCGCGGAACGCGAGGCCGCGGCCCGAGGCCTGGAACCGGCCGCACCGCCCACCGAGCACACCCTGCCCGGGCGCGTCCTCAGACGGGTCGGCGACGGCACCGCACCCGGCCCGCTCCGCGCCGACCTGCTCGCGGCGGGCGTCGGCCCGGCCGCCGCCGCGGCCGCCACCGCCGCCGCCCTCACCGCCGCGGCGCTGCGCGACGAGCCGTACCACCTCGTCGTCAGCGCCGGCATCGGCGGCGGCTTCGCACCGCACGCACCCGTCGGCGCCGTCGTCGTCGCCGACCGTGTCGTCGCCGCCGACCTGGGCGCCGACTCACCCGAGGGCTTCCTGCCCGTCGACGCCCTCGGCTTCGGCAGGACCGTCCACCACTGCCCGCCCCGGCTCGCCACGGCCGTGGCCCGCGCCGCCGGCGCCACCCACGCGCCCGTCCTCACCGTCTCCACCGCCACCGGTACCGCCGAACGCGCCCGCGCCCTCGCGTCCGCACACCCCGGCGCCGGGGCGGAGGCCATGGAGGGCTTCGGCGTCGCCGAGGCCGCCGCCGCCCACCACACCCCCGTACTGGAGATCCGCACCGTCTCCAACGCCGTCGGTCCCCGCGACCGTTCGGCCTGGCGCATCGGTGAGGCGCTCGCCGCTCTCCAGGAGACCTTCACCGCCCTGCGCACCGTCCTGGAGAAGGGCGATCCGCCGCCGTACGACTGAGCGCCCGACCGACGAAGCGGCGGCGCCCGGCGACCCCTCTCGCCGGGCACCGTCGCTTCGCCATGTCCGGCCCCGGGCCTGCGGTGATGATTTCCAAGGGTTTCCCCAGACAACCCGGCCAGGGCCCCGGAAACGGCTGCCACCCGGGACATGCTGTCCAAGCCGCAGGAGGTGCGGCCGTTCCGTCACCACAACAGCATGGGGGCAGTCCATGTCGAATGAAGCGAAGCTTCGGGACTACCTCAAACGGCTCACCGTCGAACTGCACGAGACCCGGCGCAAGCTGGGCCGGCTGGAGTCGAAGGACAACGAGCCCGTCGCCGTCGTCGGCATGAGCTGCCGCCTCCCCGGCGGCGTCCGCTCACCCGAGGACTTCTGGGACCTGCTGGTCTCCGGCACCGACGCCGTGACCGAATGGCCCGCCGACCGCGGCTGGGACCTCGGCCCCGACCAGGCCACCGGCGGTGAGAGCCGCCGCGGCGGCTTCGTCCTCGACGCCGACCGCTTCGACCCCGCCTTCTTCGGCATCTCGCCCCGCGAGGCCCTCGCCATGGACCCGCAGCAGCGCCTGCTGCTGGAGGCGACCTGGGAGGCCTTCGAACGCGCCGGCATCGACCCCGCCACCCTGCGCGGCAGCCGTTCCGGAGTCTTCGTCGGCTGCAGCGACCAGGGCTACAGCAGCGGCCTCAGCGAGGTACCCGACGACGTCCGCGGCCATCTGCTGACCGGCACCTCCATGTCCGTCGTCTCCGGCCGCGTCGCCTACACGCTCGGCCTGGAGGGCCCTGCGGTCACCGTCGACACCGCCTGCTCCTCCTCCCTCGTCGCCCTCCACCTGGCCGCCCAGTCACTGCGCTCCGGCGAGTGCTCGCTCGCCGTCGTCGGCGGCGTGACCGTCATGTCGAGCCCCGGCGCCTTCATCGAGTTCGGGCAGCAGGGCGGCCTCGCCTCCGACGGCCGCTGCAAGGCGTTCGCCGAGGACGCGGACGGCACCGGCTGGGCCGAGGGCGTCGGCGTCATCGTCGTCGAACGGCTGTCGGACGCCCGGCGCAACGGCCACCAGATCCTCGCCGTCGTACGCGGCTCCGCCGTCAACCAGGACGGCGCATCCAACGGTCTCACCGCCCCCAACGGCCCCTCCCAGCAGCGCGTCATCCTCGCCGCCCTCGCAGGCGCGGGCGTGGCGGCCACCGACGTCGACGCCGTCGAGGCCCACGGCACGGGCACCGCGCTCGGCGACCCCATCGAGGCCCAGGCCCTCCTCGCCACCTACGGCCAGGGCCGCGAGATCGACCGGCCCCTGTGGCTCGGCTCCGTGAAGTCCAACATCGGCCACACCCAGGCCGCTGCGGGCGTCGTGGGCGTCATCAAGACCGTCCTGGCGCTCCGGCACGGCGTCCTGCCGCGCACCCTCCACGTCGAACAGCCGTCCTCGCACGTCGACTGGGCCGCGGGGAACGTCAAGCTCCTGACCGAGCCCACCGACTGGCCGGACACCGGGGACCGGCCGCGCCGTGCCGCCGTGTCCGCCTTCGGCGTCTCCGGCACCAACGCCCACGCCGTCATCGAACAGGCCCCCACGGCCGAACCGGACACCGAGCCCGCCCCCACCCGCGCCGGCCTCCCCCTGCTGCCCTGGGTGCTCTCCGGCCGCGACGAGGACGCCCTGCGCCAACAGGCCGCACACCTGGGCGCCCACCTCACCGACCACCCCGACACCGACCTCTACGACCTCGCCTGGTCCCTCGCCGCCACCCGCTCCGCCCTCCCACAACGCGCCGCCCTCCTCGGCACGGACCGCACCGACCTGCTGACCGGCCTCACCGCACTCGCCGAGGGCCGACCCGCCGACCGCGTCATCACCGGTTCCGCCGGCGCTGAGGGCAAGGTCGCGTTCCTGTTCTCGGGGCAGGGGGCTCAACGGCTGGGGATGGGACGGGAGTTGTATGACGCCTTCCCGGTGTTCGCGGAGGCCTTCGACGCGGTGTGCGCGCATCTGGAGGGTGACCTGCGTGGGGTGGTGTTCGGCGCGGATGCGGAGTTGCTGAACCGGACGGGGTGGACGCAGCCGGCGTTGTTCGCCGTTGAGGTGGCGTTGTTCCGGCTGGTGGAGTCCTGGGGCCTGTCCCCGGACTTCGTAGTGGGCCACTCCATTGGTGAGGTGGCGGCTGCGCATGTGGCTGGTGTGCTGTCGTTGGAGGATGCGTGCCGTCTGGTGGTGGCGCGGGGTCGGCTGATGCAGGAACTGCCTCCGGGTGGGGCGATGTTCGCGGTGGAGGCTTCCGAGGAGGAGGTCGTCCCGCTGCTGACGGGTGAGGTGTCGGTCGCGGCGGTGAACGGGCCGCGGTCCGTGGTGATCTCGGGTGCCGAGGCGGAGGTCTCGGCGGTCGCGGAAGAAGTCGCGGCCTTGGGCCGTCGCACGTCCCGCCTCCGCGTCTCCCATGCTTTCCACTCGCCGCTGATGGAGCCGATGCTGGCCGACTTCCGTGCGGTCGCCGACAGCGTCACCTACGCGGCACCGCGCATCCCGGTCGTGTCGAACGTGACCGGACAGGTCGCGGACGCCGGTGAGTTGGAGTCGGCGGAGTACTGGGTGCGGCACGTCCGGGAGGCGGTCCGGTTCGCCGACGGTGTGCACGCGCTCGAAGAGCAGGGTGTCACGCGGTTCGTGGAGATCGGCCCGGACGGGACGCTCACCGCGCTGGCCCAGTCCTGCGTCGCCGCCGGTGACGAGGCGCTCTTCGTGTCCACCCTCCGCAAGGACCGCCCCGAGGCCGAGGCTCTGACGACCGCCGTAAGCCGCCTGCACGTCCACGGCCGTACGTCCGACTGGTCGGCCCTCCTCCCCGGCGCACGACGCGTCGACCTGCCCACGTACGCCTTCCGGCGCGACCGCTACTGGCTCGAACGCTCCTACCGGGCCGACGGCCCGGCCGCCGCCACCGCCGAGGGCGACCACCGCTACCTGGTGACCTGGCGCCCCGTGGCCGGCCTGCCCGGCGAGGCCTGGCTGACCGGCCGCCGGCTGCTCGTCACCCCGGCCGCCCTCGACGACGACGGCTGGAACGGCGCCCTGACCGAGGCCCTGACCGCACGAGGCGCCGACGTGGTCACCGTGCCCTGCCCCGCCGACGCCGACCGCACGGCACTCGCCGAGCTGCTGGCCGCCGCCGCGGGGGACACCCCCGTCGCCGGAGTGGTGTCGGCCCTGGCCCTCTCCCCGGGCGAGCGCGCCGGAACACCGGAAGGTGTCCTGGCCGCCGCCCTCCTCGTGCAGGCACTCGGGGACACGGGCATCACCGCCCCACTGTGGACCCTCACCCGGGAAGCGGTCACGACCGGCGATGGCGACGCTCCGCCCCGCCTCGACCAGGCCGCCGTCTGGGGCCTGGGCCGGGTGGCGGCGCTCGAACACCCCGACCGCTGGGGCGGTCTCATCGACCTCCCGGGCGACCTCGACCGCCGCACCGCGTCCCGGCTGGCCGCCCTGCTGTCCGGCACCGGTGTCGAAGAGGACCAGGTGGCCGTCCGCGCCGGGAGCGTACTCGCGCGCCGCCTGGCTCGCGTCACGGAGGAACCCGGCACGCCCTGGACGCCCGGCGGTACGGTCCTGATCACCGGCGGCACGGGCGCGCTCGGCGCCCGTGTGGCCCGCTGGGCCGCCGCACAGGGAGCCGATCACCTCGTCCTCACCAGCAGGCGCGGCCCCGAGGCACCGGGCGCCACCGAACTGGAAGCCGAACTGTCGGCCACTGGCGTCCAAGTGACCCTTGTGCCCTGTGACATGACGGACCGTGAGGCGGTACGACAGCTGCTGGCGGACCACCCCGTGGACGCCGTCGTCCACACCGCCGGAGTACTCGCCGACGGAGTCCTCGACGGGCTCACCCCCGAGCAGTTCGACACGGTCATCCGCTCCAAGGTCGACGCCGCCCTCCATCTGGACGAGCTGACCCGCGACCGTGACCTCTCGGCGTTCGTCCTCTTCTCCTCCTTCGCCGGCACCGTCGGTTCCGCGGGCCAGGCCAACTACGCCGCCGCCAACGCGATGCTGGACGCGCTCGCCGAGCGCCGCCGTGCCGAGGGGCTGCCCGCCACCTCCGTGGCCTGGGGCCCCTGGGCCGGTGGCGGCATGGCCGCCGACGCCTCGGCCGAGGACCGGCAGCGCCGCGGAGGCGTCAACCTCCTCGACCCGGTGACCGGCCTCGACGCCCTCGCCGTCTGCGCGGCCTCGCCGTCCCCCGTGGCCTTCGTCGCCGACATCGACTGGACCCGGTTCGGGCCCGCCTTCACCGCGGTACGCACCAGCCCGCTCCTCGGCGAGCTGTACGCCGCCCCCAAGACCCCGTCCGAGCGGAGCACCCCCGCGACCGCCCTGCGGGAACGGCTCACCGGCCTCACCGCACAGGCACAGCGCGCCGAACTCCTCGACACCGTCCGGGCGCGGGCGGCGGCTGTGCTGGGTCATGGGGGTCCGGAGGCGGTTCCGGCGGATCGGGCGTTCCGTGATCTGGGTGTGGATTCGCTGATCGCGGTGGAGTTGCGGAACGTGCTGGGGGCGGAGTGCGGGGTGAGGCTGCCGGCGACGGTGGTGTTCGACTATCCGACTCCGGTGGCTCTGGCGGAGTTCTTGTACGGCGAGTTGGGCGGCGTGGTCGCGGAGGCGTCCGGGGTGTCGTCCTCGGGTTCCGTGGTGGGGGTGTCGGACGATCCGGTGGTGATCGTGGGGATGGCGTGCCGTTTCCCGGGCGGGGTGGATTCCCCGGAGGCGTTGTGGGAGCTGCTGTCGCAGGGGCGTGACGGGATCGTCGACTTCCCCACCGACCGAGGCTGGGACCTGGACGCCCTCCACACACCGAACGGGCCCTACACGAGCCACACCCGCAGGGGTGGATTCCTGCGTGATGTGGGTGCGTTCGATGCGGGGTTCTTCGGTGTTTCGCCGCGTGAGGCGTTGGCGATGGATCCGCAGCAGCGGGTGCTGCTGGAGACCTCGTGGGAGGCGGTGGAGCGGGCCGGGATCGATCCCCGGTCGTTGCGGGGTTCGCGGACGGGGGTGTTCGCGGGGACCAACGGCCAGGACTATCCGGCGTTGCTTTCGGTGTCGGAGGGTGACTTCGGCGGTTACGTGGGCACGGGGAACGCGGCGAGTGTGTTCTCGGGGCGGGTGTCGTATGTGCTGGGCCTGGAGGGTCCGGCGGTCACTGTCGACACCGCGTGCTCGTCGTCATTGGTCGCTCTTCATCTGGCCGCGCAGTCGCTGCGTTCTGGCGAGTGTGATCTTGCCTTGGCCGGTGGTGTGACGGTGATGTCGACGCCGGGGGCGTTTGTGGAGTTCAGCCGTCAGGGCGGGCTGGCGGGGGACGGCCGGTGCAAGGCGTTCGCGGAGGGTGCGGACGGGACGGGGTGGGGTGAGGGTGTCGGGGTGCTGCTGGTGGAGCGGCTCTCGGACGCCCGGGCCAACGGTCACCCGGTGCTGGCGGTGGTGCGGGGTTCGGCGGTCAATCAGGACGGTGCCTCCAACGGTCTGACGGCTCCGAACGGTCCTTCGCAGCAGCGGGTGATCCGGGCGGCGCTGGCCAGTGCCGGCCTGTCGCCCCAGGACGTGGACGCGGTGGAGGCGCACGGCACGGGCACCGCGCTGGGTGATCCGATCGAGGCGCAGGCGCTGATCGCCACGTATGGGCAGGACCGGCCCGCCGGCCGCCCGCTGTGGCTCGGCTCGGTGAAGTCGAATCTGGGTCACACGCAGGCCGCCGCGGGTGTCGCGGGTGTGATCAAGATGGTGGAGGCGCTGCGGCACGGCGTACTGCCCGCCACCCTGCATGTGGATGAGCCGTCGTCGCACGTGGAGTGGTCGGCGGGTGAGGTACGTCTCCTGGCGGAGCCGGCGGAGTGGCCGGAGGTGTCGCGTCCTCGCCGGGCGGGTGTGTCCTCGTTCGGGTTGAGCGGCACGAACGCGCACGTGGTGCTGGAGCAGGCGCCCGAGCCGGTGGAGGAGGAAGCCACCGAGGTCTCCCGGCCGCTGCCGGTGATCCCCTGGGTCGTTTCCGGGCAGGGCAGCGACGCACTCCGCGCTCAGGCGGAACGGTTGTGGGCCCATGTGCAGGCCCACCCGGAGCTGGACCCCGCCGACGTGGCGTTGTCACTCGCCAGGACACGGTCGGCCTTCGAGAACCGTGCGGTGGTCCGTGGTACCTCCCGGGAAGAATTGCTCGCGGGGCTGTTGGCCGTCCCGGTGCAGGGTGCTGTGACCGAGGGCAAGGTCGCGTTCCTGTTCTCCGGTCAGGGGGCTCAACGGCTCGGCATGGGGCGGGAGTTGTACGACTCCTTCCCGGTGTTCGCCGACGCCTTCGACGCGGTGTGCGCGCATCTGGAGGGTGACCTGCGTGGGGTGGTGTTCGGCGCGGATGCGGAGTTGCTGAACCGGACGGGGTGGACGCAGCCGGCGTTGTTCGCGGTGGAGGTGGCGTTGTTCCGGCTGGTGGAGTCCTGGGGCCTGTCCCCGGACTACGTCGTCGGGCATTCCATAGGTGAGTTGGCGGCTGCGCATGTGGCCGGGGTGCTGTCGCTGGAGGATGCGTGCCGTCTGGTGGTGGCGCGGGGCCGGCTGATGCAGGAACTGCCTGCGGGTGGTGCGATGTTCGCGGTGGAGGCCTCCGAGGAGGAGGTCGTGCCGCTGCTGACGCCGGACGTGTCGGTCGCGGCGGTGAACGGGCCGCAGTCCGTGGTGATCTCGGGTGCCGAGGCGGAGGTCTCGGCGGTCGCGGAAGAAGTCGCGGCCTTGGGCCGTCGCACGTCCCGCCTCCGCGTCTCCCACGCCTTCCACTCCCCGCTGATGGAGCCGATGCTGGCCGACTTCCGTGCGGTGGCGGACAGCGTCACCTACGCGGCACCGCGCATCCCGGTCGTGTCGAACGTGACCGGACAGGTCGCGGACGCCCGTGAGTTGGAGTCGGCCGAGTACTGGGTGCGCCATGTCCGCGAAGCGGTCCGGTTCGCCGACGGCGTGCACACGCTCCGGGAACGCGGAGTGCGCCGCTTCCTGGAGATCGGCCCGGACGGCACCCTCACCGCGCTCGCCCAGTCCTGCGTCACGGGCCACAGCGCCGAGACACTCTTCGTACCCACCCTCCGCAAGGACCGCCCCGAGCCGGACACCGCGATGGCCGCGCTGTCGAAGGCGTTCGTGCACGGGGTGAGTGTCGACTGGCCGGCCCTGCTGGCGGGTTCGGGTGCGCGGCCGGTCGAGCTGCCGACGTACGCCTTCCAGCGCGAGCGGTTCTGGCCCGAGCCCGCGCAGTCGGCCACTGTCGCCGCCTCGGCCGATCCGCTGGACGCGGACTTCTGGCAGGCGGTGGAGCGCGGTGACGCGCAGGGCCTCGCCGAGGTCCTGGGCGTCGGCGAGCAGGAACTCGACGCCGTCGTGCCGGCGTTGTCCGCCTGGCGTCGGGGCGCGGCAGAGCGCTCTCGTGTCGACGGTTGGCGCTACCGCATCGACTGGCAGCCCGCCACCGTACCGCCCCCCGTGACGGACACCGGCCGCTGGCTGCTCCTCCAGCCCTCCGATGCCCGCCCGCTCGACGGCATCGGTGAGTTCCTGCCCGGCATCGAGCAGCTGACCTACGATCCCCAGGCCGGCCGCGCCGAGCTGGCACAGCTCCTCACCGCCGCCGCAGCGGAAGGGGAGCCCGTCACCGGTGTCCTGGCCCGCCCGCAGGGCACGGCGGACGCCCTGACCCTCGTACAGGCACTGGGCGACGCCGACCTGACCGCACCCCTGTGGCTGCTCACCACCGCAGCCGTCACCGCGGGCGCCTCCTCCGAAGGTGTCGTCGATCCGGCGCAGGCGGCCCTGTGGGGCTTCGGCCGGGTCGCGGCCCTGGAACACCCCGACCGCTGGGGCGGTCTCGTCGACCTGCCCAGCCGTCCGGACCGTCGTGTCCTGGCCGCACTGGCCGCAGTCGTGGTCGACGGCGCCGAGGACCAGGTGGCCGTACGGGGAGCGGACGTGTTCGCCCGCCGCCTCTCCCACGCCCCCGTGCCCGGCGGCGCGCCGGCGCTGTCGGCCGATGCCTGGCACGCGTCGGGCCGGGTGCTGGTGACGGGCGGTACCGGGGCGCTCGGTGCGCACCTGGCGCGCTGGCTGGTCGGGCGGGGCGCTCGGGAACTGGTCCTCACCAGCCGCCGTGGCCCGGACGCCCCCGGCGTGGGCGAGCTGATCCGCGAACTCGAGGAACTCGGCGCCCAGGTCACGGTGGAGGCCTGTGACATGGCCGACGGCGACGCGGTCGCCGAGCTGCTGCGGCGGCACCCGGTCGACGCGGTCTTCCACGCGGCGGGTGTCCTGGACGACGACGTGATCGACGCGACGACCCCCGAGCGCACGGCCGCCGTGCTGCGCGCCAAGGCCGTGGCGGCCGATCACCTCGACACGCTGACCCGGGACGGCGACCTGTCGGCGTTCGTGGTGTTCTCCTCGATCGCGGGGGTGTGGGGCAGCGGCGGCCAGGCGGCCTACGCGGCGGCCAACGCCCACCTCGACGCCCTCGTCGAACGCCGCCGCGCCCAGGGGCTCACCGGAACCGCCGTCGCCTGGGGCCCCTGGGGCGAGAGCGGCATGGCGGCCGGTGCCGAGGCGCAGGAACTGCTGCGCCGCCGGGGACTGTGCCCGCTCGAGCCCGAGTCGGCGCTGCGCGCTCTCTCCCGGGCGCTCGAACTCGGCGACACCGCCGTGGTCGTGGCCGACGTGGACTGGGACCGCTTCGCTCCCGCGTTCACGACCGGCCGCCCCAGCCCGCTGCTGTCCACCCTGCCGGAGGCCGCCGACGCACTGCGCGGCGCGGACCGGACGACGGCCGGCACGGACACCGCGGCCGCCCTGCGCGCACGGCTCGCCGGGCTTCCGGCCGAGGACCGCGACGCGGAACTCCTCGCGCTGGTCCGCGAACACGCCGCCGTCGTGCTCGCCCACACCGACACCGCCGCCGTCGCCCCCGGGCGGACCTTCCGTGAACTGGGCTTCGACTCGCTGACCGCCGTCGAACTGCGCAACGCGCTCACCGGCGCCACCGGTGTGCCGCTGCCGTCCACGCTCGTCTTCGACCACCCCACACCGCTGGCCGTCACCACCCGACTGAGCCAGGAACTCTTCGGCACCGACACCGGCATCCGAACCGGCGCCGAAACCGGTGCCGGACCCGACAGCGGGCCCGACACCGACCCCGTCGTCATCGTCGGCATGGGCTGCCGGCTGCCGGGCGGTGTGACAGGTCCCGAGGACCTGTGGCGGGTCGTCTCCGGAGGCCTCGAGACGGTCTCCGCCTTCCCCGAGGACCGCGGCTGGGACCTGGAGACCCTGCTCGCGGCCAGCGACACCCGCTCGGGCGGCTTCCTGACGGAGGCGGCCGGCTTCGACGCGGCGTTCTTCGGCATCAGCCCCCGCGAGGCGCTCGCGATCGACCCGCAGCAGCGGCTGATCCTGGAAACGTCCTGGGAGGCGCTGGAGCGCGGCGGTATCGACCCGGCCGGCCTCAAGGGCAGCCGCACCGGCGTCTTCGTCGGCGCCGGGAGCTCCGGCTACGGCACGGGCCTGACCGAGGTACCCGAGGGCCTCGGCGGACACCTGCTGACGGGCGGTGCCGGAAGCGTCGTCTCCGGCCGGGTCGCGTACGCGCTCGGCCTGGAGGGCCCCGCGGTCACCGTCGACACGGCCTGCTCCTCCTCGCTCGTCGCCCTGCACCTCGCCGCGCAGTCCCTGCGGTCGGGTGAGTGCGACCTCGCCCTGGCCGGGGGCGTCACCGTCATGGCGAACCCCGGCGCGTTCGTCGAGTTCAGCCTCCAGGGGGGCCTCGCCCCCGACGGCCGCTGCAAGGCGTTCGCCGACGGCGCCGACGGCACGGGCTGGTCGGAGGGCGTCGGCGTACTCGTCGTGGAGCGGCTGTCGGACGCCCGGCGCCACGGCCACCGCGTCCTCGCCGTCGTCCGTGGCACCGCGGTCAACCAGGACGGCGCCTCCAACGGACTGACCGCGCCGAACGGACCCGCGCAGCAGCGCGTCATCCGCCAGGCGCTCTCCTCCGCGGGTCTCGCCCCGGCCGACGTGGACGCCGTCGAGGCACACGGCACCGGCACCGTGCTCGGCGATCCCATCGAGGCGCAGGCGCTGCTGGCCACCTACGGGCAGGGCCGGGCCGAGGACCGGCCGCTGTGGCTCGGCTCGGTGAAGTCGAACATCGGTCACACGCAGGCCGCCGCCGGTGCCGCCGGCATCATCAAGATGGTCCTCGCCCTCGACAAGGGCGTCCTCCCGCGCACCCTGCACGCCGACGCGCCCACGTCGCGCGTCGACTGGAACGCGGGCGGCGTCCGGCTGCTGACCGACCAGCGGGACTGGCCGGACACCGGCCGTCCGCGCCGCGCCGGCGTCTCCGCCTTCGGCGTGTCCGGCACCAACGCCCACGTCGTGATCGAACAGGCCCCGCCCGCGCCGGCCGCCCCCGAGGCGACCGCCCACCGGGCCGCCCCCGAAGCGGCGACGCCGTGGATCGTGTCCGCCCGCAGCGCCGCCGTCCTGCGCGAGCAGGCCGCACGGCTCCTCACCCACGTCGAGGAGCACCCGGGGCTCGACACCGCCGACATCGCCCACGCCCTGGTGGCGACCCGGCCCGGCTTCGAACACCGGGCCGTGGTGCACGGCACCGGGCGGGCGGACCTGCTGCGCGGCCTCGCGGCCGTCGCCGCGGGCGAACCGTCCCCGGACGCCGTCACCGGCGACACCCTCACCGAGGGCTCCACCGCGTTCCTCTTCGCCGGCCAGGGCACCCAGCGCCCCGGCATGGGCCGTGGCCTCTACACCGCCTTCCCCGTCTACGCCGACGCCTTCGACGCCGTGTGCGCCCATTTCGACGGCCAGTTGGAGCGGCCGCTGCGCGAGGTCGTGCTCGGCGACGACACCGCCCTCCTCGACCGCACGGAATACGCGCAGCCCGCGCTGTTCGCCGTCGAGGTCGCGCTGTACCGGCTGGTCGAGTCCTGGGGCGTACGGCCCGGCCACCTGCTCGGTCACTCCGTCGGCGAACTGGTCGCCGCCCACGTCGCCGGCGTCCTCTCCCTGCCCGACGCGTGCCGGCTGGTCGCCGCCCGGGGCCGGCTCATGCAGGCCCTGCCCGAGGGCGGTGCCATGGTCGCGGTCCAGGCCGCCGAGGAGGAGGTGCTGCCCCTGCTGGCCGGCCGGGAGGACGAGATCGGCCTGGCCGCCGTCAACGGCCCCCGGTCCGTGGTGATCGCGGGCGACGAGGAGGCCGTACTCGCCGTCGCCGCGCACTTCGCGGGCGAGGGACGCAAGACCACCCGGCTGCGCGTCAGCCACGCCTTCCACTCGCCCCGCATGGAACCCATGCTGGCCGGCTTCCGGGCCGTCGCCGAAGGCATCCGCTACGGCGAGCCGCGCATCCCGGTCGTCTCCGACACCACCGGCAGGCCCGCCGCGGCCGGCGAACTCTCCTCGCCCGAGTACTGGGTCAGGCACGTCCGCGAGGCGGTCCGCTTCGCCGACGGGATCGCCTGGCTGGAGCACGCCGGCGTGGCGCACTACCTCGAACTCGGGCCCGACACCACGCTGACCGCCCTCGCGAAGGGCGCCTGGGAGACACCCGGCCACCTCGCCGTGCCCGCGCTGCGCGACGACCGCCCCGAACCCGACGCCCTCGTCGCCGCCGTGGGCGCCCTGTACACGCGTGGCGTGCCCGTCGACTGGCGGTCCTGCCTGGACGCGGTCGCTCCCGGCGGCCGGCCCGCGCCGCTGCCCACCTACGCCTTCCAGCACCGGTCGTACTGGCTCGACGTACCGGTGGCGTCCGGCGACCCGTCGGCGGCGGGACTCCTCGACGCCGGCCACCCCCTGCTCGCCGCGGTCGTGCCGCCGGCCGAGGGGCAGACCGTCGTCCTCACCGGACGCCTCTCGGCGCACGCGCAGCCCTGGCTCGCCGCGCACCGGGTCGCCGGCTCCCTCGTGGTGCCCAGCACCGCGTTCCTCGAACTCGCCCTGCGCGCCGGTGCCCACACCGGCTGCGGGCACGTCCGCGAGCTCGTCCTCGAAACCCCGCTCGTCCTCCCCGAGCACGGCGGCGTCCACCTCCAGGTCCGCGTGGCGGAGCCCGACGCACGGGGTGCCCGTGCCTTCGGCGTGTACGGCCGGGCCGACGACCCCGCCGCCGACGGCCCCTGGACCCGGCACGCCGGCGGACTCCTGACCAGCAGTGAACCCGACCGTGCGGCCGAGGCGTACGACTTCGCCGCCTGGCCGCCCGCCGGTGCCGAACCGCTCGCCCTCGACGGCGGCTACGAACGGCTCGCCGCGGCGGGACTCGACTACGGGCCCGTCTTCCGGGGCCTCAAGGCCGCCTGGCACGACGGTGACGCCGTGTATGCCGAGGTCGCCCTCCCCGAGGGCACCGAGACCGAGGCCGGACGCTTCGATCTGCACCCGGCGCTGCTGGACGCGGCCCTCCACCCGCTCGGCCTCGGCGCGTTCGACGGATTCGGCGACGGCCGCGTCCTGTTCTCCCTCGGCGACGCCTCCCTCCAGGCGACCGGCGCCACGGTCCTGCGCGTCCGCCTCTCCCGCACCGGCCCCGACACCCTCACCCTGGAAACCGCCGACGCGATCGGCGACCCCGTCCTCAGCATCGCGTCGTTGCTGATGCGCCGGGTGCCCCCGGCCTCACCCACCCCGGGTGCCGCCGGTGCGGCAAGTGCGCCGGCCGCCACCGGCGCCGAGTCGGCCGCGGCGGATGCCGCTACCGGCGGGGCAGGCGCGTCGGGCGCGACAGCCGGTGCCGCCGCCGACGGGACAAGCGCCCCCGCCCCCACCTCGCCCGGACAGCAGTCCCCGGCGGTGGCCCGGCGGGTCGCCAGGCGCGCCGCGGCGCGGGAGGCGAAGTCCGGGGCGGGCCTGATCGAGCAGCTGGCCGGGCGCTCCGCGGGCGAGCGGGTGCGTACGCTGCTCACCACCGTGCGGACCGAGGTCGCGGCCGTGCTCGGCCATGACGGTCCCGCTGACGTCGAGGCCGCCCGGTCCTTCTCGGACCTCGGGTTCACCTCGCTCACCTCCGTCGAACTGCGCGACCGGCTCGGCACCGCGCTCGGCGTGGCACTGCCGGCCACCCTGGTCTTCGACCACCCCACCCCCAACGCCCTCGCCCAGTACCTGGACGCCGACCTGTTCGGCACCGCCGGGGACGACGACACCGTCCGCTCCGCGGCGCCCGTGGACGACGATCCGATCGTCGTCGTCGGCATGGCCTGCCGCTACCCCGGCGGGGTCCGCAGCCCCGAGGACCTGTGGGCCCTCGTCCTGGCCGGCGCCGACGGGATATCGCCGCTGCCCACCGACCGCGACTGGCACCCCGAGACCCTCTACCACCCGGACCCCGACCACCCGGGCACCGTCTACACCCGCGAGGGCGGATTCCTCCACGACGCCAGCCGGTTCGACCCGTCGTTCTTCGGCATCAGCCCCCGCGAGGCCCTCGCCATGGACCCGCAGCAGCGCCTGCTGCTGGAAACGTCCTGGGAGGCCCTGGAACGCGCCGGCATCGACCCGACCACCGCGCGCGGCAGCCGCACCGGCGTGTTCGCCGGCGTGACCTACCAGGACTACGTCACGATCCTGGCCGCCGCCGAGGACAACGTCGAGGGCTACGTCGGCACCGGCAACTCGCCCAGCGTGCTGTCCGGCCGCATCGCCTACGCCCTCGGCCTGGAGGGCCCGGCGGTCTCCGTCGACACCGCCTGCTCCTCCAGCCTCGTCGCCCTCCACCTCGCCGCCCAGGCGCTGCGCCAGGGCGAGTGCTCCCTCGCGCTCGCCGGCGGGGTGACCGTGATGTCCACTCCCGGCTCCCTCATCGAGTTCAGCCGGCAGCGCGCGCTCGCCCCGGACGGCCGCTGCAAGCCGTTCTCCGCGGACGCCGACGGCGCCAGCTGGGCCGAGGGCGTCGGCATGATCGTCCTGGAACGGCTCTCCGACGCCCGCCGCAACGGCCACCCGGTGCTGTCCGTGCTGCGCGGCAGCGCCCTGAACCAGGACGGCGCCTCCAACGGACTGACCGCGCCCAGCGGACCCTCGCAGCAGAGGGTGATCCGCCAGGCGCTCGCCGCCGCCGGCCTGGCCCCGGGGGAGGTCGACGCGGTCGAGGCGCACGGCACCGGAACCACCCTCGGCGACCCGATCGAGGCCCAGGCGCTCATCGCGGTATACGGCCAGGACCGGCCCGACGGCCACCCCCTGTGGCTGGGCTCCCTGAAGTCCAACATCGGCCACAGCCAGGCCGCCGCCGGTGTCGGCGGCGTCATCAAGATGGTCATGGCCCTCCGCGAGGGCGTCCTGCCGCGCACCCTGTACGCCGACACCCCCACCCCGCACGTCGACTGGACCGCGGGCGAGGTCCGGCTGCTGACCGAGCAGCTCGACTGGCCCGAGACCGGGCGTCCCCGCCGCGCCGGCGTCTCCTCGTTCGGCATGAGCGGCACCAACGCCCACGTCATCGTCGAACAGGCGCCCGACGCCGAGGTGTCCGGCACCGAAGTGCCCGGCACCGGAGCGGCCACCGCCGCCCCGGACGCCGGCCTCCCCGCCGGAGCCCTGCCCGTCGTACCGACCGTGCTGTCCGGCCGTACCGAGGCCGCGCTGAGGGACCAGGCCGCGCGACTGCGCGCCCATCTGCTCGCCCACCCCGGCACCCGCCTCGCCGACCTCGCGTACTCCCGGGCCACCACCCGCCCGGCCTTCGAACACCGGGCGGCCGTCCTCGCCACCGACCGCGACGCGCTCGACGAGGCCCTCGGCACCCTCGCCGCCGGCGCCCCCGTCACCGGGCCCGGCGTCGTCACCGCCACCGCCGGCGCCGGCAGCGCGGAACCCGTCCTGGTCTTCCCCGGACAGGGCGCCCAGTGGACCGGCATGGCCCGCGAACTCCTCGCCGCCTCACCGGTGTTCGCCGCGCTCGTCGCCGACTGCGAACGCGCTCTCGCGCCCTACGTCGACTGGTCCCTGACCGCGGTCCTGCGCGGCGACGAGGACGCGGCCGACCTCGGCCGGGTCGACGTCGTCCAGCCCGCCCTGTGGGCCGTCATGGTCAGCCTCGCCGGGCTGTGGCGCTCCCTCGGCGTCACCCCGGCGGCCGTCGTCGGCCACTCGCAGGGCGAGATCGCCGCCGCCTGCGTCGCCGGGGCCCTCTCCCTCGACGACGGCGCCCGGACCGTCGCCCTGCGCAGCCGGGCCATCGTCGGCATCGCCGGCACCGGCGGCATGATGTCCGTACCGCTGGCCGCCGACGAGACCCGCGCCCGCATGAGTCCGTGGGACGGCCGCCTCGCGGTCGCCGCCGTCAACGGACCGGCCTCCGTGGTGGTGTCCGGCGAGGCCACCGCGCTCGACGAACTGTTCACCGCCCTCACCGAGGACGGTGTCCGCGCCCGCAAGGTCGCCGTCGACTACGGCTCCCACTCGCCGCAGGTCGAACCCATCCACGCCACCGTGCTCGACGCCCTCGCCGGCATCGAACCACGGTCGGCCGAGATCCCGTTCCGCTCCTCCCTCACCGGCCGGTGGCAGGACACCACCGAGCTCGGCCCCGAGTACTGGTACACCAACCTGCGCGAGACCGTACGGTTCGAGGAGGCCGTGCGCGGCCTGATCGCCGAGGGCCACCGCACCTTCATCGAGGTCGGCCCGCACCCCGTGCTCGCCGTCGGCCTGCGCGAGACCCTGGAGGACGCCGGCGTCGAGGGTGCCGTGCTCGGCTCCCTGCGCCGCGACAAGGGCGGACTCGACCAGTTCCTCACCTCGGTCGCCGAGGCCCACGTCCACGGCGTCGACATCGACTGGACGGCCGTCTTCGCCGGCACCGGCGCCCACCGCGTCGACGTGCCCACCTACCCCTTCCAGCAGCAGCGGTACTGGCCGAACGTACGGCAGCCCGACACCGCCGCCGACCTCGGCTCCCAGCCGGCCGACCCGGCCGAGGCCCGCTTCTGGGAGACCGTCGACCAGGCGGACCCGGAAGCGCTCGCCGACGCCCTCGACCTGCCCGTCGACGCGCCGCTGAGCGCCCTGCTGCCGGCCCTGGCGGACTGGCGCCGCACCAGCCGTGAACGCTCCACCACGGAGTCCTGGCGCTACGGCGTCGCATGGTCCCCGTTGACCGAGCACGCCATCGGCACCCTGTCCGGCACCTGGCTCGTCGTCGCCCCCGCCGACCCGGGCGGCCACAAAGAACTCGTCGACGCCGCCCGCCGGGCCCTGACCGGCGGCGGCGCCCGCGACACCCGCCTCGTCACCGTTCCCGACGGCGGCACCGACCGCGCCGCACTCGCCGCCCTCCTCACCGCCGCCCTGGGCACCGAGGACGACGCGACGGACGGCACGCCGGACGCCCCCGCCGTGGCGGGCGTGCTCTCCCTGCTCGCGCTCGACGAACGCCCGCACCCCGACCACCCGGCGGTCCCGCTCGGTCTCGCCGGCACCCTCGCGCTCGTCCAGGCCCTCGGCGACACGCACACCGACGCCCCGCTGTGGTGCGCCACCCGCGGCGCCGTCGCCGTCGGGGCCTCCGAAACCGTCACCGGCCCCACCCAGGCCCTCGTCTGGGGCCTCGGCAGGGTCGCCGCGCTGGAGCACTCCGAACGCTGGGGCGGCCTCGTCGACCTGCCCGCCGAACTCGACGGCCGGGCCGCCACCCGCCTGTGCGCCGTGCTCGCCGCTCCCGGCGAGGAGGACCAGATCGCCGTCCGGGCCTCCGGCGCCTTCGGCCGCCGCCTGGTCCACGCCGCCGCCCCCCTGACCACCACCCGCACCTGGCGCCCGCGCGGCACCGTCCTCGTCACCGGCGGCACCGGCGCCCTCGGCGGCCACCTCGCCCGCTGGCTCGTCGGACGCGGCGCCACCCACCTGGTCCTGGCCGGCCGCCGCGGCGCAGACGCCCCCGGCGCCGACGAACTCCGTACCGAACTGACCGCCCTCGGCGCCGACGTCACCCTCGCCGCCTGCGACGTCGCCGACCGGGACGCCCTGAGCGCCCTGCTGGCCTCGATCCCTGCCGACCGCCCCCTGGACGCCGTGTTCCACGCCGCCGGCTCCCTCGACGACGGTGTCGTCGACTCCCTGACCGCCGACCGCATGGACCCCGTCCTGCGCGGCAAGGCCACCGCCGCACTCCACCTCCACGAACTCACCCGGGAGACGGACCTGTCGGCGTTCGTCCTGTTCTCCTCCACCGCGGGCGTCCTCGGCGGCGCCGGTCTCGGCAACTACGCCCCCGGCAACGCCTTCCTCGACGCCCTCGCCCACCACCGGCGCGCCCAGGGCCTGCCCGCCACCGCCGTCGCCTGGGGCCTGTGGGCCGACGGCGGCATGGTCGGCGACGCCGCGGGCGACCGCATGCGCCGCTACGGCGTCCACCCCATGGACACCGGGCCCGCCTGCGACGCGCTGGGCCGGGCCCTCGACGGCGACGACACCGTCGTCACCGTCACCGACCTGCGCTGGGACACGTACGCGCTCGCCTTCACCGGACCCCGCCCCAGCCGCCTCCTCGACGAACTGCCCCAGGCCCGCCGCGCCCTGGACACGGCCCGCGCGCAGCAGCCGGACGCCCCCGCGGACGACTCCTCCCTGCGCGCCCACCTCGACCGGCTGCCCGACTACGAACGCGCCGACGCCGTCCTCGACGTCGTCCGCTCCTACGTCGCGAAGGTCCTCGGCTACCCGTCCGCCGAGGCGGTCGAACCCGGCCGCCCCTTCACCGACCTGGGCATCGACTCGCTCAGCGCCGTCGAACTGCGCAACGGCATGAACCGCGTCACCGGACTGCGCCTGCCCGCCACCCTCGTCTTCGACCACCCGACCTGCGACGCGCTCGCCGCCCACCTCCTGACCGAACTGACCGAATGGGCTGGACAGGAACAGCCGGTCACGGCGACCGCCGAGCCGGTCGCGCGGGCAGCGGACGACGAGCCGATCGCGATCGTCGCCATGGGCTGCCGCTTCCCGGGCGACGTGCACACGCCCGAACAGCTGTGGCGCATGCTGCTCGACGGCGGGGAAGGACTCGTGCCCTTCCCCGAGGACCGGGGCTGGGACCTCGACGCGCTGTACGACCCCGAGCCCGGAAAACCCGGCCGCGTCTCCACCCGCACCGGCGGCTTCCTGAGCGACGCCAGCGCCTTCGACCCGGCGTTCTTCAACATCTCGCCGCGCGAGGCCGTCGCGATGGACCCGCAGCAGCGGTTGCTGCTGGAGATGTCCTGGGAGACGTTCGAGCGGGCCGGCATCGACCCGAAGACCCTGCGCGGCAGCCGGACCGGCGTCTTCGCCGGCACCAACGGCCAGGACTACACCGGCATGCTGGCCGCTTCCGGGGAGGACTTCGAGGGCTACATGCTGACGGGCAACGCCGCCAGCGTCGTCTCCGGCCGCCTCTCCTACACCTTCGGCCTGGAGGGCCCGGCGGTCACCGTGGACACCGCGTGCTCGGCGTCCCTGGTGGCCCTGCACCTGGCCGTGCGGTCGCTGCGTTCGGGCGAGTGTGACCTCGCGCTGGCCGGCGGTGTCACCGTGATGGCCTCGCCCGGGTTGTTCGTGGACTTCAGCCGGCAGCGCGGACTGGCGGCGGACGGCCGCTGCAAGGCGTTCGCCGACGCCGCCGACGGCACCGGCTTCTCCGAGGGCGGCGGCATGCTGCTGGTGGAGCGGCTGTCCGACGCCCGCCGCAACGGCCACCCCGTCCTCGCCGTCGTACGCGGCTCCGCCGTCAACCAGGACGGCGCCTCCAACGGCCTGAGCGCTCCCAACGGCCCCTCCCAGCAACGGGTGATCCGTGCCGCGCTGGCCGACGCGGGCGTGGCGGCCGGCGAGGTCGACGTGGTCGAGGCGCACGGTACGGGGACCACACTGGGCGACCCGATCGAGGCCCAGGCCGTCATCGCCACCTACGGACAGGACCGCGAGCCCGACCGGCCCCTGTGGCTCGGCTCCGTGAAGTCGAACATCGGCCACACCCAGGCCGGGGCCGGTGTCGCCGGCGTCATCAAGATGGTGCTGGCGCTGCGCAACGGCGTACTGCCCGCCACCCTGCACGTGGACCAGCCGTCGTCGCACGTGGACTGGGCGGCGGGCGACGTCCGCCTGCTCACCGAGGCCGTCGACTGGCCCGAGACGGACCGCCCCCGCCGCGCGGGCGTGTCCTCCTTCGGCATCAGCGGCACCAACGCCCACCTGATCCTCGAGTCCGCCACCGTCGAGGAGGAGCCCGCCCCGGCCGACCCCGCCCCGGCCATCTCCCCGGACGGCCCGCTGCCCTGGGTCGTGACCGCCCGCAGCCGCACGGCCCTGCGGGCGCAGGCCGCCCAGCTCCTCGCCCATCTCCTGGACCGGCCGGAGGCGGCCTCCACCGATGTGGGCCTGTCCCTGGCGGCCCACCGCTCCGTCTTCGAACACCGCGCGGTCGTCCTCGGCACGGACCGCGACACCCTCGTACGAGGTCTGCAGGCGCTGTCCGACGACGAGCCGGACCCGTCCACGGTCACCGGTTCCGCCCGCGGCGAAGGCAAGGTCGCGTTCCTGTTCTCCGGTCAGGGAGCTCAACGGCTGGGGATGGGGCGAGAGTTGTATGACTCCTTCCCGGTGTTCGCGGAGGCCTTCGATGCGGTGTGCGCGCATCTGGACGGCGGGCTGCGGGAGGTGGTCTTCGGCACGGATCCGGAGCTGCTGAACCAGACGGCGTGGACGCAGCCGGCGCTGTTCGCGGTCGAGGTTGCCTTGTTCCGGCTGGTGGAGTCGTGGGGCGTGCGCCCGGACTTCCTGGTGGGGCACTCGGTCGGTGAGCTGGCGGCCGCACATGTGGCCGGGGTGCTGTCCCTCGAAGACGCCTGCCGTCTGGTGGCGGCGCGGGGCCGGTTGATGCAGCAACTGCCCGCAGGCGGCGCGATGTTCGCCGTCGAGGCCGCCGAAGAAGAGGTCGTCCCGCTGCTGACGGGTGAGGTGTCCGTCGCGGCGGTGAACGGGCCGCGGTCGGTGGTGGTCTCGGGTGCCGAGGCGGCGGCCTCGGCGGTCGCCGAGGAAATCGCGGCGCTGGGCCGTCGCACCTCCCGCCTGCGTGTCTCCCACGCCTTCCACTCGCCGCTGATGGAGCCGATGCTGGCCGAGTTCCGGGCGGTCGCCGGCAGTGTCACCTATAGCGCGCCCCGCATGGCGGTCGTGTCGAACCTGACCGGACAGGTCGCTGCCACGGGCGAGTTGGAGTCGGCGGAGTACTGGGTGCGGCACGTCCGGGAAGCGGTCCGGTTCGCCGACGGTGTCCGCGTGCTCGAAGAGCGCGGGGTCCGCCGCTTCCTGGAGATCGGCCCGGACGGCACGCTCACCGCGCTCGCCCAGTCCTGCGTCACGGGCGACAGCGGCGGCGAGCTGCTCTTCGTACCCACCCTCCGCAAGGACCGCCCCGAACGGGAGGCACTGCTCTCCGGGCTGGCCCGGGCGTTCGTCAAGGGCGTCGAGGCCGACTGGACCCGCGTCTTCGACGGCACCGGCGCACGGCCGGTCGAGCTGCCGACGTACGCCTTCCAGCGGCAGCGGTTCTGGCCCGGCCCGCCCGTCCTGCTGGGCGACGTGGGTTCGGCGGGCCTCGGCTCCACGGCCCACCCGCTGCTCGGCGCGGCCGTCGAACTGGCCGGCGGCGAGGCCCGGCTGTTCACCGGGCGGCTGTCGCTGCGCGGCCAGGCCTGGCTCGCGGACCACGCGCTCACCAGTACGGCGCTCTTCCCGGCCACCGGCTTCCTCGACCTGGCCCTGCACGCCGCCGAACACGTCGGCTGCGACCGGGTGGAGGAGCTGACGATCCTCACCCCGCTCACCCTTCCCGAGCGCGGCGCCGTACAGGTGCAACTGCACGTCGAGGAACCCGACGCGGCAGGCGCCCGCGCCCTCACCGTGCACTCCCGGGCGGAGGACGCCGGCCCCGAGCAGCCGTGGACGCTGCACGCCTCCGGTCTCCTCACGGCCGGCGCGACCGTGCCGGAAGCACCGCCGTACGACTTCGCCGTCTGGCCGCCCAGGGACGCCGAGGAGATACCGCTCGACGGCTTCTACGAGCGGTTCGCCGAGCGGGGCCACCTGTACGGGCCGCTCTTCCAGGGCCTGAAGTCGGTGTGGCTGCGCGGCGAGGAGGTCTTCGCGGAGGTCGCGCTGCCCGACGCCGCGGACCCGGCCGCCGACGCGTTCGACCTGCACCCGGCGCTCCTCGACGCCGCGCTGCACGCCGTGATGTTCGTGCCCATGAAGGACGCGGGCCGGCTGCCGTTCTCCTGGAACGGCGTCCACCTGGAAGCCGCCGGCGCCGGCGCGCTGCGGGTGCGGATGGTGCAGGAGGGCCCGGAGTCGGTCAGCCTGGCCCTCGCCGACACGGCCGGCCGGACGGTCGCCACGATCGGCTCGCTCACCCTGCGCGAACTCACCGGTGACCTCGGCGGCGCCACCATCGGCGCGGCCCGCCAGGAGGGCCTGTACGAACTCGACTGGGCGCCCGTGCCCGCGGGCCGGGCGGCGGCCCCGGGCGCGGACCTCACCCTGGTCGGCGGCGCCGAAGCGCGCACGCTGGCCGCGGAGCTGGAGCGAGCGGGCTCGCCGGTCCGGGTCTTCGCCGACCTGACCGCACTCGCCGCCTCGGACACCGAGGTCCCGGAGACGGTGCTGCTGACACTGCCCGCCGACCTGGCTGCCGCCGGCTTGCCCTCCGCGGGTCTGCCTGCCGCCGGTCTGGCTGTTGCCGCTGCTGGTTCCACTGCCGCCGGCCTGCCGGCCGCCGAGCCCGCGGGTCTGCCGGATGCCGGCCGTGGCGCTCTGCCCGGCGGCGCCGACCTGGCCGCCGCCGCCCGTGCCACCGCACACCACACCCTCGGCCTCGTCCAGCAGTGGCTCGACGAACCCCGGTTCGCGCACGCCCGGCTCGCCGTCGTCACCCGTGACGCCGTGCGGGTCGGCTCCCGGCCCGCCGACCCGGCCCGGGCCACCGCCTGGGGCCTGGTGCGCTCGGCCCGCTCCGAGAACCCCGGCCGGTTCGTCCTCGCCGACCTCGACACCGACCCCGCCTCCGCGGCCGCGCTGCCCACCGCCCTCGCCTCCGGCAGCCTCGAACTGGCCGTCCGGGAGGGCGCGGTGACCACACCGCGGATCATCCCGCTCGACCCGCGGCGCGCCCTCGCCGAGCCCGCGGGCGCCGACGCCTGGCGGCTCGGGGTCGAGGAGCGGGGCACCCTGGAGAGCCTGCGGCTCACCGCATGCCCCGAGGTGACCGGTCCCCTCGCGCCCCGCGAGGTCCGTATCTCGATGCGCGCCGCGGGCGTCAACTTCCGTGACGTCCTCACCGCCCTCGGCATGTACCCGGGCGACGCGACGGCGATCGGCCTGGAAGGCGCCGGCGTGGTGACCGAGGCCGGTGCCGACGTCACCTCCGTCGCCGTCGGCGACCGGGTCATGGGCATGTTCGCCGGAGCGTTCGGCCCCGTCGCCGTCGCCGACGAACGGATGGTCGTACGCGTCCCGCGCGGCTGGACCTTCGCGCAGGCCGCCACCGTGCCCATCGTCTACCTGACCGCGTACTACGGCCTCGTCGACCTCGGCGGCCTGCGTCCCGGCCAGTCCGTGCTGGTGCACGCCGCCGCCGGCGGGGTCGGCACGGCCGCCGTCCGCCTCGCCCGCCACCTGGGCGCCGAGGTGTTCGGCACCGCGAGCCCCGGCAAGTGGGACGCGCTGCGCGCCGCGGGTCTCGACGACGCCCACCTCGCCTCGTCCCGCGACCTCGGCTTCGAGAAGCTGTTCCTGGACACCACCGACGGCCGGGGCGTGGACGTCGTACTGGACTCGCTGGCCCGGGAGTTCGTGGACGCCTCGCTGCGGCTGCTGCCGCGCGGCGGGCGGTTCCTGGAGATGGGCAAGACCGACGTCCGCGATCCACGCCAGGTCGCCGTGGACCACCCGGGTGTCGCCTACCAGGCCTTCGACCTGGTCGAGGCCGGGCCCGACCGCATCGGCGAGATGCTGCGCGAACTGCTGGCCCTGTTCGAGGCCGGGGCGCTGCCGCCGCTGCCGATGACCACGTTCGACGTACGCCGGGCCCCCGACGCGTTCCGGTACCTCAGCCAGGCCCGGCACATCGGCAAGGTCGTCCTGACCCTGCCCACCGCCCCCGACCCGGACGGCACGGTTCTGATCACCGGCGGCACCGGCGGACTTGGCCGGATCACGGCCCGTCACCTGGTCGCCGACCACGGCCTGCGCCACCTCGTCCTGGCCGGCCGGCAGGGCCCCGACGCCCCGGGCGCCGACGAGCTCCGTACGGAACTGGCCGCCCTCGGCGCCGACGTCTCCATCGTCGCCTGCGACACCGCCGACCGCACCGCCCTGGCCGCGCTCCTCGCCTCCCTGCCCGAGGCGCACCCGCTGACCGCGGTGATCCACACCGCGGGCGTCCTGGCGGACGGGGTCATCTCCTCGATGACCCCGGAGCGCGTCGACCGGTCGATGCGGCCGAAGGCCGACGCCGTGGTCAACCTGCACGAGCTGACCCGTGACCTGGACCTCGCCCGCTTCGTGGTGTTCTCCTCCGTGGCCGGCACGTTCGGCGGCGCGGGACAGGCCAACTACTCGGCCGCCAACGCCTTCCTGGACGCGCTGGCGCACCACCGGCGCGACCTGGGGCTGCCGGCGACCTCCCTCGCCTGGGGCACCTGGCTGCCCACCGCCGGCATGACCGGCGAGCTCGGCCAGGCCGACCGCGACCGGCACGCCAGGACCGGCATGGTCCCGCTCGGCGCGGACCTGGGCATGCGGCTGCTCGACGCGGGCCCGGCCACCGACCGGGCGGTGCTGCTGCCGATGGACCTCGACCACGGCGCCCTGCGCGAACACGCCGACGTGCTGCCGCCGCTGCTGCGCGGCATGGTGAAGGCGCCCGCCCGCCGCCGCGCCGAGACGGCGGCCCCGGCCGGCGGGAGCACCGAGACCCTCGCGGAGCGGCTGGCCCCGCTGTCCGCCGCCGACCGCGAGCAGCTGCTGCTCGACGTGGTCGCCGAGCAGGCGGCGGCCGTCCTCGGCCACTCCTCGGCCGCCGGGATCGAGCCGGAGCAGACCTTCAAGGAACTCGGCTTCGACTCGCTCACCGCGGTGGAACTGCGCAACCGCCTGGGCGCCGTCACCGGTCTGCGGCTGCCGGCGACCCTCGTCTTCGACTATCCGACGCCCGCCGTCCAGGTCCGCCATCTGCTGACCGAGCTGGACCTGCCCGACGCCCCCGGCGGGGCGCAGAGCCTGCTCGGAGAGCTGGACCGGCTGGCCGCCGCGCTGGGCGGCACCGACGTCGACGACCCGGCCGACCGCGCCCGGGTGACCGACCGGCTGCGGGACCTGCTGGCCCGCTGGTCGGGCGCGGCGGTGGCGGTCTCCGGGACGGCGGCGCCGGACGAGTCCGAGGACGGCGAACTGGAATCGGTCGAGACCGCCGACGAGCTGTTCGACCTCATCGACAGGGAGCTGGGCACGCCCGGCCCGGGTCAAGGAAGTGACACACGTGGCTGACGACGGCAAGTACGTCGAATACCTCAAGCGGGTGACGGCAGAGCTGCGGCAGACCCGCCGTCAGCTTCAGGAGGTACAGGACAAGCAGCGCGAGCCCATCGCCATCGTCGCGATGAGCTGCCGCTTCCCCGGCGCGGTCGCCACCCCGGAGGAGTTGTGGCGGCTCGTCGACGAGGGCGGCGACGCCATCGGCCCGCTGCCCGCCGACCGCGGCTGGGACATCGAGGACCGCTTCGACCCCGACCCCGACAAACCGGGCACCTTCTCCACCCGCGAGGGCGGCTTCCTCGGGGACGCCGCCGCGTTCGACGCCGGCTTCTTCGGGATGAGCCCCCGTGAGGCGCTGGCCACCGACCCCCAGCAGCGGCTGCTCCTGGAGGCGTCCTGGGAACTGCTCGAACGGGCCGGAATTCCGCCCGCGACCCTGCGCGGCAGCGCCACCGGCGTCTTCGTCGGCGCCGCCACCTCCGGTTACGGCCAGGGCCCGGTGGAGGTGCCCGAGGACGTGCACGGGCTGATGCTCGCGGGCAACGCCACCTCCGTCGCCTCCGGCCGCATCTCCTACGTCCTGGGCCTGGAGGGGCCGACCGTCACCGTCGACACCGCCTGCTCCTCCTCCCTGGTCGCGCTGCACTGGGCCGTGCAGGCGCTGCGGTCGGGGGAGTGCGACCTCGCGCTGGCCGGCGGTGTGGCCGTCATGGCGACCCCCGGACTGCTCTTCGAGTTCAGCCGGCAGCGGGGTCTCGCCCCCGACGGCCGCTGCAAGGCGTTCTCCGACGACGCCGACGGCACCGGCTGGTCCGAGGGCGTCGGCATGCTCCTGGTGGAGCGCCTGTCCGACGCCCGCCGCAACGGCCACCCCGTCCTCGCCGTCGTCCGGGGCAGCGCCGTCAACTCCGACGGCGCGTCCAACGGACTGACCGCGCCCAACGGCCCCGCCCAGCAGCGCGTCATCGAGCAGGCGCTCGCCAACGCCGAGCTGGGCGCCGCCGACATCGACGCCGTGGACGCCCACGGCACCGGAACCTCACTGGGCGACCCGATCGAGGCGCAGGCCCTGCTCGCCACGTACGGCCGCGCCAAGGACGAGGCCCACCCGCTGCTGCTCGGCTCCCTGAAGTCCAACCTCGGCCACACCCAGGCCGCCGCCGGCGTCGCCAGCGTCATCAAGATGGTCATGGCGCTGCGCCACGGCCGCCTCCCGCGCACCCTGCACATCACCGAGCCCTCGACCCACGTCGACTGGTCGGCGGGCAACGTCCGCCTGCTGACCGAGCCCACCGCCTGGCCGGACACCGGGGACCGGCCGCGCCGCGCCGCCGTGTCCTCCTTCGGCATCAGCGGCACCAACGCCCACACCATCCTGGAGTCGGCCCCGGCGGAGGGCCCGGTGGAGGCCCCGGCGGAGGGTCCGGCGGAGGGTCCGGCGGAGGGTCCGGCGGAGGGCCCGGCGGACGTCCTGACCGATGTCCCGGCCGGTTCTCAGACCGGTTCCCCGGCGGACACCGCGGCCGGTACCCAGGCGGGTTCCCCGGCGGGCACTGCGGCGGGTTCCCCGCCCGGTACTCCGGCGGGTCCCCCGGCCGCCCTCGCCGCCCCGCCGGTCGCATCGCCGATTGCCCCGCCGGTCGCCACGCCGGTCGTCCCGTGGATCGTCTCCGCCCGCAGCGCCGCCGCCCTGCGCGGCCAGGCCGCCCGGCTGCACGCCCACGTCGAGGAGCACCCCGGGCTCGACGCCGCCGACGTCGCCCGCGCCCTGCGCACCACCCGCCAGCTGTTCGAACACCGGGCGGTCGTGCTCGCCGAGGACCGCGCCGCCGCCCTGAGCGGCCTCGCCCGGCTCGCCGACGAGGACCCCGACGCGCCCCCCGCGCCGTCCGTCGTCACCGGCCGCGTGCTGCGCGGCGCCACCGCCTTCCTCTTCTCCGGACAGGGCTCCCAGCGCATCGGCATGGGCCGGGAGCTGTACGCGGAGTTCCCCGCCTTCGCCACCGCCTTCGACGAGGTCTGCCGCCACCTCGACGCCGCCCTCGGCCTGCCCCTGAAGGCCGTCGTGTTCGACGGCGCCGAGGGCCCCGACGCCCTGGACCGCACCGACCTCACGCAGCCCGCCCTGTTCGCCGTGGAAGTCGCCCTGTACCGGCTGCTGGAGTCCTGGGGCGTCAGGCCCAAGTACCTCCTCGGGCACTCCCTGGGCGAACTGTCCGCCGCGCACGTCGCGGGCGTCTGGACGTTGCCCGACGCCTGCCGCCTGGTCGCGGCCCGCGGCCGCATCATGCGGGCGCTGCCGCCCGGCGGCGCCATGATCTCCGTCGAGGCGACCGAGGACGAGGTCGCGCCGCTCATCGCCGCACACGGCGACGCCGTGAGCGTCGCCGCCGTCAACGGCCCCCGTTCCCTGGTGCTGTCCGGCGACGAGGAGGCCGTGGAGGAGGTCGCCGAGCGGCTGCGCGCCCGGCAGCGCCGCACCAGGCGGCTGCGCGTCGACCACGCCTTCCACAGCGCCCGGATGGACGCCGCCCTCGACGAGTTCCGTGCCGTGGCCGAGAGCGTCACGTACCACGAACCGCGGATCACCGTCGTCTCCGACCTGACCGGCGAGCCCGCCACCGCCGCCGAACTCCGCTCGCCCGACTACTGGGTGCGCCACCTGCGCCGGCCCGTGCGGTTCGCCGACGGCGTCGCCTGGCTCGCCGCGCACGGCGTCAGCCGGTTCCTGGAGCTCGGGCCCGACACCACGCTGACCGCGCTCGCCCGGACCTGCCTGCCCGACGACACCACCGAGCGGATCTGCCTCCCGTCCCTCCGCAAGGACCGGCCCGAGGCCCCCACGCTGCTGGCGGCGGCGGCCGGACTCTTCGCGCACGGCGCCACCGTGGACTGGGCGCACTTCCTGGGCGCCCCCGGCACGGCCCGCGTCGACCTGCCCACGTACGCCTTCCAGCGCGAGAACTACTGGCTGCGCATGAGCGCCGGCGGGGCCGGTGACCTCACGGGCGCGGGACTCGGCACCGCGGGGCACCCGCTGCTGAGCGCCGTCGTACGCGTCGCCGACGACGACCGGATCCTGCTCACCGGGCTGCTCTCGGTACGCTCCCAGCCCTGGCTCGCCGACCACACCGTCTCCGGCGCGGTCCTGCTGCCCGGCACGGCCTTCACCGAACTAGCCCTGCGCGCGGGCGACGAGGCCGGCTGCGACCTGCTGGAGGAACTGACCCTCGAGGCCCCCCTCGTCCTGCCGGCGAAGGGAGCGGTGCAGCTCCAGCTCGTCATCGCCGCCCCCGACGACTCCGGCCGCCGCACGCTGACCGTGCACGCCCGCCCCGAGGCCGGCGACGACACCGACGCGCCGTGGACCCGGCACGCCTCCGCGACCCTGGCCGCCCGGCCGGCCGAGCCCGCCTTCGACCTGGCCGCCTGGCCGCCGCCCGGCGCCCGGGCCGTCCCCCTCGACGGCTTCTACGCCGCCCTCGCGGACACCGGCTACCAGTACGGCCCCGTGTTCCAGGGGCTCAAGGCCGTCTGGCGGACCGGCGGTGCCTGGTACGCCGAGGTGGCGCTGCCCGAGGACCAGCACAAGGAGGCGGCCCGCTACGGACTGCACCCCGCGCTGCTGGACGCCGCCCTGCACGCCCAACTCGCCGGTCCCGCCGGCACGGACGGTCCCGGCGGGGTCGGTCTGCCGTTCTCCTGGAGCGGTGTCCGGCTGCACGCGGTCGGCGCCACCAGCCTGCGGGTACGGATCGAACCGGCGGGCGCCGGCGGTGTCGCCCTGCGCATCGCCGACGCCGAGGGCCGCCCCGTCGCCACCGTCGACACCCTGGTCTCCCGGTCCGTGTCCGCGGACAGCCTGCGCGGTGCCGCCGCCCCGGCCGCCGGCGCCCTCCACCGGGTCCGGTGGAGCCCCGTCGAACCCCCCTCGCCGGCCCCGGCCGGCCGCTGGTACGTGGCGGAGGGCGACGACACCGGCCTCGACGCCGCCTGGCCCCGCGTGACCGGACCCGGCGACCTCGCCGACGGCGCCGACGCCGTACTGCTGCCGTGCCCGGCGGCCGGGCCCGACGACCTCGGCACCGTCGCCGCGCACGTCCTGCGGGCCGTGCGGACCTGGCTCGCCGACGAACGCACCGCCGACGCCCGCCTCGTGGTCCTCACCCGGAGTGCCGTCGCCGCCCGCGACGGCGAGGACGTGCCGGGACTGGCCGCCGCCGCGGCCTGGGGCCTGGTCCGCTCCGCCCAGACGGAGAACCCGGGCCGCCTCGTCCTCCTCGACCTCGGCACCGATGCCCTGTCGCCGGCCACCCTGGCCGCCGCCCTCGCCACGGGTGAACCCCAACTCGCCCTCCGGCAAGGCGACCTGCTGTCACCACGACTCACCCCCGTGTCCCCGGCGCGCCCTGGGGCGGGCGGGGCCGAGGGGGGTGCGGATCCTGCGGCGGGCACAGCCGACGGCACCCGCCCCGAGCCGACCGCGGGTGAGGGGGCGGATCTGGCGACGCACGCGGCCGACACCCGTCCCGCGCAAGGCGCGGCCGACACCTCCCGTGCCGCCGGCGACCCGGCCCACAGCGCCCCGCGCACCATGGACACCGCCGGCGGCACTCCCGCCGACCCGCCGGACCGTCCCGCCGCCCCCTGGGACCCCCGGGGCACCGTCCTGATCACGGGCGGCACCGGATACCTGGGCGGTCTCGTCGCCCGGCACCTCGTGACCCGGCACGGTGTGCGCGGCCTCGTCCTCGCCTCACGGCGAGGGCCCGACGCCCCCGGCGCCGACGAACTCCGTACCGAACTGGCGGCACGGGGCGCGCAGGTGACCGTCGAGGCATGCGACACCGCCGACCCCGACGCGCTCGCCGCCCTCCTCGCCCGGATCCCCGCCGAGCGCCCCCTGCGGGGTGTCGTGCACACCGCCGGCCTGCTCGACGACGGCATCCTCACCTCGCTCACGCCCGAGCGGCTGGACGCCGTCCTGCGGGCGAAGGCCGGCTCCGCGCTGGCCCTGCACCACGCGACCCGGGACGCCGACCTGACCGCGTTCGTGCTGTTCTCCTCCGCCGCCGGCCTGCTCGGCGGTGCGGGACAGGCCAACTACGCGGCCGCGAACACCGTGCTCGACGCCCTCGCCCAGCACCGCCGGGCCCAGGGCCTGCCCGCGACCTCGCTCGCCTGGACCCTGTGGGCCGGCGCCGACGGCATGACCGGCGGGCTGAGCGAGGACGACGTCAAGCGCATCGCCGCCTCCGGTCTCCCCGCGATCACCGCCGAGCAGGGCCTGGACCTCCTCGACGACGCCCTGACGACCGACGAGCCGCTGCTCGCCCCGCTCAGGCTGGACCCGGCCGCCCTGCGCACCGCCGCGGCCGCCGGCCGGCTGCCCGTGCTGCTGCGCGGCCTCGTGCGGACCCCGGCCAGGCGTACCGTCCAGGCGAACGCCGGCGACGCGCCCCGGCTGGCCGCCCGGCTGGCCGGCCTGGAACCGGCCGAACAGGAACGGCTCCTGCTCGACCTGGTCCGCCGGCACGCGGCCACCGCCCTCGGCCACGGCACGGCCGGCGCGGTCGGCGCCGACCAGTCCTTCCGCGACCTCGGCTTCGACTCCCTCACCTCGGTCGAACTGCGCAACCGGCTGGGTGCCGAGACCGGACTGCGGCTGCCCGCCACGCTCGTCTTCGACCACCCCCGGCCCACCGCCCTCGCCCGCCACCTGCGTGAGCAACTCGGCGGGGACACCGCGCGCACGGACACCGCCGCCCCGTCCGCCGTGGACGACGACCCCGTCGTCATCGTCGGCATGGCCTGCCAGTACCCCGGCGGCGTCACCTCACCCGAGGACCTGTGGCGGTTCGTCGCCGAGGGCGGCGACGCCATCTCCGCGTTCCCCACCGACCGCGGCTGGGACCTGGAGCGCCTGCCCGGCCTCCAGGCCGGATTCCTGTACGGCGCCACCCACTTCGACGCCGCCCTGTTCGGTATCTCACCCCGTGAGGCCCTGGCGATGGACCCGCAGCAGCGGCTGCTGCTGGAGTCCTCCTGGGAGGTCTTCGAACGGGCCGGGATCGATCCGCTGTCCCTGCGCGGCAGCCGCACCGGCGTGTTCGTCGGCGCCATGGGCTCCGGATACGCCTCCGGGCTCGCCGACATCCCCGAGGGCATGGAGGGTTACATCGGCCTCGGCGTCTCCGGCAGCGTCATCTCCGGCCGCGTCGCCTACACCTTCGGCCTCGAAGGCCCCACCATGACCGTCGACACCGCCTGTTCCTCGGCACTCGTCGCCGTCCACCTGGCCGCCCACGCCCTGCGCTCCGGCGAATGCGGCATGGCACTGGCCGGCGGCGTCACCGTCATGGCCACCCCCGGCACCTACACCGAGTTCACCGCGCAGAACGGTCTCGCCGCGGACGGCCGCTGCAAGGCCTTCGCCGCCTCCGCCGACGGCACCAGCTTCTCCGAGGGCGTCGGCGTCCTGCTCCTCGAACGTCTCTCGGACGCCGAACGCAACGGCCACCCCGTGCTGGCCGTCGTACGCGGCTCGGCCACCAACCAGGACGGCGCCTCCAACGGCCTCACCGCACCCAACGGCCCCTCCCAGGAACGGGTCATCCGCCAGGCCCTCGCCGCCGCCGGCCTGTCCCCGGCGGACGTGGACGCCGTCGAGGCGCACGGCACCGGCACCACCCTCGGCGACCCCATCGAGGCCCGCGCCCTGTTCGCCACGTACGGGCAGGACCGGCCCGCGGACCGGCCGCTGCTGCTCGGCTCAGCCAAGTCCAACTTCGGACACACCCAGGCCGCGGCGGGCGCCGCCGGAGTCATCAAGATGGTCATGGCGATGCGCCACGGCGAACTGCCCCGCACCCTCCACGTCGACGAACCCTCCGGGCACATCGACTGGTCCAGCGGAGCCGTCGAACTGCTCACCGAGCCCCGCACCTGGCCGGCCGACACCGCTCGGCCCCGCCGGGCCGGCGTGTCCTCCTTCGGCATCAGCGGCAGCAACGCGCACGTCGTCCTGGAGGAGCCGCCCGCGCCCCGGCGCGCCCCCGAGCGGCCCGAACCCGCCGCGCAGCCGCGAGCGTTCACCGTCTCCGGGCACACCCCGGACGCCCTGCGCGCCCAGGCGGCCCGGCTGCGCGCCCATCTGCTCGCCCACCCCGACACCGATCCGCGCGACCTCGCGCACTCCCTGGCCGCCGGCCGGCACGCCCTCGACCACCGCGCCGTGGTGGTCGCCGGCGACCGCCCGGAACTGCTCGCCGCGCTCACCGCCGTCGCACAGGGCACCGACGCCACGGGCGTCGCCACGGGCGTCGCCGGCACCGGCGGCAGGACCGCGTTCCTGTTCAGCGGCCAGGGCGCCCAGCGCCCCGGCATGGGCCGTGGCCTGTACGAGGCCCACCCCGCGTACGCCGAGACGTTCGACGCGGTCTGCGCCGAACTCGACCGGCACCTCGACGGACCGCCGCTGCGCGAGGTGGTCTTCAGCGCGGAGGGCTCGCCCGAGGCCGATCTTCTCGGCCGGACCGCCTACACCCAGGCCGCGCTGTTCGCCGTCGGCACCGCCGCCCACGCCCTCGTCCGGTCCTGGGGAGCCCGCCCCGACGCCCTCATGGGCCACTCCATCGGCGAACTGACGGCCGCGCACGTCGGGGGTGTCCTCTCGCTGCCGGACGCCTGCGCCCTCGTGGCCGCCCGTGGTCGGCTGATGCAGGCCCTGCCCGAGGGCGGCGCGATGACCGCCGTGGAGGCCACCGAGGAGGAGGTACGCCCGTTCCTCGACGGCCGCACGGACCGCGTCTCCATCGCCGCCCTCAACGGCCCCACGTCCCTCGTGCTCTCCGGAGACGCCGACGAAGTGGAGCGGATCGCCGCCGACTTCGCCGACCGCGGCCGCAAGACCAGGCGCCTGCGGGTCAGCCACGCCTTCCACTCCCCCCGCATGGACGCGATGCTCACCGAGTTCGAACAGATCGCGGCCCAGGTCACCTACGCCCCGCCGGCCGTGCCGGTCGTCTCCAACGTCACCGGGCGCCTCGCCGAGGGCGACGAACTGCGCTCGGCGGCCTACTGGACACGGCACGTGCGGGAAGCGGTCCGCTTCGGCGACGGCGTACGCGCCCTGGAGGAACTCGGCGTCACCACGTACCTCGAACTGGGCCCCGACGCCACGCTGACCGCGCTGGTCCTCGACGCCACCACCGCCCCGGAGGCCGCCGCCGTACCGCTGATGCGACGCGAGGCGGACGAGCGCCGCTCCGCCCTGCTCGCCGCGGCCCGGCTGCACGCCCGCGGCGCCGAGACCGACCTGACCCGGCTGCACAGCCCCGAAGCACGCCGCACCACGCTGCCCACGTACGCCTTCCAGCGCGAGCGCTACTGGCTCGAGTCGTCCGCGCCGGCCGCCGCACCCGCGGAGGACACCGGGTTCTGGGACCTCGTCGAGCAGGCCGGCCCGCAGGAGCTGGCGGACCGCCTCGGCCTCGACGAGGGCGCCCCGCTCAGCGACGTGCTGCCGGCCCTCTCGGCCTGGCGCCGGGAACGCCGGCAGACCTCCGAGGCGGAGGGCTGGGAGCACCGCGTGGTCTGGAAGCCCGCCGCCGAAGAGGCCGCCGCCCTCACCGGAACGTGGCTGCTGCCCGTCCCCGCCGCCCTGGCGGACGGCCCCTGGGCCGCCTCGGTCGCCGCCGCCCTCGGCGCGCACGGCGCCCGCGCGGTGACCGTACCGGTCGACTGCGCGTCGGCCGACCGCACCGTCCTGGCCGGGCAGCTCGCCGCGGCCCGCGACACGGCGGACGCGTCCGGGACACTCGGCGGCGTCCTCTCGCTGCTGGCGGCCGACACCCGGCCGCTGCCCGGCCACCCCTCCACCCCGAGCGGTCTCGCCGCCACCGCCGCACTGGTGCAGGCGCTCTCCGAGGACGCGGCGGGCGCCGACGCCGGCGCGGCCCCGGCACCCCTGTGGTGCCTGACCGCCGGCGCCGTCGGCGTCCACGCCCAGGAGGCGCCCGAGTCGCCCGAACAGGCCGCCGTCTGGGGCTTCGGCCGCACCGCGGCCCTGGAGTACCCGCGGAGCTGGGGCGGACTGGTCGACGTCCCCGCCGGCACCGGCACGCCTCTGGCCGAGGACGTCGCCCGCCGCCTGTGCGCGGTCCTCGCCGGCCGGGACGGCGAGGACCAGGTCGCGGTACGCGGCTCCGGCACCTTCCTGCGGCGCCTGGAGCGGGTACCGGGGACCGCGGCCGTGCCGGCCGGGCCGGACTGGCACGGCACCGTCCTGCTCACCGGCGCCACCGGTGCCCTCGGGGTACGCACCGCCGCCTGGCTCGCCGAACAGGGCGCCGACCGGGTGCTGGCGGTCAGCCGCTCCGGCGCGGGTGCCGGGGGCGCGGCCCGACTGAAGGCCGCCCTGGACGGCTCCGGCACCGAGCTCGTCGTCGCCGCCTGCGACGTCGCCGACCGCGACGCGCTGGCCGCCCTGCTGGCCGAGCACCCGGTGGACGCCGTGGTGCACACCGCGGGGGTGCTCGACGACCGGCTCATCGACACGCTGACGCCCGAGAGCCTGGAGACCGTGCTGCGCCCCAAGCTGGCCGCCGCCCGCAACCTCCACGAACTCACCCGCGACCGCGACCTGTCCGCCTTCGTCCTGTTCGCCTCGGTGTCCGGCACCCTCGGCACGATCGGCCAGGCCAACTACGCCGCCGCCAACGCCTTCCTGGACACCCTGGCCGAGCGGCGCCGGGCCGACGGACTGCCCGCCACCTCCGTGGCCTGGGGCCCGTGGGCCGGCGGCGGCATGGCCGCGCAGAACACCGCGACCGAACAGCGCATGCGGCGCGGCGGCATGAACCCGCTGGACCCGGACCGGGCCCCGCAGGCCATCGGCCGGGCCGTCGCCCGCCCGGACGCGACGGTGGCCGTCGCCGACGTCGACTGGGCACGCTTCGCGGCAGGGTTCACCTCGGCCCGGCGCAGCCCGCTCCTGTCCGGCCTGCCGGAGGTCCGCGACCTGGCGGCCGCCCGCCCGGCGGACGCGGGCGAGGAGGACACCGCCGGGGCACTGCGCTCCCGGCTGGCCGGGCAGACCGCCGCCGAGCAGGAGCGCACGCTCCTCACCCTGGTGCGCACCCAGGTCGCCGGGGTCCTCGGGCACGCCTCCACCGACAAGGTCGGCGCCACCCAGGCCTTCAACGCCCTCGGTTTCGACTCCCTGACAGCCGTCGAACTACGCAACCGGCTCGGCACCGTCACCGGCCTCGCGCTGCCCGCCACGCTGCTGTTCGACCAGCCCAACGCGGCGGCCCTCGCCGGCTACCTGCGCGGCAGGCTCACCGACGGCGTGGCCGGCGCCGGCCGGACGCTGGCCGAACTCGACCGGCTGGAAGCGGCGTTGACGGACCTGCCGGACGACGACTCCCAGCGCGAACGGATCGGCGCACGGCTGCGCTCCCTGCTCGCCCGCTTCGGCGGCGCGGACCGGGCCGCGGTGACCACGGCCACGGCGGCGGACGACGTCACCGACCGGATCAACTCCGCCGCGGCGGACGAGATCTTCGACTTCATCGAGAACGATCTTGGAATCTCCTGAACGCGCCGCCACGGCGACGGGCGCACGGAAACGGGACCGGGGAACGGGTGAATGACGCATGAGCGATGAGGAGAAGATCCTCGGCTACCTGAGGAAGGTCACCGCCGATCTGCACCAGACGCGGCAACGACTGAACGAGGCCGAGGCGCGCAACCGGGAGCCCGTCGCGATCGTCGCCATGGGCTGCCGTTTCCCGGGCGGAGTGACCGATCCCGAGGGCCTGTGGGAGCTGCTCGGCTCGGGCGGCGACGCCATGACCGAATGGCCCGCCGACCGTGGCTGGGACACCGACGCGCTGTACGCCCCCGAGCCCGGGACGCCGGGCCGCAGCTACACGCGGACCGGCGGATTCATCGACCGCGTCGGGGACTTCGACGCCGGGTTCTTCGGCATCTCGCCCCGCGAGGCCGTCGGCACCGACCCGCAGCAGCGGCTGCTGCTGGAGATCTGCTGGGAGGCCCTGGAACGGGCCGGCATCGATCCGACGGCGCTGCGCGGCAGCCGTACCGGAGTGTTCGCCGGCACCAACCTGCAGGACTACACCACTCTGCTGAGCCTGTCGGACAACGCCGGGGACGACGGCGTCGGCAACTCCGCGAGCGTCCTGTCCGGCCGGGTCTCCTACACCCTCGGCCTGGAGGGGCCGGCGGTGTCCGTCGACACCGCGTGCTCGTCCTCGCTGGTGACCCTGCACCTGGCCGTGCAGGCGCTGCGCTCGGGCGAGTGCGACCTCGCGCTGGCCGGCGGTGTCACCGTGATGGCGACGCCCACCGTCTTCCTGGAGTTCAGCCGGCAGCGCGGGCTGGCGGCGGACGGCCGCTGCAAGGCCTTCGCCGACGCGGCCGACGGCACCGCCTGGGGCGAGGGCGCGGGCGTCCTCGTCGTCGAACGGCTGGCCGACGCCCGCCGCAACGGCCACCCCGTCCTCGCCGTCGTACGCGGCTCCGCCGTCAACCAGGACGGCGCCTCCAACGGCCTCACCGCCCCCAACGGCCCCTCCCAGGAACGCGTCATCTGGCAGGCGCTGACCTCCGCGGGCCTCGCCCCGGCGGACGTCGACGCCGTCGAGGCGCACGGCACCGGCACCCGGCTCGGCGACCCGATCGAGGCACAGGCCCTGCTCGGCACGTACGGCCAGGACCGCCCCGCCGGCCGGCCGCTGCTGCTCGGCTCGGTGAAGTCCAACATCGGCCACACCCAGGCCGCCGCCGGCGTCGCCGGTGTCATCAAGATGGTCCTCGCGCTGCGCGAACGGCACCTGCCGGCCACCCTGCACGTGGACGCCCCCTCCAGCCACGTCGACTGGTCCGCCGGCCAGGTCGAGCTCCTCACCGAGGCCCGTCCCTGGCCCACCGCCGACCGCCCCCTGCGCTGCGGCATCTCGTCCTTCGGCGTCAGCGGCACCAACGCCCACGTCATCCTCGAACAGGCCCCGCCCGCCGAGCCCCCCGCCCCCCGCCCCCTCCCCTCCGGCCCCCTCCCCTCCGGCCCCCTCGCCTTCCCCGTCTCCGGACGCACGGACGCCGCGCTGCGGGCACAGGCCGACCGGTTGCGGCAGCACCTGGGCGCGGACGGCGGTTCGGGCGCACACCCCCGTGACCTCGCCTGGTCGCTGGCCGTCACCCGGCCCGCCCTGGAGCACCGGGCCGTCGTCGTCGCCCGGGACCACGACGAACTGCTGGCCGGTCTGGACGCCGTCGCGGCGGGCAGCCCCGCGGCCTGTGTGGTCCGGGGCGTCGCCGACACCGAGGGCGGGGCGGTGTTCCTCTTCCCCGGACACGGGGCGCAGTGGCAGGGGATGGCCACCGAACTGCTCGACACCGACGGGCGCTTCCGGGCCCACTTCGACGAAGTCGCCGCCGCCGTCGAGGCGTTCACCGACTGGAAGGTGCTCGACGTGCTGCGCGGCGCCGAGGGTGCCCCGCCGCTGGACCGCCTCGACATCGTCCAGCCCACCCTGTTCGTGGTGTGCGTGGCGCTCGCCCGGCTGTGGCAGACCTGCGGCGTCCGGCCCGTCGCCGTGGCCGGGCAGAGCCAGGGCGAGATCGCCGCCGCGTACGTCGCCGGCGCCCTCACCCTCGAGGACGCCGCCCGTGTCGTCGTCACCCGCGCCCGCGCGCTGCGCCCGCTGGCCGGCCGGGGCGGCATGCTCTCCGTGCCGCTGCCGCTCGCCGACGTGGAACGCCGGCTGGCCCGCTGGGAGGGCCGGCTCGGCGTCGGCTCGCTCAGCGGGCCCCGCGCGGTCGTCGTCTCCGGCGAGGAGGAGGCGCTCACCGCGCTCCACACCGAACTCACCGGCGAGGGCGTACGAGCCCGCCGCGTCGCCATCGAGTACGCCTCCCACTCCGCCCAGATCGAGGAGGTGCGCGACGCCCTGCTCGCCGGGTTCGCGCCCGTCACCCCGCGCCCGGCCGAGGTGCCGTTCTACTCCACCGTCACCGGCGGCCGGATCGAGGACACCACCTCCCTCGACGCGGACTACTGGTACGACAACGTCCGGCGCACCGTCCGCCTCGAGGACACCGTCAGAGCACTGGCCGCCGAGGGCCACCGCGTCTTCGTCGAGGCCGGCCCGCACCCGGTGGTGACCGGCACCGCCGGTGACGTCCTGGACGCCATCGGCGTCGCCGGCACCGCGGTCGTCGGCACCCTCCGCCGCGGCGACGGCGGCCCCGGCCGCTTCCTGCGCTCCCTCGCCGAACTCCAGGTACGCGGCTGCCCGGTCGACCTCCCCGCCGCCCACGGTGCCCCGGGACACCGGGTCGACCTGCCCACGTACGCCTTCCAGCGCCGCCGCTACTGGCCCGGGTTCACCCGCGCCCGCGCCGCCGGCACCGCGCCCGCCACCGTCGACGCGCCGTTCTGGGAGGCCGTCGAGCAGGGCGACCTGCCGACCCTCACCGCCGCCCTCGGCCTCGACACCGACACCGTCTCCCCCCTCGTGACGGCCCTGGCCGGCTACCGGAGGCGCAGCGCCGAGGGGGCCGTGGCCGACTCGTGGCGCTACCGCATCGCCTGGCACGCCCTCGAGGAGGGGCCGGCGCCCGCCCTCACCGGCACCTGGCCCGTGGTCGTCCCCCAAGGCCGTGCGGACGGACCCGAGGCCACCGCCCTGCGCGCCGCCCTGGAGCGGGCCGGCGCCACCCCCGTGACCGTCGCGGTGGACTGCGCCGCCGACCGGGCCGCCTTCGCGGCCGCGCTCGCCGACGCCGTCGCCGACGCGGCCGGAGTCCTCTCGCTGCTCGCCCTCGACGAGAACCCCCTGCCCGCGTTCCCGGCCCTCGCCGGAGGCTTCGCCGGGACCGTCACCCTCGTCCAGGCGCTGGACGACCTCTCCGCACGGGTCCCGGTGTGGTTCGCCACCCGCGGCGCCGTCGCGACCGGCGCGCACACCGCGCCCGACGCCCCCGTCCAGTCGCTGGTCTGGGGCTTCGGCCGCGTCGTCGCCCTCGAACAGGCCGACAACTGGGGCGGCCTCGTGGACCTGCCCGCCGCCGTCGACGACCGGGCCGCCGACCGGCTCGCCGCCGTCCTCGCCGGCGGCGACCACGAGGACCAGGTCGCGATCCGCGCCACCGGCGTCCTCGGCCGCCGCCTGATGCACGCCGCCACCGGGGGACTGCCCGGCGGCCGCCGCTGGACCCCGGAGGGAACCGTCCTCGTCACCGGCGGCACCGGCGCCCTCGGCCGGCACGTCGCCCGCTGGCTCGCCCGCTCCGGCGCCCGTGACCTGCTGCTGGTGAGCCGCTCCGGACCCGACGCGCCCGACGCCCGTACCTTCGCCGCCGAACTCGCCGCGCTCGGTACCCGGGCGGAGATCGCCCGCTGCGACATCGCCGACCCCGACGACGTCGCGCGGCTGCTCGCCGGCATCCCGGCCGAGCGGCCCCTGACCGCCGTGTTCCACACGGCCGCCGTCCTCGACGACGGCGTCATCGGCTCCCTCACCCCCGAACGCCTCGCCGAGGTCCTGCGGGTGAAGGTGGGCGGCGCCCTCAACCTCGACGCCGCCACCGCGGGCCTGGACCTGTCGGCCTTCGTGCTGTTCTCCTCGTCCTCCGGCGTCTTCGGCAGCCCCGGCCACGGCAACTACGCCCCCGGCAACGCCTTCCTCGACGCCCTGGCCGAGGACCGCCGCGCCCGCGGCCTGCCGGCCACCGCCGTCGCCTGGAGCGGCTGGGCCTCCGGCGGCATGGCCTCCGGCGCCGTCGGCGAACGCCTGGAGCGGCACGGCGTACGCCTCATGGACCCCGGCACCGCCGTCACCGCGCTCCAGCACGCCCTCGACCACGACGACACCACGCTCGTCGTCACCGACACCGACTGGGAGGTGTTCGGCGCGGAACTCGCCAAGGGCCGCCCGCGCCGCATCTACGCCGCCCTGCCCGAACTGCGCCACCTCACCGCCGACACGCGCGGGGCCGCCGCCGAACGGGAGCACACCGAGACGACCGGCCTGGCCGAGCGGCTCGCCCCGCTCGGCGACGGCGACCGCCGGCAGGCACTGCTCGAACTCGTCCGTGCCCACATCGCCCACGTGCTCGATCACCCCAGCCCCGAGGACGTCGAACCGAGCCGCGCCTTCCGTGAACTCGGCTTCGACTCCCTCACCGCCGTCGAACTGCGCAACGCCCTCAACGCGGCCACCGGGCTGCGGCTGCCGACCACCCTCGTCTACGACTACCCGACGCCCGCCGCCCTCGCGGACCACCTCAGCGCTGAGTTCGCCCCCGCGGGCACCCCGTCCGCCACCGCGCCCGCGGCCGGGCCGGCGCGGGCCGCCGGTGCCGAGGACGACCCGGTCGTCATCGTCGGCACGGCCTGCCGTTTCCCCGGGGACGTCGGCACACCCGAGGAGTTCTGGCAGCTGCTCGCCGCCGGCACCGACGCGATCACCCCCTTCCCCGACGACCGCGACTGGGACCTCGACGCGCTGTACGACCCCGAGCCCGGGCAGGCCGGCCGCGTCTCCACCCGCTTCGGCGGCTTCCTCACCGGGTTCGCCGACTTCGACCCGGCGTTCTTCAACATCTCGCCGCGCGAGGCCGCCGCGATGGACCCGCAGCAGCGGCACCTGCTGGAGATGTCCTGGGAGACGTTCGAACGGGCCGGCATCGACCCGAAGACCCTGCGCGGCAGCCGGACCGGCGTCTTCACCGGCACCAACTACCAGGACTACTCCTCCCGGCCGCTCGCCCTCGACGAGGACGCCGGTGCCCACCTCGGCACCGGAAACTCCGCGAGCGTCCTCTCCGGCCGCCTCTCCTACACCTTCGGCCTGGAGGGCCCCGCGGTCACCGTGGACACCGCGTGCTCGTCCTCGCTCGTCGCCCTGCACCTGGCCGTACGGTCGCTGCGCTCGGGCGAGTGCGACCTCGCGCTGGCCGGCGGCGTCACCGTCATGTCGACGCCCGGGCTGTTCGTGGACTTCAGCCGGCAGCGCGGACTGGCGGCGGACGGCCGCTGCAAGTCCTTCGCCGACGCCGCCGACGGCACCGGCTTCTCCGAGGGCGGCGGCATGCTGCTGGTGGAACGGCTCTCCGACGCCCGCCGCAACGGCCACCCCGTCCTCGCCGTCGTACGCGGCTCCGCCGTCAACCAGGACGGCGCCTCCAACGGCCTCACCGCCCCCAACGGCCCCTCCCAGCAGCGCGTCATCCGCGCCGCCCTCACCGACGCCGGCCTCACCGCAAGGGACGTCGACGCCGTCGAGGCCCACGGCACCGGCACCACCCTCGGTGACCCCATCGAGGCCCAGGCCCTCCTCGCCACCTACGGCCAGGACCGGCCCGCGGGGCGCCCGCTGCTGCTCGGCTCGGTCAAGTCCAACATCGGCCACACCCAGGCCGGGGCCGGTGTCGCCGGCGTCATCAAGATGGTGGAGGCCATGCGGCACGGCGTACTGCCGGCCACCCTGCACGTCGACGCGCCCTCCACCCACGTGGACTGGACGGCGGGCGACGTCAGCCTGCTCACCGAGGCCGCCGACTGGCCCGGGACGGGCCACCCGCGCCGGGCCGGCGTCTCCTCCTTCGGCATCAGCGGCACCAACGCCCACGTGATCCTGGAAGCCGCCGAGGAGGAAACCCTCCCCGCCGCCCCGGGCCACCGCGGCCCCGTCACCCCGTGGGTGCTCACCGCCCGCAGCGCCGCCGCCCTGCGGGACCAGGCGGACCGCCTGCTCGCCCACCTCGCCGCCCGGCCGGGGACGGACCCGCACGACGTGGGCCTGTCCCTCGCCACCCGTACCGCCTTCGAGCACCGGGCCGTCGTCCTCGGCGCCGACCACGCCGAACTCACCGAGGGCCTCACCGCCCTGGCCGGGGCGCGGCCCGGCCCGCAGACACCGGCCGGCGTCGCGCGCGGCGGCGGGAGGACCGCGTACCTGTTCACCGGCCAGGGCGCCCAGCGCCCCGGCATGGGACGCGAACTCCACCAGACCTTCCCCGTGTTCGCCGAGGCCTTCGACGCGGTCTGCGCCCATGTCCCCGGCCTGCGCGACGTCGTCCTCGGAGACGACGCCGACGCCCTGAACCGCACCGAGCACGCCCAGCCCGCCCTGTTCGCCCACGAGGTCGCCCTGTACCGCCTGCTGGAGTCATGGGGCCTCGTGCCCGACCAGGTCACCGGGCACTCCGTCGGCGAACTCGCGGCGGCACACGTCGCCGGAGTGCTGACCCTGGAGGACGCCTGCACCCTCGTGGCCGCCCGCGGCCGGCTCATGCAGGCCCTGCCCGCCGGCGGGGCGATGGCCTCCCTGCAGGCCTCCGAGGCCGAGGTGCTGCCCCTGATCGCCGGACGGGAGGCCGAGATCGGCATCGCCGCCCTCAACGGCCCCACCGCCACGGTCGTCTCCGGCACCGAGGACGCCGTCACCGCCGTGGTCGAACAGGTGGCGGCGACGGGCCGCAAGACCGCCCGGCTGCGCGTCAGCCACGCCTTCCACTCGCCGCTCATGGACCCGGTCCTCGACGACTTCCGGGCCGTCGCCACCCGGCTGACCTACGCCTCGCCGCGCCTGACCTACGTCTCCGGCACGACCGGCGCACCGGCCGACGCACGGCAGCTGACCGACCCCGAGTACTGGGTGCGCCACGTCCGCGAGCCCGTCCGCTTCCACGACGCCCTGCGCCGCCTGCGCGACGACCTGGGCGCCACCCGCTTCCTCGAGGTCGGCCCCGACGCCACGCTCACGGCCCTGGCCCAGGCGGCCCTGGACGACCCCGACCGCGCCGAGGTCCTGCTCGTACCGGCCGCCCGCAAGGACGTCCCCGAGGTCCGCGGCGCCCTCACCGCACTGGCCAGGCTGTTCACCGCCGGCGTCGAACCCGACTGGCCCGCCCTGTTCACCGGCGCCCGGCGCGTCCCCCTGCCCACCTACGCCTTCCAGCGGGAGCGGCACTGGCTGCCCAGCGCGCCGTGGACCGGCGACCTGGAGGGCGCCGGCCTGGAGACGGCTGCCCACCCCTTCCTGGGCGCCGTCGTCAGCCCCGCCGGCTCCGACACCGTCCTGTTCACCGGACGCCTGTCGCTGCGCACCCACCCCTGGCTCGCCGACCACGAGGTGCTCGGCCGGGTCATCCTGCCCGCGACCGGCTATCTGGACCTCGCCGTCCACGCGGGCGACCGCACCGGCTGCGGTCACCTCGCCGAACTCACCCTGTACAGCCCGCTGGTGATCCCCCGCGAGGGCGCCGTCCGGCTCCAGGTCGCGGTCGAGGCACCCGACGAGCGGGGCAGGCGCGCCTTCACCGTCTCCGCCCGCCTCGCGGACGCGGACCCGGACACCGGCACACCGTGGCAGCGGCACGCCCAGGGCGTCCTCGCCCCCGCCGCGCCCGACACCCCCGCCGGGCCCGCCGCTGACCTCACCGTCTGGCCCCCGCAGGGCGCCCGGCCGGTGGCGGAGGGCGGCCACTACGAGCGGTTCGCCGCCGCCGGGTTCGCCTACGGGCCCAGCTTCCAGGGCCTGGGCACCGTATGGCGGCGCGGCGAGGAGGTGTTCGCCGAGGTCGCGCTGCCCGAGGAGTACCGCGCCGACGCCGCGCGGTTCGGCCTGCACCCCGCCCTGCTGGACGCGGCCGTACAGGCGCTCCTGGTGGAACTCCCGGGCGCGGCGGGTGAGCCGGGCACCGGGGAACCGATGCTGCCGTTCGTGTGGAGCGGCCTGACCCTGCACGCCGAGGGAGCCACCGCCCTGCGGGTGCGGCTGGCCCCGGCCGGGCACGACCACGGGTTCTCCGTGCTCGTCGCCGACACCGACGGCCGTCCGGTCGCCTCCGCCGACTCCATCACCCTGCGCGCCGTCCCCGCCGACCGGCTCCGCGAAGGCGGCGACCGGGCGCCCGGACTGCTGCGCCTGGACTGGAGCCCCGCCCGGCCCGCCCCGGCCGCGCCCCGCCCCGAGTCGGTCCGCTGGATCATCCTCGGCGAGGGCGACGACCGGGTGGCCCGGGCCGTCGACGCCGCGGGCGTCCACCTGGAGACCTACGCCGACCTCGAAGCACTCGGCAAGGCCGTGGACACCGGTATGACCATGCCGGACGTGGTCCTGGTCGCCCCCGACCGGCCCGTCGGCCAGGACGTCCCCGGCGCCGTCCGCTCGGTGCTCGCACCGGCCCACGAGCGCCTTCGCGGCTGGCTCGACGACGAGCGCTACGCCGCCTCCCGCCTGGTGTTCGTCACCCGGTCCTGCGTGGCCACGGGCGACGACGGCGCGGTCCAGGACGTGGCCGGCGCCGCCCTGTGGGGCATGGTCCGCTCCGCGCAGACCGAACACCCCGGCCGCTTCCAGCTCGTGGACCTGCCCGACGGCCAGGACACCCCCGACGAGACGGACGACCGCGCCTTCCTCGCCGCCGTCGCCGCCGCCCACCCGCAGAGCGCGGTACGCGGCGGAGAGGTCCTCCTGCCGGACCTCGGGCCTGCTGCGGAGACCGGCCCCGCCCCCGCCCTGGCCTCCGGCACCGTCCTGGTCACCGGCGCCACCGGCGCCCTCGGCGGCGCGGTCGCCCGGCACCTGGTCACCACCCACGGCGTGCGCAGCCTGCTGCTCACCGGCCGTCGCGGGCCCGACGCCCCCGGCGCGGCCGGACTGTACGAGGAACTCACCGCACTCGGCGCGGACGTCACCCTCGTCGCCTGCGACACCGCCGAACGCGCCGAGGTCGAACGGCTCCTCGCCGCCGTACCCGCCGACCGGCCACTGACCGCCGTGGTGCACGCCGCCGGCGTCGTCGACGACAAGCCGGTCACCGCCCTCGGCCCCGAGCACTTCGAGCGGGTGCTTGGCCCGAAGGCGGACGGCGGCTGGCTGCTGCACGAACTCACCGCGCACCACGACCTGTCCGCGTTCGTCCTGTTCTCCTCCGCCGCGGGCACCTTCGGCTCCCCGGGGCAGGCGAACTACGCCGCCGCCAACGCCGTCCTCGACGCACTCGCCGCCCACCGCCGCTCCCTCGGCCTGCCCGCCTCCTCGATCGCCTGGGGGGTGTGGGAGAGCGACAGCGCCATGACGGCCGGCCTCTCCGAGACGGACCGCCGGCGCATGGCCCGCGGCGGCATGCGACCGCTGTCGGCCAAGGACGGACTGCTCCTGCTCGACGCCGCACTCGGTACGGACCACCCCGCCCTGATCGCCATGGACACCACCACGGGAACCGGTGCCCTGCGGGCGCTGCTGCGGCCCCAAGGCCGGCCGGCCGGCCGCCGCGCCGCGGCGGGCGCACCGGCGGCCAAGACCGTGTCCGCGCGGCTGGCGGGGCTCGCCCCGGCCGAGCGCCGCACCGCGCTGCTCGACCTGGTCCGCCAACTGGCCGCCACCGTCCTCGGGCATGCGTCCGCCGATGCGGTGGAGGCCGACCGGCTCTTCACCGAGCAGGGCTTCGACTCGCTGACGGCGGTGGAACTGCGCAACCACCTCGCCACCGCGACCGCTCTCACCCTGGCGCCAACCCTGCTCTTCGACCACGCCACCCCGGAGTTGCTCGCCGCCCACCTCGACCAGCGGCTGCTGGACGCGCCGGCCACCGCCCCGGCCGGGGCGGGCACGCCACCGGCCGGCGGCCCCGCCCCGCACGCCGGGGACACGCTCAGCGGCCTGTTCAAGCGGGCCTGCGAGACCGGCCGGGTCGACGAGGGCTTCACCCTGCTACAGGCCGCCGCCGCCCTGCGGCCGACCTTCGCCTCACCGCGCGAACTGCCCGCTGCGCCCGAGCCGATCCGGCTCTCCAAGGGCGAGGCGGGGGTGCCGTTCGTCTGCTTCAGCTCGTACGTGGCGCTGGCGGGCGTGCACCAGTACGCCCGGTTCGCCTCGGCGTTCCGCGGCGAGCGCGACGTATGGGCCCTGCCCACGCAGGGCTTCGGCACCGGTGAGGCACTGCCCGCCTCCTTCGACGCCGTCGCCGCGCTGCAGGCCGAGGCGGTCGACCGGGTGGCCGGCGACGGCCCCGTCGTCCTGGTCGGCTCCTCCTCGGGCGGCATCCTCGCCCTGGCCGCCGCCAGGCACCTCCAGGAGCGGGGCAGGCCCCCCGCCGCCGTGGTGCTGCTCGACACCTACATGCCGCGCGCCGACTCGCCGTTCCTGAAGTTCTCCCAGCAGATGCTGGGCGGCATGTTCGACCGCGAGTCGATGTTCGCCCACATGGACACCGACCGGCTGACCGCGATGAGCTGGTACGTCAGCATGATCGGCGAATGGGAGCCCGGCCCGCTCGACAGCCCGGTCCTCCTGGTGCGCTCCAGCGAGCCCCCGGTGCCGGCCGGGGCGACGGGTCCGCTTCAGCCGCACGAGTGGCAGGCGGCGTGGGAGCGGGCGCACACCGTGATCGACGTCCCCGGTAACCACTTCACGATGATGGAGTCCCACGCCCGCAGCACGGCCGCCGCCACGGACGACTGGCTCCGCCACCTGAGCTGACCCCCGCATCCGCACTCCCACCCCGAGGAGAGACATGCGCACGACAGCAAGGGCCCTCATGGCGAGAACCGTCTGCGTACTGGCCGCCGCTGCCGCCACGGCGCTCCCGACGGTCATGCCCGCCACCGCCGCCGAGACCGCTTCCGCGACTTCCGCCGTCAGCCAGGTCCAGTGCCGTCCAGGCCTGGGCGGCGCCATCGAGGACTTCAACACCAGGTTCCTCGTCTACTACAACGCGGAAGAGGTCGACAGCCCCGGCACCGGCTCGGCGGCCTGCTTCGAGGGCACCGGCACGTTCACCCCCGACTGCCCCCGCACCCGCTGGGTCCACGCCAGCGCCCCCGTCCTCCCGGCAACCCTCACCTACGACCACGACGGCTCGGAGTACACGGCCCGCGTCACCTCACCGGGGACGTACTACTTCCTGGCCGCCGGCGGCGTCGTCGACGGCCCCGGCCTCGGTGACCAGGAACCGGCCCTGGTCACCCTGCGGTCCTTCACCATCGGCTGAGACCTCCACCGGCTCCACGCTGTGGTGCCGGCGTCAGGCGGGCTGCGGGGCGGGCGTTGCCGGAGCGGCCGCGACCTTGCGGGTCTCGCGCAGCATCAGCAGGCCGTTGACCACCATCAGGGTCGCGGTCAGGCAGTGGACGCCGAGCGCGGTGGCCACGGAGCCGTGGTGGGCCAGCACGGTGGCCATGTCGCCGTACGCGGCGAGGGACCCCACCAGCAGCGCCCAGCCCAGCGCCCGGCGGTGGCCCGTCACCAGCAGGACGCCCAGGACCAGGGCCAGGTCGACGTCGCGGATTCCCTTGACGACCAGGAAGCCGCCGCCGTCGCCGGACGGCCAGCTCGGCAGGCCGAAGCCCGGCGCCGTCGTCTCCGGGCTCAGGATGAACTCCGTCCCGAACCAGAGGATGAAGAGGATGAAGGCGGCGGCCAGGACGGTGTTGATCTTCTTCAGCGACATTGTCCTTCTCCCTGTGAGTGGGCGAACCGGTGCATGTCCGGGCGGCTTCGGTATCAGACGAGGGCGGTGACCAGCAGGGTGAAGGCGCCGACGATGACGGCGACGCGGACGTAGTGCCAGCGGTCCCAGCGGTTCAGCTGCTCCTTCCAGTCCTCGGGCCGGTTCTCGGGGGTCCACGCCTTGTTCCGGTTGTTGATCGGGACGAGAAGCAGGAGCGACATGATCACGCTGACGATCAGCAGCGCGGCGGCGGTGATGACGAGGCCGGTGCCGTGGTGGTGCCATCCGGCGACCGCCCAGAGCGCGGCGAGGACGAGGGAGCCGATGTACCAGAAGGGCATCACGGCGCCGAGCATCCGGCCGCCGTGGCTGTGGCCCATCTGGCTGGCGTCGTCGGGAAGGGCGCTGAGGATCGGGTTGATGACGAAGGCGACGGAGAACTCCACCCCCACCATCAGGCCGACGACCACGGTGGTGATGACCTCAAGTGCGCTGAGCATGACGGCCCCTCCTGGAATCTAGCGTTGCTAGGTGATGAGGCAACGCTAGTACTACTGCCGCTCGCTTGTCTAGCGATGCTAGGATCGAATCATGTCGGTACAGGAACGCAAGGAGCGTGAGCGGGCGGGCCGCGAGCGTCTCATCGTGGCGACGGCCCGCGAACTCGCCGAACAGCAGGGCTGGGACGCGGTCACCACGCGCCGGCTCGCCGAGCGCATCGAATACAGCCAGCCCGTCCTCTACAGCCATTTCCGCGGCAAGCGCGAGATCATCGGCGCCGTCGCCCTCCAGGGTGCCGCCGAGCTGGCCGCCGCGGCGCGGGCCGCGACCGCCGCCGCGGACGGCCCGCGGGCCCGGGTCGCCGCTCTCGCCCGCGCCTACCTCGACTTCGCCGAGCGCAACACCGCGGTCTACGACGCCCTGTTCCAGCTCAACAACGGCCTGCCGTACGCGCAGGAGGACACGCCGGAGCCGCTGAAGGACGCCTTCGCCGCGCTGCTGGAGTGCCTGGGTGAGGTCGCCGGGGACGGTGTCGAACCGGGACTGTTCACCGAGGTGTTCTGGGCGTCCCTGCACGGGATCGCGACCCTGACCCGGGCGGGACGGCTGCCGCCGGAGTACGCCGAGCAGAGGGTGGAGCTGCTGGTGGACCGGCTCGCCGTGCTCTGACGCACCATCCCGGCGGGCACGCGGCCGGTACCCCCGGGGCCCGCCGCCTGCCCGCTTGCAGGTCGTTGTGCTGGACGGCGGGATCAGTCCTCGGCGCCGGCTGCTGCGGCCCGGTGCGCCGGCGCCTCAGCCGGCCCTCCGGTCACCGTGCCTCGAACAGCCGACGGCGCCCCCCGGCAGACCGCGGGGGCCATACGCGTGCCGGCGCTCAGTCCGCCCAGTGCGGGATGTCCGCGACGGTGACCACGGCCGCGCTGCACAGCCAGCCCGGTCCCTGGGAGACCAGCAGGACGTGGTCGCCCGGCGCCACCTCGCGGGTGCGTACCAGGTGTTCCAGGGTGATGAACACATCGGCGCCGCCCACGTGCCCGACCGCCCTGCCGAACTCCCAGGTGCAGCGCGACATCGGCAGCCCCAGCGGCATCATGACCGAGTACTCGATCATCCTGCCGTCCATGTTGATGGGCACCACCTTGGCCAGGTCGGACGCGTTCAGACCGGCGTCCACCAGCGACCGGTGGATGATGTCGAGGTCGAAGACGGACAGCTTCTCCATCGTCTCCGACAGGGGCATCCGCTCGGCGAACTGCTCGGCCCGCTCCACCATCCCGGACGTCTCCCCGGCGTCCTCGCGCAGCAGCAGCGGACCGTCGCCGCGGTGCCACGACTCCAGCTCGTGCAGCACACCGGAGTTGAGGGAGCGCACCTCGGCGAAGCCACCCTCGTCGCTCACCAGCGCCGCGGCCGCGCCGTCGCCCAGGATGTACGCCTGCCCGAGGCCCTGCCAGCGGTCCATGTGCGGCGAGGAGAAGTTCTCACCCGTCGTCAGCAGCACCGAACCCGCCTCGGCGGCTCCCGTGAGCTTGCCGATCGCCACCTCCAGGGCACTGAGCATGCCGTCGCAGCCCTGCTGCACGTACAGCGCGGGAATCGTGCCCAGACCGAGCTCCCGCAGGATGTAGCCGGGCGGGTAGCAACCGTCGGGGCCCTGGTAGTGGACGGCGCTGTGGACGTGTGCCCCGATGTCCCCGGGGTCGATCTTCGAACGCTCCAGCGCGGTCCGCGCGGCCCGCACCGCCAGGTCCATGGCCGGCACGTCACCGGACAGGTGCGCGCCCGTCAGCCCGTTCGCCGCCTGGATCTCGGCGTCCAGCTTCCCCTCGGCCACGGCCTGTTCCGCGCTGGCCCACTCGCCCAGCACGACTCCCAGCGACTCGATGTGTACGTTCTCGACCCTCATCGTCCTTCTCCTTCGGTCAACGGGAGACCAGTTCCTTCTTCAGATGACGGGCGAGCCCGGCGGGGGTGGCGAAGTCGAACACGACCGCCGCCGGCAGGGGCAGTCCGGTCGCCGCGACCAGCGCGTGGCGCGCGGTCAGTGCCGTCAGCGAGTCGAAGCCGAGTTCGCGGGTCTCGCCGTCCGGCGGCACCTGCCCGGCGCCCGAGAGCCCGAGGGCCGCGGCGAAGTGGGCGCACACCAGCTCCATCACGGCCTCCTCCTGCTCCTGGTCCGACAGCCCGGCCAGACGGTGCCGCAGCCCGGACGGATCGGCGAACGAGTCCCGGGCGACCCTGCGGGCCGTGCCGCGCACCAGTCCGCGGCGCAGCGCGGCGGTGCCGGTGAGCGGGCCGGGGGAGGGGGCGCCGCCCAGCTCGGAGCGGGCGGCGACGACCACGGGCAGCCCCAGCGAGCACGCCACGTCGAACAGGTCCCGCGCCTGCCGCGACCGCAGGTCGGCCCCGCGCACCGACGCGGCGGGCACCCCTCGGGCGCGCAGGCGCACCGCGCACGCGTCGAGGAACGCGCCGACCGCCTCGGCGACCAGCCCGGGGGCGGTCGCGGCGGAGGCGGGGGAGCTGAGCACGAACGCGGACAGGTCCCCGGGGGCGAGCCCGTCGCCGAGGGCGAGGACGGTGTCGACGACGGGCCGCAGCACCGCGTCGACGTCGCCGTCCGGCCCCTCGGACGCGGTGTCCACGGCAGCCGTGAACAGCACCGCCGACGGCGCGGCCGCCCCGAGCGGCCCCATGGACGCCGCCGGGTCCGCCGCGTCCCACGCGGTCACGGAGACCGACGCGCCCAGCGCGCGCAGCTCCGCCGCGTCCCCGGCCGGGGCCGGACCCGCCAGCAGTACCTCCCGCACGCCGTGTCCGGTCACCAGGTGCCTGGCGGGCGCCGCCGCCCCCGTGCCCACGACGAGCAGGCGACCGCAGCCGTCCCACGCGGACGCCCCCGGGCCGGCACCCGGCTCGACACGCGCGATGCGCGGCACCCGTACCGAACGGCCGCGCAGCGCCATCCGGGGCTCACCCGAGGCCACGGCGTCCGGCAGGACGCGCCAGGCCCGCTTGGAGGCGTCGGTGTCCACGAGTACGAAACGCCCGGGCGCCCGGTCCTGCGCCGCACCGACCAGCCCCCACACGGCGGCGGCCGGCAGGTCCGGCACGGCGGACCCGTCCCGGGCGGGCACGGCGTCCCGGGTGAGCACGACCAGACGGGTGTCCGCGAACAGCGGATCGGCCCAGCGGGCCGCCCAGTCCAGCCCTTCGCGCACGGCACGGCGGACCGCGCCCGCGGTGTCGGCGGCGGAGGCCGGTGAGACGACCACCACGTCGGGGGGCGCGGCACCGTTCTCGACGGACTTCACCAGGGCATCGAGGTCGGGGTGTGTCTCCGAGTAGCGCCCGGCGGCCATCAGACCCGCCCGAGCCCGCAGCGGATCGTCCCCGACGACCGCCCACCGCTCCTCGCCACGGGACGGCGCCGGGAGGTCCGCGTCGTCCCACACCTGTGTGAAGAGACCGTCCTGCTGGGTGGCCGACGCGCGGACCAGGGCGGGCCGGGTCAGCCGGCCGGACGTCACGGACTCCACGGTGAGCACGGGGTCGCCGGCCGCGTCGGCGGCCTCGATGCCGAACCCGCCGTCGGGCCGCGGCCGTACCCGTACGCGCAGCACGGACGCCCCCGAGGCGTACAGCGTCACCCCGTGCCAGGAGCCCGGCCACCACAGTCCGTCGCCGTCCGGAGTGCCCGCCCGTGCCGCCGGGTCCACCGGGGCGTCGAGCAGTGCGGGCCGCAGCACCGCGTCCAGCAGGGCCGGATGCAGCCCGAACAGGGCGCCCTGCTCACGGCGGGCGTCGGGCAGCGCGACCTCGGCGAACAGTTCGCCGTCCCGCCGCCAGACGGCGCGCAGCTGTCCGGACAGACCGGCACCGGACTCCGCGGAAGCGTCGGTGGGCAGTTCCTCGAGCGGGACCCTCAGGGACCCCGCCGGAGGCCATACGGCCATCTCAGGGGCGGGCGGGGCGGCCGTGCCGGGCGCGAGCGTGCCGGACGCGAGGCGGGTCCACGGCCGCCAGGCCGGGCCCCCGCCGTCCCGGCGGGCGTGCACCGCGACGGGGCGCGCGCCCTCGTCGTCCGCCGCTCCCACGCTCACCCGCAGCTGGACGCCGTCGCTCTCGGGCAGGACGAGCGGCTCGCCGGTGGTCAGTTCCACCAGCCGCCCGCAGCCGACGTGGTCCCCCGCGTACAGGGCCAGTTCGGCCAGGGCCGCGGGCGCCAGGACGGGGGCGCCGGCCACGGTGCGGGACAGCAGCGGGTCGCGTTCCGGGCCCGGCAGACGGCCGGCGAACAGCATCCCGTCCGCGCCCGGCAGCTCGATCGTGGCCTGGAGCAGCGGATGTCCGCCGTCCAGCAGGCCGATGTCCAGGGCGCCCGCGTAGGAGCGTGCGGCTTCCGCCGGCTTCCGGGCCCTGCGCCACAGCAGTGTGCCGTGCAGGCTCGCCAGGCGCTTGCGGGCGATCTTCCCGGTGGCGTTACGCGGGACCCGGTCGATCTCGTGCAGTTCCTCGGGCATCTTGAAGGACGCCAGTTCCGCCCGGCACGCGGCCAGGACCGCGTCGGTGTCGATGCCCTCGGGCCCGGGCACCAGGTACGCCACCGGCACCTCGCCGAGCGCCTCGTGCGGCTTCGCGCCCACGGCCGCGTCCGCCACACCCGGCACCCGGGCCAGGACCCGCTCGATCTCGCCCGGGTGGACGTTCTCGCCGCCGCGGATGATGAGTTCCTTCAGCCGGCCGGTGATGGTGACGTACCCGGCGTCGTCCTGCCGGGCGATGTCCCCGGTGCGGTACCAGCCGTCGGACAGCACGGCCGCCGTCGCTTCGCTCTGCCGGTGGTAGCCGAGCATCAGCGCCGGGCTGGAGACCCACACCTCACCCTCCGCGCCACCGGGCACCTCCGCACCGGTCCGGGGGTCCGTCAGACGGAGCGTCAGCCCCGGCACGGGCAGTCCGCACGAACCCGGGACGTAGGGGCCCTCGGGGAGGTTCGTGGTCATCGCGCCACCGGTTTCGGTACTGCCGTAGCTGTCCAGCAGGGCGATGCCGAACGCGGCGCGGAACCCCTCGTGCAACGACACCGGGCAGGAGGAGCCGGCGACCATGCACACCCGCAGGTCCTCCGGGGCCTCGAAGCCGCCGGACCGGGCCTGCTCGACCATGTGGTGGTACATCGTCGGCACCCCGACCAGGAACGTGGAGCGCTCCTCGCGGGCCGTGCGCAGGATGTCGTCCGCCGCCAGCCCGTCGGTGATCCGGGCCGTCGCACCGACCGCCACCACCCCGAGTACGCCCACGTTGTGCGCGACGGCGTGGAACAGCGGCATCGGCCACAGCACCCGGTCCCGCGGCGACAGCCCCAGGACCGGGGCGGTGCACGCGCCGGTGGCCCACAGCGACGAGCGCTGTGTGGAGACCACCCCCTTGGGGCTGCCCGTGGTGCCGGACGTGTAGAGGATCCAGGCGGGCTCGTCCAGGCCGAGGTCGTCGCGCGGCGGATGGCGTATCGACCAGGTCGTCGCCAGCGTCTCGAACCGGGGCGGGCCGTCGTCCTCCCCCTCGGGGGCGGGGGAGTCCGAGACGACCACGACGGCGATCTGCGGGCGGTCCGCCAGCAGCCGGCGCACCTGGGGCAGCTGGGCGGCCCCGGCGATCACCATCCGGGCCCCGCAGTCGTCCAGCAGATAGGCCAGTTCGGCGTCGGTCGACTGCGGGTTGAGCGGGACGCCGACCGCACCCGCCCGGGTGATGGCCAGGTAACTCTCCACCGTCTCCACGCGGTTGGGCAGGTAGATCACGGCGCGCGCGCCGCGCTCCAGGCCCAGTTCCGCGAGGTGGCCGGCCAGCCGGGCGGTACGCCGGTCGAGTTCGGCGTACGTCACCGAGCGACGGGCGTCGCGGAAGGCGGTCTGCCCCGGCCGGTGCTCGGCGTGTCCGGCGAGCAGTTCGTGCAACGGGCGGACGAGATCGGCACGGAACATCTCACTCACGCTCCTCGGGCTTCCGGCGCTCAGGCGGCGGTCGCGCGGTAGCGGCGCACCGCCAGCGTGCGGCACACCAGGGCGATGACGACCGACCAGACCACGGACACGACCAGGGCGTGCCGGGCGGGCCAGGCGTCGGACACGTGCAGTCCGGGGTTGCCGAACAGTTCGCGGGTCACCTGCACCGTGGCACTGATCGGGTTCCACTCGGCGGCCCACCGCAGCGGGGTCGGGAGCGTGGACGGCGCGACGAACGCGTTGGACAGGAACGTCAGCGGGAACAGCCACAGGAAGTTCCCGGTCGCGGCGGCCTCCGGCGCGCGCACCGACAGACCGATGAGCACACCCACCCACGACAGGGCGTACCCCAGGAGCAGCAGCAGCGCGAACGCCGCGGCGGCGCGCGGCAGCCCGTGGTGGACGCGCCAGCCGACGACCAGCGCGCAGCCGACCATGACCGCGATCACGACGAGGTTCTGCACCATGTCGGCCAGGGTGCGGCCGGTCAGCAGCGCACCCCGGGACATCGGCAGTGAACGGAACCGGTCGACCATGCCGCTCTGCAGGTCGTTGGCCATGCTCACGCTGCTGTTGCCGGCGGTCGCGAAGGCGATGGTCTGGCAGAAGAAGCCCGGCATCATGTACTCCCGGTACGCGGCCGGGCCGCCCGCGCCGGGCAGGCTGAAGGAGCCCGCGAAGAGGTAGGCGAAGAGCAGCACGAACACGATCGGCTGCACCAGGCCGAGGACCAGCACCTCGGGGATGCGGATCATTCTGATCAGGTTGCGCCGCGTGACCACGACCAGGTCACGGACGGCCTTCGCCGCCGATGCGGGCCTCAGCAGGTCCGCGGGGCCGGACTGTACCGCCCATGCCACGGTCATCACTCCTTCTCGCCGGCCGCGCCGGCGGGGACCATCACGTGTTCGGTCCGGCTGCCGGTGGCAGGCTCCGTGAGCGCCAGGAACACCTCGTCGAGGGTCGGCCGGCGCAGGCTGATGTCGCTGACCTCGATCCCGGCGCCCTCCAGGGCGCGGACGACCTCGGTCAGCCGGTGGACGCCGCCCTCCACCGGCGCGGAGACGAGGAACCTGCCCCGGTCCACATCCGGTGTCCTGGTGCTGAAGCGGGCCAGCAGCTCCGCCGTGCCGTCGATCTGCTCGCCGCGCTCCACGACCACGTCGACCTGCTGCCGGCCGGCCCGTGTCTTGAGTTCGCGCGGTGTGCCGTGGGCGATGATCCGGCCGTGGTCGACGACGGCGATGTCGCGGGCGAGCCGGTCCGCCTCCTCCAGGTACTGCGTGGTCAGCAGCAGTGTGGTGCCCGACTCGACCAGCCGCTCGATGGTGTCCCACAGCATGAGGCGGCTGGTGGGGTCGAGGCCGACCGACGGCTCGTCGAGGAACATCACCGACGGCCGGACCACCAGCGCGCCGGCCAGGTCCAGCCGCCGGCGCATACCGCCGGAGTACGTGCTGGAGACGCGGTCGGCGGCCCCGGTCAGCTCGAACCGGGCGAGCAGCTCGTCCGCCCGCTGACGGGCCGTGCGGGACCGCATGCCGTACAACTCGCCGATCATCCGCAGGTTCTCACGGCCCGTCAGCCGGTCGTCGACAGCGGCGAACTGACCCGACAGCCCGATCGACCGGCGTACCAGGTCCGGTGCGCGGACCACGTCGTGGCCCGCGACCGTCGCGGTGCCCGCGTCGGGGCGGAGCAGGGTGGTGAGCAGGCGGACGGTGGTCGTCTTGCCCGCTCCGTTGGGGCCCAGGAGGCCCAGAACGCTGCCTTCCGGGACCGTGAGGTCGACTCCGTCGACGGCCCGGATCTCCCCGTAGCACTTGACGAGTCCCTCGGCGTGGATGGCGCCCGGCATGGCTTCTCCGTCCTGTCTCTCTGTGTCCGGTGGCCGGCCGCTCAGTTCGCCGCGATCAGCTTCAGCTCGGGGTGGGCGGTGCCGCCCGCGAGGGCGGTGGACGAGATGTGGGAGACGATCCGCTCGTCGACGGGGTCGTTCGCCGGGTCGTCGTTGACCACCAGGTGCTCGTACGTCGTCGACCGCTGCGCGGGCACCCGGCCGGCCCCGCGGATCAGCGTGATCAGCTCCATCAGGTTGGAGCGGTGCTTGGCGCCGGCCGAGGAGACCACGTTCTCCTCCAGCATCACGGAGCCGAGGTCGTCCGCGCCGTAGTGCAGGGTCAGCTGGCCGGCCTCCTTGCCGGTGGTGAGCCAGGAGCCCTGGATGTGCCGCACGTTGTCGAGGAAGAGGCGGGCGACGGCGATCATCCGCAGGTACTCGAAGAGGGTGGCCTGGGTGCGGCC
>NZ_JBIAVX010000027.1:58979-82374 GCF_042894725.1 Streptomyces sp. NPDC001480 | reverse complement strand
CGTCGACAGGTCGTTGCCGAAGGACGCCGTCTCCGACGTGAACCGGTCACCCGTGAGCTGCATACCGTCCCCGGAGTCGCCCGCGAACCGGATGATCACCCGGTCCAGACGGCGGACGCCCTTCGCCCCGGCCGGTTTGCGCGGCCCTCCTACGACTGCTCCGTCGGCCTGTTCCGCTGCGCTGCTGACCTGGCTGGTCACTGAACTGGACCTCCTTCGAGGCGGCTGCCCGGGGCGTGGTCGTCCCGTGGACCTTCCCAGGATCAACCCTACGTCGCTTAGGGTCGCCTTCCCTCGGCCATTCGCATGATGGACAGCGATTCGCCCGGATGTTCCGACCGTCTGCGCGCGGGTGTCCCGACCGTCACGGGCTCAGGTGGGTGACGTCACGAGTTCAGGTAGGTGAGGACCGCCAGCACACGCCGGTGGTCCCCGTCGCTCGGCGACAGACCGAGCTTCAGGAAGATGTTGCTGACGTGCTTCTCGACGGCTCCGTCGCTGACCACCAGCTGCCTGGCGATCGCCGAGTTCGTGCGGCCCTCGGCCATCAGCCCCAGGACCTCCCGCTCGCGCGGGGTGAGCCCCGCGAGTACGTCCTGCTTGCGGCTGCGCCCGAGCAGCTGTGCGACCACCTCCGGGTCCAGTGCCGTGCCGCCCCGGGCCACCCGTACCACCGCGTCCACGAACTCGCGGACCTCCGCGACCCGGTCCTTGAGCAGATAGCCGACCCCGTGACTGGAACCGGCCAGCAGTTCGGTGGCGTAGCGTTCCTCCACGTACTGCGACAGCACCAGCACCCCCAGCCCGGGGTGCGTCCTGCGCAGCCGTACGGCCGCCCGGACGCCCTCGTCGGTATGGGTCGGCGGCATCCGCACGTCCGCCACCACCACGTCCGGCAGGATGCCCTGCGCGTCCAGGTCGTCGATGGTCTTGATCAGTGCCTCGGCGTCCCCCACCCCGGCGACGACGTCGTGCCCGCGATCGGTCAGCAACCGGGTCAGGCCCTCCCTGAGCAGCACTGAATCCTCGGCGATGACCACCCGCACCCTGTCCTCCACGATCTCCCGGCCCCCCACGCCCGCTGTCCCCGTTCGTTCCTACGAAGGTTCAGCATTCCAGCATCGGGAGCGGGACGTGCCCGGACAAGCGGATTTACCCGTCAACGGCGCCAGGGGAGCTCCGCCGTAACCCGGGTGGGGCCGCCGGCCGGGGAGTCCACCACGAGGATCCCGTCCACCGCGTCCAGCCGCTCGGCGAGCCCGGCCAGCCCCGACCCGGCGGTCACATCGGCCCCGCCGACCCCGTCGTCGATGACCTGGAGCATCAGCCGGTCCTCCGACCGCCACACGTCCACGGAGGCCGACCTGGCCCGGGCGTGCTTGCTGACGTTCTGAAGCAGCTCGGAGACCGTGAAGTAGGCGATCCCCTCGATGGCGGGGGCCGGCCGTTCGGCGAGGTCCACCTCGACCTGGACGGGCACGGTGCAGCGGGACGCGACGGCGGACAGGGCGGCGTCCAGGCCGCGGTCGGTCAGCACGGCGGGATGGATGCCGCGCGCCAGGTCGCGCAGCTCCTGAAGGGCCGTCTTCACCTCGCCGTGCGCGTCCTCGACCATGCGGGCGGCCGCCCGCGGGTCCTCGGCGAGCTTCTCCTTCGCCAGCCCCAGATCCATGGCCAGCGCCACCAGCCGCGCCTGCGCGCCGTCGTGCAGGTCCCGCTCGATGCGCCGCAGGTCGGCCGCCGCCGTGTCCACCACGACACCCCGGTCGGACTCCAGCTCCACCACCCGCTTCGCCAGCCGCGAGGGCCCGAGCAGCCCCAGCACCATCAGCCGGTCCACCATCGTCAGCGCCCGCACGATCCACGGCGTGGCCAGCGTGAACAGCAGCCCGACCAGCGCCGTCACGGTGATCTCGAACGGGTTGTCGAGATAGATGCTGTGGTGGGCGTCCCCGTACAGCTGAAGGCCGCCCTGGCCGCCGTACATCGGGAACAGCCAGAACCACAGCGGGTACGTCAGCAGCGCCCAGCCGTACGCCCAGAAGTTGACGGCGACGACGAAGGAGAGCACCGCCCACGGGAAGTGCAGCAGCGCGTACAGCAGGTGCCGCCAGGACGTGCCGCTCTTCAGGACCGCGCCCATCCAGGCCAGCGGACCGTTCCTGCCCACCCGCAGCGGCTCGGGTTCGGCCACCTCCAGACGGAGCAGCCCACGCGCCCGCGCCCGCTCCAGCGTCCCCAGACCCCGGCAGCCCGCCAGCGCCCCGGCCAGCACCGGGATGCCGAGGAAGGTCACCAGCAGGCCCGCGCCGAGCGCCACCATCGTCACGGCGTAGACGAAGGTCAGGACGGCGATCGGCAGGTTCAGCAGGACGTAGCCGAACTCACGCCAGGTGCGGGCCTCCAGCGGCGCCCGGAGCGCGGCGGGCAGCCGGTGCGGGCGCTGCCCCCAGTCGTCGGTGCCGTGGCGTCCGGGCCGGCCGCCGTGCCCGTACCTCTCCCCGTACCCCTGTCCGTACTCCGTGGCCATCGGTGTCGTCCCGTTCTCCTCGTCGGCGGCTGTGTTGCCGTACGTCCAGGCTGCTGCGGCGCAGGTCGAGGGGCCATGGAGGCCGTCGGCGTGTTGGCCGGGGGGTTTTCCCTACCCCCGGCCGGGGGCCTGGGTCCGGTCCCGCCAGGGCAGCTCGGCGGTGACCGTGGTCGGGCCGCCCGTGGGCGAGTCGACGACGAAGAGCCCGTCGACCGCGCCGAGCCGCTCCGCGAGCCCCCGCATGCCCGTGCCGCCGTCCAGCCGGGCGCCGCCCTGCCCGTCGTCCCACACCTGGATCAGCAGCCGGTCCTCGGACCGCCACACCTCGACGGAGGCGGACCTCGCCCGGCTGTGCTTGCTGATGTTCTGGAGCAGCTCGGAGACGGTGAAGTAGGCGATGCCCTCGATCGCGGCGGCCGGCCGCTCCGCCAGGTCGCTGGTGACCTTCACCGGCACCGTGCAGCGGGAGGCGACGGAGGACAGGGCCGCGTCCAGGCCGCGGTCGGTGAGGACGGCCGGGTGGATGCCCCGCGCCAGATCGCGCAGTTCCTGGAGCGCCAGCTTCACCTCGCCGTGCGCCTCGTCGACCATCGCGGCGACGGTGTCGTCGGCGCGCCCCTCCAGCAGTTTCTCCTTCGCCAGGCCGAGCCCCATCGCCAGATTGACCAGCCGGGCCTGCGCCCCGTCATGCAGATCGCGCTCGATGCGCCGCAGATCGGCAGCCGCCGTGTCCACCACCACTCCGCGGTCGGACTCCAGTTCGGCGATACGGCGTTCGAGCTCGTCGGAGGGTGACAGCAGCCCCCGCACCATCGCCCGGTCCGCGTTCGTCAGGCCCCGCGCGATGAACGGCAGCACCGGCCACAGCACGAACAGCGAGGCGAAGGTGATGACGAACGTGAGGATGCCCCAGGGCAGCCGGATGAAGTCGTACAGCAGCGTCCGCCAGCCCACCGGGTCCTTCAGGGCCATCCACAACCGCTGGAACAGCCCGCCGCCCTTCCTCAGCGGCAGCGGAGTCGGCTCCTCCACCCGCACCCCGAGCAGGGCCCGGGCCCGGCCCCGCTCCAGCCTCCCCAGCAGGCGCGCACCCATCAGGGTCGCCGCGAGCAGCGGGAAGCCGACCACGGTGAGCGTCATGAAGCCGCTGACGAACAGCGTGCAGCAGACGTAGACGAAGCCGAGGATCGCCACCGGAAGGTTGGCCAGGAGATGCGCGATCTCCTTCCAGGTGTGCTTGTCGAAGGCGAAGCGCGCCGGCGGCAGACGGTGGTCGTCGGCACTGGGGTCGTCGGCACTGGGGCCGGCACCGGGGGCGTCGGCTCTGGGGACGGGTGCGGTCATACGGGTTAGCGTGCCGTGCCCGGCGCCGCGGCGCCATGAGGTCCCCCGCCTACGTCCACTGGGGAAAACCCCACCCTCGCCGTGCTCTCCCGTCCCAGGGTGTGACGGGCTGCTTACCCTCTCTTTATCAGGGCCTAGACTCCCGTGCGTACACATCGTCGAATCACGTCAACCACCACGGTCGGCGATTCACGGTTCACCGCAGTCACCGGGTCAGGGAGCGAGGGACGCACGTTGCGGGAGACGTTGGGGGACTCGACCGTCGTCGCGGCGGGCTACTTCCAGTCATATTCGGTCGTGGGACTGCTCGCCCTGGTCGGCGTGCTGTTCGTCGCGGTCGCCTTCGGGGCGGGCCGCCTGCTGCGGCCGGTCGTGCCCACCCCGGAGAAACTGCTGACCTACGAGTGCGGCGTCGACCCCGTCGGCGAGGGCTGGGCCCACACCCAGGTCCGCTACTACGTCTACGCATTCCTCTACGTGATCTTCGCCGTCGACTCGATCTTCCTGTTCCCGTGGGCGACGGTCTTCGCCGCCCCCGGCTACGGCGCGACGACGCTGGTGGAGATGTTCATCTTCCTCGGCTTCCTCGCCGTGGGCCTGCTGTACGCATACAAGAAGGGCGTCCTGGCATGGACGTGACCCCCACTCCTCCCGAGCCCGTGCTGCTTCCCGAGCCGAAGCGGCTGGGCGCGCTCGCCCGCCTGGCCCCCGAGCCGATGAAGGTGGTCCTGAACTGGGGCCGCCGCTACTCCCTGTGGGTCTTCAACTTCGGTCTCGCGTGCTGCGCGATCGAGTTCATCGCCGCGTCCATGGCCCGCCACGACTTCATCCGCCTCGGCGTCATCCCGTTCGCACCGGGCCCGCGCCAGGCCGACCTGATGGTGGTCTCCGGCACGGTGACGGACAAGATGGCCCCGGCCGTCAAGCGCCTGTACGAGCAGATGCCCGAGCCCAAGTACGTCATCTCCTTCGGCGCGTGCAGCAACTGCGGCGGGCCGTACTGGGACTCCTACTCGGTGACGAAGGGTGTCGACCAGATCATCCCGGTCGACGTGTACGTACCCGGCTGCCCGCCCCGCCCCGAGGCCCTCCTCCAGGGCATCCTCAAGCTCCAGGAGAAGATCGCCCAGGAGTCGCTCGGCGAGCGCTACGGCACCGGTGGAGCCCCGCGCCCCTCCGCTGCGGCCCTCCAGAGCGGCCTGGTGCGGCCCCCGGCGCAGCCGTCCGGCGGGGAGGGCGACACCCGATGACCACCGTCGGCTGGCTCCCCGCCCCCGTCGAGGACCTCTTCGGTACGGAGGCCACGGCCGAGGAGTCCTACGAGGTCCTGACGGTCGACGTACCGCCCTCCTCCTGGATCCCGGCGCTGGAGACCGCGCGCACCACCCTCTCGTGCACCTACTTCGACTGGCTGAGCGCGGTCGACGAACCGGGCACGGGCTTCCGCGTCTCGGCGCACGTCGTCGCCCTCTCCCCGGTCCGCCGCCTCCTGCTGCGCACCACGGTCCCGCACGAGGCGCCGGCGCTCGCCTCCGCCGTCGGCGTCTACGCGGGCGCGGCCTGGCACGAACGCGAGACGCACGAAATGTTCGGCGTCCACTTCGAGGGCCACCCCGCCCTGGACCACCTCCTGCTGCCCGAGACCTTCGAGGGCCACCCCCTGCGGAAGGACTTCGTCCTCGCCGCGCGGGTCGCCAAGGCCTGGCCCGGCGCCAAGGAACCCGGGGAGTCCGAGCACGGCGGGCCCAAGCGCCGGCAGATGCTTCCGCCGGGCGTCCCCGACCCCAACGAGTGGGGCCCCCTCAAGGGCCAGCTGCCCCCTGCCCCGGCCCGCCCGGCCCGCGGCGAGGGACGCGCGGCGGCCACCGGGGAGCGGCCCGCGCGCGCGGCGGGGGAGCGGCCGGTGCGGCGGACACGTACCGCCGCGGAGGGATCGGCGAGCCAGGCCCCGGAGACGGGGGCCGCGGCGGCGGGGGCCGGTGCGGCGGGGGCTGCGGCCGCCGGTGCCTCCGCCGAGGCTGCTCCCGCGGAGGCGCCGCCCACGGCACCGCGCCGGGCCCGCAGCGCGTCGGGAGGCGCCGCGAGCCAGCGGGACACCGCCGGCCCGGCCGCACCGCGCCGGGCGCGCAGCGCCAGCGGGGGGTCCGCGTCGCAGCGGGTGCAGGGCGCGGAGGGTGCCGAGCCGACGGAGCCGACGGCGACACCGCCGGACACCCCCGCCCGGCCCGCCCCGCGCTCCACCGCCCCCCAGAGTTCGGACGCCCCCTGGCACCACGCCCGCCCGGCCTTCGACGAGGGCGAGACCGAGCGCGCGCCGCAGGCCGAGCCTGAGCCGCAGGCCGAGCGCGGGCCCGAGCCCGTCTCCGAGCCGCAGGCCGAGCGCGGGCCGGAGGCAGGGCGCGACTCCGAGCCGCAGGCCGAGCGTGAGCCTGAGCCCGGCTGCGAGCCCGCGCCCGGCGAGGAGACCCCCACCCGTAACGACCCCACCGGAGGCCCGCAGTGAACGACGCGCTGGACGTCGCTCTGCGACTCCTGGTCGTGTTCGTCGTCTTCCTCACCTTCCCCCTGATCGTCGGTCAGACCGAGCACAAGGTGATGGCCCACATGCAGGGCCGCCTCGGCCCGATGTACGCCGGCGGCTTCCACGGCTGGGCCCAGCTCATCGCGGACGGCGTGAAGTTCGCGCAGAAGGAGGACGTCGTACCCGCGGGCGCGGACCGCCGCATCTTCCAGCTCGCCCCCGCCGTGGCCCTCCTGCCGTACCTCCTGGTGCTCCTCGCCATCCCCATCGGCCCGAGCGAGAGCGCGGTCGGCCAGGTCCTGGACGCCGGCGTGTTCTTCGTGCTCGCGGTGATGGGCGTCGGCGTCCTCGGCTCGCTCATGGCCGGCTGGGCCAGCGCCAACAAGTTCTCCCTCCTCGGCGGTCTGCGCACCGCCGCCCAGCTCCTCGCCTACGAACTCCCGATGCTGCTCGCCGCCGCCTCGGTGGCGATGGCCGCGGGCACCGTGTCGATCCCCGGGATCCTCCACGCCTTCCACTGGTGGTGGCTGCCCTGGCAGATCGTCGGCGCGGTCGTCTTCTTCGTCGCCGGACTGGCCGAGCTACAGCGCCCGCCCTTCGACATGCCCGTCGCCGACTCCGAGATCATCTTCGGCGCGTACACCGAGTACACCGGCCTGCGCTTCGCCCTGTTCCTGCTCGCCGAGTACGCGGGCATCGTCGTCCTGTGCGGCCTGACCACCGTCCTCTTCCTCGGCGGCTGGCACGGCCCCTGGGGCGCCGACGGCCTCGGCTGGCTCTGGACCCTGCTGAAGACCGCGATCCTCGCCTTCCTCGTCATCTGGCTCCGCGTCACCTACCCCCGCCTGCGCGAGGACCAGTTGCAGAAACTCTCCTGGACCCTCCTCGTGCCCCTCTCCCTCGCCCAGATCGCGCTCACCGGCATCGTCAAGGTGGTGATCTCCTAACCATGGCTCCCATCCCCGGCTCCGGCCTCGCCAAGGGCCTGGCCGTCACCCTCCGCACGATGACGAAGAAGACCGTCACCGCGCAGTACCCCGACGTCCAGCCCGACCTCCCGCCCCGCACCCGCGGCGTCATCGGGCTGTTCGAGGAGAACTGCACCGTCTGCATGCTGTGCGCCCGCGAGTGCCCGGACTGGTGCATCTACATCGACTCCCACAAGGAGACGGTCCCGGCGGCGACCCCCGGCGGCCGCGAACGCAGCCGCAACGTCCTCGACCGCTTCGCCATCGACTTCTCCCTGTGCATGTACTGCGGTATCTGCATCGAAGTCTGTCCTTTCGACGCCCTGTTCTGGTCCCCGGAGTTCGAGTACGCCGAGACCGACATCCGCGAACTCACCCACGAACGCGACAAGCTCCGCGAGTGGATGTGGACGGTCCCGCCCCCGCCCGCCCACGACACGGGCGCGGAGGAACCGAAGGAGATCGCCACCGCCCGCAAGACGGCCGAGAAGCTGGCGGCCGCCCAGGACCGGCCGGCCGAGCCGCAGGAGGGGGAGTCGTGAGCCTCGCCGCCGAAACCCACGGCTTCCTCTCCCCGAACGGTGTCGAGATCGCCTTCCTCCTCGTCGGCCTGGTCACCTTCGGCGCCGCGCTGGTCACCGTCACCACCCGGCAACTGGTGCACGCCGCCCTGTGGCTGGTGGTGACCCTCGGCGGTCTCGCCGTGGAATACCTGCTGCTCACAGCCGAGTTCATCGCCTGGGTGCAGGTCCTCATCTACGTCGGTTCCGTCGTCGTCCTCCTCCTGTTCGGTCTGATGCTCACCCGGGCCCCCATCGGCCGCTCCCCGGACGCCGACTCAGGCAACCGCTGGGCCGCCCTCACCGTGGCCGTCGCCGCCGCGGCCGCCCTGGTCTGGGTGGTCGTCGACGCCTTCCGCACCACGTGGATCGACCTGGACGGCCCGGCCGCCGGCTCGACCAAGGTCACCGGCGCGAGCCTCTTCCAGAACTGGGTCCTCCCCTTCGAGGCCCTCTCCGTCCTCCTCCTCGCCGCCCTGGTCGGCGCGATCGTCCTGTCCCGCAAGGCCGACGCGGCCGCCGACACCGGTCCCGCCGTCCCGGGCGCCCGCGACGGCAAGGGAGCCGACCCGGCCGACAAGGAAGGTGTCCGCTGATGCACCTCGCCTATCCCGCCGTGCTCTCCGCCCTCCTGTTCTGCACCGGCCTGTACGGCGTCCTCGCCCGGCGCAACGCGATCCTGGTCCTGATGTCGGTCGAGCTGATGCTCAACGCCGTCAACCTCAACCTGGTCGCCTTCGACGTCTGGCTCAGCAAGGCCGCCAAGGAGACCCTGCACTCCGGTCAGGCCCTCACCCTGTTCACCATCGCCATCGCCGCCGCCGAGATCGGCATCGGCCTGGCGATCGTCCTCGCCGTGTACCGCAACCGCGGTACCTCCGACATCGACAAGCTCCGCGACACCGCCGAGGGCCACTCCACCGACGGCCCCGACACCCCAGCGGCCGAGAAGGCTGAGGCCACCGCGTGACCACGACCACCCTCGCCGTCCTCGTCCCCCTCCTGCCGTTCCTGGGCGCCGCCGCCGGCCTGCTGCTCGGCCGCACGACCCCCGGTTTCACCCGCCCGCTCGCCGTCCTGCCGCCCCTCGTCTCCGTGGTGCTGGCCGTGCTGGTCGCCGTCCGCCAGGGCGGGGGCCGGGCGATCACCTCCGCCACGGAACTGACGCCCACCGGCTCCGTCCCGATCGAGCTGGCCCTCTACATCGACGGCTTCGCCGCCCTGGTCGCCGTACTCGTAGGCGTCGTCGCCACCTGCGTGCAGGTCTACTCGACCGGCTACCTGCGCGACGACCCGCGCTACCCCTCCTACGCGGCCCTCGTCTCCCTGTTCACCTCCGCGATGTTCCTGGTCGTCTACTCGGGCGACCTGATCGTGCTGCTGGTCGGCTGGGAAGTCATGGGCATCTGCTCCTACTTCCTGGTCGGCCACTACTGGGAGACCCCGGAAGCCCGCGCCGCCTCCCTCAAGGCCTTCCTGGTCACCAAGCTCGGCGACGTGCCCTTCCTCATCGGCCTGTTCGCACTCGGCACCGACGCCGGGTCCTTCCAGATCACCCGCGTCCTAGGCACCGTCGCGAGCGGCGGCCTGCACCAGCCGACGCTGATCGCCCTGCTGCTCCTGGCGGGCGTGGCCGGCAAGTCCGCGCAGTTCCCGCTGCACACCTGGCTCCCCGACGCGATGGCGGGTCCCACACCCGTCTCCGCGCTGATCCACGCCGCGACGATGGTCGCCGCCGGTGTCTACTTCGTCGCCCGTCTCCTCCCCGTCTTCGAGGCCTCCTCGGCCGCGCTGCTCGTCCTCGCCGTCATGGCCGCCGTCACGATGCTCGGCTCCGGTCTCGCCGCGCTCGCCCAGGACGACATCAAGCGCGTCCTCGCCTACTCGACGATCGGCCAGCTCGGCTACATGACCGGCGCCCTCGCCGTCGGCGACCGCGGCGCCGCCGTCTTCCACCTCCTCTCGCACGGCGCCTTCAAGGCGCTGCTGTTCCTCGCGGCCGGCGTGATCATCCACGCCGCCGGCACCAACTCGCTGGCCGCGATGTCCCGCATGAGCCACCTGCGCGACCGCATCCCCGACGCCTACTGGACGATGACCGTGGCGCTCCTCGCACTCGCCGCGATCCCTCCCTTCAGCGGCTTCTTCTCCAAGGAGTCCGTCCTCGGCGCCGCCGAGCACGCCGCCACCGGCCACACCGGGCACGCCCCCGCCGGCGCGGGCTGGGTCGTCCTCGTCGCGGGCCTGCTCACCGCCCTGCTCACCGCCGCCTACGCCACCCGCCTGTGGCTGCTGGCCTTCCGCGGGCACGGTGCCGAGGCCCCCGAACACGGCCGTCAGCCGCTCACCATGACCGTGGTGCTGTGGGTGCTCGCCGTCCCGTCCCTGGCCTTCGGCGGCTTCGCCTACCGGGCGCTGCCCGACTGGTTCGACGGCCGCGACCTGACCCCCACCCTCATCACGTCCATCCTCGGCACCGGCCTCGCCCTGGTCGGCGGGATCGTCACCTACGGCGCCTGGCAGCGCACCACCGCACTCGCCGCCCGCGTCCCGCTGGGCGCGGTCGCCGCCCACCCCGAGGGGGACGCCGCACTGGTCGAGGCCGAGGCCATCGCCAGCCACGCACCCGTCTACGGAGGCGTGGCCTACGCGCCCGACCCGGCCGACCCCGGACGGCTGCTGCTCGGCCCGTTGCACCGGCACGCGGCCGTCGGCTTCCACCTGGACGCCGTGTACGCGGCGCTGTTCGTCCGGCCGGTCCAGGCCGGAGCGAGTCTCGTCCGGTTCCTCGACCGCGAGGTCGTCGACACCTACGTACGCGGCGCGGCCGCGCTGCCCCGACTGCTCGGGGCCGCAGTACGGCGCGCCCAGACCGGCAACGTCCAGACCTATGTGAGCGCGCTGCTCGCCGGCACCGTCGTCCTGGCGGTCGCCGTCCTCCTCGTCGCCTCGGGAGTGTGAGCAGGCGTGATCGATATCAACGAGTCAGTGATGCAGTTCCTTCTGGCATTCGTCGTCGTCGGCCCGCTCATCGGCGCCGTCGCCGCTCTCCTGCCCGCCCCGCCCGGACTGAAGGGGAAGTCGCCCGCGCAGGCCGTGCTCCGGCACGGCGTCACCGTGACCGGCGTGATCCTCATCGCCGCGATCGTCCTCGCGCTCGGCTTCGACCACGACCATCCGTCGAAGATGCAGGCCACGACCGACATCAGCTGGATCCCCGCACTCGACGTGCGGATCCACCTCGGCATCGACGGCATCTCCCTCCCCCTCCTGGTCCTGACCGCGCTGCTGACCTTCCTCTGCGCGCTCTACTCGTACTTCAAGCCGCCCGCGGGCCCGTCCCCGAAGGCGTTCGTCGCACTGCTGCTCGTCCTCGAGACCGGCACCCTCGCGACCTTCGCCGTCCTCGACCTGCTGTTGTTCTTCCTCGCGTTCGAGACGGTGCTCATCCCGATGTACTTCCTCATCGCCCGCTGGGGCGGCGAGGGGCGGACCCAGGCCGCCTGGAAGTTCATCCTCTTCACGCTGCTCGGGTCCGTGGTCATGCTGCTCGGCCTGCTCCTGATCGGAATCAAGGCGGGCACGTTCGACATGGTGGCACTCGCCACTGACAACGGCCGGTCGCTGACCACATCCGTGCAGGTCATCGCCGTTCTCGCGATCGGGATCGGGCTCGCGGTCAAGACGCCGATGTGGCCGCTGCACAGCTGGCTGCCGGACGCCCACACCGCCGCGCCCACCGTCGGCTCGGTCCTGCTGGCGGGCGTCCTGCTGAAGATGGGTACGTACGGGTTCGTCCGGATCCTGCTGCCGATCGCCCCCGACGGCTTCCACACCTTCGCGCCCTACCTCGCCGCCTTCGCCGTCGTCGGGATCATCTACGGATCCCTGGCCTGCCTGGCCCTCGCCAAGCAGGGCGCGAAGGGCGATCTGAAGCGGCTCATCGCCTACTCCTCCGTCGGCCACATGGGCTTCGTCCTGCTCGGCATCGCCACCACCACCCCGACCGGCGTGAACGGCGCGCTCTTCGCCAACATCGCCCACGGCCTCATCACCGGCCTCCTCTTCTTCCTGGTCGGCGCGCTGAAGGACCGCACCGGCAGCACCGACCTCGACACCCTCGCCGAGGAGACGGGGGCCGCGTTGTACGGCAAGGCTCCCCGACTCGGCGGTCTGCTCGCCTTCGCCGCGGTCGCCTCGCTCGGCCTGCCGGGCCTCGCCGGGTTCTGGGGGGAGATGCTGGCGCTGTTCGGCGCGTTCGAGCCCGCCGCCGGCCTCAGCCGCCCCGCGTTCCTCACCTTCATGGCGATCGGCGCGTTCGGCACGCTGCTGACCGCCGCGTACATGCTCGTCGTGGTCCGCCGCGTATGCATGGGCGCCGTACCGCAGGACGTCCCCAAGCTCGCCGACGTCCACGGCTACGAGTTCGCGGCCTGGACCCCGCTCGTCGCCCTCACCGTCGTCGCCGGACTCTGGCCGAAGGCCCTCCTCGGCCTGACCGACCCGGCCGTGCAGCAGCTCCTCGCAGGAGGCACCCGATGAGCGCCCTGGCCCAACCCCTGGCCCAGTCGGTGGTCCAGTCCGTCGACTGGCTCGCGATCGCCCCGCCCACCCTCGCGGCCGTCGTCGCCCTCGTCGTCCTCGTCGCCGACCTGTTCCTGTCCGACGCCAGGAAGGCCGTCCTCGGCTGGATCTCCATCGCCGGGCTCGCCGCCTCGGCCCTCCTGCTGCTGCCCCTCCTCGACGGCGACCGCAGCACCTTCTGCCTCACCGGCGCCACGCACGCGTGCAGCTACACCGCCGACCGGTTCACCCTCGTCATCCAGTTCCTCGTACTCGGCGGCGCCCTCCTCGCCGCCCTGCTGTCGGTCACCGCGCTCAAGGACGCCGGACGACGGGTTCCCGAAGGCGAGTTCTGGTTCCTGCTGCTCTCCTCCGCCGCGGGCGCCGCCCTCCTGCCCGCCTCCCGCGACCTCGCGACCCTCATCGTGGCCCTGGAGGTCGCCTCCCTGCCCGCGTTCGCCCTCGTCGGCATCCGGCACGGCGACCGGCGGTCCTCCGAAGCGGCCCTGAAGTTCTTCCTGTCCTCCGTCACCGCCACCGCGGTCAGCCTGATGGGCATCAGCTTCGTCTACGCCTCCACCGGCACCCTCTACCTCACCCAGGTCGCCGACCGGATCCAGCACGTCGACGGCCAGCTCCACACCCTCGCGCAGACCGGCGTCGTCCTCACCCTCGTCGGCTTCGCCTTCAAGACGGCCGCCGTCCCCTTCCACTTCTGGGTGCCCGACACCTACGTCGGAGCCCCGCTGCCCATCGCCGCCTACCTGTCGGTCGTCGGCAAGGCGGTCGGCTTCTCCGGCCTGATCCTCGTCACCGTCGTCGCGTTCCCGTCGTACGCCGACGTCTGGGGCCCGGCCCTCGCCGTCCTCGCCGCCCTCACCATGACCGTCGGCAACGTCGCCGCCCTGCGCCAGCAGGCCACGCGCGCGCACAGCGCGGTACGGCTGCTCGCCTGGTCCTCCGTCGGCCAGGCCGGCTACCTGCTCGTGCCGATCGCCGCCGCCGGCTACACCAAGGACGCCCAGAAGGCCATCGGCTCCACCGTCGCCTACGCCCTGATGTACGCCGCCGTGAACCTCGGCGCCTTCGCCGTGGCCGCGCTCGTCGGCCGCACCAAGTCCCTCAACCGGCTCACCGACTACCGGGGCCTTTACGCGTCGAACCCGCTGACCGCACTGCTCCTGGCGTTCTTCCTGCTGTGCCTCGCCGGACTCCCCCCGGGCATCATCGGCCTGTTCGCCAAGGTCACCGTCTTCTCGGCCGCCGTCGACGCGGGCCTCGGCTGGCTCGCCGTCGTCATGGCCGTCAACGTCGTGATCGCGCTGTTCTACTACCTCCAGTGGACGGCCCTGCTGTTCCGTGCCCCCGAGGGCGAGCCCGCCCGCCACCGCCTCCCCGCCCCCCTCACCGCCGCCCTCGCCCTCACCGGAGTCCTCGGCGTCGTCCTGTCCGGCGCACCCCAACTCGTCCTGCGCTTCGCGGCCACAGGCCTGTTCGGATGACTCGCCACGCGCGCACGGGGCACCCGTGCCCCACACGCGCGTGAGGCGATAAGGGCACGTCACCCGTACGGCCGACACGCGCCGCCGCCTGTACCAGGGAACTCGCGGCGGCCGCCTGGCGTTGACCAGAGCGGGAGGGTCCACTGGACCCGAGAGTTCCCCCGCTGCACGATTTGGAGGGCGTACCGTGCACCGCCGGCACAACGGGCTCAGGACGGCAGTACTCCTCGGTGGACTGTCCGCACTCATCATCGTCATCGGCAGCTTCTTCGGCCGCATGGGGCTGATCATCGCGGTCCTCGTCGCCCTCGGCACGAACGCGTACGCGTACTGGAACAGCGACAAGCTGGCTCTACGCGCGATGCGCGCCCGCCCGGTCAGCGAGTTCGAGGCCCCGGCCCTGTACCGCATGGTCCGCGACCTCTCCACCCAGGCCCGCCAGCCCATGCCGCGCCTGTACATCTCCCCGACGGAGGCACCGAACGCCTTCGCCACGGGCCGCAACCCGCGCAACGCCGCCGTGTGCTGCACCGAGGGCATCCTGCGCATGCTCGACGAGCGCGAACTGCGCGGCGTCATCGGCCACGAGCTCAGCCACGTCTACAACCGCGACATCCTCATCTCCTCGGTCGCCGGCGCGCTCGCCTCGGTGATCATGTTCCTGGTCAACTTCGCCTGGCTGATCCCGATCGGCCGCTCCGACGACGACGAGGGCCCCGGCCTGCTCGGCATGCTGCTGATCATGATCCTCGGCCCGCTCGCCGCGTCCCTGATCCAACTGGCCATCAGCCGGTCCAGGGAGTACGAGGCGGACGCCTCCGGCGCCCAGCTCACCGGCGACCCGCTCGCCCTCGCCAGCGCCCTGCGCAAGCTCGAGACCGGCACCCAGCAGCTCCCGCTGCCCCCCGAGCCCCGCATCGAGACCGCGAGCCACATGATGATCGCCAACCCCTTCCGACCCGGACAGGGACTGTCGAAGATGTTCTCCACGCACCCGCCGATGGCGGACCGCATCGCCCGGCTCGAGAAGATGGCAGGTCGTTACCAGTGAGAACCATCCTGAACGTCATCTGGCTGATCCTGAGCGGCTTCTGGCTGTTCCTCGGCTACCTGCTCGCGGGCGTGCTGCTCTGCATCACGATCATCGGAATCCCGTTCGGGATCGTTCTTCTGCGTTCAGCATCGCGCTCGGGTCGACCCGCCCTTCGATGACCATTGAGGGCAGTAGCTGGATCTCCGGGAGAGGGACCCGTTCCACGTCCGTGAGCGCAGCGTTCACACGGCTCCAGGTGCCGTCGGAGGCCCAGGCGTTGAAGTGCTTCGAAGCTTGGATGGTGGCGCCGGTTTCCTTGATCACGTTGGGCCATGCCTTGCCGGTGCGAGCCTTGTAGAAGATGGCGTCCACGGATCGTCGGACGGTGCCCCTGCGCCCCTTCGGGAGGAGGGGAGCGATCTTCGCCCACTCCTCGTCCGAGAGCTCTTGGCTCAAGCGTTTCGGATTGGCCACTGGACGATCCCCCTGCGTGCCCTGGCGCGCCTCTATCCTTCATGCCTTGCCGAGTTTACGGATGACCGAATTAGCGCAATTAGCGCGCGCCGAACCCTTGATCAGACGGGACCACTTCGCGGCCCAGCGGCATCAGCGAAATGGGAATGAGCTTCAGATTGGCCCAACCGAAGGGGATCCCGATGATCGACAGGAACAAGGGGATGCTCGTGATCAGGTGAGCCAGCGCCAGCCACCATCCCGCGAAGATCACCCAGATTACGTTGCCGATGAAGGAGCCCGCCCCGGCATCAGGCCGGTCCACGGTGGTGCGGCCGAACGGCCACAGAACGAAGCCGGCGATACGCAGCGACGCGATGCCGAACGGGATGGTGATGATCAAGACGAAGCAGATCAGCGCAGCGATGAGGTAGCCGAGCGCCATCCAGAAGCCGCAGAAGACGAGCCACAGGATGTTGAGCAGCAGGTTGAACACCTTCATGATCGGTACCTCTCCAGGTCGGTCCGTCGGCATGCCTGCTGTCACCAGTATCAGCCGATCATGCGCTCAGGCAGAACCGGAGAGCGCTTGTAGCGTGATCGGGAACGTCCTGAGACGATCCCGTTCGGCATCGCGGCGTTCCGTATCGGCGTCTACGCCCTGTGGCCCTTCGGGTACACCACCGTCGAGCGCCGCGACGCGGGCGCCGCGTCCTGCATCGGCAACGTCCTGTGGCTGATCCTCGCCGGCTGGTGGCTGGCCATCGCCCACATCGTCACCGGGATCGCCCTGTGCGTCACGATCATCGGCATCCCGTTCGGCATCGCCAATTTCAAGCTGATCCCGATCTCCCTGTTCCCGCTCGGCCGCGAGATCGTGCCGTCGGACGAGCCGTTCGCGACGCGCTGACGGCCGTCCGCCTCGCCTGACCGCCCTTCAGGCCTGCCCTCCCCGCCGCGAGTTGTCCACAACCGGCCCTTCGTCCACAGGCCCGCCCGGTTGTCAGTGGCGGCCTGCACCATGTGTACGGAGCCCCACCCGCCGCCGTACCGCATAGGCCGCCACTCCCACGACCAGCACACCCGCTCCCACGACGACCGAGACGACCGGCAGGGCGAACGCCAGCGTCGCGCACCCCAGCAGTCCGACCGCCGGCACCACACGCGCCGACGGAGCCGGGCTCAAGGTCCAGGCCGAGGCGTTGGCGATCGCGTAGTAGGCCAGCACACCGAAGGAGGAGAAGCCGATGGCACCCCGTACGTCCACCGTCGCCGCCGCCACGGCGACGACCGCGCCCACCGCCAGTTCCGCACGGTGCGGGACCTGGAAACGCGGATGCACGGCGGCCAGCGCCCGGGGCAGATGGCCGTCACGGGCCATGGCCAGCGTGGTCCGCGACACGCCCAGGATCAGCGCGAGCAGCGACCCCAGAGCGGCCACCGCGGCCCCGACCCGCACCACGGGCGCCAGCCCCGGCACCCCGGCCGCCCGCACCGCGTCCGCCAGCGGCGCCTCCGCCTGCCCGAGAGTGCCCGGGCCGAGCACGGACAGAACGGCGACGGCCACGCACACGTACACGGCCAGCGCGATACCCAAGGCCAGGGGGATCGCGCGCGGGATGGTGCGTGCCGGATCCCGCACCTCCTCACCCAGCGTCGCGATCCGCGCGTACCCGGCGAACGCGAAGAAGAGCAGTCCGGCCGCCTGAAGCACCCCGCCCCCGCCAGAGGACAGCCCGATGCCCAGCCGCCCGGCATCGGACATTCCGGAGGCCAGACACACGACCACCACGGAAGCGAGGACCGCCAGCACCACGGCCACGATCGCCCGCGTCAGCCAGGCGGACTTCTGGATGCCGCCGTAGTTCACCGCGGTCAGCGCCACGACGGCCGCGACCGCCACCACGTGCGCCTGTCCCGGCCAGACGTACACGCCGACGGTGAGCGCCATCGCCGCGCAGGAGGCCGTCTTCCCGACGACGAAGGCCCAGCCCGCGAGGTAGCCCCAGAACACCCCGAGACGCTCCCGCCCGTACACGTACGTGCCGCCGGAGGCCGGGTACAGGGCGGCGAGCCGTGCCGACGAGGTGGCGTTGCAGTAGGCCACCACGGCGGCGACGGCCAGCCCGAGCAGCAGCCCCGACCCGGCCGCGCCGGCGGCGGGCCCCAGGGCGGAGAACACCCCGGCGCCGACCATCGAGCCGAGCCCGACGACCACGGCGTCCCGCACTCCCAGGGTGCGCCGCAGTTTTGAACCGGAGGGTGTCATGCGCTGGACCCTACTGATCGATGCAACCGCCCGGTGTGCCCGTGGCGTCCTGTGCAGCAACACGGCACGAACACGCGCACGACGGACAGACGGTCCTCACCGAATTCTCAAGGGCCGTACAGTGCGGCCACAGCGCGGAAGGGCAGGTTCAGGGCATGAGCATCATCGGTTGGATCATCCTGGGACTTCTGGCCGGAGCCATCGCCAAGGTCCTGCTGCCGGGCCGTGACCCGGGCGGCTTCATCGGCACGACCCTCATCGGTATCGCGGGCGCGTTCATCGGCGGCTGGATCTCGGCCCGCTGGCTGGACCACCCTGTCTCCAAGCACTTCTACGACGGCGCCACCTGGGCCGCCGCGATCGGTGGTTCGCTCGTCCTGCTGATCGTCTACCGCCTCCTGTTCGGCAACTCGCGCGACTGACCGTCGGCTCGGACACGACGGAAGGGCGAGCACCACCGGGTGCCCGCCCTTCCGCGCAGTGGAGTGCTCTCCTACCGGTAGTTCACGAACTGAAGCGCGAAGTCGAAGTCCTGGCCCTTCAGGAGGGCGATCACGGCCTGGAGGTCGTCGCGGCTCTTGGAGCTGACGCGCAGCTCGTCGCCCTGCACCTGGGCCTTGACGCCCTTGGGGCCCTCGTCGCGGATGATCTTCGCCACCTTCTTGGCGTTCTCCTGGGAGATGCCCTCCTGGATGGACGCGAAGATCTTGTACTCCTTGCCGGAGAGCTGGGGCTCGCCCGCGTCCAGCGCCTTCAGCGAGATGCCGCGCTTGATCAGCTTGGACTGGAAGACGTCGAGGACCGCCTTGACCCGCTCCTCGGAGTTCGCCTCCAGCAGGATCTTCTCGCCGGACCACGAGATCGAGGCGCCCACGCCCTTGAAGTCGTAGCGCTGCGAGATTTCCTTGGCGGCCTGGTTGAGGGCGTTGTCGACCTCCTGCCGCTCGACCTTCGAGACGATGTCGAAACTGGAGTCGGCCATGTCCTGTGGCTCCTTGTATCGGGGTGCGTATCGGGTGCGTGTCGGCGTGCGCGGCGGTCGCCGCCGAGCCCGGCACGAGGGCCGGACCGCATCCGCACCAGCCTAGCCACCCCGCGTCTCCGAGGGGCCGATCAACCGAGTGGCGAAGCACCCCTACCCATCGGGTATTGTTTACGTCGTTGCCAGGGAGCACCGCGGAAAGGCGGTTCGACCGGCTTCACCCCCCGGCGGTGTGCCCGAGCGGCCAAAGGGAGCAGACTGTAAATCTGCCGGCTCAGCCTTCCCAGGTTCGAATCCTGGCGCCGCCACACTGGGGAAGACCCCCGTCCGACCTGCGGAGACGCAGGTCAGGCGGGGGTCTTTTGCGTGGGTCTCGGGGGCCCTCAGAGATCATTTGGTGCACCCTTGGCCCATGGAGTGACGTCCGTCACCTCGTGGCTCGTGGCGATGTCAGTGCCCCGGGGCACACTGGCTGCATGTCCTCCGCGTCCTCCCGGTCCGGGTCGTCCGCCCGGCGCAGAACCTGCCCGGTGTGCCGTCGTGAAATCGCCGTCGTCGCCGGGCGGTTCGCGCGGCATGATCCGCCCGGGGTGCGGCGCGGCGGGGAGCTCGTCTCGTGCGCCGGGTCACGGCGGCAGGCGGAACTGGGGGCCGTGCAACCGTCGTTGGACGGGTACGCGCTGCCGGACTTCCCCGGGCAGCTGCCCCTGTTCTGACCGCCCGCCGCAGCACGGGCCCGGCGGTCAGCCTCGCCGCCCGGTCCGGGCCGTCAACCTCGGCGCCCGAGCCCGATCCTCGACCTCAATGCCCCGGCCCGCCGTCGACCTCGCCGCCCGGCTCCCGGTCCCCGCTCCCGTCCGTCAACCTCAGTTGCCCGCCACCGACTTCACCGCCACCGTCATCGGCGTCGACCCGCCGATCAGCTCCAGCGTCAGGCCCGCCGTCGCCGGGGTGTCCACCAGTTCCGCGAGTACGGCCGCCACGTCGTCGCGGGGGATCGAGCCGCGGCCGGTGTGCGCCTCCAGGCGGACCAGGCCGGTGCCGGGGTCGTTCGTCAGCGAGCCGGGGCGCAGGATCGTCCAGTCCAGGGCGTCCAGGCCACGGACGTAGGCGTCGGCCTCGCCCTTGGCTCGCAGGTACACGTCGAAGACGTCGTCACCCTGGTGTGCCGGGTCCGCCCCCATGGACGAGACGACCAGGAAACGGCGGACCCGCGCCCGGACGGCGGCGTCCGCGAACAGCGTGGCCGCGCCCCTGTCCACCGTGTCCTTGCGGGCCGCGCCGCTGCCCGGGCCGGCGCCCGCCGCGAAGACCGCCGCGTCCGCGCCCTGAAGATGCGCCGCGACCTCCTCCACCGAGGCCGACTCCAGGTCGAGCAGAACCGGTTCGGCGCCCACCTCCCGCAGGTCGTCGCCCTGTTCCGGCTTGCGGATGATGCCCGCGACCTCGTATCCGCGCCCGGCGAGCAGCCGCTCCAACCGCAGCGCGATCTGACCATGACCACCAGCGATGACAATGCGCATGTTTCCGACCGTACGCCCGAAGGGCCGCATCCGCCGCACGACTTCGGTGCGGTCCCACCCGCCCGGGCGGCAGCGGTCAGGACAACTCGCCCCGGCCCTGCCGCGGCAGCCCCAGCTCCGCCGCCGCGGCCGAGTTGCAGTACTCGCGCACCGCGCTGGTGCGCGCCACCACGCGTCCCCGGTGCACCACGATCCGGCTGTACGCGAGGGACAGCGCTCCGGCGAGGTGGTCACCGCGCACGGCGAGGAGCTCGGCGGGGAACCCGGCCTCGACGCGCACCTCGGGCAGGCCGAGCACCGCGCGGGCGGAGGCACTGACCGCGTCGTAGGCGTCCGCGGGGCGCAGGCCGTGACGGGAGGCCAGCAGGTAGGCCGCTTCCAGCGGATCGCCGCGCCCCACCGGGTTCGACACGTCTCGCAGCGCGCCGCTGCCGGCCGCGACCCGCACGCCGGCGGCGCGCAGCAGCCGTACCGGAGCGGTGTCCCGCCCCTCGACGTTCCCGCAGCCGCCCTGGGGCAGGCACACCACCGTCACGCCGGCCGCCGCGAGCCGGTCCGCGATGCGCGAGGCCGCCTCGGCGGGCAACCGGGCCAGACCGGCGCACGGGCCGAGCGTCACGCCGGGGCGCAGACCACCCGCCATCGCCGCGAGCCGGGCCAGGCGGGCCGGGTCGGCGGCGTCCGTGTGCAGGTCCACGGGGCTGCCGTGCTCGGAGGCGATCTCCAGCACCGCCTCCACATAGCCCGTCGGATCCGGGTCCAGATCCGGACAGCCGCCCACCACGGAGGCGCCCATCTTCACCGCGTCCCGCAGTATCGCCAGCCCGTCCGCCCCGGCCACTCCGGTCAGCACGCGCGGCACCGCCACCGCCGTCAGCTCCGCCAGTCCGTGCAGCGAGCGCCGAGCCCGCAGTACGGCGGCCAGTGCGCCCAGCCCCTGGACGTCGCCCACGCGCACGTGCGCCCGCAGCGCCGTCGCCCCGTGGCCGAGCTGGAGCAGGGCGGCCTCCGTGGCCCGGCGCTGGACGTCGTCGGGGTCGTACGAGACCGGACCGCCGTCGTCGGCGGACAGCGCCGTGTCGCCGTGGGCGTGCGGCTCGGCCGGGGCCGGGAGCAGCAGATACCCGCCGAGGTCCACGCGGGTGCCGCCGGCCCGGGCCGGTCCCGACGCCAGGCTGCCGGCCGTGCCGACCGCCTCGATGCGTCCGCCGCCCAGCCGTACGTCCACGGCCCGGCCGTCGGTCAGGCGCGCCCCGCACAGCAGGAGGGGCGCCGCGTCGGGCTGTCCCGACGACGAGGAAGGCGGCTGCGGTCGGCTCTCGGGCATCGCACTCCAGGGACTCGGGGCTGCGTGAGCGGGCGCATGATCACGCAGAGTGAGTCGAGCCTAGGGTGGCGGGCCGCGCCCGGCGGGGAGGAGCGCAATAGTCGTACCGGCGTGGTCCCGTCCCTCGGGGTGCTGGTCGTGGGGCATGCGGAGGGTGTGCGGGAGGGGCGTACGGGGCCGGAGAGAGCCCTGCCGGACGGGGCGGGGTGGGCCGTCCGGAATGGATTTGGGTGAACGGCGGCCGAGCGTGTAATGTCTTCATCGCTCGCCCCAATAGCTCAGTCGGCAGAGCGTCTCCATGGTAAGGAGAAGGTCTACGGTTCGATTCCGTATTGGGGCTCTGGTGTGTGAGGTTCCCGCCGCGAGGCGGGATCCGATCGCATCAAAGCGGTGTAGCTCAGTCGGTAGAGCAAGCGGCTCATAATCGCTGTGTCACCGGTTCAAGTCCGGTCACCGCTACTGACAGTAGCCGATTGCGGGGTCGGTCCTTCGATCGGCTACTCTTTCTTGCGTTGAATTAACCCACCCGTTCGTCAAGGAGCACTCACGTGGCTGCCACCGACGTCCGCCCGAAGATCACGCTGGCCTGCGTGGAGTGCAAGGAGCGGAACTACATCACCAAGAAGAACCGGCGTAACAACCCGGACCGTCTTGAGATGAAGAAGCACTGCCCGCGTTGCAACGCGCACACCGCGCACCGCGAGACGCGATAAATCAGGCTCGTACGCGAGGCCGTCCCCGGATGACCGGGGGCGGCCTCGCGTCGTTGAGCCACCAGTACCGGTCAGTAGAGCAAGCAGGAGGTGCCGAGCCCATGGCGCTCGACCAGTCCTTCGTGGGGCGGACCTACCCACCCACCGAGCCCTATGAGGTGGGCCGGGAGAAGATCCGCGAGTTCGCCGAGGCGGTGGGGGACACCAACCCGGCGTACACGGACGCGGAGGCCGCCAAGGCGCTCGGTCACCCCGATGTGATCGCCCCGCCGACCTTCGTCTTCGCGATCACTTTCAAGGCCGCGGGACAGGTCATCGAGGACCCCCAGCTCGGCCTCGACTACAGCCGCGTGGTGCACGGTGACCAGAAGTTCGCCTACACCCGCCCGGTGCGCGCCGGTGACCGGCTCTCGGTCACCTCGACCATCGAGGGGATCAAGACCCTCGCGGGCAACGACATCCTGGACGTCCGCGGTGAGGTCCACGACGAGGCGGGCGAGCACGTCGTGACCGCCTGGACCAAGCTCGTGTCGCGGGCCGCGGACGAGGAGGCGTGAGAAAAGCGATGACGGCGAAGATCGCGTACGACGACGTCGAGGTCGGCACCGAGCTGCCGGCGCAGACCTTCCCTGTGAGCCGCGCCACCCTCGTGCGGTACGCGGGTGCCTCCGGGGACTTCAACCCGATCCACTGGAACGAGAAGTTCGCCAAGGAGGTGGGCCTGCCGGACGTCATCGCGCACGGCATGTTCACCATGGCCGAGGCGATCCGTGTGGTCACCGACTGGACCGGCGACCCGGCCGCGGTCGTCGAGTACGGCGTCCGCTTCACCAAGCCCGTCGTCGTCCCCAACGACGACCAGGGCGCCACGATCGCGGTCAGCGCCAAGGTCGCGGCCAAGCTCGACGACAACACCGTCCGCGTCGACCTCACGGCGATGAGCGCGGGGCAGAAGGTGCTGGGGATGTCCCGGGCGGTCGTACGGCTCGCCTGACCGGGAGAAGTGGGGGGGGGGGGGGGGGGGGGCCCCGGGGGGGGGGCCGGCGGGGGGGGGGGGGGGGGGGTTACCGGCACGAAAGTCGCCCCCCCGCCCAACACAGGAGACCA
>NZ_JBIAVX010000027.1:0-58969 GCF_042894725.1 Streptomyces sp. NPDC001480 | reverse complement strand
GCGGGGGGCGTGGGGGTGGTGGGGGCGGCCGGGGGGGCGTGGGGCGGCGGCCTGGGGGGTTGAGGGGTTGAGCTCCGGGCCGCCGACCTGGGGCGCCCCCCCCACCCCCCCCCACTTCTCCCGTACTACGCCCGCCGGATGCCCCGCACCTCCCGAACAGCGCCCCGACGACCTGCACCCCGGCCGCCGTGAGCAGGGCGCCCGGCAGCGACCGGCCGATCACCGGGCCCGCCACCGCCGCGCCCAGGGCGAAGCCGGTGATCTTCAGGCTGGCGCCCGTGGTGAAGACCTGGCCGCGCAACCGCTCCGGCGCCTCCCGGTACCGCACCGCGAACAGAGCCGTGAGCTGCGGTCCTTGCCCCGCCCCGGCGAGTACGACCGCGGCGGCCAGCGGCGCCGGACGACCGGTCGCGGCCAGGACGAGGGCGGCGGCCTGCGACAGCGCGCCGACCCGGACCACGCGGTCCGGGGCGGGCCCGCGGCCGGGGAGGCGGGCGAGGACGGCGTTCGCGACGAGGGACACGACGGCGACACCGGAGAGCAGCAACGCGCCGCGCCCCGCGCCGCCGAGGGACCGCGCTCCCAGTACCGGCGCGCAGGCGATCAGCATGCCCTGCGCCGCACAGGAGGCGACCGATGTCACCGTGGCCCGGGCCAGCGACGGGCTGCGGCCGATGCACCGCCAGCCGGCCGCGAGGTCGCCCAGCACCGTGCCGGCGCGCGGACCAGAGCGCACGCCCGGACCAGAGCGCACGCCCGGACCAGGACGCACGCCCGGACCAGGACGCACGCCCGGACCAGGACGCACGCCCGGGCCGGGACCCCCCGCCGCTCCCGTCCCCGGCCGCCCAGGCAGCGTCCAGGCGACCGGCAGCGCCGCCCCGATGAGCGTCACCGACAGCACGACCGCGGCGGGAGCCCCCAGCAGCCCCGCCGCGATGCCCGCCAGGGCGGGGCCCGCCAGGCTCGCGGCGCCGAAGGTCATGGCGTCGAGCGCGGTGGCGCGCGGCAGCCCTTCCGGCGGGACGACGCGGGGCAGCTGTGCCGTCCAGCCGCCTGAGAGGGCCGGCCCGAAGAGACCGGTGCCCACGGCGATTGCGAGCACGAGGGCACGCGGCATGCGGCCCAGCGCCGCGAGGATCAGTACCAGCCCCACCGCGTACAGCCCCAGCGCCGCCCCCAGCAGCCGGCCAGGCCGCGCCGACCGGTCGAGGAACACCCCGAGCACGGGACCGCCCACCGCCGCCGCGACCGTCAAGGCCGCGAGCAGCGACGACGCCTCGGCGGCCGAGCCCGAGGCCGCGAAACCGGCCAGCAGCAGCGCCGGCCCGGACATCTCGTCGCCGGTGCGGGCGGCCGTCGCCCCCGCCAAGTAGACACACGTGTCACGTCTTTTCATCGGCGCGACGCTACGTACGTAACTCAAAATAGCTCAATATGCGTTACGTTCGCGCCATGCCCTCCCGCGCCCACGACTGGTCCACCCGCCACTCCGTACTCACCAACGCGCGCCGCACCGCCGCTCTGGTCAACGCCCTCACGGTCGGCCCCGGTCCGGATCCGGATCCGGATCCGGATCCGGTCCCGGCCCCGGAGGCGGTCGCCGCCGTACTGCGCGAGTACGGCGAGACCGGCCCCCTCCACCTGACCGCCCAGGACGTCGGTCGCATGCGCGCCGCCGCCGTGCCGCTCCGCGAGGTCTTCGCCGCCGCCGACGTGGACACGGCCGCCGCCGCCCTCAACCGGCTCCTTGGGGAGTGCGCGGGGCCGCTGCGCCTCACCTCGCACGGCGGCGGCACGCCCTGGCATCCGCACCTCGATCGCGACGACGACGCCCCCTGGGACGAGTGGCTCCTCACCTCCTCGTGTCTGGCGCTCGCCGTCCTGGTGTGGGACCACCAGCGTCCGCCGGGGCGGGTCTGCGCCTCTCCGGCCTGCGGGAACGTGTTCATCACACAGGGGCAGGGCCCTGAGCGCCGGTACTGCTCCCGGCGCTGCGCGACCCGTGAGCGGGTGGCGGCCCACCGCCGTTCGCGGCCGCGCGCGGGCATCCCGGACGCGACCCGCTCCGCCACTCCCTTGACTTAGTTAGTGATTGAGTACTAACTTTCTCGCATGGTCAGGATGAGCGCAGAGGAGAGGCGCGAGAGCGTCATCCGCGCGGCGATGAGCGAGTTCGCGCGGGGCGGCTATCACGGGACGTCCACCGAGGCGATCGCCAAGCGTGTCGGTGTCTCGCAGCCGTATCTCTTCCGCCTTTTCCCGGGCAAGAAGGCGATCTTCCTCGCGGCGGCCGAGCGGTGCGTGGAGGACACGATCCGCACCTTCGAGGAAGCCGCCGAGGGGCTGGAGGGCGAAGAGGCCCAGCAGGCCATGGCGAACGCGTACGTCAAGGTCATCGCGGAGCGACCCGAGCGGCTCCAGATGCAGATGCAGATGTACCTCGCGGTCGCCGCCGCCGACGAGGAGGGCGATCACGCCTTCGGGGAGTCCGTGCGGGCCGGCTGGATGCGCCTGTGGGACACCGTGCACCTCCCGCTCGGCGCCGACGCGAACGAGACGACGACCTTCATGGCGTACGGGATGCTGATCAACTGCCTGGTGGCCATGGGGTTTCCGCCCGGGCACCGGGTGTGGGACGGGATCTACCCGGACGCGCGGGTCACGGGTCGGCTGGAGAAGTAGCGCGGGCGGCGAAGGGTGATGACCGGCGCCGTTCGCCCGCAGAAGTTAGTCATCGATAACTAATCAACTGTCACGAGCACTCCCTGGGGGAGAGATGCCACAGCAGAGGTCAGAGCAGACGGAACAGCAGAGCACACGTCGCGGGGGAACCGTCTGGGCCCTCGTCATCACCAGCGTCGCCGGATTCATGGCGTCCCTCGACAACCTCGTCGTCACCACCGCCCTGCCCTCGATCCGCCGGGACCTGGGTGGCGCGCTGAACGACCTGGAATGGACCGTGAGCGCCTACACGCTCACCTTCGCCGTCCTGCTGATGTTCGGCGCGGCGCTCGGCGACCGGTTCGGCCGCCGCCGGCTCTTCCTCGCCGGGCTCACCGTCTTCACCGGCGCCTCCGCGGCCGCCGCCATGGCACCCGGCATCGGCTCCCTCATCGCCGCCCGCGCCGTCCAGGGCGTCGGCGCCGCCGTGATGATGCCGCTGACGCTGACCCTGCTGACCGCGGCCGTGCCCGCCGCCAAGCGCGGGATGGCGTACGGCATCTGGGGTGCGGTCAACGGCCTCGCGGTCGCCTCCGGACCGCTGATCGGCGGCAGCCTCACCGAACACGTCTCCTGGCACTGGATCTTCTGGCTGAACGTCCCGCTCGGGGTGGCCCTGCTGCCGCTCGCCCGGCTGCGCCTGGCCGAGTCGTACGGCACCGGTGCCCCGCTCGACCTCCCCGGCACGCTGCTCGCCAGCGGCGGGCTCTTCGGGATCGTGTACGGCCTGGTCCGCGGGCCCGCCGACGGCTGGACCGACACCGTCGTGCTGACCGCGCTGTTCGCGGGCAGCGCCCTGCTGGCCGGCTTCGTCCTCTACAGCACCCGCGCCAAGAACCCGATGCTGCCCATGCGGCTGTTCCGCTCCCGCGCCTTCGCCGGGATCAACGCGGCCAGTCTGCTGATGTTCGTCGGCATGTTCGGCTCGATCTTCCTGCTCAGCCAGTACATGCAGGGCGTGCTCGGCTACTCGCCCACCGAGGCCGGCTTCCGGATGCTGCCCTGGACCGGCATGCCGATGCTCGTCGCGCCGGTCGCCGGGATCCTCTCCGACCGCATCGGCGGCCGACCGGTCGTCGCCACCGGACTGTTCTTCCAGGCCGTCGGACTCGGCTACATGGCCTCCGTGGTCTCGGCCGACCTCTCCTACGCCGCGCAGCTGCCCGGTCTGATCATCAGCGGTATCGGCATGGCCCTCTACTTCGCCCCGGCCGCCAACCTGGTGATGTCCAGCGTCCGCCCGCAGGAGCAGGGCATCGCCTCCGGCGCCAACAACGCGCTGCGCGAGGTCGGCGGCGCCCTCGGCATCGCGGTCATGTCCTCGATCTTCTCCGCGCAGGGCGGCTACGAGTCCGCGCAGAACTTCGTCGACGGCCTCAAGCCCGCCCTGGTGACCGGCTCCGGGGTCGTGGCGCTCGCCGGAGCGGCGGCACTGCTGATCCCGAGCAGGCGCCGCGCCGCCGCCCCGGCCGCGAGCGTGGCCGAGCAGGCACCCGCCCCGGTCGTCGAAGCCGCCTCCCGCTGACCGCGGCCGCGCCCGAAAGGAGTGCGAGATGCCCGTCCTGCCCTGGACCGTGCCCAGCACCCCGCCGCAGGACACCGAGGTCCATGTCTTCGCCTCACGCTTCGAGACCCGCACCCTCCGGGGAGCCCTGCGGTTCCTCGTCCGCACCCCGGCGGTGTGGCGCCAGGTGAGCGGCGGGCCCGGCGCCCACGGGGCCTCGCTGAAGGCGCAGCCGTTCCGGCGGACCTTCTGGACGCTGTCCGCCTGGCAGTCACCGCAGGCCCTGAAGGCCTTCGCCGGCTCCGGGAGCCATGCGCCGACGTCCCAAGGGCTCGCCTCCCAGACGTGAGACCCCCACGCGCGCGTGGGGCGTGGACAACCGCATGACGGCCCGGCTTCCCGCCGGGCCGTCGGCCTGTGCCGGGGCACTGTCGGTGCCGTCTCGTAGTCTTGGGCGCGTGCAGGAACTCCACGACGCTCCCCTCGCCCCGCTGACCACCTTCCGGCTGGGCGGTCCCGCGACCCGGCTGGTCACCGCCACCACCGACGCCGAGGTGATCGACGCCGTCCGGGCGGCCGACGCCACCGGCACGCCGCTGCTGGTCATCGGCGGCGGATCGAACCTGGTCATCGGCGACAAGGGCTTCGACGGCACGGCCCTGCGCATCGCCACCACCGGCTTCGAACTGCGCGGTACGACACTGGAGCTGGCGGCCGGCGAGGTGTGGACGGACGCCGTCGCCCGCACCGTGGAGGCCGGGCTCGCGGGCATCGAGTGCCTCGTCGGCATCCCGGGCTCGGCGGGCGCGACACCGATCCAGAACGTCGGCGCGTACGGCCAGGAGGTCTCCTCGACCATCACCGAGGTCATCGCCTACGACCGCCGGTCCCACGAGACGGTCACGCTGACCAACGACGAGTGCGCCTTCTCCTACCGCCACAGCCGCTTCAAGGACGACCCGACGCGCTACGTGGTGCTGCGCGTCCGCTTCGCCCTGGAGGACGCGGACGGGCTGTCGGCACCGGTCAAGTACGCCGAGACGGCCCGCGTGCTCGGTGTCGACCCCGGTGACCGGGTGGCGCTCGCCACCGCCCGCGAGACCGTCCTGAAGCTGCGCGCCGGCAAGGGCATGGTCCTGGACCCCGACGACCACGACACCTGGTCGGCCGGGTCGTTCTTCACCAACCCGATCCTCACCGACGCCCAGTTCGACGCCTTCCACGCGCGCGTGCGGCAGCGGCTGGGCGACGGCGTCGAGCCGCCCGCCTACCCGGCGGGGGAGGGCCACACCAAGACCTCGGCGGCCTGGCTGATCGACAAGGCCGGCTTCACCAAGGGCTACGGCACCGGGCCCGCCCGCATCTCCACCAAGCACACCCTCGCCCTCACCAACCGGGGCGGAGCCACCACCGAGGACCTGCTGTCCCTCGCCCGCGAGGTCGTCGCCGGAGTCCACGAGGCCTTCGGCATCACGCTGGTCAACGAGCCCGTGACGGTGGGCGTCGCCCTGTAGGCCGTCACACGCCTAGTACGCCACCCCGACCCCCTGCTTCACCGTCCCCGGATCGTCGATCATCGCCAGCATCGCGTGGGCCACGTCCGCCCGCGCGATGAAGCGCCCCCTGGGCGGGAAGCCGCCGACGACCGTCCGGTACGAGCCGGTGAGGGGCTTGTCCTGCAACCGCGGCGGCCGTACGGACGTCCAGTCCGTGCCGCTGCGGGCCAGCTCGTCCTCCATCTCCCGCAGGTCGGCGTAGACGTCCTTGAGCAGCGCCGAGACGATCCCCCGCACACCGCGGTCGAGGAAGCCGTCCCCCGCCGGTTCCGGGCCCACCGGCCCGGCGCTGACCACGAGCACCCGGCGCACGCCCTCGGTCTCCATGGCCCGCAGGACCGTACGGGTCAGCCGGGCCGCGACCCCGGCGTCCTTGCGGCTGCGGGGACCCAGGCCGGACAGGACAGCGTCCCGTCCGGTGACCGCGGGGCGTACCGCTTCGGGGTCGGCGAGGTCGGCGCGGAACACCTCCAGGCCCGCACCGGTCACGTCGAGCCGGGCCGGGTCGCGCACCACGGCCGTGACCCGGTGGCCCGCGGCGAGCGCCTGACGGACGACTTCCTGCCCGATTCCTCCGGTGGCGCCGAAGACGGTGAGGTTCATGACCCGCTCCTCCCTGGTGGGTGAGTACTCACTCACCCTGTTGCCCCCTAGAGTGAGTAAGCACTCACCCACCCGTCAAGCATGCTTGGAGAGGCCATGCGATCCTTGGGCGCCATGCAGCAGAAACCGGCCCGAGCCCGCATCCTTGACGCCGCCCACGAACTCATGCTCACCATCGGGCTGGCCCGCGCCACGACCAAGGAGATCGCCAGGGCGGCAGACTGCTCCGAGGCAGCCCTCTACAAGCACTTCACCAGCAAGGAGGAGCTGTTCATAGAGGTCCTGCGCGAACGGCTCCCGGGAGTCGCCCCGCTGCTGAGCGCCCTCACCGCCGAGCCGGGCCGGCACACCCTGGAGGAGAACCTCACCGAGATCGCCCGGCAGGCCGCCCTGTTCTACGAGCAGAGCTTCCCGATCGCGGCCTCCCTCTACGCCGAGACCCAGCTCAAGAAGCGCCACGACGAGGCGATGCGGCAGATGGGCGCGGGCCCGCACCTGCCCATCGAGGGCCTCGACGCCTACCTCCGCGCCGAACAGGCCGCAGGCCGCGTCCACCCCGAGGCGGACACCTTCGCGGCCGCCTCCCTCCTCCTGGGCGCCTGCGCCCAACGGGCCTTCGCCTACGACGCCACCAGCGACGGCGAACCGCCCCCCGTGGACGACTTCGCCCGGCGGCTGGCCCGCACGCTGCTGACCGGAATCGCCGCATGCGGCTGAGACTGCGCCAGTTCCGGCCGAGGACCGGCCCGCACGAGCACCGGGTCGTCCAGCCCTGGCAGCCCCTGCGACACACCTCCCTGAGCGCCCCCGAGCCGATCGGCCTGCTGCTGGGCGACCACGACGGCCTGAACCGGCTCGCGGGCCTGTTCTCCTTCGCCGCCTACTCCCGCCACACGATCGTCCACGTGCCCCTGCGCGACGGAGTCCCGCCCGACGAGGGCTGGGGCGAGCCGACCGACCTCGTCCTCGCCCACCACACCCTCGGCCTGCGCTCCAGCCAGTGGCCCGAACTGCGCCAGAAACTGCGCCACGGCACCCCGCTGACCGTCCGCACCGACGAGGCACGCACCGCCCGGGACGCCGCTCGGTGGCGCGAACGGCGGGAACGGGCCGACTTCCGCGAGGAATTACGGCACGCCACGCACGCCCGCACGTTCTTCCTCTTCGGCAGCCGCGACGTCTTCGCCGAGACCGCCACCTCCTTCGCCCACGCGGCGGGCTGGGGGCCGCGCCAGAAGGACGTGGCCAAGGGACACTCGGCGCTGATGACGGAACTCCCGGCGCTGGTCCAGCCACCCGGCGGCGGCCACTCCCTGGACGTCCTGATCTGCTTCAAGCCCTATCCGCCGTACGCCCACTTCAAGCGCCCGGGCCACTGAGCCATTCGTCCACCCCCGCCAGCAGCCGTGCCTTCACACCCTCCGGCGCCGCCGAGCCCCGGACCGACTGCCGGGCCAGCTCCGCCAGTTCGGCGTCCGAGAAACCGTGGTGCAGGCGGGCGAGGTCGTACTGGGCGGCGAGCCGGGAGCCGAAGAGCAGCGGGTCGTCGGCGCCCAGCGCCATCGGGACGCCCGCCTCGAAGAGCGTGCGCAGCGGCACGTCCTCCGGCTTCTCGTACACGCCCAGCGCCACGTTCGACGCCGGGCACACCTCGCAGGTCACACCCCGGTCCGCCAGCCGCTTCAGCAGCCGCGGGTCCTCCGCCGCGCGCACCCCGTGGCCGATCCGCGAGGCGTGCAGGTCGTCCAGGCAGTCCCGGACCGAGGCCGGGCCGGTCAGCTCGCCGCCGTGCGGGGCCGCGAGCAGACCGCCGTCCCGGGCGATCGAGAACGCCCGGTCGAAGTCCCGCGCCATGCCCCGCCGCTCGTCGTTCGACAGCCCGAAGCCCACCACGCCCCGGTCGGCGTACCGCACCGCCAGCCGGGCCAGGGTGCGAGCGTCCAGAGGGTGCTTCATACGGTTGGCGGCCACCAGCACGCGCATGCCCAGGCCGGTCTCCCGGGACGTCGTGTCCACCGCGTCCAGGATGATCTCCAGGGCCGGGATCAGACCGCCCAGCCGGGGCGCGTACGACGTCGGGTCCACCTGGATCTCCAGCCAGCCCGAGCCGTCCTTCAGATCCTCCTCCGCCGCTTCCCGGACCAGCCGCTGGATGTCCTCCGGCTCCCTGAGGCAGGAGCGCGCCGCGTCGTACAGCCGCTGGAAGCGGAACCAGCCCCGCTCGTCCGTGGCCCGCAGCTTCGGTGGCTCCCCGCTGGTGAGGGCTTCGGTCAGCACCTCGGGCAGGCGCACACCGTACTTGTCGGCCAGCTCCAGGACGGTCCCCGGCCGCATCGAGCCGGTGAAGTGCAGGTGCAGATGGGCTTTCGGCAGCTCAGAGACATCACGTACACGCTCCATCCAAGGATCCTGCCGCACGTCCCCGCCGTCCCGGTAGCGGATTCCCCGAACGTGGTCTTGCTCGCACAAAGGGGCGGGGGCCACCTCCCGAAATTGGGAGGTGGCCCCCGATAAGAAGCAGGTGGACGTCAGTCCTGCGCCTCCGCCAGCAGCTTCTGCATCCGGCTCACGCCCTCGACCAGGTCCTCGTCACCGAGCGCGTAGGACAGCCGCAGGTAGCCGGGGGTGCCGAAGGCCTCGCCGGGGACGACCGCGACCTCGGCCTCCTCCAGGATGAGGGCGGCCAGCTCCACCGTGTTCTGCGGGCGCTTGCCGCGGATCTCCTTGCCGAGCAGGGCCTTCACCGACGGGTACGCGTAGAAGGCGCCCTCAGGCTCCGGGCACAGCACGCCGTCGATCTCGTTGAGCATCCGCACGATGGTCCGGCGGCGCCGGTCGAAGGCCTCGCGCATCTTCTCGACGGCCGACAGGTCGCCGGAGACGGCGGCCAGGGCCGCGACCTGGGCCACGTTCGAGACGTTCGAGGTCGCGTGCGACTGGAGGTTCGTCGCGGCCTTCACCACGTCCTTCGGGCCGATGACCCAGCCCACGCGCCAGCCGGTCATCGCGTACGTCTTCGCGACGCCGTTGACCACGATGCACTTCTCGCGCAGCTCGGGCAGGAGCGCGGGCAGGGAGGTGAACTTCGCGTCCCCGTAGACCAGGTGCTCGTAGATCTCGTCCGTCAGCACCCACAGGCCGTGCTCGACCGCCCAGCGGCCGATCGCCTCGGCGTCCTCGGCGCTGTAGACCGCGCCGGTCGGGTTCGAGGGGGAGACGAAGAGCACGACCTTCGTGTTCTCCGTGCGGGCCGCCTCCAGCTGCTCCACGCTCACCCGGTAGCCGGTCGTCTCGTCCGCGACGACCTCCACCGGCACACCGCCGGCCAGCCGGATCGACTCCGGGTACGTCGTCCAGTACGGCGCCGGGACGATGACCTCGTCGCCCGGGTCGAGGATCGCGGCGAAGGCCTCGTAGATGGCCTGCTTGCCGCCGTTGGTGACCAGGATCTGCGCCGGGTCGACCTCGTAGCCGGAGTCGCGCAGCGTCTTCGCGGCGATCGCGGCCTTCAGCTCGGGCAGACCGCCGGCCGGGGTGTAGCGGTGGTACTTGGGGTTCTTGCAGGCCTCGACGGCCGCCTCGACGATGTAGTCCGGGGTCGGGAAGTCGGGCTCACCCGCGCCGAAGCCGATCACCGGACGCCCGGCGGCCTTGAGGGCCTTGGCCTTGGCGTCCACGGCGAGGGTGGCGGACTCGGAGATCGCGCCGACTCGGGCGGAGACCCGGCGCTCGGTGGGAGGGGTTGCAGCGCTCATGGAGCCATCGTTTCAGACCGGAAACCCGCCCGGCACGCGGGTTTCACCCACTGAACAGGATCGTGCCGACCCGTGAACAAGGGTCCGAATTCGGGCCCGGGTCAGGACGATCTTCCGGTCGGACAGCCCGTACGGGCACTTTCTGTTCGACGCCGGGCTCGCGACCACGTACACTCTCACCTCGTTGGCCTCCAGCAGCCGCGGCTCAGCCGGTGCACAACGAGCACCCGGTCGGATGCGGTACGTTGGGGAACACACAAAGGGTCGTAGCTCAATTGGTAGAGCACCGGTCTCCAAAACCGGCGGTTGGGGGTTCAAGTCCCTCCGGCCCTGCTACACACACCGCCAGGATGTGTGCGCATGTACGTACAGCAATGCACCGCCGTGCGGCTCAGGAACCGGGCGCGGCACGGCCACGACCCGGGATCAGGTGAGGACGAATGACGGACGCCGTGGGCTCCATCGACACGCCTGACGCCCAGGATGAGGTGCAGGAGACCAAGAAGGCCCGCAAGGGTGGCAAGCGCGCCAAGAAGGGCCCGCTGAAGCGCCTCGGTACCTTCTACCGCCAGATCATCGCGGAACTCCGCAAGGTCGTCTGGCCGACGCGTAACCAGCTGACGTCGTACACCACCGTGGTGATCTTCTTCGTCGCCATCATGATCGCGCTGGTGACCGTGATTGACTATGGGCTCAACCACGCCGCCAAGTACGTCTTCGGCTGAGCCAAGAGCGAAGGGCGCCGCGGTACCGGCGCCCGTTTTCGCATGTTCCACCCCCATGTATCCAGGAAGAAGCAGCCATCGTGTCTGACCCGAACCTGAACGACGCCACCGAGCCTCGCGAGAGTGCCGCCGAGACGGTGGACGACGAGCTCGACATCGTCGAGGGCGCGGATGAGCAGGACGAGTTCGAGGCTGCGGAAGCCGCGCTGGGTGAGGCTGCCGAGGAATCCGCCCTGCACGTCGAGGACGAGTCCGACGAGTCCGTCGAGGACGAGTCCGACGCCCTGGCCGTGGCTGACGAGGCCGAGGAAGAGCCTGCCGAGCCCGTCGACCCGATCGAAGCCCTCCGCGAGGAACTGCGCACCCTGCCCGGCGAGTGGTACGTCATCCACACCTACGCCGGTTACGAGAACCGCGTGAAGACCAACCTGGAGCAGCGGGCCGTCTCGCTGAACGTCGAGGACTACATCTTCCAGGCCGAGGTGCCGCAGGAAGAGGTCGTCCAGATCAAGAACGGCGACCGCAAGACGATCAAGCAGAACAAGCTGCCGGGTTACGTCCTGGTCCGCATGGACCTGACCAACGAGTCGTGGGGCGTCGTCCGCAACACCCCGGGCGTCACCGGCTTCGTCGGCAACGCCTACGACCCCTACCCGCTGACCCTGGACGAGATCGTCAAGATGCTCGCCCCGGAGGCGGAGGAGAAGGCCGCCCGCGAGGCCGCCGAGGCCGAGGGCAAGCCGGCGCCGCAGCGCAAGGTCGAGGTCCAGGTCCTGGACTTCGAGGTCGGCGACTCGGTCACCGTCACCGACGGCCCGTTCGCCACGCTCCAGGCGACCATCAACGAGATCAACCCCGACTCCAAGAAGGTCAAGGGCCTGGTGGAGATCTTCGGCCGCGAGACGCCGGTCGAGCTCTCCTTCGACCAGATCCAGAAGAACTAGTTCTTTCTGGACCCACCGCTTCCGCGCAGGTCAGGCGAACGCTCGACGGACGTCTGACCTGCGCGGTTTTTGGCCGCGCATCTATACCCGTTATCGTTGTGCGGTATGCCTGCGTCCGGGTTGTCCCCCGAGCGCGGGCAGGACCCGAACCGAAAGGACCCGGAGAGCTATGCCTCCCAAGAAGAAGAAGGTCACGGGGCTCATCAAGCTCCAGATCAACGCCGGTGCGGCGAACCCGGCCCCGCCGGTCGGCCCGGCGCTGGGTCAGCACGGCGTCAACATCATGGAGTTCTGCAAGGCCTACAACGCCGCGACCGAGTCGCAGCGCGGCTGGGTCATCCCGGTGGAGATCACGGTCTACGAGGACCGTTCCTTCACCTTCGTGACCAAGACGCCGCCGGCCGCGAAGATGATCCTCAAGGCCGCTGGTGTGGAGAAGGGCTCCGGCGAGCCGCACAAGACCAAGGTCGCCAAGATCACCGAGGCGCAGGTCCGCGAGATCGCCCAGACCAAGCTGCCCGACCTGAACGCCAACGACCTGGACGCCGCGTCGAAGATCATCGCCGGCACCGCCCGTTCCATGGGCATCACGGTCGAGGGCTGAGCCCCACCCCCAGCAGTCATGCGGCCGTAGCCGGTCGCACGTGGCAGGGCCTGCTCGGCCCGTACCACGACTCCTTTCAGAACACACAGGAGCAGTTGTGAGCAAGCGCAGCAAGGCCCTCCGCGCTGCGGACGCCAAGGTCGACCGGGAGAAGCTGTACGCCCCGCTCGAGGCCGTCCGTCTCGCCAAGGAGACCTCCACGACCAAGTTCGACGGCACCGTCGAGGTCGCCTTCCGTCTGGGTGTCGACCCGCGCAAGGCCGACCAGATGGTCCGTGGCACCGTGAACCTGCCGCACGGCACCGGCAAGACTGCCCGGGTCCTGGTCTTCGCGACCGGTGACCGTGCTGCGGCCGCGGAGGCCGCGGGCGCCGACATCGTCGGCTCCGACGAGCTGATCGACGAGGTTTCGAAGGGCCGTCTGGACTTCGACGCCGTCGTCGCCACCCCGGACCTCATGGGCAAGGTCGGCCGCCTCGGCCGCGTCCTCGGCCCGCGTGGTCTGATGCCGAACCCCAAGACCGGCACCGTCACCCCCGACGTCGCCAAGGCCGTCACCGACATCAAGGGCGGCAAGATCGAGTTCCGCGTCGACAAGCACTCGAACCTGCACTTCATCATCGGCAAGTCGTCCTTCGACGACGCCAAGCTGGTGGAGAACTACGGCGCCGCGCTGGAGGAGATCCTCCGTCTGAAGCCGTCCGCCGCCAAGGGTCGCTACATCAAGAAGGCCGCCATCACCACCACGATGGGCCCCGGCATCCCCGTCGACCCGAACCGCACCCGTAACCTCCTCGTCGAGGAGGACCCGGCCGCCGTCTGAGCCTCGCGCTCACCCCGGTAGCCGCGTCGGAGACGCGACAAAAAAGGGCGGGCCCCGCAACCTTCCGAGGTGCGGGGCCCGTCCTTCCTTTGTGCGACCTTTCGCACGACTGTCAGTGGCCTGGGTTACGGTGCTGGCACACAACTCGCTTAGGGGTGGGACGAGATGAAGAGCACGACCGTGCGCCGGGTGACCCTTTCCGTCGCGGTGCTGACCGCGCTCACCGGGGTGGCCGCCTGCGGCACCGACAAGGGGAACTCCGGCGACAAGGCGGGCGGCAACGGCGTCACACACCTCAGCCCCATCGCCGCCCTGCGTTCCGCCGAGCAGTCCACGGACAAGGCCGACTCGGCCAAGGTCCGCTCCACCACGACCATCGCCGGACTGATGTCCATGAAGGCCGACGGCGCCCTCTCCTGGGGCGACGGCATGCGGGGCGACCTCACCATCACGTACACCGGCGGCCAGATGGCCGACACGATGCGCAAGGCCGGCACGTCGTCGATGGAGGCCCGCTATCTGCCGGACGCCTACTACGCGAAGATGAGCGAGAAGTTCGCGGCGTCGTTCGGCGGCAAGCACTGGATCAGGTACGCGTACGACGACCTCGCCAAGCTCGCCGGCGGCTCGGGCGCGTACCTCAAGGACCAGATGCAGAACACCACGCCGAACCAGTCGGTGAAGATGCTGCTGGCCTCCGGCGACGTGAAGAAGGTCGGCGAGGAGAAGGTGGCCGGTGTGCAGACCACGCACTACGCGGGCACGGTGAACGTCGCCGACCTCGCCGGCAAGAGCAGCAACCTCAGCGCCTCCCAGCTCGCGGACCTGAAGAAGCAGCTCAGCCAGGCGGGCGTCACCACGGACACCGTGGACATCTGGGTCAACGAGCAGAATCTGCTGGTCAAGAAGACCGAGAAGGCGGACATGGCGACCGGCACGATGACCAGCACGGCGTACTACACCGACTACGGCGTGAAGGTCACCGCCGAGGAGCCCCCGGCCAGTGACACCAAGGACTTCAAGGACCTCATGAAGTCCACCGGGACTGCCACCGGGTCCGGGACCGTGGCGGGCGGCGCCGGCACCAGCTCCTGACGGCCCTCCGTGAGACCGTCCGCGGGCGCCGCGGCACTCGCCGTCCTGCTGGCCGGAGGCGCCGCCGGGTGCGCACAGGGGGACGACCCGGCGGCGGCCCCGGCGACGCCCGCCGCGGCCGTCGCCCGGGCCGCCGAGAAGACCGGCGGGCTCACCTCCCTGCGCTACCGGGCGACCGGCCGCATACCGGGGGAGGGCCGCATCCGGGCCGTGGGCTCCTACAAGGCGAACGCCAGTGGCGTGACGACGCGGGTGATCGGCGGAGCACACCCCGGCACCACCGAGTTGCGGCTCGTCGACGGGGTGCTCTACGGCTCCGCCCGGAAGCCCCTGCACGGCAGGCACTGGATCTGCTACGGCTCCCTGGAGCGCGGCAAGCTGGACGACTTCATCGTCCTGAACACCAGGAACGAGCGGGACGAGGCGGGCCGGAACCCGGCCCGGGAGGCCGCCTTCCTGACCGCCGCGAAGCACGTGAAGGACGCCGGCACCGAGACCGTCGACGGCGTACGCACCACCCACTACACCGGCACGGCAGGCCTCGACGCGATCGACGCCGAGGTGAGGCCCGGCAAGAGCCTCAGGCCGTACCGGACGATGGGCGTGGACGAGCTCACCCTCGATCTGTGGGTCGGCCCCGACGACCGCGCCCGGCAGGTGCGGCTGCGGGGCAGGGGCCACCATGGCGAACTCGACCTCACCCTCACCTTCCTCGCCTACGACGGGCGGGTGACGGTCGAGGCCCCGGCCGCCTCCGACACCTCGGACCTCACCGGGCGGCTCAAGCCGGTCAGGGGCTGACCACGCGGGGAGAGACCGGCCGGGCCGTACGGGCGGATTTGCTTGGGCACGACCCGTTCACGTACTCTCCTACAGAAGCCAAAGACCGCTGGTCGTTGCCGTGCACTCGCAGGAGGGCGCGGTGGCCGAAGGATCCGCTGAAAATGCGGACGACCCGCGCAGGTGACAGTGGAAGAACTCCCGGAGCAGGTGCGTCCCCGCTCATGCGACCGGTCGAGTCCGCCCCGTGCGCCTGCGCCGGGGCGTTTCGTTTTCCCCAGTCCTCCTTCGGGTCCGCGCGGTCAGAATCACCCGGAAGGAGGCCGAGGCTCTATGGCGAGGCCCGACAAGGCTGCCGCAGTGGCCGAGTTGACGGAGCAGTTCCGCAACTCCAGCGCTGCCGTGCTGACCGAGTACCGCGGTCTCACCGTGGCGCAGCTCAAGACGCTGCGCCGGTCGCTCGGTGAGAACGCCCAGTACGCCGTGGTGAAGAACACGCTGACCAAGATTGCGGCCAACGAGGCCGGGATCACGACGCTGGACGACCTGTTCAACGGTCCGACGGCTGTCGCCTTCGTCACCGGTGACCCGGTGACGTCGGCGAAGGGTCTCCGTGACTTCGCCAAGGACAACCCGAATCTCGTCATCAAGGGCGGTGTCCTTGACGGCAAGGCGCTGTCCGCCGACGAGATCAAGAAGCTTGCGGACCTCGAGTCCCGCGAGGTTCTGCTCTCCAAGCTGGCGGGTGCCTTCAAGGGCAAGCAGTCCCAGACTGCGCAGCTCTTCCAGGCGCTTCCCTCGAAGCTCGTCCGCACCGTGGACGCCCTTCGCGCCAAGCAGGACGAGCAGGGCGGTGCCGAGTAATTCGGCTCGCTTTCTGACCTGGGCCGCATGAGGCGGCAGAGGTCACAGCGGGCCAACGTACGCCCGCCACTCATGTACATCCGGCACCAGCCGAATTAGTGGAAGGATCGCCCATCATGGCGAAGCTCAGCCAGGAAGACCTGCTCGCGCAGTTCGAGGAGATGACCCTCATCGAGCTCTCCGAGTTCGTGAAGGCGTTCGAGGAGAAGTTCGACGTCACCGCCGCCGCCGCGGTCGCCGTGGCGGGCCCGGCCGGCCCGGCCGCCCCCGCCGAGGCTGCTGAGGAGAAGGACGAGTTCGACGTCATCCTCACCGGCGCCGGTGACAAGAAGATCCAGGTCATCAAGGTCGTGCGTGAGCTGACCTCCCTGGGCCTGAAGGAGGCCAAGGACCTCGTGGACGGCGCCCCGAAGCCCGTTCTCGAGAAGGTCGCCAAGGACGCCGCCGAGAAGGCCGCCGAGTCCCTCAAGGGCGCCGGCGCCTCCGTCGAGGTCAAGTAACACCCCCGCGGTCGGCAAGACCGTAGCGACGGCCGAAACGGTCCCGTAGGGCTGTAACGGTCACGCACCGAAGAGCGATCATCCATCCGGGTGGTCGCTCTTCGGCGTTTCCGGGGTCCGGCCACGGTTACCTTGCACCTGTGATGGTGAGGGGTAGGGTGATCTTCGTCTTGTCCCCGGGTACCCCGGTTCGGGCCAGGGGGGCCTTGACGAACCGCACGCAGCGCGCAATTCTCAGGACGCGTCGTCACAAGGATCCGAATCCGAGGCATGGATCGACGGCGAAGAGGGCAGTATCAACGTGCGTTGAGGGCAGGCATGCCGAGGGCGTTGGGAAGAGCGGTGAGCACGGCGAGGGTCTCAAGAAACCCGCACTGGACATCAGTGGGCCAAGTGGCTACACTGACCCTTTGCGCTGCCTGTTAGCTGTCCCCTGCCCGTCACCAGGGGTCTGCCCTCGCCCGAACATCGACGACAAACCTTCCCCGACCTGCCCTTTTGGTCAAACGGGAACAGTCTGTCTCTGTGCGCGGGAGAGGGGCCGGTACGCGCGTAGTGAGTCCGAGCCCTCGGAAGGACCCCCTCTTGGCCGCCTCGCGCAACGCCTCGACCGCGAATACGAACAACGGCGCCAGCACCGCCCCGCTGCGCATCTCCTTTGCAAAGATCAAGGAGCCTCTCGAGGTTCCGAACCTGCTCGCGCTGCAGACCGAGAGCTTCGACTGGCTGCTCGGCAACACCGCCTGGCAGAGTCGGGTCGAGGAGGCTCTGGAGAACGGTCAGGACGTCCCCACCAAGTCCGGCCTCGAGGAGATCTTCGAGGAGATCTCCCCGATCGAGGACTTCTCCGGGTCGATGTCCCTGACGTTCCGGGACCACCGCTTCGAGCCGCCGAAGAACTCCATCGACGAGTGCAAGGAGCGCGACTTCACGTACGCCGCCCCGCTCTTCGTCACCGCCGAGTTCACCAACAACGAGACCGGTGAGATCAAGTCCCAGACGGTCTTCATGGGCGACTTCCCGCTCATGACGAACAAGGGCACTTTCGTCATCAACGGCACTGAGCGTGTCGTGGTGTCCCAGCTGGTCCGTTCCCCCGGTGTCTACTTCGACTCCTCCATCGACAAGACGTCCGACAAGGACATCTTCTCCGCCAAGATCATCCCGTCCCGGGGTGCCTGGCTGGAGATGGAGATCGACAAGCGCGACATGGTCGGTGTCCGTATCGACCGCAAGCGCAAGCAGTCCGTGACCGTCCTCCTGAAGGCGCTCGGCTGGACGACCGAGCAGATCCTCGAGGAGTTCGGCGAGTACGAGTCCATGCGCGCCACCCTGGAGAAGGACCACACCCAGGGCCAGGACGACGCGCTGCTCGACATCTACCGCAAGCTGCGCCCGGGCGAGCCCCCCACGCGCGAGGCCGCGCAGACGCTCCTTGAGAACCTCTACTTCAACCCCAAGCGCTACGACCTCGCCAAGGTCGGCCGCTACAAGGTCAACAAGAAGCTGGGTGCGGACGCCCCGCTCGACGCGGGTGTCCTGACCGTCGAGGACGTCATCTCGACGATCAAGTACCTGGTGAAGCTGCACGCCGGCGAGACCGAGACGAGCGCCGACAACGGTCAGACGATCGTCGTCGAGACCGACGACATCGACCACTTCGGCAACCGTCGTCTGCGCAGCGTCGGCGAGCTCATCCAGAACCAGGTCCGTACGGGTCTGGCGCGTATGGAGCGCGTCGTGCGTGAGCGCATGACCACGCAGGACGTCGAGGCGATCACGCCGCAGACCCTGATCAACATCCGGCCGGTCGTCGCCTCCATCAAGGAGTTCTTCGGCACCAGCCAGCTGTCCCAGTTCATGGACCAGAACAACCCGCTGTCCGGGCTGACGCACAAGCGTCGTCTGTCCGCGCTCGGCCCGGGTGGTCTCTCCCGTGAGCGGGCCGGCTTCGAGGTCCGTGACGTGCACCCCTCGCACTACGGCCGCATGTGCCCGATCGAGACGCCTGAAGGCCCGAACATCGGTCTGATCGGCTCGCTCGCCTCGTACGGCCGGGTCAACGCGTTCGGTTTCGTCGAGACCCCGTACCGCAAGGTCGTCGACGGCCAGGTCACCGACGAGGTGGACTACCTGACCGCCGACGAAGAGGACCGGTTCGTCATCGCGCAGGCCAACGCCACCCTCAACGACGACCTGCGGTTCACCGAGAACCGCGTCCTGGTCCGCCGTCGTGGTGGCGAGGTCGACTACGTCGCCGGTGACGACGTGGACTACATGGACGTCTCGCCGCGCCAGATGGTGTCGGTCGCGACCGCCATGATCCCCTTCCTCGAGCACGACGACGCCAACCGTGCCCTCATGGGCGCGAACATGATGCGTCAGGCCGTGCCGCTGATTAAGTCCGAGTCCCCGCTCGTCGGCACCGGCATGGAGTACCGCTCCGCCGTCGACGCCGGCGACGTGGTCAAGGCCGAGAAGGCGGGTGTGGTCCAGGAGGTCTCCGCGGACTACATCACCACGGCCAACGACGACGGCACGTACATCACGTACCGCCTGGCCAAGTTCGCCCGCTCCAACCAGGGCACCTCGGTCAACCAGAAGGTCATCGTCAACGAGGGCGACCGGATCATCGAGGGCCAGGTCCTCGCCGACGGTCCGGCCACCCAGCACGGCGAGATGGCGCTGGGCAAGAACCTGCTCGTGGCGTTCATGCCGTGGGAGGGTCACAACTACGAGGACGCGATCATCCTGTCGCAGCGCCTCGTGCAGGACGACGTCCTCTCCTCGATCCACATCGAGGAGCACGAGGTCGACGCCCGTGACACCAAGCTCGGCCCCGAGGAGATCACCCGGGACATCCCGAACGTCTCCGAGGAGGTCCTCGCCGACCTCGACGAGCGCGGCATCATCCGCATCGGCGCCGAGGTCATCGCCGGCGACATCCTCGTCGGCAAGGTGACCCCGAAGGGCGAGACCGAGCTGACCCCCGAGGAGCGCCTGCTCCGCGCGATCTTCGGTGAGAAGGCCCGTGAGGTCCGTGACACCTCGCTGAAGGTGCCGCACGGCGAGACCGGCAAGGTCATCGGCGTGCGCGTCTTCGACCGCGAGGAGGGCGACGAGCTTCCCCCCGGTGTGAACCAGCTGGTGCGCGTCTACGTCGCGCAGAAGCGCAAGATCACCGACGGTGACAAGCTCGCCGGCCGCCACGGCAACAAGGGTGTCATCTCCAAGATCCTGCCCATCGAGGACATGCCGTTCCTCGAGGACGGGACCCCGGTCGACATCATCCTCAACCCGCTCGGTGTGCCGTCCCGAATGAACCCGGGACAGGTGCTGGAGATCCACCTCGGCTGGCTCGCCAGCCGCGGCTGGGACGTCTCCGGTCTCGCCGACGAGTGGGCGCAGCGCCTCCAGGCCATCGGCGCCGACAGTGTCCAGCCGGGCACCAACGTCGCCACCCCGGTCTTCGACGGCGCCCGCGAGGACGAGCTGGCGGGTCTGCTCCAGCACACCATCCCGAACCGCGACGGCGAGCGCATGGTGCTCCCGTCCGGCAAGGCGCGGCTGTTCGACGGCCGTAGCGGTGAGCCGTTCCCGGACCCGATCTCGGTCGGCTACATGTACATCCTGAAGCTGCACCACCTGGTCGACGACAAGCTGCACGCCCGTTCGACCGGCCCGTACTCGATGATCACCCAGCAGCCGCTGGGTGGTAAGGCCCAGTTCGGTGGCCAGCGGTTCGGCGAGATGGAGGTGTGGGCGCTGGAGGCATACGGCGCCGCGTACGCCCTCCAGGAGCTGCTGACCATCAAGTCCGACGACGTCACCGGCCGCGTGAAGGTCTACGAGGCCATCGTCAAGGGCGAGAACATCCCCGAGCCCGGCATCCCCGAGTCCTTCAAGGTGCTCATCAAGGAGATGCAGTCGCTCTGCCTGAACGTGGAGGTGCTGTCCAGCGACGGTATGTCCATCGAAATGCGTGACACCGACGAGGATGTCTTCCGCGCTGCGGAGGAGCTCGGCATCGACCTGTCCCGGCGCGAGCCGAGCAGCGTCGAAGAGGTCTGACGGGAGTCCGGCGGGGCCCTGATCCACAAGGGCCCCGCCGACCCCCAGGCCCCCGTTTCAGACCAAAGACTTACGACCCTGAGAGGGATTGACGCATAGTGCTCGACGTCAACTTCTTCGACGAGCTCCGGATCGGCCTGGCCACCGCTGACGACATCCGTCAGTGGAGCCACGGCGAGGTCAAGAAGCCCGAGACCATCAACTACCGCACCCTCAAGCCGGAAAAGGACGGGCTCTTCTGCGAGAAGATCTTCGGCCCCACCCGGGACTGGGAGTGCTACTGCGGCAAGTACAAGCGCGTCCGCTTCAAGGGCATCATCTGTGAGCGCTGTGGCGTCGAGGTCACGCGCGCCAAGGTGCGCCGTGAGCGGATGGGCCACATCGAGCTCGCCGCGCCCGTCACGCACATCTGGTACTTCAAGGGTGTCCCCAGCCGGCTGGGCTACCTGCTCGACCTGGCTCCCAAGGACCTCGAGAAGGTCATCTACTTCGCCGCGTACATGATCACGTACGTCGACGAGGAGCGCCGCACCCGCGACCTGCCCTCCCTGGAGGCGCACGTCTCCGTGGAGCGCCAGCAGATCGAGAACCGCCGGGACGCCGACCTGGAGGCCCGCGCCAAGAAGCTGGAAAGCGACCTGGCCGAGCTGGAGGCCGAGGGCGCCAAGGCTGACGTGCGCCGCAAGGTGCGCGAGGGTGCCGAGCGTGAGATGAAGCAGCTGCGCGACCGTTCGCAGCGCGAGATCGACCGCCTCGACGAGGTGTGGACCCGCTTCAAGAACCTCAAGGTCCAGGACCTCGAGGGCGACGAGCTGCTCTACCGCGAGCTGCGTGACCGCTTCGGCACGTACTTCGACGGCTCGATGGGTGCCGCGGCGCTGCAGAAGCGCCTGGAGTCCTTCGACCTCGACGAGGAGGCCGAGAAGCTCCGCGAGATCATCCGTACCGGCAAGGGCCAGAAGAAGACCCGTGCGCTCAAGCGCCTGAAGGTCGTCTCCGCGTTCCTCCAGACCAGCAACAGCCCCAAGGGCATGGTGCTGGACTGCGTGCCGGTCATCCCGCCGGACCTGCGTCCGATGGTGCAGCTGGACGGTGGCCGCTTCGCGACCTCCGACCTGAACGACCTGTACCGCCGTGTGATCAACCGCAACAACCGACTGAAGCGCCTTCTCGACCTCGGTGCGCCCGAGATCATCGTGAACAACGAGAAGCGCATGCTCCAGGAGGCCGTCGACGCGCTGTTCGACAACGGCCGTCGTGGCCGCCCGGTCACGGGCCCCGGCAACCGTCCGCTGAAGTCCCTCAGCGACATGCTGAAGGGTAAGCAGGGCCGCTTCCGTCAGAACCTGCTCGGTAAGCGTGTGGACTACTCCGCGCGTTCCGTGATCGTCGTCGGTCCGCAGCTGAAGCTGCACCAGTGCGGTCTGCCCAAGGCGATGGCGCTGGAGCTCTTCAAGCCGTTCGTGATGAAGCGCCTGGTCGACCTGAACCACGCGCAGAACATCAAGTCGGCGAAGCGCATGGTGGAGCGCGGCCGTACGGTCGTGTACGACGTCCTCGAAGAGGTCATCGCCGAGCACCCGGTTCTGCTGAACCGTGCTCCCACCCTGCACCGCCTCGGCATCCAGGCCTTCGAGCCGCAGCTGGTCGAGGGCAAGGCCATCCAGATCCACCCGCTCGTGTGCACCGCGTTCAACGCGGACTTCGACGGTGACCAGATGGCCGTGCACCTGCCGCTGTCCGCGGAGGCGCAGGCCGAGGCCCGCATCCTGATGCTGTCCTCGAACAACATCCTCAAGCCCGCCGACGGCCGTCCGGTGACGATGCCGACCCAGGACATGGTCCTCGGTACGTTCTTCCTCACCACCGACGCGGAGGGCCGCGACGTCAAGGGTGAGGGCCGCTCCTTCGCGGCCGTCGCCGAGGCGATCATGGCGTTCGACGCCGGGGAGCTCTCGCTCCAGGCGCCGGTCGACATCCGCTTCCCGGTGGGCACCATCCCGCCGCGCGGCTGGACCCCGCCGGCCCGCGAGGAGGGCGCCGCGGCCGACAACGGCTCCGCGGGCGAGTGGCAGCAGGGCGACCCGTTCCGTCTGAGGACCACGCTCGGCCGTGCGCTCTTCAACGAGCTGCTGCCCGAGGACTACCCGTTCGTCGACTACGAGGTCGGCAAGAAGCAGCTCTCCGAGATCGTCAACGACCTCGCCGAGCGCTACCCGAAGGTCATCGTGGCGGCGACGCTCGACAACCTGAAGGCGGCCGGCTTCTACTGGGCCACCCGTTCCGGCGTCACCGTCGCCATCTCCGACGTCGTCGTTCCCGAGGCGAAGAAGGAGATCGTCAAGGGCTACGAGGCGCAGGACGAGAAGGTCCAGAAGCAGTACGAGCGCGGTCTGATCACCAAGGACGAGCGCACGCAGGAGCTCATCGCGATCTGGACCAAGGCGACCAACGAGGTCGCCGAGGCGATGAACGACAACTTCCCGAAGACCAACCCGATCTTCATGATGGTGAACTCGGGTGCACGAGGCAACATGATGCAGATGCGTCAGATCGCCGGTATGCGTGGTCTGGTGTCGAACGCGAAGAACGAGACGATCCCGCGGCCCATCAAGGCCTCGTTCCGTGAGGGTCTGTCCGTGCTGGAGTACTTCATCTCCACGCACGGTGCCCGTAAGGGTCTGGCGGACACCGCTCTGCGTACCGCCGACTCGGGTTACCTCACCCGTCGTCTGGTCGACGTCTCCCAGGACGTCATCATCCGCGAGGAGGACTGCGGCACCGAGCGCGGCCTCAAGCTCCAGATCGCGGAGGTCGGCGCGGACGGCGTGCTGCGCAAGGCGGAGAACGTCGAGACGTCCGTGTACGCGCGCTGCCTCGCCGAGGACATCGTGGTCGACGGTCAGGTCCTGGCCCCGGCCGGCACCGACCTCGGTGACGTCCTCATCGAGGAGCTCGTGGCCCGTGGCGTCGCGGAGGTCAAGACCCGCTCGGTCCTGACCTGCGAGTCCGCCGTCGGCACCTGCGCGATGTGCTACGGCCGTTCGCTGGCCACCGGCAAGCTGGTCGACATCGGTGAGGCGGTCGGCATCATCGCCGCCCAGTCCATCGGTGAGCCCGGTACCCAGCTGACGATGCGTACCTTCCACACCGGTGGTGTGGCCGGTGACGACATCACCCAGGGTCTGCCGCGTGTCGTCGAGCTCTTCGAGGCCCGTACCCCGAAGGGTGTCGCCCCGATCTCCGAGGCCCAGGGCCGCGTGCGGATCGAGGAGACCGAGAAGACCAAGAAGATCGTCATCACGCCGGACGACGGCAGCGACGAGACGGCGTTCCCGATCTCGAAGCGCGCCCGACTCCTGGTCAGCGAGGGCGAGCACGTCCAGGTGGGCCAGAAGCTCACCGTGGGTGCCACCAACCCGCACGACGTGCTGCGCATCCTGGGTCAGCGTGCCGTCCAGGTCCACCTGGTCGGCGAGGTCCAGAAGGTGTACAACTCGCAGGGTGTGTCGATCCACGACAAGCACATCGAGATCATCATCCGGCAGATGCTGCGCCGTGTGACGATCATCGAGTCCGGCGACGCCGAGCTGCTGCCCGGCGAGCTGGTCGAGCGCTCGAAGTTCGAGCACGAGAACCGTCGTGTGGTCCAGGAGGGCGGTCACCCGGCCTCCGGTCGTCCGCAGCTCATGGGTATCACCAAGGCCTCGCTGGCGACCGAGTCCTGGCTGTCGGCGGCGTCCTTCCAGGAGACGACCAGGGTCCTCACGGACGCGGCGATCAACGCCAAGTCCGACTCCCTGATCGGCCTCAAGGAGAACGTCATCATCGGTAAGCTCATCCCGGCCGGTACGGGCCTGTCCCGCTACCGCAACATCCGGGTCGAGCCGACCGAGGAGGCCAAGGCCGCGATGTACTCGGCCGTCGGCTACGACGACATCGACTACTCGCCGTTCGGCACGGGCTCCGGCCAGGCCGTTCCGCTGGAGGACTACGACTACGGTCCGTACAACCAGTAAGCGAGCAGCATGAAGGGCGGCCATCCCGTTACGGGGTGGCCGCCCTTCGGCTTGCCCGGGGGTCCTGCGCGGGTGCGTCAGCCGTACTGCTGGAGGTACGGCTGGAGATGGTGCAGCCGCGTGTGGAGGTCCGGGTGCGAGGACAGCAGCTTGGCCAGGGCGCTCTCCTCGACGGGGACGCCGCCGTTGAGCGCGGTGACCGCGGCCTTCTCCTGCTCCTCCTGCTGGTGCAGCTTGTGCAGTACGCCGACCAGCATGGGCGCGAACCCGAGCGCGGCCGCGTGTTCGTCGGCGCGCAGCTCGGAGCGGCGGCCGACGGCGGCGAGCGCGTACGGCACGCCGAGGATCAGCAGCGGCAGACCGTACAGCGTGCTGATGGTCGCCATGGCGAGGCCGCCGACGCCCAGGACGACGAAGGCGACGCCGAAGCAGCCGAAGGCCTTGGAGACGTGGAAGGCGACGGAGGAGACGGCCTTCAGGACCCGCCAGGCGATGCGGCCGGGCAGCGCGTACCAGTAGCCGAGCAGCCCCGACCAGGCGTGGCCGCCGACGTGGTGGCCCAGCTCGTGCGCCAGTACGGCGGCGAGTTCGCCGTTGGGGAGGTTGTTCATGGCGAACCGGGTGACGCCGACGATGTGGCCGGCCGCGGCGACCGCGTTCAGGGCGTCGCTGTCCTCGACCCACAGTTCGTAGTTGCGGCCCTCGACGCCGGCGCGGGCCGTGACTTCCCGCCAGACCGGTTCGAGTTTGGCTCGTTCTTGTGGAGTGGGGTAGCGCAAACCGAGCAGACGGCGCGCGAGGGCGCTTTCCGTGGGGCGGTGGAACACGAGTGCGCCGCTGGCGAGCCAGAGCAGGATCACGACGAACGCGAGCCCGCCGAAGAAGGCGGAGATCAGGCCGACGACGCAGAGGCTGCACAGGAAGTTCGGCAGGTAGAGCAGCAGGGCACCGATCGCCGTGGCGTCCGTGTGGCGCTGGTGGCTGGAGATGTGGACACGGCGGGCGTCGGTGCTGATGTGGTGCGGGTGGGACGGATCCTCCGAGGCCGGCGGGGCCGGTGCGGCCGACGGTGTTGTCGGTGGTGCGGTCGGCGAGGCGTTGGGAGGGGTGAACGGGTACTGCGGGGCTTGCGGGTACTGGGGCGGTATGGGGGCGGACGACGCCGGGTATTGCGTCGGGTACTGCGGGGCTGCCTGTTGCGGGTACTGGGGCGTCGCCTGGGGGTACTGCGGGGCGGCTTGCGGGTAGTGGGGCGCGGCCTGCGGGTACTGCGGCTGGGACGGGTGTCCCGGGTACTCCGACGGGGAGGGCGGCGGCTGGGTCATGGTCGTTCCTTACGTTCGTGCTTCTTGAGCGGTGTGCGGTGTGCTGTGGGGAGTGGTGGGTCAGCCGATCAGCAGGGAGGCGGGCAGCAGGACCGTGCCGGTGCAGAAGGCGATCAGGCCGGTACGGATCCACTGGTGCTTGCGCGCGGCGATACGGCTCATCTCGGTGAGGGCGCCCGTCAGCCCGGTCGTCGGGTCGCGCCGGGTGTCCGCGAGCGCTTCCTCCAGCCGGCCCGCCCGGACGGCCTGCCGGATGTCGCCGAAGTACGACAGCGGGCGGCCCGGCTCCCATGTCCCGGAACGGAAGCGGGGCAGGACGGCGAGCAGCAGGGCGAAGAGCGACAGGCCGAGCGCCAGGGTGCCGGTCCACCACAGCGCCGTGGCCGGGCTCGACAGCTCCGAGGGCGTCCAGTTCCGCCCGGCCAGCAGGCCGCTGAACACGCCCGCGGTCATGCCCAGCGCCGCGACCAGCACGGACGCCTTGCTGTCGGCCCGGGCGACCTCGTTGCGCAGCTCGGTGAGGAGCCGTTCGCACAAGGGGACGAGGTCGGCCGGGGAGGGAGGATCCGGCGGCGGCACGGTGGGCGCGGGGCCCGGGCCGGGGCTGGTCATGAGCCGTCGTCCTCCGGGTCCTCGCCGGGCTGGGTCGGAGCACTCCCGTATCCGGGCGGCGGCTCCCAGGCGGCTGGCGCGGGCGGGGGAGCGGGCACGGCTGCGGGGGTGCCCGCGGCGGTGGCGACGGGCGGTTGCGGGTCCGGTGCCGGGGCGGCCGGGGGTGCGGTCGAGGAGACGGCCGGCGGTGCCGTCGGAGGGGCGGTCGGCGGTGCTGCCGGCGACGGCGGAGGGAAGGCGCCCGCGGCAGGTGAAGGCGGAGGAGCGGGCACGGCTGCGGGGGTGCCCGCGGGGGCGGCGACGGGCGGCTGCGGGTCCGGTGCCGGGGCGGCCGGGTGTGCGGTCGGCGGTGCTGCCGGCGAAGCGGGAGGAAAGGCCCCCGCGGCAGGCGAAGGCGGGGGGAAGGCGCCCGCGGCAGGCGAGGGCGGAGGGAACGCCCCCGCGGCAGGCGGAGCGCCCGGGAACGAAGGCGCGGCGTACGGGCCCGGAACGGGCACTCCGTACTGGCCCGGGCCGGGCGGCGCGGCGGGTGTCCCGTACGGGCCCGGGGCGGGCGGCATGCCGGGAGTGCCGTACGGGCCGGGGAAGCCGGCCGGGTCGGGCGCCCCCGGCGCCGCGGGCTGTTGCGCTCCCTCCGCGGGGGCCTGGGGGTAGACCGGCCCCTCGCCCGCTGCCAGCGGCGGAGCCGTCTGCGGTACCCCCGGCAGGCGCTGGTTGAGGATGTCGCTGACCGTGCGCAAGGCCAGCTGCTTGGGACCCTCCAGCTCCCAGTTCTCCGCCGCGTCACCGGCCATCAGCTGCTTCACCAGCTCCATCTGCGCCTGGATCATGCGCAGTTGGTCCTCGCGCATGCTGTTCATGACGAGCCCGGAGTCCTCGGGGTGCTGGGCCAGGTGCAGCGCCCAGGCGTGCACGCCGCCCTGCTGGAGGTGGTACTGGTAGAAGTTGATCTTCTCGGCTTCCAGCCGCTGCAACTCCATCTGCTGCTGCCCCGCCAGCAGCGCCTGCTGGTGCTGCCACTGCTGCTGCTGGAGCAGGTAGACCTGCTGCTGCTGGCCGTACGCCATGGCCCGCTCGATCTGTAGCGCGTCCTGCTGCCGGCCCCGAAGGTCGACCGCCACGTCGATGTCCATGCCCCGGTGCGCCGCGAGGATCTGCTCGTCGGCAGAGTGCCCGATGGCCTGCTTGCGCAGCTCGTGCTCGATGTTGGCCTGGTCCCGACGCACCCGCAGCGTCCAGGTGACCTGAAGACCGGCGGTGGCGCCCAGCGGGCCCAGCAACCGCATCCGCTCCAGCAGCTCCGCCTCCGCCGCCGCGCTGTCGGTCACGGCGAACCGGCGGGTCACCGGCCGCGCCGCCTGCTGGAGTTCGCCCAGCAGCAGCGCGGGCACGTCCCGGTGACCGGTGGACACGAACCGGGCCGGGTCCAGCACCTGCCAGTCCAGGTCGACCTCGGCGGTGAACTCGAGCGCGTCGTTGTCGCTGGGCAGCAGCAGATCGGAGGTGTGCCGGTGCACACCCATGTCGACCTCGTACACGGCCGTGTAGCGGTTCGCCACGATCTCGGGCCGCGTCGGCCGCAGCGGGGGCAGGTACGCCTTGTACTCGCCCTGGAAGGTGGAGAAGACCAGGGCGTTGTCGATGCGGACGTACGACTTGAGGTTGAACTCGAAGCGGGAGAGCTGGCGCACGGTCAGGACCGGGTCGACCAGTTGCGAGTGCCGGTCGGCCTGCTGTTGCCACTCGGGCTGGCGGAAGGTGGGCATGGGCGGATCTCCTGGGGCGGCCCCGCGGCCGGGCGCGGGCGTGGTGGCGACGTGGATCAGCGGTTGGGAAGCGTGGTCAGCAGGCGGGCCGCCACCGAGGGCGGGGGCTTGCCGTCCTCGCCGGGCATGGTGCGCAGCAGATGACTCAGCCGCTGGTGCTCGGCGGATGTGGTGACGAGCGTGGGCAGCAGGGCGGCCAGTGCCCACTCGGTGGCGGAGGAGCGGTCGGCGATCAGCACCCACTCGCGCAGCACGTCGAGCGCCGGCCGGGTGGAGCCCGGGTCGGCGAGCGCGGCCCGCCACAGGTACGGGATGTCCCGCACCGGGGCGTCCCCGGCGGTCGCCGCGCGGGCGTACCAGGCGAGGACCAGCGGGGTGCCGTAGCGCTCGTCGCCCTCCTTGCGGCGGCAGGCGCCCACGAAGCCGGCGAGAGTGAGGTCGCGGACCGCACGGTCGTCGTCGAGGTGGCCGCGCAGTTCGGCGAGGACCCGCTCGCTGGCCGGGGACAGCAGCAACAGCTCGACGGCCTCGGCGAGTTCGCCGGCCATCGACTCGTCGAGGTCACCGGGCCCGTCCTCGTACAGCCGCCGTACCGCGCCGCGCAGCGCGGCCAGCGCCTGTTCCGGGCGCTCCGGGCCGATGAGTCCGTACGACCGCACGGCCACCCAGCGCAGCCGCGCGTCGTCGCCCTCGCACCAGGCGTCGAGGATGCGCGGGATGTTGGGTGTGTCGATGAGGTGGGCGAGGGTGAGCGCGTTGACCGCGACGAGCCGCTGCCGGAACCGCTTGGAGGTCGCCCAGGGTTCGATGACCAGAGCCATCGCCGAGGGCAGGTCGGTGCGGGCGAGGACGGCGACGGTGGAGGCGGCGCGGGTGCGCACCAGCGGACGGCCGTCGTCGGCGAGCCGGCGCAGCCAGTTGATGAGGGCGGGCCGGGCGGACGGGTGGCCGGTCCACACCTCGCGCAGCAGGACGAGGGAGGCCCGCTCGTCGCGGAACCTCGCCTTCTGCTGGGTCACCGGGCCCCACTCGGTGTGCTCGTCGTCCTCGAACCGCTCGGCGCGGGCGAGTTGGAGCCGCTTGCCGACGTGCGTGCCGAAGACCGGGACCTCCGGGACGCGGGAGGGGTTCTCGGTCTCCTGGAGGAAGCGGTAGAGCAGGTCGCTCAGTTCGGCGGTGAGCGCGTAGGGGCCGCCGTCGAAGGCGGCCAGGGCGACGAGGAACGCCTTGTCCCGCAGGTGGATCGCGCTCTCGTCCTCCTCGAACCACTCGTGGACCTGGTTCTCCAGGGAGACCAGCGAGAAGTCGGCGACGGCCGACTCGGACTCCTGCCCGGCCGCGTACCGGCCGAGGACGTGCGCGAACGCGGTGACCTCGCGCAACTGGTGCCCCCGCGCCAGGAATTCGGTCACAGCCGTGAGCCCGAGCAGCTTCTCGGCGGTCACCTCGTCGGTACGGGTGCGCAGGTGCGCGCCGAGTACCTCGCCGGCGACGGGCGGCCGCCACTCGACAGCCGCCACGTCCTCCAGTACGGCACTCGGGCCGAGGGTGACGACCAGGTAGGCGTCCCGCTCGGCGAGGCGGTCCCTGGCGGCCAGCAGGTGCGGCTCGCGCAGCGGGCGGTCGCGGCGGGTGGCGAGGTCGCACAGGACGTAGCCGCGGGCCTGGTCCTCCCCGGTGAACCGCTCGGCGAGCGCGCTCGGATCGGTGTCGCGGACCAGGGTCCGCACCGGGGCCGCGCCCAGGCGGTGCAGCAGCATCAGGGCGGCGGTGCGCCGGCCGGTGAAGCGGGCGCCGGACAGGACCAGCACGCGGTCGCGGCGCAGCCGTTCGAGCAGGCCGGCCATGACCTCCTCGTCGGCGACGAAGGTCCGCGCCAGGCGCTCCAGGGTGACCGGCGGCACCTCGCCGGACGCGGAGGCGGGCGCGGAGAGGCCGGGTATCGCGAAGTGGTACTCGGTCTTGCTGCCCATGATGACGTCGCCGGTGACCCGGCCGCCGCTCACGGCGTGCTGGTCGCCGCCCGCCAGGCCGCCGCCGAAGCGGGACCGGTCGCCGACGTTCATGGTGCGCGGGCTGTGGTCGATCAGGTCGCGCCGGGCGGCCCAGGCGTCCTGCGGCTGGTCGCGTTCCTCGTCGGTCTCGGCGGGGCGCGGCCGCTCCTCGTCAGGGGCGGGTGACTCACCGGCCTCGGGAGCGGTCCCGGGGGCCGGTCTGCCGCTCTCCGGCTGCTCCGGGGTGCTCAAGCGCGCTCACTCCGCTCGTGGCCGCCCAGGCTGACGTCGCCGGTGACGGTGCCGCCGCTGACGCCGTGCTGGTCGCCCGCGACGAGGCTGCCGCCGAAGGACGGCGCGCCGCCGTTGAAGTTGAAGACCGCACCCGGCGCCGGGGCTCCCCGATGTCCTTCCGGCGCCGGGCGGTCCTCGGGGGGCCCACCCTGCATGGGCACCCGCGGCGCCGGGCGGTCCCCCGATCCGCCCGGCGCCTCCCCCTCCCCCGTTCCACGGTGGTCCGTCGCGTCTTCCGCGGCCCCGGCCCCTCGGCCGGCGACCGGCACCGGTCCGTGCAGCCACGCCGTCAACGGGCCGTTCTTGCTGGCCACGGTGACCCGGTGGAAGTCGGCGGCCGTGATGCCGGGATGGTCGTGGCGTACGACGCCCTCGTACAGCGCGCTGGAGACGCACAGGGCGAAGTCGCCGGTGCGCTCGCGCAGGGCGGCCCGCAGCACGTCCGCGTCCAGCAGGCGGCAGGCGTGGTTGAGGTCGGAGCCGACCCAGCCGTCGTGCTCGTCGACGGCCACCCAGCCGGTGGCCAGTACGCCGCGCAGCCGGATCTGCGCGGAGCGGGACGCCATGCGGTTGACCGTGCGCAGCTGGGCCGGCACCTCGGTGAGCAGGGCCCGCAGCAGCGCGGTCACCGGGGCGCCCGCGTCGACCAGCTCCATCACCGAGTCACCGCGGTCGGCCCGCAGCCGCCGGGTCTCGTCGATGCCCGCGCTCTCCAGCGTGCGGTCGGTGATGTCGTACAGCATCCGCCGCAGGTAGGCCTGCTCCACGTCGTCCCGGTCGCTGAACCTCTCGATGTCCAGCAGCAGGATCGTCCGGATCACGGGGTCGGTCATCGTCGCCTCTCGGGGGTCGGCCGGGCAGACCAGAAGCCTGCTGGCCACCGAGGCGTTGCTGTGAGGGCGGATGACCCATTCGGAGTGTGACGGGATACACAGAAGATGTAATGGGGCGGGCGTGACGGGGGTGGAACGAGGTGCCTGTGTCCGGTCAGTGCTCTCTCGGCCCCGGTGGTGACGGGATGCCCGCCGCCGGATCGGTCGCCGCGATGCGGCGGAGGATGTCCGGGCGCATGATCAGCATCGTGCGGCGGCCCGTGGCGACGGCTTCCTTGTCGCGCAGCTCCTTCAGCAGGCGCTGGACCATCTCGCGGGAGGCGCCCACCGAACCGGCGAGTTCCTGTTTGCTCAGTGGTACGGCGAGCTCGATGCCCGCCGGCGTCCGGCGGCCGTGGGTGCGGGCCAGGTCGAGGAGCAGGATCGCGAACCGCTCCCGCACGCTCAGCGACGCGAACTCCAGCCGGCGCCGGTCGGCCGCGCGGGTGCGGTCCGCGGTGAGACCGAGCAGGGCGAAGGAGACGGCGGGGGAGTGGCCCAGGAAGTCCCGGAAGCGCTCGCGGTCCACCGCCACCGCCCGCACCCGCTCCAGCGCGGTGACCGTCGCCGACCGGGAGCGCCCGGTCAGCGCGGCCGACTCGCCGACGACGTCACCGGGGCCACGCAGCGCCAGCAGGGCCTCGTAGCCGTTGGCCGCCGACGCGGTCACCTTCGTCCAGCCGGTGACCAGGAACAGCACGTGCGCCGAGGGCTCGTGCTGCCGGATCAGTACCGTGCGGGGGGCGAAGTCCAGGGTCCGGCCGAGGGCCAGCAGCCCCGAGCGGTCCTCGCTCTCCAGCCGGGCCAGGAACGGCACGCGGTCGTCCAGACCACCGTCGTCCGGCGAGTACGCCGGTGTCCACGTCGTCATGTTCGGCCCCCGAATACCCGCTACCCGCGACGGACGGATCAACGTACAGAAAGCGCGCGGACGCGGAGCGTGGAAGAGCGCGAACCGGCCATTGGCGGAAGATCATTCCGGTGCCCGGGACAACTGGGGTGAATCAGAGCATGGTGGGCGGGGAACCCGGCGTGTCGAGGTGCACTCCATTTGTTTTGACCGAAGTCGTTGCGGTAGGTACGCTCAGACCTTGTGCCTGGGGTGTGCCCTGGCTCTCGTGCGTGCCTTCAAACCGCATAGCGAGCCGTGACCGGCCACCGTAATCTGCGCCCTTTTCGCCTCGCGGCGAGAGTCTGCCGGATTCGACACACCCGACCGCGTGGGTCGGCGACGTTCCAGGTTAGCTTCACCATTCGGCACACAGAAACCGGAGAAGTAGTGCCTACGATCCAGCAGCTGGTCCGCAAGGGCCGGCAGGACAAGGTCGAGAAGAACAAGACGCCCGCACTCGAGGGTTCCCCTCAGCGTCGCGGCGTCTGCACGCGTGTGTTCACGACCACCCCGAAGAAGCCGAACTCGGCCCTGCGTAAGGTCGCGCGTGTGCGTCTGACCAGCGGGATCGAGGTCACCGCTTACATTCCGGGTGAGGGACACAACCTGCAGGAGCACTCCATCGTGCTCGTGCGCGGCGGCCGTGTGAAGGACCTGCCGGGTGTTCGCTACAAGATCATCCGCGGTTCGCTCGACACCCAGGGTGTCAAGAACCGCAAGCAGGCTCGCAGCCGTTACGGCGCCAAGAAGGAGAAGTAAGAATGCCTCGTAAGGGCCCTGCCCCGAAGCGCCCGGTCATCATCGACCCGGTCTACGGTTCTCCTCTGGTGACCTCCCTCATCAACAAGGTGCTGCTGAACGGCAAGCGCTCCACCGCCGAGCGCATCGTCTACGGCGCCATGGAGGGTCTGCGTGAGAAGACGGGCAACGACCCGATCATCACGCTGAAGCGCGCACTGGAGAACATCAAGCCGACCCTCGAGGTCAAGTCCCGCCGTGTCGGTGGTGCGACGTACCAGGTTCCGATCGAGGTCAAGCCCGGTCGTGCCAACACGCTCGCGCTGCGCTGGCTCGTCGGTTACTCCCGCGCCCGTCGCGAGAAGACCATGACCGAGCGTCTGCTCAACGAGCTTCTCGACGCCTCCAACGGCCTCGGTGCCGCTGTGAAGAAGCGCGAGGACACGCACAAGATGGCCGAGTCCAACAAGGCCTTCGCGCACTACCGCTGGTAGTCGCTACCCACATCGAGACCGAGAGAAGACTGAAGCCTTATGGCTACCACTTCACTTGACCTGGCCAAGGTCCGCAACATCGGGATCATGGCCCACATCGACGCGGGCAAGACGACCACCACCGAGCGGATCCTGTTCTACACCGGTGTGTCGTACAAGATCGGTGAGGTCCACGACGGCGCTGCCACCATGGACTGGATGGAGCAGGAGCAGGAGCGTGGCATCACGATCACCTCTGCTGCCACCACCTGTCACTGGCCGCTCGAAGACGTCGACCACACCATCAACATCATCGACACGCCGGGCCACGTCGACTTCACCGTCGAGGTGGAGCGTTCCCTGCGCGTGCTCGACGGTGCCGTGACGGTGTTCGACGGCGTCGCCGGCGTTGAGCCCCAGTCCGAGACCGTGTGGCGTCAGGCGGACCGCTACGGCGTTCCGCGTATCTGCTTCGTCAACAAGCTCGACCGGACCGGTGCCGAGTTCCACCGCTGCGTCGACATGATCTCTGACCGCCTCGGCGCTCAGCCGATCGTGATGCAGCTCCCGATCGGTGCCGAGGCCGACTTCAAGGGCGTCGTCGACCTCGTGACGATGAAGGCCCTGGTCTGGTCCGCCGAGGCCACCAAGGGCGAGATGTACGACACCGTCGACATCCCGGACACGCACGCCGAGGCTGCCGAGGAGTACCGCGGCAAGCTGCTCGAGGCCGTGGCCGAGAACGACGAAGAGATCATGGAGCTGTACCTGGAGGGCACCGAGCCCACCGTGGAGCAGCTGTACGCCGCGATCCGTCGTATCACCATCGCGTCCGGCAAGTCCAAGGACACCACGGTCACCCCGGTGTTCTGCGGCACCGCGTTCAAGAACAAGGGCGTCCAGCCCCTGCTCGACGCGGTCGTGCGCTACCTCCCCTCCCCCCTGGACGTCGAGGCCATCGAGGGCCACGACGTGAAGGACCCGGAGACGGTCGTCAAGCGCAAGCCGTCCGAGGACGAGCCGCTGTCCGCGCTGGCGTTCAAGATCATGAGCGACCCGCACCTCGGCAAGCTCACCTTCGTCCGGGTCTACTCGGGCCGCCTGGAGTCCGGCACCTCGGTGCTGAACTCCGTCAAGGGCAAGAAGGAGCGCATCGGCAAGATCTACCGCATGCACGCGAACAAGCGTGAGGAGATCGACGCGGTGGGCGCCGGCGACATCATCGCCGTCATGGGTCTGAAGCAGACCACGACCGGTGAGACGCTGTGCGACGACAAGGCCCCGGTGATCCTGGAGTCCATGGACTTCCCAGCGCCGGTCATCCAGGTCGCCATCGAGCCCAAGTCGAAGGGCGACCAGGAGAAGCTGGGCGTCGCGATCCAGCGTCTGGCCGAGGAGGACCCCTCCTTCCAGGTGCACACCAACGAGGAGACCGGCCAGACCATCATCGGTGGTATGGGCGAGCTGCACCTCGAGGTGCTGGTCGACCGTATGCGCCGTGAGTTCAAGGTCGAGGCCAACGTCGGCAAGCCGCAGGTCGCGTACCGCGAGACGATCCGCAAGGCCGTCGAGCGCGTGGACTACACCCACAAGAAGCAGACCGGTGGTACCGGTCAGTTCGCCAAGGTGCAGATCGCGATCGAGCCCATCGAGGGCGGCGACGCCTCGTACGAGTTCGTGAACAAGGTGACCGGTGGCCGTATCCCGAAGGAGTACATCCCTTCGGTCGACGCCGGTGCGCAGGAGGCCATGCAGTTCGGCATCCTCGCCGGCTACGAGATGACGGGCGTCCGCGTCACGCTCATCGACGGTGGCTACCACGAGGTCGACTCCTCCGAGCTCGCCTTCAAGATCGCCGGTTCGCAGGCCTTCAAGGAGGCCGCGCGCAAGGCCAGCCCCGTGCTGCTCGAGCCGATGATGGCCGTCGAGGTCACCACGCCCGAGGACTACATGGGCGAGGTCATCGGCGACATCAACTCCCGCCGTGGTCAGATCCAGGCCATGGAGGAGCGGGCTGGTGCCCGCGTCGTGAAGGGCCTCGTGCCCCTGTCGGAGATGTTCGGCTACGTCGGCGACCTCCGCAGCAAGACGTCGGGTCGCGCAAGCTACTCGATGCAGTTCGACTCCTACGCCGAGGTTCCGCGGAACGTCGCCGAGGAGATCATCGCGAAGGCCAAGGGCGAGTAACACTCTCCGTTTACACGCCGTAGGCTTGACTCCGGAGCCTCAAGGGGCATTCAGCCGCATTCCGAGGATGAATGCCCCGGGTTCCGGGACATCCAGCAAAGATCACCTGGCGCCGATGAAGTAAGGCGTACAGAACCACTCCACAGGAGGACCCCAGTGGCGAAGGCGAAGTTCGAGCGGACTAAGCCGCACGTCAACATCGGCACCATCGGTCACATCGACCACGGTAAGACGACCCTCACGGCCGCCATTACCAAGGTGCTGCACGACGCGTACCCGGAGCTGAACGAGGCCACCCCGTTCGACAACATCGACAAGGCGCCCGAGGAGCGCCAGCGCGGTATCACCATCTCCATCGCGCACGTCGAGTACCAGACCGAGGCGCGTCACTACGCCCACGTCGACTGCCCGGGTCACGCGGACTACATCAAGAACATGATCACCGGTGCCGCCCAGATGGACGGCGCGATCCTGGTGGTCGCCGCGACCGACGGCCCGATGCCGCAGACCAAGGAGCACGTGCTCCTGGCCCGCCAGGTCGGCGTTCCGTACATCGTCGTCGCCCTGAACAAGGCCGACATGGTGGACGACGAGGAGATCCTGGAGCTCGTCGAGCTCGAGGTCCGTGAGCTCCTCTCCGAGTACGAGTTCCCGGGCGACGACCTGCCGGTCGTCAAGGTCTCCGCTCTGAAGGCGCTCGAGGGCGACAAGGAGTGGACGCAGTCCGTCCTGGACCTCATGAACGCCGTCGACACCGCGATCCCGGAGCCGGAGCGCGACGTCGACAAGCCGTTCCTGATGCCGATCGAGGACGTCTTCACGATCACCGGTCGCGGTACGGTCGTCACCGGCCGTATCGAGCGTGGTGTCCTCAAGGTCAACGAGACCGTCGACATCATCGGCATCAAGACCGAGAAGACCACCACCACGGTCACCGGCATCGAGATGTTCCGCAAGCTGCTCGACGAGGGCCAGGCCGGTGAGAACGTCGGTCTGCTGCTCCGCGGCATCAAGCGCGAGGACGTCGAGCGCGGCCAGGTCATCATCAAGCCGGGCTCGGTCACCCCGCACACCGAGTTCGAGGCCCAGGCCTACATCCTCTCCAAGGACGAGGGTGGCCGCCACACGCCGTTCTTCAACAACTACCGTCCGCAGTTCTACTTCCGTACGACGGACGTGACCGGCGTCGTGACCCTCCCCGAGGGCACCGAGATGGTCATGCCGGGTGACAACACCGAGATGAAGGTGGAGCTCATCCAGCCCGTCGCCATGGAAGAGGGCCTGAAGTTCGCCATCCGTGAGGGTGGCCGGACCGTGGGCGCCGGCCAGGTCACCAAGATCAACAAGTGATCTTGAACTGACCCGGCAGGACTCTGCCTGGTAGCTCTGAGGGGCCCGTACGACTTCGGTCGTACGGGCCCCTTGGCTTTTCCGGGCTCGGGGGTTCGGGGTCCGGGGTTCGAAACTATTCGGCGCGTACGACCCGTTGTCCCCTCGTGCCACTCCGGCTCAGCATTTGTCATGCCGCTGACCAAATTCGGGTGGATGGGGTGAGGCATGTCTGTCAGGCGCAGGACTGTGCTGGGGGCGGGGCTCGCCGCGGCGCCGGTGCTGTCTTCGGGGGCCGCGTGGGCCCGGGGTGACGGTGGCGACGGCGACCTCCGGGTGACGGACCCGGGGGCGTACATCTCCTTCACCGGCGGGGCCTTCTCCCTGGTGGGCGCCCCTGTGGTGGTCAGCGCGGAGGACCACCCCGGAGTCGTACGGGTGGCCGGAGACCTCCGTGACGACATCGAGCGGGTGACCGGCGTACGGCCGGGCTCCACCATCGGGCGGCATCCGGTGCTCGTGGGCACGATCGGCCGCAGCCCGCTGATCGACGGGCTGATCGCGGCCGGGAAGCTCGACGTCACCGGCGTGCGCGGCAAGTGGGAGACCTCGCTCCAGGCGGTCGTGGACCACCCGATGCCCGGGGTGGAGCGTGCACTGGTGATCGCGGGCAGCGACCAGCGAGGCACGATCTTCGGCGCGTACGACGTCTCGTACGGCATCGGCGTCTCCCCCTGGCACTGGTGGGACGACGTGCCCCCGACCCGCAGGAGCGGCGTCTGGGTGCTGCCGGGCCGCTACACGCAGGGCACCCCCGCCGTGAGGTATCGCGGCTTCTTCATCAACGACGAGAACCCAGCCCTGGGCACCTGGGCGCCCGCCTGCTTCGGGCCGGGCAAGGCACCGGGCTACCCGGGTGGCTTCAACGCGGACTTCTACGCGAAGGTGTTCGAGGTCCTGCTGCGCCTGAAGGGCAACTACCTCTGGCCGGCGGTCTGGGGCAGGGCCTTCGCGGAGGACGACCCGGAGAACCACAGGCGCGCCACCGAGTACGGGATTGTCATGGGCACGTCCCACGAGGCTCCGATGATGCGCGGCATCGAGGAGTGGAACCGCCACGCGAGCGGCGGCAAGGACCCCTACGGCGGCACGGGGGAGTGGTCGTACCGCCGCAACGCCGAGGCGATCAAGAAGTACTGGCGCGCAGGCATCCAGCGCATGGTGGACGAGGGCTTCGAGGGCGTCGTGACCCTCGGAATGCGCGGCAACGGCGACACGAGCCTCCCCGACGGCGACGGCATCGAACTCATGCAGGAGATCATCGCGACGCAGCGCCGGATCATCGAGGAGGTGACGGGCCGGCCGGCGTCGCAGACCCCGCAGGTGTGGACGCTGTACAAGGAGGTGCAGCGGTACTGGGACCGGGGCCTGCGGGCACCGGACGACGTCACGGTCGTCCTGACCGACGACAATTGGGGCAACATCCGCAAGCACCCGGACCCGGCCGAGGGCGCGCGGGCCGGTGGCTACGGCCTGTACTACCACTTCGACTACGTGGGCGCGGGCCGGAACTACAAGTGGGTCGACACGGCGAACCTGCGCAACACCTGGGACCAGCTCCACCAGGCGCACGCCTACGGCAACCACGGCCTGTGGGTGGCGAACGTCGGCGACCTGAAGGGCAACGAACTGCCGGCCGAGTTCTTCCTCACCTACGCCTGGAACCCCGACCGCTGGGACCTGGAGCGGCTGGGCGACTGGGAGCGGCGGTACGCCCGCCAGAACTTCGGCGGCGCGCAGGCGGAGGCGATTGCCTCGGTACTGGCGGAGTACGGCCGGCTACAGGCCCGCCGCAAGCCGGAGCTGCTCAACCGCCGGATCACGCTGGACAGCGCCGGCCAGGTGGTCAACGACGACCAGCAGACCCCGTACCACTTCGCTCACCGCGAGCTGGAACGGGTGACGCGGGAATGGAAGGGCCTGGCACGCGAGGCGGACCGGATCGCGCGGAGGCTGCTCGCCGGTACGCAGGACGCGTGGTTCGAACTGGTGGGCTACGAGGTGGCGGCGACCGCGAACCTGTACGCGCTGCGGCAGGCGGAGTTCCAGAACCTCCTCTACGCCAAGCAGGGCAGAGCGGCGACGAACGACCGCGCGGCGGAGGCGGAAGCGGGACTGCAGAAGGACTTCCAGCTCGCCGACCGCTTCAACTCCGAAGTGGCCGACGGCAAATGGAAGGGCTTCCAGACCCAGCCGCACATCGACTACGGGGACGTGGACCGGTACGGCCCGAACGCGCCCTGGCAGCAGCCGGAGAAGGACAACGTGGCGCTGCCCGACGTCCTCTTCCCGGCGGTGAAGCGGCTGGAGGTACCGGCCGACGCGGGCCTGGGCGTGTCGGTGGACGGCGCGGAGGACTCGGGGGAGTGGTGGCCGGGCGGCGCGTCCGGGCGGGCGGCTCTGCCGGAGTTCAGCCCGTACCAGACACGGCCTCGGCAGTACGTGGAGATCTACAACCGCGGCCGCGCCCCCTTCGACTACCGGGTGGACACGTCGGCGGCACCGTGGCTGGTGGTGGACCGCCCGCGGGGCCGGGTGGTGCGGCAGGTACGGATCGAGGTGGGCGTGGACTGGTCGAAGGCGCCACGCGGCCGCTCGGAGGCATCCCTGACGGTGACCGGCGCGGGCAGCTCGGTGACGGTCGCGTGCGTGACGGACAACCCCTCCCGCCGGGCCCTGCGCGGCTTCGTCGAGGCGGGCGGCTACGTGGCCATCGACGCGGAGCACTACGACCACGCGGTGGGCGAGTGGCGCCGCCTGGAGGGAATCGGCCGCACGGGCGCGGCGATGACGCCCTGGCCGGTGACGGGGGCGAGGAGGGTGCCAGGGGGCTCTTCACCGCGGCTTGAGTACGACGTGAGCCTGCTGGCGGGGGCTGGGGCGGGGGCTGGGGCGGGGGCTGGGGCAGGGTCCGGGTCGGGGACGGGGGAGGTGACGGTGTGGGCGTACCTGTCCCCACGAAACCCGGCATTGCCGACCGGGGGACTGCGATACGGGGTGTCCTTCGACGACGCGGCCATCCAGACGGTCGACATCAACGTCGGCGCCGACGACGGCCTGCTCAACGCGGTCTGGGCCCGCAACACCTCCGACAACATCAACCGCACGGCGACAAGGCACTCGGTGACCCGGCCCGGGGTTCACCGCCTGAAGTTCTGGATGGTGGACCCGACGGTGGTCCTCCAGCGGCTGGTGATCGACACTGGCGGACTGGAACCGACGTATCTGGGCCCGCTGGAGAGCCGGCGAGTTTGAGCGGGCTCCGGGGGCGGGGTGAGGTTGCCGCCTGCTGTTTGGTTGCCGTGGGCCGCCCGCTTCTTTGCATTGTCGTGCTTCCGCGATCCGAGTAAAGGGCGCTGCGTTCCGCTTCGCTGCACTGCGCGTCGCCTTCGGCGATGGCCCTGCGGGCCACCCTTGACTCGGCTCACGGAACCACGGGGGAGAAGCGAGCGGGCAGCCCGGGGAAGCGGGGCCCGGGTAGGTGTGCCCTGCGGCCGACTGGGCTGGGGGCGGGGTTGGGGGCGCGGTCGCGCCTCGCCTGCACGCCGGGCTGGCTTAGCGGCGATCGGTGAGTGGGGGGTGCGGTGTGCGCGGGTGTGGGTGCGTGTGGGTGCGTGTGGGTGCGTGTGGGTGCGTGTGGTGCTTGTGGTGCGTTGTGGTGCGTGTGGTGCATGTGGTGCGTGTGGTGGGTGTGGTGGAGGTGGTGGTGGCATGCCGGGTCGGCTTGGCGGCTTGGCGGCTTGCGGTCGGTGGGGGCGCGGTCGGCGGGTGGGGGCGGTGTCCGGTCGGCGTGCCTCCCAGGAGAGAGCACCCCGTGGGCCCATACCGGATAAATCGGGCGACGGTCTGGGGTGGTGGGCACGAGTGGCAGGAATGTGTCACGCCCCAAACGCTGCGACCTGCGGTTTTGCCGTCCGGCAGTGAGACATATCTGCCAATCACTGGGTGGCTGTGACGGATGGGGCCACTGCGACGAGGGCCGGACGTCGGAGGGCTGTGGGCCGTGGTTGTGGGCTGTGGACCGGGGGCTAAGGATCGGTACTTGGCCGGGGGGATTTTGGGGACCGGCAACCGTGGCCCGGGGGCGCCAGCGGCCAAACCGCCCCCGGCGTTCCGCTGCCCGCCGGAAGCGCGCTCCCGCCCCGTCCACCGCAAGCCGCAAGCCGCAAGCCGCAAGCCGCTGAGCCAGCCCGTATCGCCACCCCCACCCAGCGCGCGCACCACTCACCGGCCCTAAGTCGCCATGGTCAACCCGGCGTGCCGCCCGCCACCTGACGCGCACCCCAAGCCCCCACCCGCCGATCGGCGCTGAGCCGACCCGGCGTGCAGGCGAGGCGCGTCCGCGCTCCCCAACCCCGCCCCACAGCCCAGCTGACCGCAGGGCAGGCCCACCCGGGCCCCCGCTTTCCCCGGGCCGCTCGCTCGCTTCTTCCCCGTGGTGGAGCGAGCCGAGTCAAGGGTCGGCCGCAAGGCCGATCGCCGAAGGCGACGCGGAGTGCAGCGAAGCGGAACGCAGCGCCCTTTACTCGGATCGCGGAGGCACGACAATTACAAAGAAGCGGGCGGCCTACCCAGGCCGTATACGCGCCCTCGGTGAAGACCTGCCTCGCCGAGCCCGGCTAGCCCGCCTTCTTCTGCCCCTTGCTCCGCTTGTCCTCCGTCTTCACCGCGTCGTTGACCTTCTTGGCCAGGTCGTCGTCGAGCTTCTTGAACTCGCGGACCACCGTGTCCGACATGTCGGCGAGCGCGTCGAGCTGCTGGGTGATGTCCTCGCGGCCGTCCTCCCAGTTGGACTCGAAGTCGTCCAGGGCGTCGTTGACGCTGCCGTCGCCGATGTCGTCCTTGTAGGACTCGAAGAGCTTCTTGGTGTGGTTGAGGCGGGTCTTGATCGAGCGGAGCCGGCGGCCGTAGTCCTCCAGCTCGGTCAGCGGGAGTGAGAGGTCGCTCTTGCCCTTGCCCACGCGTCCGTCCCCCGTTCTCGTAGTCTGGCCGCACCGTACATCAGGATGATGCCGGAACAGGCGAGCGAGAAAACGGGGGCGACCGAAGCCATGGCCCGCTACATGGAGGCGCTCACCATCGAGCGCGGCGGCTTCCGGATCAAGGTGCCGGAGTCGTGGTGGGAGTTCGATGTGCGGCCGGAGTCGCGGGACGACTCGATCCGGCGGATGGTGAGCGAACGTCTCGAGCAGCACCCCGAGTTGGCCCAGTACCGCGACACGTACACCACCTTCCTCCAGAAGGCCGCCGCCGACGCCTGGAAGTCCGGTGCGCTGTACTGCGGCTGCATGGCGGAGAGCTTCGGCGGCGACACCCCGATCACCGGCTCGGTCACCGTCTCCCTCGTCGGCGGCCGGACACGGGAAGGCGCGCCCCTGTCCAACGACCCCGCCACCATCGCCGCCCAACTCGCCGTGAAGGAGGCGAGGAAGGAGGGCGACTCCTGGCGCAAGGTGACGACCGTCGAGATTCCGGGGGTCGGTCCGGCGGCACGGACGTACGGCATCGAGGACATCGCGGTTCCCGGCGACAGCCTCAACCGCACGATCCGGGCCGTCCTGATGCAGACGTACATCCCCGTCCCGGGTCAGGAGGGCAAGGTCGCCCTGGTCGCCGGCAGCAGTCAGGTCCTCGACCTCGCCGACTCGTTCTTCGACATCTTCGACGCGATCACCTCCACCTTCCGCTTCGCCGAATGAACTCCGGGCTGCGGTGGCGGCGTGCGGGTCGGGGCAGATGGGGAACACCGGCGGCGGCACATCATCGAAGCAGGTCACCATGGACGAGCAGCAGCCACCCAAGCGCGCGGAGGAAGTCGTCCACGAGGCCGCGTGACGTCCCCCTGCTTCGCGGCGGAGGGCGTCGGCACCGCCGACCCGGCCGCCTTCCGGCGGACCACGCAGGCCCATCTGGAGGACACGGGCTGGACGGTCCGGGTCCTCCCGACCGAGACCGGCGCACCCGCGCTGCTGGCCCGCGACGGGGCGGACCGGACCGTGGCCCGGTCGGCCCCCGCCGCAGACGGCACCCTGCGAGTGGCGGTGCCGACTCCGGCGGTGCGCCGGACGTCCGCGACGGCGTGAATCGCGCGGCCCTGCCGGTGGCGAGTGGCGGCCACGCGGCAGCCCCGGTTTGACCTACATCACCTTCGGGGTATTCTCTCCGGCTCGATTGGCGGAGTACCCGCCCCATATGGCAGACTGTCGGAGTTGCTCGGTCGAGTGTTGATGCTGCGCGCCTCCCGCCGGGAGGACTGGAAGCGAGTCCCACAGTACTCGTCGCCCTAACTGCCTGATGGCAGCACTGGGGCGGACGTACGGGAATCTTCCGGGAAGTGTGAGCGCGGCACCGGCCAGGCGCCCGGTGGGCCTGAGGTCCCCGGTCCGCGGTTCCGGAAGGGCCGTCGCATTCCGCAGGGATGTTCGAACAAGGGGCATCTGTGTCGGCGGGAGCGCGACACGCCCGACCGCGTGGGTCGGAAGAACGAAGGCAGCAGAAGGAATCCGCCGGGTTCCAGAGCGTTAGAGAGACAGGACTACTGAGTAGCCATGGCGGGACAGAAGATCCGCATCCGGCTCAAGGCCTACGACCACGAGGTCATCGACTCCTCGGCGAAGAAGATCGTCGAGACGGTGACCCGCACTGGTGCGTCGGTCGCGGGCCCGGTGCCGCTGCCCACTGAGAAGAACGTGTACTGCGTCATCAAGTCGCCGCACAAGTACAAGGACTCGCGCGAGCACTTCGAGATGCGCACGCACAAGCGCCTGATCGACATCCTCGACCCGACCCCCAAGACCGTTGACTCTCTGATGCGACTCGACCTCCCGGCCGGTGTCGACATCGAGATCAAGCTCTGAGGCTGGTGGGCTGAGAATGGCTAAGCAGATCAAGGGCATCCTGGGCGAGAAGCTCGGCATGACGCAGGTGTGGGACGAGAACAACCGCGTTGTTCCGGTCACCGTCGTCAAGGCCGGCCCGAATGTCGTGACCCAGGTCCGTACGAACGACGTCGACGGCTACGAGTCCGTCCAGATCGCGTTCGGCGAGATCGACCCGCGCAAGGTGAACAAGCCCCTCAAGGGCCACTTCGCCAAGGCCGACGTCACTCCCCGTCGTCACCTCGTCGAGATCCGCACCGCGGACGCCTCCGAGTACACGCTCGGCCAGGAGATCACCGCTGAGGTGTTCGAGGCCGGCGTGAAGGTCGACGTGACCGGCAAGAGCAAGGGCAAGGGCTTCGCCGGTGTCATGAAGCGTCACAACTTCAAGGGCCTCGGCGCCGGACACGGCACCCAGCGCAAGCACCGCTCGCCCGGTTCCATCGGTGGCTGCGCCACCCCGGGCCGCGTGTTCAAGGGCCTCCGCATGGCGGGTCGCATGGGCAACGAGCGCGTCACCACCCAGAACCTGACCGTCCACGCCGTTGACGCGGAGAAGGGTCTGCTGCTCATCAAGGGCGCGGTTCCCGGTCCGAACGGCGGCCTCGTCCTGGTCCGCACCGCGGCCAAGGGGGCCTGAGGTAACCGATGAGCACTGTTGACATCCTTTCGCCGGCGGGCGACAAGGCCGGTACCGTCGAGCTCCCCGCGGAGATCTTCGACGCCAAGGTCAGCGTTCCGCTGATCCACCAGGTCGTCGTCGCGCAGCTGGCCGCTGCCCGTCAGGGCACGCACAAGACGAAGACCCGTGGCGAGGTCCGTGGTGGTGGCAAGAAGCCTTACCGCCAGAAGGGCACCGGCCGCGCCCGTCAGGGTTCGACCCGCGCGCCGCAGTTCGCCGGTGGTGGCGTCGTCCACGGCCCGCAGCCGCGTGACTACTCGCAGCGCACCCCGAAGAAGATGAAGGCCGCCGCCCTGCGCGGTGCCCTCACCGACCGGGCGCGTCACAACCGCATCCACGTCGTCTCCGGCGTGATCGAGGGCGCGAACCCCAGCACCAAGGCCGCCAAGAGCCTGTTCGGCAAGATCAGCGAGCGCAAGAACCTGCTCCTGGTCGTCGAGCGCGCCGACGAGGCCGCGTGGCTGTCCGCCCGCAACCTGCCCCAGGTCCACATCCTGGAGCCGGGCCAGCTGAACACGTACGACGTTCTCGTCTCGGACGACGTGGTCTTCACCCAGGCCGCTTTCGAGTCCTTCGTGTCTGGCCCCAAGGCCGCTGACACCGAAGGGAGCGAGGCCTGATGGCTACGCGTCACCCGAGCATTGCCTCGAAGGCCGCCAAGGCCGCCAAGGCCGCGCGTCTCGCCAAGGCGAAGCGCCACGCCACCGAGGGCAAGAACACCGTCGAGACGCCGCTGAGCAAGTCGTACACGGACCCCCGTGACGTCCTGCTGAAGCCGGTCGTCTCCGAGAAGAGCTACGCGCTCCTCGACGAGAACAAGTACACGTTCATCGTCGACCCGAACGCCAACAAGACCCAGATCAAGCAGGCCGTCCAGGCGGTCTTCTCGGTCAAGGTCACCGGGGTCAACACGATCAACCGCCAGGGCAAGCGCAAGCGCACGAAGACCGGCTTCGGTCAGCGTGCCGGCAGCAAGCGCGCGATCGTGACCCTCGCCGAGGGCGACCGTATCGACATCTTCGGCGGTCCGACCGCCTAAGGGCGGTCCGGATCGTCCGATATCGGACGAGGACTGAGAAATGGGAATCCGCAAGTACAAGCCGACTACGCCGGGCCGTCGTGGCGCCAGCGTCGCCGACTTCGTCGAGGTCACGCGGTCCACGCCGGAGAAGTCGCTGGTCCGCCCGCTGCACAGCAAGGGCGGCCGTAACAACGCCGGTCGTGTGACCGTTCGCCACCAGGGTGGCGGACACAAGCGCGCCTACCGAGTGATCGACTTCCGTCGTCACGACAAGGACGGCGTGCCGGCGAAGGTCGCGCACATCGAGTACGACCCCAACCGCACCGCGCGCATCGCGCTGCTGCACTACGCCGACGGCGAGAAGCGCTACATCCTCGCCCCGCGCAACCTCCAGCAGGGTGACCGCGTCGAGAACGGTCCCGGGGCCGACATCAAGCCGGGCAACAACCTGGCCCTCCGCAACATCCCGGTCGGTACCACGATCCACGCGATCGAGCTCCGTCCCGGTGGCGGTGCCAAGTTCGCTCGCTCCGCCGGTGCCTCCGTGCAGCTGCTCGCGAAGGAGGGCGCCTACGCCCACCTCCGCATGCCGTCCGGTGAGATCCGCCTGGTCGACGTGCGCTGCCGCGCCACCGTCGGCGAGGTCGGCAACGCCGAGCAGAGCAACATCAACTGGGGTAAGGCCGGCCGTAAGCGGTGGCTGGGCGTTCGCCCGACCGTCCGTGGTGTGGTCATGAACCCGGTTGACCACCCGCACGGTGGTGGTGAGGGCCGGACCTCCGGTGGTCGCCACCCTGTGTCCCCGTGGGGCAAGAAGGAAGGCCGTACTCGTTCGCCCAAGAAGGCGTCGAACAAGTACATCGTCCGCCGCCGCAAGACGAACAAGAAGCGCTAAGGACGGGTTGAGATGCCTCGTAGCTTGAAGAAGGGACCCTTCGTCGACGACCACCTGGTCAAGAAGGTGGACGCTCAGAACGAAGCCGGTACCAAGAACGTCATCAAGACCTGGTCCCGCCGCTCGATGATCATCCCGGCGATGCTCGGCCACACGATCGCGGTGCACAACGGCAAGACCCACATCCCGGTGTTTGTCACCGAGTCGATGGTCGGCCACAAGCTCGGCGAGTTCTCGCCGACGCGCACCTTCCGGGGTCACGTCAAGGACGACCGGAAGTCGAAGCGCCGCTAGTAGCGGGGTGGAATGACCATGACAGACACTGGAAGGACAACCATGGAAGCCAGGGCCCAGGCGCGGTACATCCGCGTCACGCCCATGAAGGCCCGCCGCGTGGTGGACCTTATCCGTGGCATGGACGCCACGGAGGCTCAGGCGGTCCTGCGTTTCGCCCCGCAGGCCGCGAGCGTGCCGGTCGGCAAGGTGCTGGACAGCGCCATCGCCAACGCCGCGCACAACTACGACCACACCGATGTCGACAGCCTCTTCATTTCCGAGGCCTACGTCGACGAGGGCCCGACCCTGAAGCGGTTCCGTCCGCGCGCCCAGGGCCGTGCCTACCGGATCCGCAAGCGGACCAGCCACATCACCGTGGTCGTCAGCAGCAAGGAAGGAACCCGGTAATGGGCCAGAAGGTAAACCCGCACGGGTTCCGGCTCGGTGTCACGACCGACTTCAAGTCGCGTTGGTACGCCGACAAGCTGTACAAGGACTACGTCAAGGAAGACGTCGCCATCCGTCGGATGATGACGTCCGGCATGGAGCGCGCCGGCATCTCCAAGGTCGAGATCGAGCGCACCCGTGACCGCGTGCGTGTGGACATCCACACCGCTCGTCCGGGCATCGTCATCGGCCGCCGCGGCGCCGAGGCCGACCGCATCCGCGGTGACCTCGAGAAGCTCACGGGCAAGCAGGTCCAGCTGAACATCCTCGAGGTCAAGAACCCCGAGACCGACGCTCAGCTGGTCGCCCAGGCCGTCGCCGAGCAGCTCTCCTCCCGCGTCTCCTTCCGTCGGGCCATGCGCAAGAGCATGCAGTCCGCCATGAAGGCCGGCGCCAAGGGCATCAAGATCCAGTGCGGTGGCCGCCTCGGTGGCGCCGAGATGTCCCGCTCGGAGTTCTACCGCGAGGGCCGCGTGCCCCTGCACACGCTCCGCGCGAACGTGGACTACGGCTTCTTCGAGGCCAAGACGACCTTCGGCCGCATCGGTGTGAAGGTCTGGATCTACAAGGGCGACGTCAAGAACATCGCCGAGGTCCGCGCCGAGAACGCTGCCGCCCGTGCGGGTAACCGCCCGGCGCGTGGCGGTGCCGACCGCCCGGCCCGTGGTGGCCGTGGTGGCGAGCGGCGCGGTCGCAAGCCGCAGCAGGCTGCCGGCGCCGAGGCCCCCAAGGCCGAGGCTCCCGCGTCCGCTCCGGCTGAGAGCACCGGAACGGAGGCCTGACCGAAATGCTGATCCCCCGTAGGGTCAAGCACCGCAAGCAGCACCACCCGAAGCGTCGTGGTCAGGCCAAGGGCGGTACGACGGTTGCGTTCGGCGAGTACGGCATCCAGGCCCTCACGCCGGCGTACGTGACCAACCGCCAGATCGAGGCGGCCCGTATCGCGATGACCCGCCACATCAAGCGTGGCGGCAAGGTCTGGATCAACATCTACCCGGACCGCCCGCTGACCAAGAAGCCCGCCGAGACCCGCATGGGTTCCGGTAAGGGTTCGCCGGAGTGGTGGATCGCGAACGTTCACCCGGGTCGGGTGATGTTCGAGCTGTCCTACCCGAACGAGAAGATCGCCCGTGAGGCGCTCCTTCGCGCGGCCCACAAGCTGCCGATGAAGTGCCGGATCGTCAAGCGCGAGGCAGGTGAAGCGTGATGTCGGCCGGTACCAAGGCGTCCGAGCTGCGCGAGCTGGGCAACGAGGAGCTTCTGGCGAAGCTCCGCGAGGCCAAGGAAGAGCTGTTCAACCTCCGCTTCCAGGCGGCGACCGGTCAGCTCGAGAACCACGGTCGGCTGAAGGCCGTCCGTAAGGACATCGCGCGGATCTACACCCTGATGCGTGAGCGCGAGCTGGGCATCGAGACGGTGGAGAGCGCCTGATGAGTGAGAGCAACGTGACTGAGCAGACTGCAGAGGCCCGCGGCTTCCGCAAGACCCGTGAGGGTCTCGTCGTCAGCGACAAGATGGACAAGACCGTCGTCGTCGCCGTCGAGGACCGCGTCAAGCACGCGCTGTACGGCAAGGTCATCCGCCGTACCAACAAGCTCAAGGCGCACGACGAGCAGAACGCCGCGGGCGTCGGCGACCGCGTCCTCCTCATGGAGACCCGGCCGCTGTCCGCGACGAAGCGCTGGCGCGTCGTCGAGATCCTCGAGAAGGCCAAGTAATTTCCTGCGGGCAAACCCGCAGGACAGTTCCGCCAGGCTCGGCAGGGGCTCTCGTAACTGAGGCCCCTGCCGGGAACCGGCAGACAAACAGGAGATAGACGTGATCCAGCAGGAGTCGCGACTGCGCGTCGCCGACAACACTGGTGCGAAGGAGATCCTTTGCATCCGTGTGCTCGGTGGCTCCGGTCGCCGCTACGCGGGCATCGGTGACGTCATCGTCGCCACCGTCAAGGACGCGATCCCCGGTGGCAACGTGAAGAAGGGTGACGTCGTCAAGGCGGTCATCGTTCGCACCGTCAAGGAGCGCCGCCGTCCGGACGGCTCGTACATCCGCTTCGACGAGAACGCCGCCGTCATTCTGAAGAACGACGGCGACCCTCGCGGCACCCGCATCTTCGGCCCGGTCGGCCGTGAGCTGCGCGAGAAGAAGTTCATGAAGATCATCTCGCTCGCGCCGGAGGTGCTGTAAGCATGAAGATCAAGAAGGGCGACCTGGTCCAGGTCATCACCGGTAAGGACAAGGGCAAGCAGGGCAAGGTCATCGCGGCCTACCCCCGCGAGGACCGCGTCCTGGTCGAGGGTGTCAACCGGGTCAAGAAGCACACCAAGGCCGGTCCGACCGCTCGCGGTTCGCAGGCCGGCGGCATCGTCACGACCGAGGCGCCGATCCACGTCTCCAACGTCCAGCTGGTCGTTGAGAAGGACGGCAACAAGGTCGTCACGCGTGTCGGTTACCGCTTCGACGACGAAGGCAACAAGATCCGCGTTGCCAAGCGGACGGGTGAGGACATCTGATGGCTACCACCACGACTCCGCGTCTGAAGCAGAAGTACCGCGAGGAGATCGCGGGCAAGCTGCGTGACGAGTTCAAGTACGAGAACGTCATGCAGATCCCCGGCCTCGTCAAGATCGTGGTCAACATGGGTGTCGGCGACGCCGCCCGTGACTCGAAGCTGATCGAGGGCGCGATCCGCGACCTGACCACCATCACCGGTCAGAAGCCGGCCGTCACCAAGGCCCGCAAGTCCATCGCGCAGTTCAAGCTGCGTGAGGGTCAGCCGATCGGTGCCCACGTCACGCTCCGTGGCGACCGCATGTGGGAGTTCCTGGACCGCACCCTGTCGCTCGCGCTGCCGCGCATCCGCGACTTCCGCGGCCTGTCCCCCAAGCAGTTCGACGGCCGTGGCAACTACACCTTCGGTCTCACGGAGCAGGTCATGTTCCACGAGATCGACCAGGACAAGATCGACCGTACCCGGGGCATGGACATCACCGTGGTCACCACGGCGACCAACGACGCTGAGGGCCGCGCGCTCCTTCGTCACCTCGGCTTCCCGTTCAAGGAGGCGTGAGCGAGATGGCGAAGAAGGCTCTGATTGCCAAGGCTGCTCGCAAGCCCAAGTTCGGTGTGCGTGGCTACACCCGCTGCCAGCGCTGCGGCCGTCCGCACTCCGTGTACCGCAAGTTCGGCCTGTGCCGCGTGTGCCTTCGTGAGATGGCTCACCGTGGCGAGCTGCCGGGCGTGACCAAGAGCTCCTGGTAATCCCTGCTTTAAGGGATTCCTGAAGCTCTCGGTAAGCATCTGGGTCGGCAGGGGCCCTACTCCGCATGCCTTAGGCTTGTGGGGTTGGGCGTCTGCCGCGCCCGTACGACTTACTACGCCGTAGGTCCACCGCGCCGCACCCGTCCCGTCTCGGATCGGGGAGAGGGATGGCGCACCAGGAAACCCCGGCGAGAGAGGCCGAAGGCCAATTCATGACCATGACTGATCCGATCGCAGACATGCTTACGCGTCTGCGGAACGCGAACTCGGCATACCACGACTCCGTGACGATGCCGGCATCGAAGATCAAGTCGCACATCGCGGAGATCCTCCAGCAGGAGGGCTTCATCACGGGCTGGAAGATCGAGGACGCCGAGGTCGGCAAGAACCTCGTTCTCGAGCTGAAGTTCGGCCCGAACCGTGAGCGCTCCATCGCGGGCATCAAGCGGATCTCCAAGCCCGGTCTCCGGGTGTACGCGAAGTCCACCAACCTGCCGAAGGTGCTCGGCGGCCTCGGCGTGGCGATCATCTCCACGTCGCACGGGCTCCTCACCGACAAGCAGGCCGGCAAGAAGGGCGTGGGTGGGGAAGTCCTCGCCTACGTCTGGTAGCGGAAGGGAACGGAGGAAACAGCTATGTCGCGTATTGGCAAGCTCCCCATCACGGTTCCCGCCGGCGTGGACGTCACCATCGACGGCCGTACGATCTCGGTCAAGGGTCCCAAGGGCTCGCTGACCCACACCATCGTCGCGCCGATCGACATCGCCAAGGGTGAGGACGGCGTTCTCAACGTCACCCGCCCCAACGACGAGCGTCAGAACAAGGCCCTGCACGGCCTGTCCCGCACGCTGGTGGCGAACATGATCACCGGCGTGACCCAGGGTTACGTGAAGAAGCTCGAGATCAGCGGTGTCGGTTACCGCGTGACGGCCAAGGGTTCGAACCTCGAGTTCGCTCTCGGCTACAGCCACCCGATCACCGTCGAGGCGCCCGAGGGCATCACCTTCAAGGTGGAGACCCCGACCCGCTTCCAGGTCGAGGGCATCGACAAGCAGAAGGTCGGCGAGGTTGCGGCCAACATCCGCAAGCTGCGCAAGCCCGACCCGTACAAGGCCAAGGGCGTCAAGTACGAGGGCGAAGTCATCCGCCGCAAGGTCGGAAAGGCGGGTAAGTAAGCCATGGCATACGGGCAGAAGATCCTCAAGGGCGACGCCTACAAGCGCGCCGCGATCAAGCGCCGTCACATCCGGATCCGCAAGCGGATCTCCGGTACGGCGGAGCGTCCCCGTCTGGTCGTGACCCGCTCGAACCGCCACATCGTGGCGCAGGTGATCGACGACCTCAAGGGCCACACCCTGGCGTCCGCGTCCACCCTGGACGCGTCCGTCCGCGGTGGCGAGGGCGACAAGTCCTCGCAGGCCAAGCAGGTCGGCGCCCTGGTCGCCGAGCGTGCCAAGGCCGCCGGTGTCGAGGCTGTCGTGTTCGACCGTGGTGGCAACCAGTACGCCGGGCGCATCGCTGCCCTGGCGGACGCCGCCCGCGAAGCCGGGCTCAAGTTCTGAGCCTGCCGTAGCTAGCGGAAACAGAGAGAGGTAATTCCAATGGCTGGACCCCAGCGCCGCGGTGGCGGTGCCGGTGGCGGCGAGCGGCGGGACCGGAAGGGCCGTGACGGCGGCGCTGCTGCCGCCGAGAAGACCGCGTACGTTGAGCGCGTCGTCGCGATCAACCGCGTCGCCAAGGTTGTGAAGGGTGGTCGTCGCTTCAGCTTCACCGCGCTGGTCGTGGTGGGCGACGGTGACGGCACCGTGGGTGTCGGTTACGGCAAGGCCAAGGAGGTGCCGGCCGCCATCGCCAAGGGTGTTGAGGAGGCCAAGAAGCACTTCTTCAAGGTCCCCCGGATCCAGGGCACCATCCCGCACCCCATCCAGGGTGAGAAGGCTGCCGGCGTCGTCCTGCTCAAGCCCGCGTCCCCCGGTACCGGTGTTATCGCCGGTGGTCCGGTGCGTGCCGTGCTCGAGTGCGCCGGTATCCACGACGTGCTGTCGAAGTCGCTCGGCTCCGACAACGCGATCAACATCGTGCACGCGACCGTGGAGGCCCTGAAGGGTCTGCAGCGTCCCGAGGAGATCGCGGCCCGCCGTGGTCTGCCGCTCGAGGACGTCGCCCCCGCGGCTCTTCTCCGTGCGCGTGCCGGGGCGGGTGTGTGATCATGGCGCAGCTCAAGATCACGCAGGTCAAGTCCTACATCGGCAGCAAGCAGAACCACCGTGACACCCTGCGTTCCCTTGGTCTCAAGGGCATCAACACGCAGGTCGTCAAGGAGGACCGCCCCGAGTTCCGCGGCATGGTGCACACCGTCCGCCACCTCGTGACGGTCGAGGAGGTCGACTGATCATGGCGGAGCAGAACCCGCTCAAGATCCACAACCTCCGTCCCGCCCCGGGCGCCAAGACCCCCAAGACCCGTGTCGGTCGTGGTGAGGCGTCGAAGGGTAAGACGGCCGGTCGTGGTACCAAGGGCACCAAGGCCCGCTACCAGGTTCCGGAGCGCTTCGAGGGTGGCCAGATGCCGCTCCACATGCGTCTCCCGAAGCTGAAGGGCTTCAAGAACCCGTTCAAGACCGAGTACCAGGTCGTGAACCTCGACAAGCTGGCCGCGCTCTACCCCGAGGGTGGCGAGGTCACCGTCGAGGGTCTCGTGGCCAAGGGTGCCGTTCGCAAGAACAGCCTCGTCAAGGTCCTCGGCCAGGGCGAGGTCTCCGTGGCGCTCCAGGTGACGGTCGACGCCGTCTCCGGCTCCGCCAAGGAGAAGATCACCGCCGTCGGCGGTACGGTCACCGAGCTCGTCTGATCCAGTCAGGCGCCTCGATGACGTGAGCGATCCCGACCGGGGATACCCCACATTTTGGGGTATCCCCGGTTGGTCGTTCCAGAGGGCGCTGCTCGCCGGTAAGGTGGCCAGCACTGCCCACTTTCACTGGGTGCTCACATGGGGCACTCTGAGCGGGCTTTGACCGTTACGTATTTGTCGAAACCTCAGACCGTCACCCTTGACGCAGTTGCGCGGGGGTCGCAGGAGGCACCGTGCTCACCGCGTTCGCCCGGGCGTTCAGGACGCCCGACCTGCGCAAGAAGCTGCTCTTCACGCTGGGCATCATCGTGGTGTACCGAGTCGGTACGCACGTCCCGATCCCCGGCGTCAACTACCAGGCCGTCCAGACGTGCGTCACCGAGGCGTCCGGCAACCAGGGCATTTTCGGTCTCGTCAACATGTTCAGCGGCGGCGCGCTGCTCCAGATCACGATCTTCGCGCTCGGGATCATGCCGTACATCACGGCGAGCATCATCCTTCAGCTGCTGACCGTGGTCATCCCGCGCCTCGAGGCCCTGAAGAAGGAGGGTCAGGCGGGTACCGCGAAGATCACGCAGTACACCCGCTACCTGACCGTGGCGCTCGCCATCCTTCAGGGCACCGGCCTGGTGGCCACCGCCCGCAGTGGCGCCCTGTTCGGCAGCTGCCCCGTCGCCAGCCAGATCGTGCCCGACCAGTCGATCTTCACCACGGTCGTCATGGTCGTCACCATGACCGCCGGAACGGGTGTCGTGATGTGGCTCGGTGAGCTCATCACCGACCGCGGCATCGGCAACGGCATGTCGATCCTGATGTTCATCTCGATCGCCGCGACCTTCCCGTCCTCGCTGTGGGCTATCAAGAAGCAGGGCACCCTGGCCGGCGGCTGGATCGAGTTCAGCACCGTGATCCTGGTGGGCCTGGTCATGGTCGGCCTGGTGGTCTTCGTCGAGCAGGCCCAGCGCCGCATCCCCGTGCAGTACGCGAAGCGCATGATCGGCCGTCGCTCGTACGGCGGTACGTCCACCTACATCCCTTTGAAGGTGAACCAGGCGGGTGTGATTCCTGTCATCTTCGCTTCGTCGCTGCTCTACATCCCGGCGTTGGTGGCGCAGTTCTCCGGCAGTAAATCGGGCTGGACAACGTGGGTCGAGCAGAACCTGACCAAGGGCAATCACCCGATTTACATCACTCTGTACTTCTTGCTCATCGTGTTCTTCGCGTTCTTCTACGTGGCGATCTCCTTCAACCCCGAGGAAGTCGCCGACAACATGAAGAAGTATGGTGGCTTTATCCCGGGCATCCGGGCTGGCCGACCGACCGCTGAGTACCTCAGCTACGTGCTCAACCGGATCACCTGGCCGGGTTCGCTGTATCTGGGTCTGATCGCTCTCGTACCGACAATGGCGTTGGTCGGCTTCGGCGCAAGCCAGAACTTCCCGTTCGGCGGGACGAGCATCCTGATCATCGTGGGTGTGGGTCTGGAGACGGTGAAGCAGATCGAGAGCCAGCTCCAGCAGCGCAATTACGAAGGGTTCCTCCGCTGATGCGAATCGTGCTCGTCGGGCCGCCGGGTGCCGGTAAGGGAACGCAGGCAGTACGCCTTGCCGAGAAGCTGCGCATCCCGCACATCTCCACGGGTGACCTGTTCCGCGCGAACATCAGCCAGCAGACGGAGCTCGGGAAGCTCGCCAAGTCCTACATGGACGCCGGCAACCTCGTCCCGGACGAGGTCACCATCGCCATGGCGAAGGACCGCATGGAGCAGCCGGACGCCGAGGGCGGCTTCCTGCTGGACGGCTTCCCGCGCAACGTCTCCCAGGCCGAGGCACTGGACGAGCTGCTCGAGAGCGAGGGCATCAAGCTCGATGCGGTGCTCGACCTCGAGGTACCCGAGGAAGAGGTCGTGAAGCGGATCGCCGGCCGGCGGATCTGCCGCAAGGACTCATCCCACGTCTTCCACGTGACGTACACCCCGCCCAAGCAGGAGGGCGTCTGCGACGTCTGCGGCGGTGAGCTGTACCAGCGTGACGACGACTCCGAGGAGACCGTCCGCAAGCGGCTGGAGGTCTACCACACGCAGACCGAGCCGATCATCGACTACTACAAGGCTCAGGGGCTGGTCCGCACGATCTCCTCGCTGGGCCCGGTGGACGAGATCACGCAGCGCGCGCTGGAGGCGCTCAAGCGCGAAACGGCGGAGAACAAGTAGGTTCGCGGACCATTCGGCCGCGGTGCCCTTCGGGGCGCCGCGGCCGTGGTGTTGTGTACAAGGCTGTTCCGGTTCATGTCGGGGCAGCCTTTGTCCATCCTCGGCAGGGTAAGCGCGCGGCCATGGTGGACCCCGGCAACAACAAGGCGGGCAGGATCTTCTACGACGCGAGCGGCAAGGAGACGCCGGCCCCGGAGCAGGAGGCGCGTCAGTCCGACCCGGGGGCGGTCCTGTCCCCCGACGGAAGGCTGGAGACCGGTGCCTTCCTGGGGGAAGGCGATAAGATCGTCTCCGAGGTGCGCGATGCGAGGACCGGCGAGCGGGCCGCGGTGGTCCCCGGCCAGGAGTTGCTCGCGTGCGGCCTCGACCGCGGTGGGCCACGACCGGTACCACCATGTGTCGGCGAGCCGCGGGGGCCGTACTGTTGGGGTGTACAAGACCGTACTCCCGTGAGAGGGCAGAGCTGACAGTGGAGATCAAGAGCCCCGAGCAGATCGCGAAGATGCGTGCGGCGGGGCTGGTCGTCGCCGCGATCCACGCCGCCACCCGGGAGGTGGCGGTGCCGGGTGCGAGCACCAAGGACCTGGACGAGGTCGCCCGCAAGGTGCTCGCCGAGCACGGCGCGAAGTCGAACTTCCTGGGGTACGGCGGTTTCCCCGCCACCATCTGCACGTCCGTGAACGACGTCGTCGTGCACGGCATCCCCTCCGACGACGTCGTCCTCAAGGACGGCGACATCATCTCCATCGACTGCGGCGCGATCGTCGACGGCTGGCACGGTGACGCGGCCTACACCGCCTTCGTCGGCTCCGGTCACGCCCCGGAACTGGTCGAGCTCTCCCGGGTCACGGAGGAGTCGATGTGGGCCGGCATCGCGGCGATGAAGCAGGGCAGCCGCCTGGTCGACGTCTCCCGGGCGATCGAGACGTACATCCGGCGCCAGCCGAAGCCCGGCGGCGGCCGCTACGGCATCATCGAGGACTACGGCGGCCACGGCATCGGCACCGAGATGCACATGGACCCGCACCTGCTGAACTACGTCGACCGCCGCCGGGGCAAGGGCCCCAAGCTGGTTCCCGGCTTCTGCCTGGCCATCGAGCCCATGGTCTCCCTGGGCACCCCGAAGACCGAGGTCCTCTCCGACGACTGGACGGTCATCACCACCGACGGCACCTGGTCCTCCCACTGGGAACACTCCGTCGCCCTCACGGACCAGGGTCCCCTGGTCCTCACAGCCCCCGACGGCGGCAAGGCCAAGCTGGCGGAGCACGGCATCACGGCGGCGCCGGACCCGCTCGGCTGACAACGGTCCTGAGTCGTGACCGTCGGCCGGAGGTCGGCGCAGCCGCTCGAAGCAGCGAGGCGCCCCGGGCGCCGAGCCCCGCGAGGGCGGCGTCGAGGATGGGTCGGCGGCAAGGCCAAGCTGGCGGAGCACGGCATCACGGCGGCGCCGGACCCGCTCGGCTGACGCGTCCGGTATCGGGGGTGAAGCTCGTGCATACCGATCTTGAGCGCCGGGCAGGCTCTCTCGATTCGTGTTTCGGGGTGCGCTGACGTAGACTGACTCGTCGGCTCTCGTGTACCCGCATGTCCGCATGCGCCCGCAAGGGAAGCAGGAGAGTCGATCAAGGTAGTCGATTCGAAGGGCGAAGCGTGGCCAAGAAGCAAGGTGCCATCGAGATCGAGGGCACTGTCGTCGAGTCTCTGCCGAACGCCATGTTCAAGGTCGAGCTCCAGAACGGCCACCAGGTCCTGGCACACATCAGCGGCAAGATGCGTATGCACTACATCCGTATCCTCCCTGACGACCGGGTCGTGGTGGAGCTGTCTCCGTACGACCTGACGCGTGGCCGGATCGTCTACCGCTACAAGTAGATCTTGCCCGAGCCCCGGGCCCGCCCGGAGCGATGGCACTGACCCGGAGAACCTCACCCAATGAAGGTCAAGCCGAGCGTCAAGAAGATCTGCGACAAGTGCAGGGTGATCCGCCGTCACGGCCGGGTCATGGTCATCTGCGAGAACCCGCGCCACAAGCAGCGCCAGGGCTGACGCACGACCGATCCCTCTGCACCTCACGCAGAGTTTCGCGCGACGCAAGCTGAATATGTTCATACGCAGGGCCCGAGTCGATCAAGGCTCGACACCCCCGGTTCGGAGGCCGGGGACCCAGTTCGTACCTAGTACGGCGGCTGGGAGCCGGTCCTGCGGAAGACCTCCGAAGACCACCAGGAGCCATTTAATGGCACGCGTTTCCGGTGTCGACATCCCGCGCGAAAAGCGCGTGGAGATCGCCCTCACCTACGTGTTCGGCATCGGCCGGACTCTTTCGCAGCAGACGCTGGCAGCGACCGGCGTCGACCCGAACACCCGCGTTCGCGACCTCTCCGAGGAGCAGCTCGTCGCGATCCGCGAGTACGTCGACAACAACATCAAGACCGAGGGTGACCTCCGTCGCGAGATCCAGGCCGACATCCGCCGCAAGGTCGAGATCGGCACGTACCAGGGTCTGCGTCACCGCCGCGGTCTGCCCGTCCGCGGTCAGCGCACCAGCACCAACGCCCGCACCCGCAAGGGCCCGCGTCGCGCCATCGCCGGCAAGAAGAAGCCGGGCAAGAAGTAGTCCGCAGCGGACGCCTGTCCACGGTCTTCGCTGTAGGACCGACCACCTCCCGTAGGAGTTAAGAGATGCCCCCCAAGGGACGTCAGGGCGCTGCCAAGAAGGTGCGCCGCAAGGAAAAGAAGAACGTCGCTCACGGCCACGCGCACATCAAGAGCACGTTCAACAACACGATCGTCTCGATCACGGACCCGTCCGGCAACGTGATCTCCTGGGCCTCCGCCGGCCACGTCGGCTTCAAGGGCTCCCGGAAGTCCACGCCGTTCGCCGCGCAGATGGCCGCCGAGTCGGCTGCCCGCCGCGCCCAGGAGCACGGCATGCGCAAGGTCGACGTGTTCGTCAAGGGCCCGGGCTCCGGTCGTGAGACCGCGATCCGCTCCCTTCAGGCCACGGGCCTCGAGGTCGGCTCCATCCAGGACGTCACCCCGACCCCGCACAACGGCTGCCGCCCGCCGAAGCGCCGTCGCGTCTGACGCGCAGCGCTCCGCTGGTTTCGGGGTTTCGGGCGGTACGGCTCCTTCGGGTCGTGCCGCCCGTACCCTTGCAGTACCCGTGCTTTTCACGGGCGCGGTTTCCGTCGGACGTCAAATAGCGGGCGTCCACGAAAGAAGGATCTGATCCACACATGCTGATCGCTCAGCGTCCGTCACTGACCGAAGAGGTCGTCGACGAGTTCCGCTCCCGGTTCGTGATCGAGCCGCTGGAGCCGGGCTTCGGCTAC